>DATATV010000085.1:0-16136 GCA_036268615.1 Pseudonocardiaceae bacterium
GGTCGACGACCCGTGGGGCTACGGCAACTCGTTGGAGTGGGCCACCTCCTGCCCGCCACCGCGACACAACTTCACCGAGCTGCCGCGGATTCGGTCGGAGCGGCCGGCGTTCGAGCTGCACTACCCGCACATGATCGAACGTTGGCGGCGGGAAGCGCACTTCGAGGGCGGCAAGGGACATGCGGTCGCCGCTGGTGCGCCGACCACGGCGAGTGCCCCGGGCGGTCGCGACTAGTTTCGGCCGGTTCGGCTGAGTTGATTCTCCAGCGATGAACGAGCCCCGGTTTCCGCCAGAGTGGTGGTCCGGGGCTCGTTCCGTGTGTGTGGACGGGCGAGGAGTACGGACGTGACCGATCCCAGGGCGACCCCGGTGCTGATCACCGTGACCGGACCGGACAAGCCGGGCGTGTCCTCGGTGCTGTTCGCGGTGCTGTCCCGGCACGGCGTGCACCTGCTGGACGTCGAGCAGGTGGTGATCCGCGGCCGGCTCGTACTCGGCGTGCTGGTCAACGCGCACCAGGACCCGGAGGGCCTGCAGGAGGCGGTCGAGCAGGCGATGGCCTCGGTGGCCATGCACGTGGACGTGGAGGTCGGCGCGGACGCGAGCAGCGTGGCCCAGCACGAGTCGACGCACGTGATCGTCATCCTCGGCCACCCGGTCACCGCGCGCGGCTTCACCGAGGTGGCCCGCAAACTGGCCGCGCTGGACGCGAACATCGACGCCATCACCCGGGTCGCCGACTACCCGGTGACCGGCCTTGAGCTGCGCGTCTCGGTGGCCGGCGACTCGCCGGGCGGGGACGGGCAGCTGCGTTCGGCGCTGGCCGAGGTGGCCGCGCAGGTCGGGCTGGACATCGCCGTCGAGCGGGCCGGCCTGGCCCGGCGGGCCAAGCGGCTGATCGTCTTCGACGTGGACTCGACCCTGGTGCAGGGCGAGGTGATCGAGATGCTGGCCGCCTACGCCGGGCGGGAGGACGAGGTCCGCGAGGTGACCGAGGCGGCCATGCGCGGCGAGTTGGACTTCGCCGAGTCGCTGCGCCGCCGGGTCAAGGTGCTCGCCGGCCTGCCCGAGTCGGTGCTCGACGAGGTCGCCGCGAACCTGACCCTCACCCCGGGCGCGCGGACCACCATCCGCACGCTCAAGCGGCTCGGCTTCCGCTGCGGGGTCGTCTCCGGCGGGTTCACCCGGGTGATCGACCGGCTGGCGGTGGAACTGGGGCTGGACTTCGTCGCGGCGAACGTGCTGGAGGTCGCCGACGGGCGGCTGACCGGTCAGGTCGTCGGCGAGATCGTGGACCGGCCGGGCAAGGCGGTGGCGCTGCGCCGGTTCGCCGAGGAGGAGGACGTGCCGCTGGCCCAGTGCGTCGCGGTCGGCGACGGGGCCAACGACATCGACATGATTTCCACCGCCGGGCTGGGCATCGCGTTCAACGCCAAGCCCGCGTTACGAGAGGTGGCCGACGCCGCGCTGTCCTTCCCGTTCCTGGACGCGGTGCTGTTCGTGCTCGGCGTGACCCGCGCGGAGGTGGAGGCCGCCGACGCGGCCGACGGCCTGGAGTCGCCGCGACCATGAACCCCGACCACGTGCTGATGCCGCTCGCCGCGCGTTATGCGGAGTGGTTGGCGCTGCCCGAGGAACTTGTCGCCGCGTCGGTGGACGCGGTGGACGCGGGCGAGTCCGGCGTCGACGAGGTGTGGGCGATGCCGATGGTGCTGCGGCTGGAACGGGCCGAACCGCCGGCCCGGACCGCGCTGCTGGAGGCCGCCGCGGCCGCCGCGCTCGCGGTCTGCCTCGACCCGCTGGCCGAGCCCGGCGGTCCCTGGCACGACGTGCTCGTCAACTGGACCCATCGCAACATCCGCAAGGTCACCCGGCGCGCTCGCGGTGCGCACTGGACCGCGGTGCTGGACCTGCCCGGGATCACCGAGTCGGTGGCCGGCGCCCAGGTGCGCGCGCTGCTGCCCGGTCCGGTCAGCGAGGTGCCTCGCGAGGTCGCCCGGTTGCAGATCGCCGGCAGCGACCTCCCGGCCGACGAGCCGGGTGCGTCCGACCCGGATTTCCCGGTGCTCTGGCTGGACCCGGCGGTGCCGATGACGGCGGGCAAGGCGGCCGCACAGGTCGGTCACGGCAGCATGCTGCTGGCCGCGCTGCTCGTCGCGTCCGGCGCCGACCAGGCACTGGCCGACTGGGCGGCGGCCGACTGCCGGTGCTCGGTCCGGGTGGCCACGCCGGATCGGTGGACCAAGCTGCACCCCGGCGACGATCCGGTGGCGGCCTGGCGGGACCGCCGGGTGGTGGCCGTGCGCGACGCGGGCTTCACCGAGGTCGCGCCGGGCACGGTGACCGTGCTCGCCCAGTGGCCCTGAGTCCTCCCCAGGACCCGGTGCTGACAGTTGACTCGGACGAGTTGTCCACCGGACAGGATCGGGTGAACCCATTGTCATGGGCCGGGTTCGCTCGGTAACTTCGGTTCGAATTCCGGTATGACAACGTTGTCAGCGAGGGTGGCCGAAATGACTGCTGGTGGGATCTCCGGGCGTGCGTTCTCCCGGCGGGGTGCGCTGACCGCGCTGGCGATGGCCGGCGGGCTGAGCGTGGCCGGTGGGCTGGGCGGACCACTGCGCGCGGCGGCGACCGGCATCGGGCTGGGCCCCGGCTCGGCCGCCGCGCTGCGGATGCCTCCGGCGGCGACCGCGGCCGCCCAGATCAAGGCCGAGTTTCTGCACGCCTGGAACGGTTATCGACAGTTCGCCTGGGGCCACGACGAGGTGCACCCGGTGTCCGGCGGCTACGACGAGTTCTTCGTCGCAGGCCACCCGATCGGCCTGTCCATCATCGAGGCGCTGGACACGCTCTACGTGATGGAACTCGACCAGGAACTCGCCGACGGGGTCGCCTGGATCAAGCAGAACGTCGACTTCGACATCGACGGCGACTTCCACGTGTTCGAGGCGATCATCCGGGTGGTCGGCGGCCTGCTCGCCGGTTACCTGGCCACCCACGACCCGGCGCTGCTCGCGCTCACCGTCGACCTGACCGACCGACTGTTGCCGGCGTTCACCTCCTCGCCGACCGGAATGCCTTACCAGTACGTCAATCTGCACACCGGTGCGGTGTCCGGCAACACCCCGCCGCTGGCCGAGATCGGCACGAACATCCTTGAGTTCGGCATCCTGTCCAAGGTGACCGGCGACCCGAAGTACTTCCAGGCGGCCAAGAAGGCGCTGATGGTCGCGGTGGCCAAGCGGTCCTCGATCAACCTGATGGCCACCAACCTGAACGTGGAGACCGGCGCCTGGGCCGACTCCACCGACCAGGCGCCCAACCCGCCGGTGGACTCGTTCTACGAGTACCTGTGGGGTGGCTGGGCGTTGCTGGGCGACCGGGACTGCCGCGACTGGTACGAACTGCTCAACAATGCGCTGACCAGGTACTCGGTGGAGACCTACAACGGACATACCTGGTACAAGCAGGTCGACTTCACCACCGGCGCACTGGTCGGCCGCAACCAGTCCGAACTGGCCTCGTTCTACGGCGAGATCCTTGCCGCAGGAGGGAACCCGGCGCTGGGCAACGCGTACTACCGGTCCTGGACCGCGGTGCTCGACCAGTATCCGGTGCTGCCCGAGGAGATCGACTACACGACCTTCGCGGCCACCTCGGCAGGCAATCAGTTCCGGCCGGAGTACGTCAACGGGTCCTTCGATCTGTACTTCCAGACCCACGATCCGTACTACGCGGCCACCGCGTACCAGTACTTCCAGGGAATGAAGAACAACGCCCGGGTGGCCAACGGCTACACCATCATCAACGACGTGACCACGTCGCCGATGGCGCTGGGTGACCTGTTTCCCGCCTACGGTTTCGCCGAGAACTTCAAGTACCTGTACCTGATCTTCGCCAACTCGCCCCGCTTCGACAGCCACGACTTCTACCTGTCCACCGAGGGCAAGGTGTTGCGCGGCCTGCGCTAGTACGTGCTGCGTACCTGGTTGTTGCCGGAGTTGGCCTGCTCGGCGCCGTCGCCGCCGCCGAAGGAACCGAGTACGCCCAGCACGATGAACACGATCAGCAGCACCCGGCCGCCGCTGGAGAGCACCAGCGGCCGGGTGTCGCTGCCGACCGCGCCGGCGCGGTTGACCTGGTGCGGCTCGCCGAACAGGCCCTTGGGATAGGACGAGGACAGCAGCAGGAAGTACGCCTGCACCCGGAGCGTGTAGCGCAGGGTGGCCGCGGTCGCGCCGAAGACCGGCACCGGTGTGCGGCCGATCACCAGCATGATCAGCCAGAAGAAGAACACCAGCGTGGCCAGCCCGGTGCTGATCAGGTCGAGCACGATCGCGGCCGGGATGACCAGGACGATCCGGAACAGCACGGCCAGCCGGTTCAGCCGTCCCGGCGCCAGCCGGACACTCACCGGGTGGTCGCCCGACGACCAGCTGAACGGCGGGTAGGTGTCCACCAGCAGCAGCGCGTAGGCCGCGACCCGGTGGTAGTACCCGAGATAACCGCTGAGATAGGCGATCGACCAGTCGGGCAGCCGGCCCAGGAACAGCGCGGCGAACCAGCTGATCACCGCGACCACGGCGGTCGCGATGCCCAGCGCCCACATCACGATGAACTGCGGGACGAGCAGCAGCCAACGCAGCAGCACGGTCCACCGCCGCTGCCGGGCGGGTGCGGTGATGTCTAGCTCGGGCAGGAATTCGGTGGCCATCGCTGTGCTCCCCGGACCGGACGAACGGCGGTGCCAGACGCTAACACCGCCGCGGGTGGTCACGCCGTCCGAAACGATCACCCGAACGGCTGGTGCGGCTCAGAAAACCGACTCAGGACGCGGTGGCCTCGGCGGCTTCGGCGAGTCTGCGCAGGGCGCCGCGGGCGACCTCCGGGTCGGTCGTCGCCCAGAACGGCGGCAGCGACGCCCGCAGGAAACCGCCGTAGCGGGCGGTGGCCAACCGCTGGTCGAGCACGGCGATCACGCCCCGGTCGTTGGTCGAGCGCAGCAGCCGGCCGGCGCCCTGGGCGAGCAGCAGCGCCGCGTGCGTCGCCGCCACGGTCAGGAAGCCGTTGCCACCGCGGGCGGCCACCGCGCGCTGGCGGGCCGAGGCGAGCGGGTCGTCCGGGCGGGGGAAGGGAATCCGGTCCATCACCACGAGTTGCAGCGACGGCCCGGGCACATCCACGCCCTGCCACAGGGACAGCGTGCCGAACAGGCATGTCTTCGGGTCGTCGGCGAACTTCGACACCAGCAGCGAGGTGGAGTCGTCGCCCTGGCACAGGATCGGGTAGTCGCTCTGCTCACGCAGCGCCTCGGCGGCCTGCTTGGCCGCGCGCATCGAGGAGAACAGGCCAAGGGTGCGGCCACCGGCGGCGTCGATCAGCTCGCGCAGTTCATCCAGATAGGACTGGTGCAGGCCGTCCCGGCCGGGCGGCGGCAGGTGTTTGGCGACGTAGAGGATGCCGGTCTTGTCGTGCTGGAAGGGCGATCCCACGTCCAGGCCAGTCCATTTAGGACCGTTGACCGCATCCGATGGCGGCTCCTTGTCGGTGGCGGTGCCCTCCGCCTTGCGCACCGGTTCGGAGGTGACCGGCAGGCCCCACTGCCGGGCCAGCGTGTCGAACGCGCCGCCCAGGGTCAGCGTGGCCGAGGTGAGCACCGTGGTGTGCTGGCCGAACAGCCGCTCGCGCAGCAGGCCGCCGACGCCCAGCGGCGCCACCTTGAGTGAACTGGCCCGGTCCATGCCGTCACCGGAGGCCCAGACCACGTCCCGCCGGTGTGCGTCGTCCTGCTCGAACGCTTCCAGCAGTCGCACCGCGGTGTCGTGCACCTCGTCGAGCATCGCCCTGGCGAGTTTGAGCGCAGTGGCGTCCTCGACATCCTGCTTCTGCTGGGGGCGGTCCGGACCGAGCGCGCTGATGCTCGCGTGCGCCGCGTCGCGGACCGCGCGCAGCGTGTTGCGCAGCGGTTCGGACAGCGTGTCCAGCCGGCCGATCGGCAGGTCGGTGAGCATCAGGCTCAGCCCGTCGCCGGCCTCGGCCAGCCGGTCGGCGACGTCCTGGGAGATCAGCCGGCCGGCCCGGCGGGCGGCGGTGGCGGTGGTCGCGCCGCCGAGTTCGGCGGTGGCCACCGAGGTGACCCGGTCCACCAGGTCGTGTGCCTCGTCCACCACGACCACGTCGTGTTCGGGCAGCACCTGGTAGCCCTCAAGGGCGTTGATGGCCAGCATGGCGTGGTTGGTGACCACCACGTCGGCGCGGCCGGCCTCGGCCCTGGCCTTCTCGGCGAAGCAGTCCGAGCCGACCGGGCAGCGGGACAGTCCGAGGCATTCGCGGGCGGTCACCGACACCTGCCGCCACGCCTGGTCGCTCACGCCGGGGACGAGTTCGTCCCGGTCACCGGTCTCGGTGTCGCTGGACCACTCGTGCAGCCTGCGCACCTGCCGGCCCATCGCCGACGCGGCGAACGGGTCGAACAGCGCGTTGTCGTCGGGTTCCTCGGGGGCGCCGTTGTGTACCCGGTGCATGCACAGGTAGTTGCGCCGGCCCTTGAGGATGGCGAACGTCGGCTCCCGGCCCAGCAGCTTCTTGAGCGCCTTGGCCAGCCGGGGCAGGTCCCGGTCGACGAGCTGGCGTTGCAGCGCGATGGTCGCGGTGGACACCACGACGGTGGCGTCCTCGGCGACCGCGTGCCGGATCGCCGGGATCAGGTAGGCCAGCGATTTGCCGGTGCCGGTGCCGGCCTGGACGGCCAGGTGTTCACCGGTGCGGATGCTCGCCGCCACCGCCTCGGCCATCTCCACCTGGCCGGGCCGCTCCGAGCCGCCGACCGCGTCGACGGCGGCGTGCAGCAGCGTCGCGACATCGGGCACAACGCTCACGGATTCCGGCACCCCGCGAATTTACCGGCCGGGCCCGTCAATCCGCGGACCGACCCGCTGACCTGGGGCCGTCGGCGGCTGGTCAGCCAGGATGTGCCGGCCCAACTCGATCGCGGCGCGGCCGTGGTCGGCGGTGAGCGCGACCGGCCTGCCGGCCCGGGCGGCGACGATGTCGAGCAGCGGTTCGGCCAGGTCCGGCCAGTGCGCGGCGGCGAGTTCGCCGGCCCGGGACTTGCTCACCACCTCGCCGGTGGCGATGGTGTGCCACAGCCGAGCCGGCCCGGGACCGACCCAGCTCGGGTACTCCGGCGGGATCGGGCCCCCGTCGGCAATTGTCCGCTCGCCCTGGGTGACCAGCCGCAACCAGTAGGTGTGCAGGTTGTGCCGGCAGAACCGGACTGCCGCCGGTGCTGGTGCTGCGCGACGCCACCGAGCGGCGCGAGGTGATCGAGCCGCTGATCACCCGGCGGTGACCAACGGTTCAGCCGACGCGCGGGGCGCCGGTCAGCGTCACCCCGGCAGCGGCCAGGTCCACCAGGGCCGAGTCCACAGTGGATCGTGCGACCCCGGCGGTGAGATCGAGCAACACCGTGGTGGCGAAGCCTTCCCGGGCCGCGTCCAGCGCGGTGGCCCGGACGCAGTGATCGGTCGCGATGCCGACCACGTCCACCGCGTCCACGTTCCGGGCGCGCAGCCAGCCGGCCAGTGTGTCGCCGGCCGGGTCCTGGCCCTCGAAACCGGAGTACGCGGCCTGGTGCAGACCCTTGGAGAACACCGCGTTGATCGGCGCCACGTCCAGCTCCGGCCGGAACGACGAGCCCTGGCTGCCGGCCACGCAGTGCACCGGCCAGCTGTGCACGAAGTCGGGCTGCGCGCTGAAGTGCGCGCCCGGATCGAGGTGGTAGTCCCGGGTGGCGACGACGTGGTCGTAACCCGCGGTGGCCAGGTGCGCGGAGATCGCCCCGGCGACCGCGGTCCCGCCGGCCACCGGCAGCGAACCGCCCTCACAGAAGTCGTTCTGCACGTCCACCACGATCAGCGCCCGACCCATGCTGCCCTCCACCGCGACTCGACAACTCCGACGATCAGACGAACGTGGTCGGCAGCGCGGGTTCGCCCCGGGACAGCTTCAGGCCCTCCCACGGCAGGCTGACCAGCGCCGCGCGCAGCCGTTCCCGGCTGTCGGCCAGCGTCGGCAGCTCGGCCACCGGCTCGCCGCCGCGCAGCAGCGGGATCGGCAGCTGCCGGTCGTGCTCGTCGTGCTCCGGCGTGGGCAGCCCGTCGCCGACCCGGTAGACGACCTCCTCCAGCGCGGTGCCGGTCGCCTTGTACCGGCGCAGCGCGGACTTGCCACCGCCACGGGATTCCTTGTGCGGGCTGCGTTTGGCCACCGGCCGACCGGCGACCTCGACCAGCTTGTAGACCATGCCGGCGGTCGGCACGCCCGAACCGGTCACCACCGACGTGCCCACGCCGTAGGCGTCCACCGGCTCGGCGCGCAGCGAGGCGATGGCGAACTCGTCCAGGTCGCCGGAGACGACGATCCGGGTGTTCCGCGCGCCGAGCGCGTCCAGCTGGTCGCGGGCCTGCCGGGCCAGCACGCCGAGGTCACCGGAGTCGATCCGGATCGCCCGCAGCTCCGGCCCGGTCACCCGGACCGCGGTGTCGATGCCCGCGGTGATGTCGTAGGTGTCCACCAGCAGGGTGGTGTTGGCGCCGAGCACCTTGACCTGGCTGCGGAACGCCTGTTCCTCGCTGTCGTGCAACAGGGTGAACGCGTGCGCACTGGTCCCGGTGGTCGGGATGCCGTGTTCGCGGCCGGCCTGCAGATTGGACGTGGAGGCGAAGCCGGCGAGGTAGGTGGCCCGCGCGGAGGACACCGCGGCCCGCTCGTGGGTGCGCCGCGAGCCCATCTCGATGATCGGCCGGCCGTTGGCCGCGCTGACCATCCGGGCCGCGGCCGAGGCGACCGCCGAGTCGTGGTTGAGGATGGAGAGCACCACCGTCTCCAGCACGACGGCCTCGGCGAACGAGCCGCGCACGGTCATCAGCGGCGAGCCGGGGAAGTACAGCTCCCCTTCGGGATAACCGTCCACGTCACCGGTGAACCGGTAGTCGGCCAGCCAGTCGATGGTCGCCGTGTCGACCACGTTGCCCGCGGCCAGGCTGGCCAGCTCGTCCTCGCCGAAGTGGAAGTTCGCGATCGCGTCGAGCACCCGGCCGGTGCCACCGACCACCCCGTAGCGACGGCCCTCGGGCAGCCGGCGGGCGAACGCCTCGAACGCACACGGGCGGGCACCGCTGCCGTCGGCCAGTGCGCCGGCGAGCATGGTCAGCTCGTAGTGATCGGTGAGCAGCGCCGTACTGGCGCCAGGGGCCGTCATGAACATCAGCCTAGAACACCGTTTTGGCCCGGTTTCGGTCCTGAGTGGCCAGGTGTGGTGATTCTTACCGACACCGCGGGACCGATCCCGCTCATAGGGTCTGGCCGGTGACCTACGGGCAGTATCCCGCCGGCCCGCCCTCCGCTCCGATCCAACCTCCGATTCCGCCGGCACTGTCGCCGCGCCGTCGCCGCGTGCCACGCAACGGCGTGCTGCTGGTCGTCGCGATCATGCTGTTCGCCACCGCGGTGACGGTGGAGATCAACAGCTGGGTGTCGCTGGCCGGCGAGGCCGGCGGCGCGTGCGGGGGCCGTTATGGGGCGTGCCCGCGCGGCACGGTGCTGAGCAGCCTGCTGCCGCTGCCGGTGGCGTTGATCACGTTGCCGGTGGTCGTCGTGGGCCTGTTCCGGTCCGGCTGGCTCACCCGAGGGCTCAGCGTGCTCGCGCTGGTCGCCGGGTTCCTGGCCGGACAGCAGACCTACGCCTGGCTGCACGGCACGACCCTGCACACCGTCTGGCAGGCGCCCTTCGACACCAGCGACGAACTGACCACCGAGGGCAGCTGGACCGACGGCGGTGCGCTGATCCGGGTCCGGCTCGACCAGGTGGTCGCCTACGCCGAGGCCACCGGCGCAGCCCGGTGGACCTACACCGTGCCCGGCCGGGACGTGGTGTGTGCGCTGAGCCGGACCACCGACGGGCACGTCGGCCTGGTCGGCTACGGCGGCGAACAGGGCCGGTGCGGTCAGCTGGTCGCGCTCGACCTGACCACCGGCCGGC
Source organism: Pseudonocardiaceae bacterium (assembly GCA_036268615.1). Lineage (GTDB taxonomy): Bacteria > Actinomycetota > Actinomycetes > Mycobacteriales > Pseudonocardiaceae > DATATV01. Next base: position 10,047 of record DATATV010000085.1, read on the forward strand.
CGCTGTGGACCGAGCAGATCGACACCGACGGGTTGCCGGACGGTCCGGTGGCCGACCTGGTCGCCGCGGCCGGCCCGATCGCGGCCGTGCTCACCGCGACCGAACTGGTCGGCCGGGACCTGCGCTCCGGCCAGCAGCTGTGGTCGGTGCCGGTGCCCGGCGACTGCGAACTGGACTCGGTGACCGGCGGGGCCACCCTCGTCCTGATCGACAACTGCGACCAGCAGCACGACTACCACGTGCTCGATCTCGACCCGGCCACCGGAAAGCAGCGGTGGAGCACGGCCGTGCCGGATGCCGACCCGGAGAGCGACTCACTGCGGTTCCTGGCCTCGGCGCCGATCACCCTCGATCTCGCGCAGACCGGCGCGCGCGGCACCGACACCGTCTACGCGCTGGGCGACAGCGGCCGGATCAGCGCGACCATCCCGGCGTCCGCGGTGTCCGCGCCGAGCGGCCGGACGAAGCTGGACACCGACGAGCACTCCTTCGACGCGCAGCCGATCGACTGGACGTTCGTGGACGAGGGCGACCTGGTCGGGCTGACCGAGCAGAACGACGGCGGCCAGGACGTGCTGGCCTACCGGCTGTCCGACGGTCGGCCGCTGTGGTCCACCGAGCTGTCCGACGACGCACAGTCGATCGCGCCGGACGGTGACCACGTGCTCGTGCTCGACGACGAGCGGCCGACGCCGGTGCTGTGGTCGCTCGCGCTGGCCGGCGGCGGTGAGTCGGTGGCCGGCCTGGTGTCGGCCGACCTGCTCGGCCCGGAGCCGCGGATCATGCCGGTCGGCGGGCGGTTTGCCCTGGTCAACCAGGCCGGCACGGAGCCGACCCCGCCGGTGGTGATGCTGGGCGGGTGAGCTAACCCAACCGGAGCGGCGCGGGGTCACAGCGGACGTGGAACCATGTTGGCCATGACCACGCCCACACCTGTCGAGCAGGAGCAGACGCAGGGTGATCAGGAGGTCGCCGAGCTGGTCGCCGAGGACACACCCTGGCAGACCGTCGTGTGGAACGACCCGGTCAACCTGATGTCCTATGTCACGTACGTGTTCCAGAAGCTGTTCGGCTACGGCAAGGACAAGGCCGTGAAGCTGATGCTGGACGTGCACCACAAGGGCAGAGCGATCGTGTCCTCCGGATCGAAGGACAAGGTCGAGGCCGATGTGGCCAAACTGCACGCGGCCGGGCTGTGGGCCACCATGCAGAAATCATCCTGACTGCGGCTGAAGGGCGATGTGTGAAGGGCTGGCGCCGTAAGGGCGATCGGGTGATCGCGGTGTTCGACCGGCAGGAGGCCGCGTTGGTACGCGGGCTGGTCGGCCAGATCCAGGAGATGCTGGAGGTGCGCGCCGAGGACGCGCCCCAGGACGAACTGGCCGAGCTGACCGGTATCCGCACCGGCCCGTCGGCCGGGCCGGACGATCCGATCCTGTCCCGGCTGCTGCCCGACTTCCATCGGCTCGACGACGACGCACCGTCGGTGGAGGACCAGAACTCGGCGGCCGCGCTGCGCTCGCTGCACGAGCCGGAGTTGCTGGACTACAAGACCGGTGTGGCCGCGACCCTGCTGGACACCTGCCCGCCGCACGGCGGGGAGGTCCGGCTGGACGAGGAGCAGGCCGCCGCGTGGCTGGCCTCGCTCAACGATGTGCGACTGGCCCTCGGCACCGCGCTGGACGTCAGCGAGGAGATGCCGGAGAAGCTGCCCGCCGACGACCCGAGGGCCGCGCACCTGGACGTCTACCACTGGTTGACCTGGGTGCAGGAGAGCTTGATCCAAGCGGTCTCCGGGTGAGCGGGCCGGTGGCGACCGGCGGGATCACCGACGTGCCCGGCGTGCTCGTCGGACACCAGCAGGGGCCGTCGACCGGCGTGACCGTGCTGCTCGTGCCCGAGGGCGCCGCGGCCGCGGTGGACGTGCGCGGCGGCCCGACCGGCACCCGTGAACTCGACGTGCTCGATCCGGCCAACCTGGTCAGGCGCGTGCAGGCGATCTGCCTGGCCGGCGGTGGTGGGTCGGGGCTGGCCGCGGCCGACGGCGTGGTCGCCTGGCTGGCCGAGCACGAGCGTGGTTTCCCGGTCGGCCGATCGGCCGCCGAGGTGGTGCCGATCGTGCCGACCGCGACGATTGCCGACCTACCCCCGGCCGACCGGGCGCAGGCCCCGGACGCCGCCGTCGGCTACGCGGCCTGCCAGGCGGCGGTCACCGGGCCGGTGCCGGTCGGTCGGATCGGCGTGGGTACCGGCGCCCGGCTCGGGTCCTTCGCCGGCGCGATCGGCACGGCCGGGGTGCGACTGCCGGCCGGACCGGTGGTGGGTGCGCTGGTGGTCGCGAACGCGCTGGGCGAGCCGGTCGACGCCGACGGCGAGCTGTTGGCCGCCGGGTTCGCCGGGGTGCGGCCGGTCGCCATCGGTTCGGCGGTCGCCGGCCGGGTGGGCGGCACCATCGCGGTGGTCGCGGTGGACGTGGCGCTGGACAAGGCCGACTGCCGGCGGCTCGCGGTGGCCGGCCACGACGGGCTGGCCCGGGCGATCCGCCCGGCCGCCGCGGGGCCCGACCCGGTGACGGTGTTCGCGCTGGCCACCGGCGTCCGGCCGGCCCCGGCCACCCCGGACGGCGGCCCGGACCAGGCCACCCGGGACCGGGCCGGGCTGCTCAACCAGCTCGGCGCGGCCGCGGCGGACGCGGTCGAGCGTGCGGTGGCGCTCGCGGTGCTCGGCGTCAACCCCGCCGACCCCGCGCTCTCACCTGTCGGAACCAGAGATAACGCACCGTAGGATGGAAGCCGTGCTGGTGATCCGACAGGACCTGGTGGACGCGATGGTGGCGCACGCCCGTCGGGACCACCCGGACGAGGCGTGTGGCGTGATCGCCGGTCCGGAGGGTTCCGATCGGCCGGAGCGCCTCGTCGAGATGGAGAACGCCGAGCGTTCGCCCACCTTCTACCGGTTCGACGCCAAGGAGCAGCTGCGGGTGTGGCGGCAGATGGATGCCGCCGACGAGGTCCCGGTGGTCATCTACCACTCGCACACCGCCACCGAGGCGTACCCCTCGCGCACGGACGTGTCCTACGCGGGCGAGCCCGACGCGCACTACGTGCTGGTGTCCACCCGCGATCCGGAGGAGTACGAGTTCCGCTCGTACCGGATCGTGGACGGGGTGGTCACCGAGGAGCCGGTGCAGGTCGTCGAGTCGTACATGTTCGCCCACACCGGCCGCGACGACACCGTCGACCAACACTGAACTCGGCCGCCGATCCCGGAATAACCGGTCGGCGCCTGCGCGTCTGCACCTTTGTCAGCCCACAGCGGAGGTTTCACCATGGCCGTCACGGTCTCCATTCCCACCATTCTGCGCACCCACACCGCCGGCGAGAAGTCGGTCGAGGCGAAGGGCGCCACCCTGTCCGAGGTCATCGACGACCTTGAGGCCAACCACGGTGGCCTCAAGGCGCGGCTGGTCAAGGAGGGTGCGCTGCACCGGTTCATCAACGTCTACGTCAACGACGAGGACGTGCGGTTCGCCGGTGGCCTCGACGCCGCGGTCAAGGACGGCGACAACGTGACCATCCTGCCGGCCGTGGCCGGCGGTATGCGCTGAGCGGAGAGCGGTCCGGTGGCCAGGTACGAGTCCTTACTGCACGCGCTGGGTGACACCCCGCTGGTCGGGCTGCCGCGGCTCTCGCCGTCGGCGGATGTCCGACTGTGGGCCAAGTTGGAGGACCGCAACCCGACCGGTTCGATCAAGGACCGGCCGGCGCTGGCGATGATCGAGGCGGCCGAGGAGTCCGGTCAGCTGACACCCGGCTGCACGATCCTCGAACCGACCTCGGGCAACACCGGCATCTCGCTGGCGATGGCGGCCAAGCTCAAGGGCTACCGGCTGATCTGCGTGATGCCGGAGAACACGTCGGTGGAGCGTCGACAGCTGCTGCGGGCCTACGGTGCGGAGATCATCTTCTCGCCGGCGGCCGGCGGTTCCAACCAGGCGGTCGCGGTGGCCAAGGGACTGGCCGCCGAACACCCCGACTGGGTGATGCTCTACCAGTACGGCAACCCGGCGAACGCGGGCGCACACTACCGCGGCACGGGTCCGGAGATCCTGCGTGATCTGCCCACGGTGACCCACTTCGTGGCCGGCCTCGGCACCACCGGCACGCTGGTGGGCGTCGGCCGGTACCTGCGTGAGCACAAGCCGGACGTGCAGATCATCGCGGCCGAGCCGCGCTACGGCGAACTCGTCTACGGCCTGCGCAACCTCGATGAGGGCTTCGTGCCCGAGCTGTACGACCCGGACGTGCTGACCAGCCGGTTCTCGGTCGGCTCGCGGGACGCGCTGCGCCGGACCCGGCAACTGCTGGAGTCGGAGGGCATCTTCGCCGGCATTTCGAGTGGCGCGATCCTGCACGCGGCGCTCGCCGTCGCGGAGAAGGCGGCCGGCACCGGCGAGTCGGCCGACATCGTGTTCATCGTGGCCGACGCGGGCTGGAAGTACCTGTCCACCGGCGCCTACAGCGGCGAACTGGACGAGGCGGTCGAGCGCATCGACGGCCAGCTCTGGGCCTGACCTGCCGATCGGCCATTCCGGTCGGCCGGGCGCGGGCCCGGAGTGGTAGACCATAGGCACCGCAGGCAGGCACGGCAGACCACCAGGGAGCTCCAGCAGATGACCGCCCCCGGGTACCTGGGTATCGACCTGGGCACCTCCAGCGTGAAGGCAATCGTGTTGGACGCCGACGGTGTGTCCCGCGGTGAGTCCAACCGCAGTTACGTCGTGCGCAACCCGTGGCCCGGGGCCGCCGAGACCAATCCGCTGGACTGGTGGACGGCCAGCCGGGAGGCGGTCGGCGAGGCCGTCGCGCAGGCCAGGGGCATCACCGTCCGGGGCATCGCGGTCGACGGCCAGATGCACGGGCTGGTGCTCGCCGCCGAGGATGGCACGCCGGTGCGGGACGCGGTGATCTGGGCCGACGGCCGCGCCGCGAGCGTGCTGTCCACCTGGCGGCGGCTGCCGCAGCAGCTGCGCAACATGCTGGCCAACCCGATCGCGCCGGGTATGACCGGGCCGATCCTGGACTGGGTGCGCCGCCACCAGCCGGAGCTGATCGGCGCCAGCCGGTGGGCGCTGTGCCCGAAGGACTGGCTGCGGATGCGGCTGACCGGCGAGGCGGCCACCGACCCGTCGGACGCCTCGGCCACCCTGCTCTGGGACGTGCCCCGGGACAAGTGGGCCGCCGACGTGCTGGTCTCCCTGGACCTGCCCTACGAGCTGCTGCCGCCGGTGATCGAGTCCGGCGACCTGGCCGGGCACCTGACCGCCGAGGCCGCCACCGAACTGGGCCTGCCGGCCGGTGTGCCGGTGGCCGCGGGTGCGGGCGACACCGCCGCGTCCGTGCTGGCCGCCCGGCTGTCCCCGGCCGACACGATGGTCACCGTCGGCACCGGCGCGCAGGCCGTGCAGCTGCGTACCGAGCCGACCGCGAAGACCCGGCCGGTCACCCAGCTCTACCGGGCCGCCGAACCCGCGCTCTGGTACGAGATGGGCGCCGTGCAGAACGCCGGGATCGCGCTGGACTGGGTGCGCACAGCGCTCGCGGCGAGCTGGGACGAGCTGTACGCGACGCTCGCCGGTGGTGTCCCGGCCAACGGTCCGGTGTTCGTGCCCTACCTGACCGGCGAGCGCACTCCGGTGCTGGACGACCGGGTGCGGGCCAGCTGGGCCGGCATCGACCTGACCCACGAACGGCCCGACCTGCTGCGGGCGGCCGCGATCGGGGTGGTCTGCGGAATCCGGCACGCGCTGGAGAGCCTCGGCGGGGAGCGCCCGGAGCGGGTGCTGCTGGGCGGGGGCGGCACCAGCACCGGGCAGATGCGGCAGCTGATGGCCGACGTGTTCGGCGTGCCGGTGGTGCCGCTGGTCAGCCGGAACGTGTCGGCCAACGGCGCCGCGCTGCTGGCCGCGCGGGCCGCCGGGGACACCATCGAGCTGGCCGTGCCGACCGAGGAACCGATCAACCCCGGGCCGTCCGCCGCGCCGGCCGACAAGGCATATCAGCGCTACCTGATCGAGGTCGGCCGGCTGGT
>DATATV010000086.1:0-17805 GCA_036268615.1 Pseudonocardiaceae bacterium
GGCTAGCCAATGACCCCACCCATTCGGCCAGCAGGTTTCCGGCTCTAGCCTCACCACATGATCGTGGACAGCTATCTCGCCACCGCCAGGACCGCGGCGGCACTGTTGCGCTCGCCGGGAGTGGCCCACCACTGGACGGAATCCAGCGCGCTGCCCGAGTACCGGATCAGCGGCCTGGCAGGGCACCTCGGCATGGCGGTGCTGTGGGTGGCCACGTCGCTGGACGCCGAGGTGACCGACGACGAACCTCTGGACGCGGTCCAGTACTTCGCCAGGTTCGCGCCGGGTGCGTCGCCGGACGAGCCGAGGCACCAGCGGATTCGCGGCCTTGGCGAGGCGGCAGCGGGTGACGGACCGGCCGATCTGATCGAGCGGGTCGAGTCGACCATCGCATCGCTGGCGACCCGGCTGCCGACGCTGCCGCCCGACCGGCCGGTGTTCGGCAACCGGGCCATGCTGCGGCTGGACCAGTGGCTGCTGAGCAGGATGATCGAGTTGGCCGTGCACATGGACGACCTCGCGGTCAGCATCGACGTGGAAACGCCGGAACTGCCCGCCGAAGCGGCCGACCTGGTGATCACCACGCTGGTCCGGATCGCCGCTGCCCACCACGGCGAGGTGCAGGTGCTGCGAGCCCTGTCCCGCCGCGAACGTGCGGCGGTCACCATCAGCGCGTTCTAGTAGGACTTGGGCAGTTTGAGGGTGTGCTGGGCGACGTAGTTGAGGATCATCTCGCGGCTGACCGGGGCGATCCGGCCGGCACGGGCCGCGCCGAGCAGGGCGCCGAGGCCGTACTCGGAGGCGAGGCCGTTGCCGCCGTGCGACTGGATGGCCTGGTCGACGGTTGCCACGGCCACGTCGGCAGCCGCCAGTTTGGCCATGTTGGCCGACTCGCCCGCTTCCCGGTCCAGCCCGGCGTCGTAGAGCGCCGCGGCCTTCTGGGTCATCAGCCTGGCCATCTCCAGTTGGATCGCGCACTGCGCCAGCGGGTGCGCCAGGCCCTGGTGGCTGCCGATCGGCGTGCCCCACACCTCGCGGGTGCGCAGGTACTCGGTGGCCTTGTTCAGCGCGTACCTGGCCATGCCGGTGGACATCGACGCCGCCATGATGCGTTCCGGGTTCAGCCCGGCGAACAACTGCGCGAGGCCGGCGTCCGTCGAGCCGACCAGCGCGTCCGCCGGCAGCCGGACGTTGTCGAAGAACAGCGTGAACTGCCGTTCCGGGGACACGATGTCCATCTCGATCGGCTGGAACGTGAAGCCGGGAGCGTTGGTCGGCACGATCATCAGCGACGGCAGCAGCCGCTGGCCCGCCGCGTCCACGTGCCGCGCCACGACCAGCACCGCGTCCGACTCGTCGACGCCGGAGATGTAGTACTTGCCGCCGGACAGCACCCAGCCGTCGCCGTCCCGCCGGATCGACGTGTTCAGCTTGTGCGAGTTCGACCCGGCGTCGGGCTCGGTGATGGAGAACGCCATCTTCGTTGTGCCGTCCGCGAAACCGGGCAGCCACGTGCGTTTCTGCTCCTCGGTGCCGAACCTGCCGATCACCGTGGCGCAGATCGCGGGCGACACCACCATCATCAGCAGCGGCGAACCGGCGGCGGCCAACTCCTCGCACACCGCGGCCAGGTCGCCGATGCCGCCACCACCACCGCCGTACTCCTCGGCGATGGCGACGCCGAGGTAGCCGAGCTTGCCTGCCTCGGCCCACAGTTCCGACGTCTTCTCGTGGGCCCGGGCCTTGGCCGTGAAGTAGTCCCGCCCGAACCGGGCAGCCATGTCGCGCACCGCGGCCCGCAACGCCTGCCGCTCGTCGGATTCCGAGAACGCTGTGGTCACTGATCCTCCTCGATCACGGCGAGCACGGCGCCCGCGTCCACCTGCTGTCCCTGTGCCACCCGCAGTTCGGCGACCACACCGCCGACCGCGGCCACCACCCTGTGCTGCATCTTCATCGCCTCCAGCACCAACAACTCCGCGCCTGCGGCGACCTGATCACCGACCGACACCGCCAGTCGCGCCACGGTGCCCGGCATCGGCGCGACGGTGGCACCCTCGACCACCCGGTCGGCGGGATCGGCGAACCTGGGCACCTCCACCAACGCCACCGAGCCGAGCGCAGAGTCGACCTCGACCCGCCCCGGGTACGCCGCGACCGCGAACCGGTGCCGCAGCCCACCGATCTCCAGCACGACGGCGTCGGGCGCCTGCGCCACCAGCGTCACGTCCGGCACGGTCGCGCTGACCAGGCCACCGTTCCTGGTCAGCAGGTAGTCGACATCGACGGCCTCGTCACCGACCAGGTAGTGCGCCCGCTGCGGCTGGGACGGCAGGTTGCGCCAGCCGCCGGGCACGGCCCGCTGCACTCTCGCCTCGGCCCGCCTGCCTGCGGCGACCGCCAGCGCGCCGGCCAAGGCCGACACCGGCACCACTTCGGCAGGTCGCGCCGCGAGCGTGTCGAGGCCGATCCGGTCCAGGAAGCCGGTGTCCGTGTCGCCGGCCAGGAAGTCCTGGTGCCGCAACACGTTCACCAGCAGGTCACGGTTGGTCGTCAGCCCGTGTACCTGGGCACCGGCCAGTGCCGATGCCAACCGCCGGGCAGCGGCCGCACGCGTAGGCCCGAACGCGATCACCTTCGCCAGCATCGGGTCGTAGAACGTGCTCACGTCGACCCCGTCGGCGATCCCGCTGTCCAACCGAAGTCCGTAGGCGGCGGGCAGCGCGAACTCGGCGTCCACACCCGGCACCGCGAACCGCAGCACCGTGCCGCTCTGCGGGCGCCAGTCGGCGGCCGGGTCCTCGGCGTAGAGGCGCACCTCGATCGCGTGGCCGCGCGGTTCCGGTGGTTCCTGGGGCAGTCGAGCCCCTTCGGCCACGTCCAACTGCAACGCCACCAGGTCCAGCCCGAACACGCACTCGGTGACGGGGTGCTCGACCTGCAGCCGGGTGTTCACCTCAAGGAAGTGGAACCGGCCGTCAGCGGCCAACATGAACTCGACCGTGCCGGCGCCGACGTAGTCGATGGCGCGGGCGGCAGCGACGGCGGCCTCGGCCAGCCGTTGCCGGGTAGCGGAGTCCACCCCCGGGCTCGGCGTCTCCTCGACGATCTTCTGGTGCCTGCGCTGAATCGAGCACTCCCGCTCGCCCAACGCCCACACCGTGCCGTGCCGGTCGGCCAGGATCTGCACCTCGACGTGCCGCGCGCCCTCCAGCAGCGGCTCGCAGAACACGGTGCCGTCACCGAACGCCGACTCGGCCTCCTGCCGAGCCAGGGACACGGCGTCGTCCAGTTCGGCCAGCGAGCGCACCACCCGCATGCCCCGGCCGCCACCACCGGCGGACGCTTTGACCAGCAGCGGCAGGTCTTGCGCCCGCACGGTTGACGGGTCCAACTCGGGCAGCACCGGCACACCCGCCGCGTGCATCCGCTTCTTGGCGGCGATCTTCGAGCCCATCGCGTCGATGGCGTCCGGGCCCGGGCCCACCCAGGTCAGGCCGGCGGCGAGCACCGCCCTGGCGAAGTCGGCGTTCTCGGACAGGAAGCCGTAACCGGGGTGCACGGCGTCGGCACCCGCCAGCACCGCTGCGGCCACCAGGAGATCAGCCCGTAGGTACGTCTCCCCCGGCGTCGCGCCGGGCAGCCGGACCGACGTGTCGGCCTCGGCCACGAACGGCGCGCCGGCATCCGGGTCGGAGCACACCGCCACCGTCGAGATGCCGAGCGTTCGGCACGTGCGGAACACCCGGCGGGCGATCTCGCCCCGGTTGGCCACCAGCAACCTGCGAATCATGGTCCTCACATCCGGAACACGCCGAAGCCATCGGCGCCGTGGACGGGTGCTGTGTGTGCGACGGACAGGCAGATGCCCAGCACGGTTCTGGTGTCCCTGGGATCGATCACGCCGTCGTCGTAGAGCCGGCCGGACAGGTACGTGGCCGCCGACTGCGACTCGACCTGCTCCTCGACCGTCTTGCGCATCTGCGCGTCGAACGCCTCGTCGTAGTCCTGGCCACGTGCCGTCGCTGCCTGCCTGGCCACGATGGACAGCACGCCTGCCAACTGGGCGGGGCCCATGACAGCCGATCGCGCATTGGGCCAGCTGAACAGGAACCGGGGATCGTAGGCCCGACCGCACATGCCGTAGTTGCCCGCGCCGTAGGACGCGCCCATCACCACCGTGAAGTGCGGCACCGTGCTGTTGGACACCGCGTTGATCATCATCGCGCCGTGCTTGATGATGCCGGCCCGCTCGTAGTCCTTGCCGACCATGTACCCGGTGGTGTTCTGCAGGAACAGCAGCGGCACGTCGCGCTGATTGGCCAACTGGATGAACTGGGCGGCCTTCTGCGCTTCCTCGCTGAACAGCACGCCGCGCTCGTTGGCCAGGATGCCGATCCGGTAGCCGTGGATCGATGCCCACCCGGTGACCAGGCTGTTCCCGTAGAGCGGCTTGAACTCGTCGAACACCGAGCCGTCCACGATCCGGCCGATCACCTCGCGGGGATCGAAGGGCACCTTCGGGTCGGTCGGCACCAGGCCGAGCAACTGGTCCGGGTCGTGCTTCGGCTCAGCGAACGTGACCGCGGGCGCCGGGCCCTGCTTACGCCAGTTCAGGTTCGCCACGATCCGCCTGCCGATGCGCAGCGCGTCCAACTCGTCCTCGGCCAGGTAGTCGGCCAGGCCGGACACGGTGGCGTGCATGTGAGCACCGCCGAGCGACTCGTCGTCGGACTCCTCACCGGTGGCCATCCTCACCAGCGGAGGGCCGGCCAGGAACACCTTGGCCCGGTCCCGCACCAGCACCGAGTAGTCCGACATGCCGGGCAGGTAGGCGCCGCCGGCCGTCGAGTTGCCGAACACCAGCGCGATGGTCGGCACCTTGCGGGCGGACGACCTGGTCAGGTCCCGAAACATCCGGCCGCCGGGGATGAAGATCTCGCCCTGCGAGTTCAGGTCGGCGCCACCGGACTCCACGAGTTGCACCAACGGCAACTGGTTGGCCGCTGCGATCTCGCTGGCCCGGAAGCTCTTGCGCAGTGTCCACGGGTTGCTCGCGCCGCCACGCACGGTCGGGTCGTTGGCCACCACGAGGCACTCGACGCCCTCGATCACGCCGACACCGACCACGACACTCGCGCCGACCGGGAACTCGGTGCCCCACGCGGCCAGCGGGGACAGTTCGAGGAACGCGCTGTCCGGGTCGAGCAGCAACTCGATCCGTTCCCTGGCCAGGAGTTTCCCTCGCGTGTGGTGCCGGTCGACGTACTTCGGACCGCCGCCACCCAGTGCCTTGGCGTGCTCGGCGTCCAGTTCGGCCAGCCTGGTGAGCATGGCCTCCCTGTTGTCCCGGTAGATGTCGGTCGCGGGATCGAGCGTGCTGTGCAATGTCGTCATTGTGTGAATCCCCACCGTCGTGCTGCCAACTCCGCGAGCACCTCCGTGCTGCCACCGCCGATGCCGAGAATCCTGGAGTCCCGGTAGTGTCGCTCCACTTCAGACTCACGGAGACAGCCCATGCCGCCGTGCAGCTGAACTGCGGCGTCGACCACGAACGAACACGCCTCGACAGCGGCGTTCTTGGCCACGCACACCTGGGCGACCACCTCGTCGCCTGCCGCGATCCGCTCGGCGATCGACCGGACGTAGGTGCGGGTCAGTTCGATCCGGCCGGCCATGTCCACCAATCGGTGCCGCACCAACTGCCGGGAGATCAGCGGACGGCCGGACGTGACCCGCTGTCGTACCCACTCCAAGGTGAGGTCGAGGCAGCGCTGCGCTGTGGCGTAGGCCTGCACGGCCAGCGAGATCCGCTCCACCTGGAACTGGCGCATCAGCAGCGCGAAGCCCGCGTTCTCGTCGCCGACCAGGTTCGCCACCGGCACCCGCGCGTCCGCGAAGGACAGTTCGGCGGTGTCCGAGCAGTGCCAGCCCATCTTGGCCAGCTTGCGGCTCCTGGTGAACCCTGGCGTGTCCCGTTCCACGACGAGCAGGCTGATACCGCCGTGGCCCGCGCCTCCGGTGCGTACCGCCGTGGTGACGAAGTCGGCCCGCCAGCCGGACGTGATGAACGCCTTGGCGCCGTTGACGACATAGTGGTCACCGTCCAGCACGGCGGTGGTGGTCAGCGCGGCAACGTCGGAGCCGCCGTCCGGCTCGGTCACGCCGAGCGAGCCGATCAGCTCACCGGCCAGCGTGGGCCGGACGAACCTGTCGATCAGATCCGGTTTGCCGACGTCCACGATGTGCGGCAGGGCGATGCCGTGGGTCAGCAGGCCGGCGACCAGGCCGGACGACCCGCCTGCCTGGATAAGTTCCTCGGTGGCCACGATGCTGTCCAGCAGGTCACCGCCGGCACCGCCGACCGACTCGGCGAACCCGATGCCGAGCAGGCCGAAGGCGGCCGCCCTGCGGTGCAGGTCGCGGGGCAGCTCGCCCTCGTCCTCCCAGTCGGCCAGGTGCGGCACGACGTCCCGCTCCACGAACCGGCGCACGGTGGCCCGCAGATCGCGCCGCTCCGGAGTGTCGAACGCATCGCTCACAGCAGCACCTCCGGCACGTCGACCACCCGGGAGCGCAGCCACTCCCCCAGCGCCTTGGCCTGCGGATCGAACCGGGTGGAGGCGGCGACGCCCTCGCCGAGCAGACCGTGCAGCACGAAATTCACCGCGCGCAGGTTGGGCAGCGGATGCCGTTCGATCTCCAGGTCCTTGGCCTCGGGCAGCAGTTCGCGCAGCCGGTCCGTGGTCAGCTCGTTGGCCAGCCAGCGATAGCCGTCGTCGGTCCTGGCCCAGACGCCGAGGTTCGCGTCGCCGCCCTTGTCGCCGGACCTGGCGCCGAGGATCGTGCCCAGCGGCACGCTTCGGGTCTTCGCCGCCGACAGCGGTTCGGGTGCTTGTGGTTCGGGCAGCGGTTGTGGGCTGTTGTCGCCGGCGTGTGGTGCGATGTCCACCCGTTCGCCGCCGGGCAGCACCGCGATGTGCGGCACCTCCGTGACCGGCACGAAGTGCGGGCGGTAGACGCCGACCGGTGTGCCGTCGGCAGGCGGGGCGGTGAGCGTGAACCCCGGGTAGGACGCCAGGGCAAGTTCGACGCAGGCGCGGGAGAAACCCTTGGCGCGCTTGGTGTCCGTGGTCATGATCATGGCGTGCAGGAGGGCACTGGCGGTTTCTTCGGTGTCCGCGTCGGTGTGGTCGGTGCGGGCCAGAGTCCAGGTGACGCCGTCGTCGCCGACCTCGGCGGCCAGTTGGCGGCGGGCCAGTTCGGCCTTGGCGTCGATGTCCAGCCCGCACAGGACGAAGGTCGCGCTGTTGCGGAACCCGGCCAACGTGTTCATGCAGACCTTGGCCGTGTCTGGTGGCTCCTCGCCGCGCACGCCGGAGATCCGTACCCGGTCCTCGCCGTCCTGGGTGAGCGTGATCGTGTCGAAGCGGCTGGTCACGTCCGGGCCGAGGTAGCGGGGGCCACCGATCTCGTAGAGCAGTTGCGCTGTCACGGTTTCCACTGTCACCGCGCCGCCCGTGTCGGGGTGTTTGGTGATCACGGCGGAACCGTCGGCGTGGATCTCGGCGATGGGGAAACCGAGCCTGCCCATGTCCGGTAGCTCGGTGAAGAAGCTGTAGTTGCCGCCGGTGGCGTGCGCGCCGCACTCGATCACGTGCCCGGCGGCGGTGGCCCCGGCCAGTACGTCGTAGTCAGTGCGCGACCAGCCGAAATGCGCTGCGGCAGGCCCGGCGACCAGCGATGCGTCGGTGACCCGGCCGGTGACCACGACGTCGGCACCGGCGGTCAGGCACTCCGCGATGCCCCAGCCGCCGAGGTAGGCGTTCGCGGTGAGGGCGCCGCTCATCCCGAGTTCGTCGGCGCGCGGCAGCAGGTCGTCGCCGGTCACGTGAGCCACCCGGACGGTGATGCCGAGCTTGTCGGCCAGGCTCTCCACCGCTTCGGCCAGGCCCGCCGGGTTCAGGCCGCCTGCGTTGGTCACGATCCGCACGCCGCGCTCCATGGCCAGCCCGAGGCAGTCCTCCAGTTGGTGCAGGAAGGTCCTGGCGTAGCCGCCGGTCGGGTCCTTCATCCGCTGACGGCCGAGGATGAGCATGGTCAGTTCGGCCAGGTAGTCGCCGGTCAGCACGTCGAGTTCGCCGCCGGTGAGCATCTCCCGCATGGCGGCGAACCGGTCGCCGTAGAAACCGGACATGTTGCCGATGCGCAGCACGTCGCCGCTCATGCCGCGAGCCCCGGTCGGCGGCCCGCCCCGGGTGGGCCCGCGAACGCCTGCGCGATCGGCACCCACTCACTCGCCTGATCGCCGGTCACGGTGAGCCGCAGGTCATCGCGGTGGCGGCGCTGGGTGACCAGCAGGCAGAAGTCCAGGGCCGGGGCAACGATCCGGTTGACGGCGTCGTCCGGTCCCCAGGTCCACAGGTCGCCGTCCGGTCCGGTGAGCTCGAATCGGAACGGCTCGGCGGGCGCCGGTTTGTCGTGCACCGCGAACGCGAAACCCACAGTGCGGACGCCGATGTGGGCGACATGTCGCAGGCGGGCCGTCGGCACGCGGCGGATGCCGAGCGCGTCGAGCACGTCCTGTCCGTGGCCGAACGTCTCCATCAGGCGGGCCGTGGCCATCGAAGCGGGCGCCATCGGCGGCCCGAACCAGGGCAGCTTCTGGCCCGGTGGCACGGCACCCAGTGCGGCCACCACGTCGTTTCTGCCTCGCCGCCAGGTAGCCAGCAGGTCGTCGGGCGGTTGGGCGGCGCCCTGCGCCGCGGCGGCGTCGACCGGGTTCTCGCCGGTCGTCATGGCGGCGCGCAGTTCGGCGGAGAACGCCTCGACGTCGGTGGCGGCGAGGATGGTGGCGCGGTCGGTCCAGGTGAGATGGGCGATCTGGTGGGCGATGGTCCAGCCGTCGGCCGGGGTCGGTGTCCGCCAGCCAGCTTCGTCCAGTGTGGACACTCTGGCGTCCAGTTCGTCGCCCTCGGCAACCAGGTCGGCCAGGAGTGCAGCGATGTCGGTCACGTCAAGTCCCCGTCGGTCCGTAGTGCTTCGTCCAACATGTGTGCCCACTGGCGGACGATGCGTGCCCGCCGCTTGCTGTCGTCGGTGAGCAGGTTGGCCAGGGCGAGGCCGCGGGCCAGATCGAGCGTGGCCTGCACGGCTTCCCGCACGCCGGGTCGGGTCTCGTCGGCAGCCAATAGCTCGACCGCGATCCGGTGGCATTCCCTGCCCAGCCGGGTTTCCAGGTTGACCACGAGTGCCTTGAGCTCGGGGTCGGTGCGGGCGGCGACCCACAGTTCCAGGGCGGCGGTGAACAATGGGCTGACGTAGAAGTCGATGATGAACTCGACAACAGCGGCCGTCCGGTCGCCGATCGCTGGCAGTGCGGCGGCCCGGTCCAGCATCTCGGTCACGCTCTCCGCGCCGACGTACTCGACAGCGGCCGCGACCAGTTCACCCCGGGTGCGGAAGTGGTGCAGTTGCGCGCCGCGGGACACGCCAGCGCGCTCGGCGACGAGCACCGTCGTCGTGCCGGTCCAGCCGCGCTCCACCAGGCACTCGACGGTGGCTTCCATGAGCTTGCGCCGGGTCTGCGCGCTGCGATCGGCCTGGCGTTGCCGGGCTTGCACCACCATGGCCCCGAGTCTGGCCGGGAACTAACAAACAGTCAAGCCTGATTTTTTCTTCGGAGGCGAACGTAACAGTAGGAACCTTGACGAGGTTTGGGTACCGCCTGTCATGATTCGCGTGGCACAGCAACACGAACGCAGCAGGAAGCACAGATGGGCGCATGGGGCACCGGACCCTTCGACAATGACGACGCGGCTGACTTCGCCGCGTCACTGGACGACCTCGAGCCGGAGGACAGGCCCGGCGCCATCCAGGAGGCGCTGGCCGAAGCGGCCGAGGAGACCGACTACCTGGAACGCGACGCCGGCGGAGCAGCGGTGGCCGCGGCGGCGCTGGTGGCCGCGCAACACCCGGACGGTGACCCTGTCGACTCGGCCTACGGCCCGAAACAGGCCATCCCCGAGTTGCCCGACGAACTGCGGCCAGTAGCGGTGCAGGCGCTGACGAGGGTGTTGGCCGACGACTCCGAGCTCAACGAGCTGTGGAACGACTCCCCGGACGGCGAAGCCTGGTTCACCATGGTGGCGCAGTTGACCGAGGTGCTCACCGCAGCCGGCTGAGCACCAGACGCGACCGGGTTGGCCCGACACGGCCGGTCGACACCAACCGAGACGGTCACCGCCCAGCCAGACTCGCGCGGCCAGCGCCAGCCCGGCGCGGCCCAGCGGTCAAGCCTGGCTCGGCTGTTGCTGGCCAGTTCCGTTCCTGGTTTGGGCTTGGCTGGCCCCGCTCCCTCGCGTTCAGTGTTCAACGCCGGATCGCCGGCCTCAAGGGCGCTGCGCGTCGCCTTCGGCGATGAACGCCTTGACGGCGTTCACCCTTGACCCCGACGCTCCAGCGTCAAGTGCCGGCTTCGTGCGAGGGAGCGGGGACGCCCTGAGCGACTGCCACCATCCGTCGCGTTGCCCAGGTGCAAGGACGGCGGCTGACGCGGGAAGCAAACTCCGGCCAGTCCCCTCCGCTTCCTCGTCCTCAGCCGCACTTGACGTCGGGATGACGGTGTCAAGAGTGGGCCGCCCAGGCGGGCCATCGCCGAAGGCGACGCGAAGCGCTCTTTACTCCGGCAGTTCGGCGTCGAACGATCAAGGGCGAGGAAGCGGAGGCGCCAAGCCCCAACCATGACCCAGGTGACCCAACTGCACGACGCTGACCTCACAGCAGGGTGAGCTGCGCCTGATCCACCAGGGCCGACTTCGGCGCGCCCGCTGGCAGGCTGCCCGCCGGCCATACCGCGCGGTCCGGGTCCGACTCCCCCGCTCCGCCGCCGATCGGCTCAGCGGCGTCCGTGTCAGCCTCCTCATCCGTCGAACGGTTCGTCCCGGAGGCCAGGCCGTGCCTGCGTAACAGTGGGCCGACCCGTTGGGCCAGCAGCCTTCGATAACTGCGGTCGGCGTAGCTCCCGCGCCCGTAGATCTTCCGGTACGACTCCGCCAGCTCCGGGTGCTCCCTGCGCAGCCAGGCCGCGAACCACTCCCTCGCACCCGGCCTCAGGTGCAGCGGCAACACCGTGACCCCCGTCGCGCCTGCTTCGGCGATCGCGGCGAACAGGCGGTCCAGCCGGTCGACCGAGTCGGTCAGCATCGGGAGCACCGGCGCCACGAAGACCCCGCACGGGAGGCCGGCCTCCCGCACCCTGCGCACCAACTCCAACCTCGCCTGCGGACTGGGCGTGCCCGGTTCCAGATCCCGCTGGATCTCCCTGTCGATCAGCGCGATCGACACACCCAACCCGACCGGCACGTCCTTCGCTGCCGCTGCCAGCAACGGGATGTCCCTGGACAGCACCGTGCCCTTGGTCAGGATGGACATCGGCGTACCGGACCGGGCCAGCGCGCCGATGATGCCGGGCATCAGCGCGTAGCGGCCCTCGGCCCGCTGGTACGGATCCGTGTTCGTCCCCATCGCGACGTGTTCGCGCTGCCACTTCTTGGCCCGTAACTGCGCCGTCAGCACCTCGACCGCGTTGACCTTCACCACGACCTGGGTGTCGAAGTCGTGCCCCGAGTCCAGATCCAGATAGGTGTGCGTATTGCGGGCGAAACAGTTGTGGCTGACCACACCGTTGGCGACGAAGTCACCTGTGCCGGTGGTGATGTCGTACATCGGCATCGTCGTGTTCAGGGCCTCGATCGACACCACGCCCAGCGCCGCTCCGGACTTGATGGCCAGCCCGTCGATGGTGCGCTTGCTCGTGTCGGCCGGGTCGACGGTGTGGAAGAACCGCAGGTGCTCGGTCAGGCCGCCGTTCAACCGGACCACCTGCGGGCCAAGGCCTTTCGCCGACTCCTCGACGGTGTGTGCGAAGCCGAACCGGGTGAAACCGACGAGCACCGCCCGCACCACCTCGGGATCGGCGTTGCGGATCCGCAGCACCCGACTCGACCGGCCACCCCTGGCGTCGAACACACCGGCCAGGAAACCCTTGTGCCAGAGGTCGTTCGGCTCACTCGGCCACGCCAGCAACTCGGGCACGGCGTCGGCGTGTTCCGCATCGACACCGAACTCGGCGAGGAACCTCGAAGCCCGCTCGGCCACCTCAGCAGGCGCTGCCGTCAGCCGGAACCTGGCCACCCGGTCCCGATACCCAGCACCACCACCGCCGCGCAGCAACCCACACAGGTAGCCACGCCGGTAGTCGGCGTCCAGCACCGGCTGCTCGCCGAACGAACCGGTGCCCATCAGCTTGTTGCCGGTGGTCAGGTGAGGCCGGCGGTCAGCACCGGTAGTGGTACCTGTGACGTGCTTCCAGCCCCGCTCGGTGAGGAACCGGTGGTCGCCGCTGGTCACGAGTTCGGTGCCGTCGACCAGCTTGATCCGATACGCGGGCTTCTCGGTCGACCAGTGCGCCAGCACCACGGTCGCCTCGTAGCGGCGGTACCGGCCGGTCAGCCGGGTGCCGTAGATCCGGTCGCCGACGACGAGATCCGAGATCGGCTTGGTGCGACCGTCGGCCATCAGCACGGGGGTCTCCCCGGCCAGGCAGTACGTGCAGCCGTGCGAGCAGCCGCGGTACGGGTTCACCGTCCAGCCGAACGGCATGGACGACGCGCCGGGCACCTTGTTCAGCACCGACCGGGCCATCACCTCGTGGAACACGAGGCCGTTGAACTCAGGCGTGCGCACACTGCGCACCAACCCACTGATCCCAGGTAGTGCGTGCTGTGCCTGCTCGTCGACTCGCTGCCCGTCCCATCTCACCTATCGATTCGAACACATGTTCGAACACCCGTCAAATGAGATCGCCCGGTCGATACCATCCGATCATGGCCAATGCGATGATTCGTCCCTTCCAGCCGACCGACCGGGACGCCGTCTACGACGTCTGCCTGCGCACCGCCGACGCAGGCCAGGACGCGACGGCGCTCTACCGGGACCCGGAACTGATCGGCGACATCTTCGCCGGCCCCTACGCCTACCTGGAGCCGGACTTCGCGTTCGTGCTGGATGACGGCGGCCGGGCCACCGGCTACGTGCTCGGCGCCCCGGACACCGCGAGGTTCGCCAGGGCGATGCGGGAGAAGTGGCTGCCGCTGGTCGCGGCGAAGCACCCGGAGCCGGTCGGGCCGCCGACCAATCGGGACGAGGAGATGGCCCAATTCCTGCACCACCCCGAGTGGATCGTGCGTCCTGAACTGGCCGACTACCCGGCCCACCTGCACATCGACCTGCTGCCCGGCTACCAGCGCTCAGGCCACGGCAGGCGGCTGGTGAGCACTCTGCTGGCCGCCCTGAACGCGGCAGGCGTCCAGAAGGTGCACCTCGCGATGCTCACCACGAACACGCAGGCCAGGGCGTTCTACGACCGACTGGGCTTCCACGAGATCGACATCCCGGACAGCGGCCCGGTCACCTACCTGGGCAGGTCGACGGCCGAGTAGGTCAGTCCAGCGAGGCGACGAACTTGCCAACGGCGTCGGACGGGATCCGCTGCGTGAGCCGGCCGCCGGGTGCCATCGCGGCGACCCGGTAGAGCGGCCGCGCCTCGCCTGCCTCGCCTCTCGCCTCGGCCCGCAACTGGGCCACCAGCAACTCGGCGAACACCAGTCCGTTGGTATCCGAACCGGCGGCCAGGGCGTCGGCCAGCCTGCGCAGCGCGAGGATGTCCAACTCCCGGCCGCCACCACCGGCGTACGTGGCCACGGCGACGTTGATCGTCTTGCCCTTCGGCGGCCCGGTGACCAGCACGCCGACCACCGTGGCACCACGCACGTGGGTGATCAGCAGCTCCATGCCGGTGGCGTGCCGCAGATCGACCGACCGGGTGCCGAGCGCGCGCACGAACACCACGCCGCCCCGCAGCCAGCAGTGCCGGCGCGCCTCGGCCGCGGCCAGCACGACCAGCGGCACGCCGACGACCACGGCGGCGATCAGCCCGACCAACCAGCCACCGGCCAGGCCGAACGCCACACCGAAGATGACACCGAACAGCACCGCGCCCGCCGACACCATCAGAGCGCGGCGGCGCAGCACGGCGCCGGGCAACAGGTCCAGCGCCGTCCGCTGATCGGCACCGTCAGGTTCGGCCACGGGTCACGCCGAGCCGGGCAGGGCGAGCGCCTCGTGCACCGCATCGACCAGGTCCACCAGCGGCACCGGCCGCTGGTCACCGGAGGACAGTTCCTTCAACTGCGCCACGCTCTCCGCCAGATCGCGCTCGCCGATCACCACCGCGTACCTGGCGCCGGACCGGTCAGCCGCCTTCATCGCGCCCTTCAGGCCCTTGCCGCCGTACGCCAGGTCGACCCGCACGCCGGTCGCCCGCAGCGCGCCGGCCACGCCCACCAGCCGGTCCTTGGCAGCGTCGCCCAGCGGCACGCAGAACACGTCACACCGGGTCCGGTCGCCGACGGTCAGCCCCTCTGCCTCGGCGGCCAGCACCGTGCGGTCGACACCCAGCCCGAACCCGATCCCGGACAGCGGCTGGCCGCCCAGTTCGGCCATCAGGCCGTCGTAGCGACCGCCGCCGCCGATGCCGGACTGCGAGCCCAGCCCGTCGTGCACGAACTCGAACGTGGTGCGCGTGTAGTAGTCCAGGCCGCGCACCATCCTGGTGTTCTCGACGAACTTCACGCCGAGATCGGTGAGGTAGCCCTTGACCCGGTCGTAGTGCTCACGGCACGCGTCGCACAGGTGGTCCACCATCAGCGGCGCGTCGGCCAGCAACGCCTGCATCTCGGGCCGCTTGTCGTCCAGTACCCGCAACGGGTTCAGCTCGGCCCGCCGCCGCGTGTCCTCGTCCAGCGGCAGCCCGCCGAGGAACCGCTGCAGCAGGTCCCGGTAGGCGGGCCGGCAGTCGGCGTCACCGAGCGACGTGATCTCCAGCCGGAAACCGGTCAGCCCGACGGCCCGGAAGCCGGCGTCCGCGACGGCCACCACCTCGGCGTCCAGCGCCGGGTCGTCGCTGCCGATCGCCTCGATGCCGACCTGCTGCAACTGCCGGTAGCGGCCGGCCTGCGGGCGCTCGTAGCGGAAGAACGGTCCAGCGTAGCTCAGCTTCACCGGCAACTGGCCCCGGTCCAGGCTGTGCTCGATGACCGAGCGGACCACGCCGGCAGTGCCCTCCGGGCGCAGCGTGACCGAGCGGCCACCCTTGTCCTGGAAGGTGTACATCTCCTTGCTGACCACGTCGGTCGACTCGCCGACGCCCCGCGCGTACAGCGCGGTCTCCTCGAACACCGGCAGTTCGATGTAGCCGTAACCGGCCAGCGCCGCCGACCGCAGCAGCGTCTCGCGGGCGGTGACGAACGCGGCGCTGGACGGCGGGAAGTACTCCGGAATGCCCTTGGGGGCGGAAAAGGTCGACATGATGTCGTGTCACAGTCCTCGGTGCGGTGCGGCCGGAGTGGCGTCGTTACCGTCCTGTCGGTTGATGCCGACGAGGAACGGGTTGCTCGCGCGCTCCCGGCCAATGGTTGTCGTCGGGCCGTGGCCCGGCAGCACCACCGTGTCGTCGGCCAGCGTGAGCACCTTGTCCCGCAAGGACTCCAGCAGCCGACGCGGATCGCCGCCAGGCAGGTCGGAACGTCCGATCGAACCGGCGAACAGGGTGTCCCCGGCCAGCAGCAGAGTGCTGGCGCCCTGGGGACCCTCCGGACCGGTCCGGAACGTCACCGACCCGCCCGTATGGCCCGGGGTGTGGTCGACGACCAGTCGTAGGCCTGCCAGGTCCAGTTCGGCGCCGTCGGCCAGTTCGCGCACCTGGGTGGGCTCGCGCATCTCGATCCGGCCACCGAAGAACTCGGTGGCGTCGCTGCTCAGGCCGCGCATCGGGTCGGACAGCATGTCCCTGTCGTCCGGGTGGATCCAGGCCGGGATGTCCTGCCCGTCGCACACCGGCGTCACGGAGTACGTGTGGTCGAAGTGGCCGTGGGTGAGCAGCACGGCGACCGGCGAGAGCCGGTGCTGCTTGATCGACTCCATGATCGGCTCGACCGCGTCCTGGCCGGGATCGACGATGACGCAGGGCTCCCCGGCATCGGCGGCCAGCAGGTAGCAGTTCGCCTGTAGGGCCCCGGTGGGGAACCCGACGACCAGCACGACAGGACCTCCGTTTTGCCGAAACTTGCGTGCCAACGCACCCCATGGTGAGCCGGTCCACGCTCCATGACCAACGGTTGATGCCGTTGCCAGGCGATTCACAGCGTACCGGGACCGGCCCACCACACGGTGCTCACATCACCTCGCCCTAGACTGCGCTGTCACACGGTCGGATGAGTCAACCCCGGGGAGGGGCAGGTGCCGAGCAACGAGCAGCGCCGCCAGGCAGCGAAGCGCAAGCTGGAACGTCAGCTGGCGCGGCGCGTCGAGCGAGCGCGACGTCGCAGGCTGACCGCGGTCATCGTGACCGTGGTCGCGGTGGTCGTCGTCGTGGGTGGTGTCTATCTCGTCGCCACAGCAGGTCACGGCGGCACAGCGGCCGCGTCGCCCTCGGGCAGCGCAGCCCCTACGACATCGAGCCCGCCGCCGGTGACGACCAAGGGTCCGTGCAAGTACCAGACCACCCCGAGCGCACCGGCCCCGACAGGCAAGATCGAGGGCATGCCGGCCGACCCGGCGTCGACGCCGAAGACCGGCACCACCGCGGTGACGCTGAAGACCACGGCGGGCGACATCCCGCTGACCCTGAACAAGGCCGAGGCGCCGTGCACGGTGCAGAGCATGCTGCACCTGGTCACCACCAAGTTCTTCGACAACACCCCGTGCCACCGGATCACCGACTACCCGAACCCGAACCCGCTGTTCGTGCTGCAGTGCGGTGACCCGACCGGCAGCGGCAGCGGTGGTCCCGGGTACTCGATCCCGGACGAGAAGCCGAAGACCCTGAAGGCCGCGCCCAGCACCACGCCGGTGCCCGCGGGCCAGGAGGCCCCGGTGGTCTACCCGGCCGGCACGCTGGCCATGGCCAACAGCGGCCAGGCGCACTCGGGTGGCAGCCAGTTCTTCCTGGTCTACCAGGACTCCCAGCTGCCGCCGGACTACACCGTGTTCGGCTCCGTCTCGGCCGCGGGCCTCAACGTGCTGCACAAGATCGAGGCCGCCGGCATCACGCCGGGCACCGACCCGAGCAGCGGCCAGACCACGCCGAACGACGGCAAGCCGAAGAACCCGGTCACGATCACCCAGGCTCTCGTCACCGCCAGCTGAACCAACCAAACCGGTCCACCAGTACGAAAGGGGCGGCATGACCGCCAGTAATCGGCGCGCCGCAATGATGTGCGCCGCGGTCACCGCCCTGCTCGGGCTGGTGGCCGGTTGCGGACAGTCCAGCACCCCGGCCGCGTCGGGCGGTGCGCCCAGCACGCAACCGGCAGCGCAGCCGCCCGCGGCGACCACCCAGGCGAGCCCGCTGCCCACGACCGGCTCCAGCACGTGTGACTTCACGGCGACGCCGGACCAGCCCGCGCCGTCCGGTCACAACGAGGGCCTGCCGCCCAGGTCGGCGTCGCGGGCCGGCACGGTGACCGTCACCCTGCACACCTCGCAGGGCGACATCCCGATGGTCATGCCGAGGTCCAAGGCGCCCTGCACGGTGGCCAGCTTCGCGTTCCTGGCCACCAAGGGCTACTTCAACCAGACGCCGTGCCACCGGCTGACCTCGGCGTCCTCGCTGAAGGTGCTGCAGTGCGGTGACCCGACCGGTACCGGTACCGGTGGCCCCGGCTACACCATCCCGGACGAGAA
>DATATV010000087.1:0-68755 GCA_036268615.1 Pseudonocardiaceae bacterium
GCACCAGATCATGCCCATCGTCATCGTCCTGGACTGGCTCATCGACCCACCCCGACACACCCGGTCCACCCGCAAAGCCCTCTACTGGCTGCTGTTCCCCCTCGCCTACCTCGGCTACACCCTCACCCGCGGCCCGCACACCGGCTGGTACCCCTACCCCTTCCTCACCCCCACCACCCACGGCTACCTCCCCGTCATCGAGAACTGCGCAGCCATCGCCATCGGCCTGCTCATCCTCATCGCCGTCGTCACCCGCATCGGCAACTCCCTGGGCCGACGCCTGGCCAACCGACACGCCCTGCAACCCACCGGCAGAGTGTGACCAGCTCAACCCCACCAGCCCGACATGACGATCAGCGTGTGACGAGCACTGCCTCCGCGACCACCACCCCACCGGCCGCTCTAGACTGCGAGCAATGCGAACAGCCCGATGGCGGCCACGAACAATCCTGACCGCGGTACTGATCATCATCCTGTTCGCCTGCACCACCGAAGCCATCCCGCCCATACCCACCCCGGCCCACCACCCCGGCCCACCGGCCAACGCCCCACTGGCCGTCGTCGCCCTCGGCGACAGCACCATCTCCGGCGAAGGCGTCGGCGACTACGTGCAGGGCACCAACGGGCAGAACGGCGACTGGTGCCACCGCTCGGCCAACGCCGAGATCAACGAGATCCACCTCCCCGGCGTCACCAAAGCCGTCAACCTCGCCTGCTCCGGCGCCGACGCAGCCGACGTGGAACTCGGCTCCGCCGTGCATTACACCGAAACCTCCCAGGCCGCCCGCCTGGCCGTCCTCGCCCGCCACGACCGGGTCACCGCGATCCTCGTGGGCGTCGGCGCCAACGACGACCCCCAGTTCGCCAACACCCTCGACGCCTGCGTCCAGGCCTGGTTCGACAGCGCCCTCAACAAGAACGGGTGCAGCACCGACTTCACCGGCGTCTGGCAGACCCGGGTCAACGCGATGATCCCCAAAGTCGCCGCCGTGCTGCACGACATCCGCACCGTGATGACCGGCGCCGGCTACCCCGACGGCAGCTACCAGATCGTCCTGCAGTCCTATGCCGCGCCACTGGGCCCCGACGTCGCCCCCAGCCTGCAGAACCTCAACGGCTGCCCACTGCGCACCAGCGACCTGCAGTGGATCCGCAACACCGGCGTCACCCTGCTCGACGCCGGCCTGCGCAAAGCCGCCGACCAGGCCGACGTGCGATTCCTCGACCTCGCCCGGGCCGGCGTCGGCCACGAAGCCTGCTCCGACCCCCAAAACCCCGCCAACGAATGGTTCACCCGGCTCACCGTCGCCTGGCAGGACCTCAAGGACAACGCCGCCTCCAGCCACGCCCTCCAGGAATCCTTCCACCCCAACGCCCGCGGCCACGCCGCGTTCGCCAGTTGCCTCAGCGACTTCCTCAACACCACCGAGGCCGCCGCCGCCTGCCTGCCCGACTCCGCCGGCACCCTGCACCCCGCCGCCCTCCTCGGACCCGGCTGACCTGCTCGAACACCACATGTCGGCAGCCACCGACAGGACCCCGGCCTACCGTGGCCACCATGCAGACCGTGCAACTCGCCGAAGTCGCCGCCGTCCTGGCCGACCCGAGCCGAGCGACCATGTGCCTGGCCCTGATCGACGGCCGTGCCTGGACCGTCGGTGAACTCGCCCGCACCGCAGCGATCGCCCCCTCCACGGCCAGCGAACACGTCCGCGCCCTCACCGAGGCCGGCTTCGTCGAAGGCGTGCGCCAGGGCCGGCACCGCTACGTCCGGATCACCGACCCACGCGTCGCCGAGCTCATCGAACGCCTCGCCGAGCACGCCGAACACCGCGAACCCCGCAGCCTGACCGCCAGCGTCCGCGCCCGCAGGCTCAGCTTCGCCCGCACCTGCTACGACCACCTCGCCGGCGCGCTCGGCGTGGCACTGCGCGACGGAATGCTGCGCGACGGACTCATCGACCAACGCGCCGGCCTGGCCCTGACCCCCGAGGGCGAACAGCGCCTCGACGACCTCGGCGTACCCCGCACCGAGCCCGGCAGCCGCCCGCTGCTGCGCGAATGCCTCGACTGGACCGAACGCCGCGAACACCTCGGCGGCGCCCTGCCCGCCACCCTGCTCGACCACGCCCTCCAGGCCGGCTGGCTCGACCGCGACCAACACCGGGCCGTGCGAATCCACCCCAGCGCCCACGGACCCCTGGTCCGACTCGGCGTCGACCTCGAAGCCCTGCCCTCGATGTAGTCGGCTGTCTTTGCGTTCCGGACGGGCGTTGTCGTAGTCGACCCCGTCAGGGGTTAGTTTCGGTAATCACTGAAGTAATTAATACAAAAACTCCCAAGAGCACAAACCGTTCTCGGTGAACCGCCGGCACGGAACGCACGTGCTGTCCGAAGTCCGTTCCCGTCACAGAGGAGACACCGTGGCCGAGTCCCCTGTCGCCGTCTTCGACCGGCTCACCCGCGTCGACCGGCTCGACCACCCGTCGGTGCTGTTCGACACCGCCTGTGTGCTCGGCGGCAGCGTCGCCGGACTGCTCGCCGCCCGCGTCCTGGCCGACCACGCGCGGCAGGTGGTGATCGTCGAGCGCGACGAGGTGAACGCCGACGGGCGGCCCCGGGCGGGCGTCCCGCAGGACCGCCAGGGACATGGACTGCTGCCCGGCGGACTCGCGCAGATCGAGCGCTGGCTGCCCGGACTCACCGCCGAGGCCCAGGACCTGGGCGGGGTGCTGGCCGATCCGCGCCAGCAGGTCGTCTACCTGGACGGGCGCCCCCAGGCCCGCGCCGGTGACACCCGAATCCTGATGGGCAGCCGGCCGTTCCTGGAGTCGCGGCTGCGCAGCCGAGTGCTCACACTGCCCAACGTGACCACCCTCGCCGCCCAGGCGACCGGCCTGGACTACCACGCCGACGCGGTCAGCGCGGTGCGCTACCGCGCCGAGGGCAGCACGGGCTCGCTCGCGGTCGACTTCGTCGTCGACGCGATGGGCCGGGCCAGCAAGCTGTCGGAGTGGGTCGAGCAGGGTGGCTACGACCGACCCCACCTGGACCGGGTGCCGACCGGCATCTCCTATGCCACCACACACTTCGACCGGCCGGAGCAGGCCACCGACCTGGATCTGGCGTGTGCGCTGGCCCAGTTCGCGCCGCCGGCCGGGCTGGCCGCGGGCGCGGTCAACGCGATCGAGGACAACCAGTGGCTGGTGATGCTGATGGCCTACGGGGACAACCCGGCCGCCGGCTCGATCGCGGCCTTCCGATCCGCCTGCGCCGACCTGCCGCCGATCTTCGGTGCGGCCGCGGCCGGCCGGGTCACCCGGGAAACCCTCACCTACCACCAGGCCGACAGCCGGCGCCGCGACTTCACCCGGCTGTCCCGGTTCCCGGCCCGCCTGGTCAGCGTCGGCGACGCCGTCGCGTCCTTCAACCCCGTCTACGGCCAGGGCATCTCCTCGGCCGCATTGCACGCGTCGTGCCTGTCGGCCCACCTCGCCGCCGACCCGGACCTCCGCGCGCCGGCCACCGACTTCTTCGCCTTGCAGCAGGTGGTGGTGGACGCCGCGTGGAGCATCTCGGCCGGTGGCGACGCCGCCCGCCGGGACGCGATCGACGGTGTCGAGGTGCCGGCCGAGATCCAACGGCAGCGCTGGGCGATGGGACAGCTGGTCGGCGCGACCCTGTCCGACGAGATCGTCGCCGAGGCGTTCGCCGCGGTGTCGTTCATGCTGGCCCACCCGGCCACCCTGGCCGACCCCGCGCTGCTCGAACGGGCCGTTTTCGCCAACCAGCGAGCCGCTGCCCTGTCATAGCGGTTTTGGAGGCTGTTCTGCTTGGTCGAGCCCGAAGTGGCTCGTCTTCAGCCATCACTGACGTTATTAAGACAGAAAGGTTAAGACACGGCGGGCGGCCGACCCTCATACGGCGTCGACAACACCACCGTCGTGCTGGTGGACACGTTGGCCGCCTCCCGGATCTGGCGCAGCACATCCTCAAGGCCCCCCGGCGAGGCCACCCGCACCAGCAGCACATAGGACACGTCCCCGGCCACCGAGTAGCACGACTCGATCTGCGCCAGGTGCTGCAACCGGGTCGGGTAGTCGTCGGGCGCGGCCGGGTCGATCGGCTTCAACGAGATGATCGCGGTCAGCGGCAGGTCGATCTCGTCGTGGTTGATCTTCGCGGCGTACCCGCGGATCACCCCGCGCTGTTCGAGCCGACGCACCCGCTGGTGCACCGCGGACACGCTGAGCCCGACCCGCTCGGCCAGGTCGGTGAGCGTGCATCTGCCGTCGACCAACAGCTCCCGCAGGATCGCCTGGTCGATCGCTTCGAGGTTGCTCACAACGCGACCAGTTCGTGCGGCTGGTTGTTGACCGACTCGACGCCGTCCTCGGTGACCAGCACGATGTCCTCGATCCGCGCGCCCCACCGCCCCGGCAGGTAGATGCCCGGTTCCACGCTGAAGGCCATGCCGGCCTCCAGCGGCAGGCTGTTGCCGGTCACGATGTAGGGCTCCTCGTGGGTGTCCAGGCCGATACCGTGCCCGGTGCGGTGGATGAAGTACTCGCCGAAGCCGGCCTCGGCGATGACCTGCCGGGCCGCCTGGTCGATCGACTCGGCGGTCACCCCGGGCCGCACCGCGGCGACCGCCGCCCGCTGCGCTCGGTGCAGCACCGCGAACGTCTCGGCCACGTCGGCCTCGCGCGGCTCGCCCAGCACGTACGTCCGGGTCGAGTCGGAGTTGTAGCCCTCGGCCACCGGTCCCCCGATGTCGATCACGACTACGTCCCCGGCCTCGATCACCCGCTCGGACACCTCGTGGTGCGGGCTGGCACCGTTGGGCCCCGAACCGACGATCACGAACGCCGCCTCGGTGTGCCCCTCGGCCACGATCGCCTCGGCGATGTCCGCCGCGACCTGGGCTTCTGTCCGGCCGGGCCGCAGCCACTCCCCCATCCGGGAGTGCACCCGGTCGATCGCCGCGCCGGCCTTGCGCAGCGCGGCCAGCTCCGCGGTGTCCTTGCGCATCCGCAGCTCACGCAGCACCGGCCCACCCAGCACCTGGTGCACGGTGGGCGCCTCGTCGCGCAGACCCAGCACGTGCAACGCGGGCATCATGTCGGTCACCGCCACCTGGCTGGCGTCCCGGCCGACCGCGCCGTGCGCCAACCGGTAGGGGTTCTCACCGTCCACCCAGGTCGCCACGGCCACCCCCAGGTCGTCGGTGGGCACCCCGGCGAAGCCCGGCCGCTCCAGCTTCGGCACAACCAACGTGGGTGCCCCGCCCGACCCGGCCGCCGGCACCACGAGACAGGTCAGTCGCTCGAACGATCCGCCGGCCGCACCGAGCAGATAACGAAGGTCGGCACCCGGCGCGACGAACAGCGCGTCCACGCCGGCGTTCGCCGCGGCGACCCCCGCCCGGTCCAGTCGGGACCGCAGCACTGGTATATCCACATCGGTAGCAGCCGTTGACATGAGCCGAAGCCTAGACGTTGTCCGACCGGCGACGATTCTGGTTTCCCGGTGCGCCGCACCGCCCGCGCGGCCACGGTGCCGCGCCCACGGAGCGGGCCGGTGGCAGGATGCCACTGTGATCGAGGCGGTGGTGTTCGACCTGGACGGAGTGCTGATCGACTCCGAGCCGGTGTGGGAGGAGGTGCGGCGCGCCGTCGTGGCCGAACACGACGGGGTGTGGGCACCGGACGCGCAGCGCAGGCTGATGGGGATGAGCACCCCGGAGTGGGCCCGCTACCTGTCCACCGACCTGGGGGTCGGCCTGCCGCCCGCGGACGTGGCCGAGCTGGTGATCACCCGGATGGCCGCGCGCTACGCCGAGCGGCTGCCGCTGTTGCCCGGCGCCCTCGACGCCGTCCGCCGGCTGGCCGAGCGGTGGCCGCTGGGCCTGGCCAGTTCCTCCCCCGCCGCGCTGATCGACACCGTGCTCACCACGGCCGGCCTCGACACCCTGTTCGCCACCACACTGTCCACTGAGGACGTCGCACGCGGCAAGCCCGCGCCGGACGTGTATCTGACCGTCGCGCAGCGGCTGGGCAGGCAGCCGCGCGACTGTGCCGCGGTGGAGGACTCCAGCAACGGCCTGCGCTCGGCCGCCGCGGCCGGCCTGCGGGTGGTCGCGATCCCGCACCCGCGTTACCCACCCGAGCCCGACGCGCTGGCCGGGGCCGCCGTGGTGCTGCCCGAACTGGCCGCGCTCACCCCCTCGGTGCTCACCGCGCTCGGCTGACCACCAACATCCGCGACAAGGAAGGACAAGGCAGATGGCCGCACCGCAGACCGTCGCCGTGCTGGGCACCGGCATCATGGGCGCCCCGATGGCGGCCAACCTGCTCGACGCCGGCTTCGCCGTGCGGGTGTGGAACCGCACCCGGGCCAAGGCCCAACCGCTCGCCGAGCGCGGCGCCGTGCTCGCCGACACCGCCGCCGACGCGGTGACCGGCGCCGACGTGGTGCTCACCATGCTGGCCAACGGCGACGCCGTCCGCTCGGTGATGACCGACGGCGCGCTCGCCGCGATGTCGCCCGCGGCGATCTGGGTGCAGGCCGGCACGGTCGGTGTCGCGGCCACCGAGATGCTCGCCGAGTTGGCCGCCGAGGCCGGCATCGGGTTCGTCGACGCACCGGTACTGGGCACCAAACAGCCTGCCGTGCAAGGAAAACTCGTTGTACTGGCCGGCGGGCCCACGGAGCTGACCGAGCGACTCGCACCGGTGTTCGCGGCGATCGGCGGCCGCACCCTCCACCTTGGCGGGGTCGGCAGCGCCACCCGGCTCAAGCTCGTCGTCAATAGCTGGGTACTGGCCATCACCAACGGCACCGCCGAAGCAGTCGGGTTGGCCGGCGCGCTGGGCGTCGACCCGAACCTGTTCCTGGACGCCATCTCCGGCGCACCCACCGACAGCGCCTACGCGCAGGGCAAGGGCAAACAGATGATCGCCGACGAGTTCGACCTGTCCTTCCCCCTCACCCTCGCCGCCAAGGACGCCCGGCTGGTGCTGGACGCCGCACCCGAGGGCGTCGACCTGGCCGGCGTCAGGGCGACCCTGGCCCACCTGGAGACCGCCGACCGGCTCGGGCACGGCGACGCCGACATGGCCGCGCTGTCCCGCGCCGTCGTGACCGAGCAGGCCCGATGAGCGCGCCCGACGCGCGGCCGCTGGTCCTGCTGGACACCGCCAGCCTGTACTTCCGGTCCTACTACGCGCTGCCCGACTCGATGACCGCCCCGGACGGCACCCCGGTCAACGCGGTGCGCGGCTTCGCCGACACGCTCGCCCGCATCCTCACCGACCGCAGGCCCGGCCGGATGGTCGCCTGCCTGGACGCCGACTGGCGGCCGGCGTTCCGGGTGAACGCGCTGCCCAGCTACAAGGCCCACCGCGTCGCCGAGGACACCACGGAGAACGCCGAGGACGTCCCGGACACGCTCGGCCCGCAGGTGCCGATCATCATGGACGTGCTCGCCGCCGCCGGCCTGGCCACCGCCGAGGCACAGGGCTACGAGGCCGACGACGTGATCGGCACGCTCACCGCGCGCGAGTCCACCGACCCGGTCGAGGTGATCACCGGCGACCGGGACCTGTTCCAGGTGGTCCGCTACTCCCCCACCCCGGCCACCGTGCTCTACCTCGGCAAGGGCTGGGCCAAGGCCGAACTCATCGGCCCGGCCGAGCTGGGCAGGCGCTACGACCTGCCCGAACAGGGCGCCGGCCCGGCCTACGCCGACATGGCCGCGCTGCGCGGCGACCCGTCCGACGGACTGCCCGGGGTGGCCGGCATCGGCGAGAAGACCGCGGCGAAGCTGATCCGCGAGTTCGGCTCACTCGCCGAGCTGCTGCCGGCCGCCGCGGCCGGCGACCCCCGGGTGCCCACCCGGGCCCGCACTTCGCTGGCCGCCGCCGCCGACTACCTCGCCGTCGCACCGCTGGTGGTGCGGGTGGCCGTCGACGCGGCGATCGTGCAGGACCGCGACGACCACGTCCCGCCCGGCGTGGCCGATCCCGACCGGCTCGCCGAACTGCGCGCCCGCTGGGGCCTGAGCAGCTCGATCGACCGCCTCACCGCGGCGCTGGACGGCTACGCCGACGGCGCCCGATAACCCGTTGAGACCGCCGGGAGGATCGTCGGACACCCGGGCGAAAGGACAGTGATGAGCCGCAGGTTGAGCCCGGTGAGCGGAGTGCTCGCGATTCTCGCCGCGGTGGCGGTGCTGGCGGCCGCGTTCCTGCCCTGGCTCGGGGCCGACCCCGCGCACCCCCAGCTCGCCGCGCGGCAGGTCGCGCTGCGGGACCTGTTCAAGGGCATCCATGACGCGAACCCGCCGTTCCGCGGGTCCGCGGAGTTCGTGCTGCTGATCTGCGTGGCCGCGCTCGTCGTGGGCACGCTCACGGCGTCGAGGTTCCTGGTGCTGCTGGGCGCGTTGCTGCCCGCGCTGATCTTCATCGACTGGCTGGTGCTGGAGGCATCGCACCTGGCATCGGGCAACCTGGGCGCCGCCGACCTGCGCATCGGCGCCTGGCTGACGCTGACCGGGGCCGTGCTCGGACTGTTGTGCTGGGCCGCGTGGCGCCGCCGCTCCGGGAAGTCCTGAACCGCCCGTCAACGCGGCACTCGTTCAGAAGGAGGTGCCCGCCCACGGCGTCGTCCCGGTGCGGAACAGGCCGTCGGCGACCGCGACCGCGGCCGGGTCGAGCACCTCCACCCGGCCCACGTCGGCCAGCGTGCTGGGCCGCAGGTCCCCCAGGTACAACGAGCCCAGCACGCTCACCTCCAACGCCAGCTGCGCGGGCTGCTCGGTGCGCTCGACCCCTGCCGCCGAGATCCGGTAGCGGCCGCTGTTGACCGGGCGGAACGGGTCCCGCACGTCCAGCACGACCGCACCGGAACCGGTGAACGCGCGCGCGTTCAACGCGGTCGGCACGTCGACCAGCCGTACCCACAGCTCGTCGCCGACGTGGGGGACCTTGACGGCCCGCGGGTCCGCCACCAGCAGGTCGACCCGCTCGTCGGGCGGCCGGCACCACACCGACAGCTGGTCGACCAGGTCCAACCCGAGCAGGTACCGCCACAGGCTGTTGGCCGCCACCGCGGAGGCCGCGTGGAAGTCCCACACCTCCACGGTGACCGTCTCGTCGGGTCCCTCGCCCTGGGACACCGACCGGTAGAGCACGTAGCCGTCAGCACCGTCCGGACCGGCGTGCACCACCGCGACCCCGGTGTCGCCACGCTCCCGCAGCTGCATCCGGTAGCGCTCCCAGAGGTGCCCGGGCCGCGCCACCCGGCCGGGACGGCCCGGCGCCACCCGCTCGTAGAGCTCGGGCAACACCGTCCACATCTCGTCGCGGCTCAGCTGCCGAATCGAACCGGCCACCGGCACCGCCGGATGCAGCACCGCGCGTGGCCGCCGGAGGTCCACCGTGCGCTCCCGGGTGGCCGGGCCGTAACCGAACCGGCCGTAGATCACCGGCTCGCTCGCGTGCAGCACCGCGATCGGCTCGGGCAACGCGTCCTGCTGCGCGCGCATCAGCCCGGTCAGCAGACCACGCCGGGTGTGGTCGGCACGCACGCCCACCCGGCTCACCAACGCCGTGGGCAGGCTCGCTCCGCCGGGCACGACCATCCGCGAGGCGAACGACTGACAGGTGCCGATCAGCTGCCCGCCCTCGAACGCGCCGAACGTGCGGCCGTCCTCGTAGGCCGACTCGACCTGCTTCCACCTGTCGTCGTCGGCCGGTCCTCCGTGCACCGAGCCGCCGAACACGGTGTGCGCGTCGCGGTACTCGGCTGGCTGGACCACCCGGATCTCGAAGTCGGCCACGCCGGCCATGCTTGCGCATCGCCGGCGTGGCCGCGAGTCATTAACCTGGTGCGTCCCCGGTCAGGACGAGGGCTGGGCGACCTCGTACTGACCATCGGAGGTCTTCACGGTGATCTGCACCTGCTTCTGCTGGCCGTCGATGGTGGCCGTACAGGTGAACGTGCTGCCCACCTTGACCTCCTCGCCGGACGGGCAGGACACCGAGGACACGTTGAGCTTGTAGTCGTTCTTCAGGATGTTGCTGACGCCGTCCTGGACCGCGGTGTTGTCGAAGACCTTCTTGGTGAACCAGCCCGGCCAGACGAAGCCGAGCACGGCGACCAGGGCCAGCACCACGACCACGACGATGACCACGATCCACAGCAGCCCACCGCGCCGCCGGCCACCCTCCGGTTCGCCACCGAAGCCGGGCTGCTGCCCGTAACCGGTGCCGTACTGCTGCTGTTGCTGCCCGTAACCGGGCTGCTGCTGCGTCGGGTACTGCTGGGTGGGCTGGTTGTAACCGGGGTACGCCTGGGGCTGGTCGGTCGAGGGCGGGGTGGGCGAGCCGTAGCCCGGCTGCGGCTGCTGCCCGTAACCGGGCTGCTGGCCCGGCTGCTGGCCGTAGCCCGGCTGCTGCTGCGGGTAGCCGCCCTGCCCCGGTGCGCCCGGCTGTCCGTAGGCCGGATACTGGCCGCCCCCGGGCTGCTGCTGCCCGTAACCCGGCTGCTCAGGGAACCCACCCGAGGGCTGGCCGGGCTGCTGGCCACCGTAGTTCGGTTGCTGGCCCCACGGCTGCGGGTCGTTCCCTCCGGGCGGGCCGTAGGGGCTGGTCATCGTTCGCCTCCGAAAGCGGGGTCGAGGTCGTCACATCCGGACCGGATACTCCTGCCCGCACCGATGTCGGCGGCGCCGGGACAAGCAGCGTCGCGGGCGATCAAACCACAGGGCACCCAGTGTTCCCCATCCACCCGAACATACGTTGACAGTGCTTTGGCCGATTGACAACATCCTGCGCATTTCGGACCCGCGGATCGGCAGGTGATCTTCGCCTGGTCAGGTCGTCCCCATCGCCACCACACCCCGCCGGAGCGCGTCCACCGCGGCGACCGCGGTGGCGCCGACCGGGTCACCGCCGCCGAGCACGTCGCGGATCTGGTCGAGCAGGTCGATCACCTGCCGACACCAGCGCACGAAGTCACCCGCGGTCAACTCCTGGCCGTTCACCTCGGCCGCGGTCAGCACCTTCTCCAGCGCCTCCCCGCGCGCCCACCGGTACACCGGCCAGGCGAAACCGGCGTCGGGCTCCCGGGTCCGGTCCACCCGGTGGCGCCGCTCGTCGGCCTCAAGACCCAGCCACAGCTTGCTCGTCTCGGCCAGCGCCTCGGCGACCCGACCGGCCGGCACCCGCGGCTCCACCGCGCCCTCCCGCCGGGTCTCGAACACCAGCGCGGACACCGCGGCGGCCAACTCCGGCGGGTCCAGGTCCCGCCAGACCTTGTTGCGCACGCACTCGGCGGCCAGCAGGTCGGACTCCCCGTAGAGCCGGGCGAGTCGCCGGCCGTGCGCGGTCGCATGTTCCTCACCCTCGGTGACGATCAGGTAGCCGCGCTCGGTGAGCAGCGCCCTGATCCGGTCGAACGCCCTGGCCAGCGAGTGGGTGGTGGCCGCGACCCGCTGCCGCACCTGCTCGGTCTCCCCCTCCAGCCGCCGGTACCGGTCGGCCCACCGGGCGTGCAGTTCCCGCTCGTCACAGCCGTGGCAGGGGTGCGCGCGCAGCGCCCGACGCAGCGTGGCCAGTTCGGCGTCGTCGGCGGCCGTGGTGCGCCGCTTGTCCCGGCCGGGGGCGCTGATCCCGGCGTTGCGCAGCGTGCTGGCCAGCTCCCGGCGGGTCCGGGCCGTCCGCACGTCCACCTGCTTGGGCAGCCGTACCCGGCCCAGCACCTCCACCGGCGCCGGGAAGTCGGCCAGCGACAGCCGGCCGGCCCAGGCGTCCTCGGTCACCACCATCGGGTCCGACCCCGGGTCCAGCACGAGCGCCAGGCCGGAGCGACGCCCGGAGGGCACCGCGATCACGTCGCCCTTGCGCAGCCGCTCCAGCGACGCGGCCGTCTCCGCCCGTCGGCTGGCGGTGTTCTGCCGGGCCAGGTGCTTCTCCCGGTCGTTGATCTTGCGCCGCAGCGCCGCGTACTCGGTGAAGTCGCCGAGGTGGCAGGTCATCGACTTGGCGTAGCCGGCCAGCGCCTCGTTGTTGCGGTCGATCTGCCGGGACAGCCCCACCACCGACCGGTCGGCCTGGAACTGGGCGAAGGACTGTTCCAGCAGTTCACGGGCCTGCTGCGCGCCCAGCCGGTCGACCAGGTTGACCGCCATGTTGTAGCCGGGCCGGAACGAGGACTTCAGCGGATAGGTACGGGTGGAGGCCAGCCCGGCGACCTGCTTGGGGTCCACGCCCGGCTGCCAGAGCACCACCGCGTGCCCCTCCACGTCGATGCCGCGCCGCCCGGCGCGCCCGGTGAGCTGGGTGTACTCCCCCGGCGTCAGGTCGACGTGCGCCTCGCCGTTGTACTTGACCAGCCGCTCCAGCACGACGGTGCGGGCGGGCATGTTGATGCCCAATGCGAGCGTCTCGGTCGCGAAGACGGCGCGCACCAGCCCGCGCACGAACAGTTCCTCGACGGTCTCCTTGAACATCGGCAGCATGCCGGCGTGGTGGCTGGCGATGCCGCGCTCCAACGCCTCCCGCCACTCCCAGTAGCCCAGCACGGTGAGGTCGCCGGGCGGGAGGTCGGCGGTGCGCCGGTCGACGATCTGCCGGATCTGCGCCGTCTCGTCCTGGGTGGTCAGCCGCAGGCCCGAGCGCACACACTGCTCGACGGCGGCGGCGCAGCCCGCGCGGCTGAACACGAACACGATCGCCGGCAGCAGTCCGGCGGAGTCCAGTTTCTCGACCACGTCGACCCGCGAGATCGGCCGGAACCGCGGGCCGTTCCCACCGCCACGGCGACCACGCCCGTAGGGCACGTGCAACCGGCTCATCTCTTCGGCGCGCCGGACCAGGTAGGGATTGATCTCCGCCCGACTGTCCGCGGTGGCTTCGCCCCCGGCGTCGACGAACAGGTCCATCAACCGGCCGCCGAGCATCATGTGCTGCCACAACGGCACCGGCCGGTGCTCATCCACCACAACTGTGGTGTCGCCGCGCACGGTCACCAGCCACTCGCCGAACTCCTCGGCGTTGCTCACCGTCGCCGACAGGCTGACCAGCCGAACCTGCTCGGGCAGGTGCAGGATCACCTCTTCCCAGACCGCGCCGCGGAACCGGTCGGCCAGGTAGTGCACCTCGTCCATGACCACGTAGTTCAGGCCGGTCAGCGCGCCCGAGCCGGCGTAGAGCATGTTGCGCAGCACCTCGGTGGTCATCACCACCACCGGCGCGTCGCCGTTGATCGAGGTGTCGCCGGTGAGCAGGCCGACCTGCTCGGCGCCGTAGCGGGCGGTCAGGTCGGCGTACTTCTGGTTGGACAGCGCCTTGATCGGGGTGGTGTAGAAGCACTTGCCGCCCTCGGCGAGCGCCAGGTGCACCGCGAACTCCCCCACCACGGTCTTGCCGGCGCCGGTCGGCGCGCAGACCAGGACACCGTGACCGGCTTCGAGGGCGGCGCAGGCGGCCTGCTGGAACGGGTCCAGCTCGAAGGCCAACAGCGAGGTGAACTCGGTGAGTTCGGGATGAGCGGCGCGGCGGCGAGAGGCTGAGTACGCCTCGGCCGGGGCGCGCACGGGGCGAGAGACCACGTCACCAGGTTTCCACACCGGACCGACATCTGGGGTGCTCGTTGTGTCCGGGCTGGTGTCGGCCGTGTCGGAACTGGTGTTGATGGAGTCTCCAGACATTAGTTTCATTCGTCACTGAAGTTATCGTGGTAGTAGTAGCTCGATCATGTCTCTCCCCCGGTCCCTGACGCACCGACGCATCGCCGATGACGCGTGTTCGGTCGTCACTGAATCCACAGTGTCCAGGAACAGCGACGAAACCGCCCCGGCGAACCCACACCCGCCAACTACCCGGACAGCCCGGGAGCAACAACCCGCAACACCCCAGCTTCGCAACTCAGCGTAAGCGGCAACCCAGCCTGCCGTTCGCCATCGGCGTAACCAATCCACTCCCGCACCCCGACCGACCCGCCCGAAAGTGTGACCGAGGCCGCCCGCAACGCGGTGACCGCCGGATGGTCGACGTGCCGTCCGGTACGCAATCTGGGCAACACCCGAGCCAACTCGGTACGGCTCATCGCCGCCACCACGGTCAGGTCGAACAACCCGTCGTCCAACACCGCGTCGGGGCAGATCGGAATCCCGCCGCCGTACCAGGCGGCGTTGCCCACCGCGACCATCGTGGCGTCCAACCGAAGTGTCTCCACCGGCGTACGCACCTCCAACGGACCCGGCCGCAACCGCACCAACTCGCTGAGAATCGCCAGGTCGTAGCGTCGCGGTCCACGCGGCCAGCGCAGCCGGTTGGCCAGCTCGTTCACCCGGGAGTCGAAGCCGGCGCACAGCACGGTGCCGAACCACGCCCCGGAACAGGACCCACCGCCGGCGATCCGACCGAGGTCGATGCGGTGGCTCCGACCGGCGGCCAGCTCAGCGAGGATCGCCTCGGTCGCCGCGAACGGCTCCAGCGGACAGCCCAACGCGCGGGCCAGATCATTGCCGGTGCCGGCCGGGATGACGGCCAGCAGCGTCTCGGAGTCCGCACAGACCTGCAACGCCACGTGCGCCAGACCATCCCCGCCGAGCACGACCAGCAGGTCCACGCCCGCCTCGACCGCGCGTGCGGCCAGCTCAGCGCTGCCCTGCGGGGTGCTCGCCACCAACGTGTCCAGCCGCGAGAGCGAGGCCCGCAGTCGCGCAGCGACGCTGTCAGCCACCTGCGCTGCCGCGCCCAGTCCGGCGGACGGACTGGTCAGCAGCGCGCCGATCAAGTCGCGTCGTCGTAGCTGCCCGGACCGACCGGGTGCGCGTCCTCAAGGGGCTCGGGATCGGCGATCGGCTCGGTGTCCGGCAGCGGTGAGAGCTCGTCGTCGGCCAGGCCGGACCAGCCCGCGGCGACCCGCTGGGCCTCCTTGCGCCGGTCGTGCACCCGGGCGATCTGCACCGACACCTCGAACAGCACGGTCAGGCCACCGGCCAGCGCGCACATCGAGATCGGGTCCTGGCCGGGGGTGGCGAACGCGGCGAACACGAAGACTCCGAAGATGATGCCCCGGCGCCACTTCTTGAGCTTCTCGTACTTGAGCATGCCGACCCGGTTGAGCATCACCACGACCAGCGGCAACTCGAAGCTGGCGCCGAAGATGACCAGCAGGTTGATCATGAAGCCGACGTACTCGTCGGCGGCCAGCGCGGTGACGAACTGGCCGGCGCCGACGCTGGAGAGCACCTTCAGCGCCTCCGGGACGACCAGGTAGGCCAGCAGCGCGCCGATGCTGAACAGCAGGGCCGCGATGATCACGAAGCTCGCGGCGAACTTGCGTTCCTTCTTGTACAGGCCCGGCGCGACGAACGACCAGACCTGGAACAGCCAGAACGGGCTGGTCAGCACGACGCCCATGGCGATGCCGACCTTGAGCCGGATGGTGAACGCCTCGAACGGCACCGTCTGCAGCAGCGCGCAGGAGTGGCCGGCGAGATCGATCCGCTGTTGCTGGGGCAGGTGGCAGTACGGCCCGATCATCAGGTCGCCCAGTGAAGGCACCGGACCGACCCGAACACCGAACCAGACGAACCCGAGGATCGCGCCGGCCAGCACGAACAGCAGCGCGAAGCCGACCCGGCGGCGCAGTTCGTACAGGTGCTCGACCAGCGTCATGGTGCCGTCGGGGTTACCCCGGCGGTTCCGCCGACGCCGCGCGTCCGCCCGGCCGCCGCGCGGGCGGAACGGGTTGCCTTCCACCACAGTGTGCCCGTTTCTCGTTCAGATGCTCAGGCCGATTGACAGCGCAGCGTAATCAGCGGGGCTGTTCGTGGTTGACCTGGGTCTGCTCGGCGGTCGTGGGCGCCTGCTGCGGCGGGGTCAGCTGCTGCGGGTTGAACTGCGGCTGGGCGGTGGTGGGCTGCTGGGTGGTGGTGTTGTTCGCCGC
Organism: Pseudonocardiaceae bacterium; assembly: GCA_036268615.1. Taxonomy (GTDB): domain Bacteria; phylum Actinomycetota; class Actinomycetes; order Mycobacteriales; family Pseudonocardiaceae; genus DATATV01. The sequence continues at coordinate 15,964 of DATATV010000087.1, forward strand.
GTTGCGCTGCTCGTCCTCGTCACGCAGGCCCTGGGTTTCCTTCTTCAGGATGCGCAACGACTGGCCGAGGCCACGCGCCGCGTCCGGGAGCCGCCTCGCGCCGAACAACAAGATGATCAACACTGCGATGATCAGCAAGTGCGGCCAACCAAATCCGTTAAGCACGGCTGTCCTCCCGTTCTAGGCTGTTCACGATGGTACGCGGGCGTTCGTTCGAAAAACCATCCCGGCGCAGTTCGCCGAAGGCGACGTTCAGCGCGGCCGAGCGGGCGCGCAGCATTCCGCTACGGCTGGTGACGTAGTCGTTGAGCCAGCCGCTTACCCGGCCGAACCGGCGCAGTGCGAGTCGCAACCGGATCGCGAGGACGATCAGCACGAGCAGCCCGACGGCGAGCAGCCCGGCGATGAGCAGGTATGCCACCCAGCTACCGTAGCGGGCCTAGGTTGCCGGCAGGTGATCCATTCGGTCCACCGCCTGTCGCGCTCGTGACATCACCGCGTCCCGCAGCTCGGCCGGGCTCTCCACGCGGACCTCGCCGGCCTGCCCCAGCAGCAGCCGGATGATCCACGACTCGTCGGTATACCGCATGTTCACCCTGGCCCGGCCGCCGGCCAGTTCCTCCAGCGTGTCCACCGGGTAGTACTCGGCGATCCAGCGCGCGTCCGGTTCGAGTACCAGCGTCGCCTCAAGCTGGTCGGAAGTCGGCCGGAAGAGGCCATCGGAAACGTCGTGCGGTCGGGCGTGCGGCGGTGGCGCGGCCGGCTCGTCCAGTTCGACCACGTCGTCGATCCGGTCGAACCGGAACAACCGGACGTCCTCGGCCGACCGACACCACGCTTCGAGGTAGCTGCGGCCCTCGACCAGCAGCAGCCGCATCGGGTCCACCGTCCGGTTGCTGATCTCGTCCCGGGAGGCGGTGTAGTAGCGGATGCGCAGCGCCCGGCCGCGGGCGACGGCCTGCTGCACGGACTGCCGGGTGCGGCTGGTCGCCTCGTTCTCCCGCATGGCCAGACCGACCACCACCCCGGCGGGCTGGGCCTGGCCGACCTCGGACTCGATCTTGGCCAGCGCCCGCCGGACGGCATCGCTGTCCACCACACCCGGGGTGTCGGCCAGCGCCCGCAGCGCCACCAGCAGGGCGGTCGCCTCGGCCGCGGTCAGCCGCAGCGGCCGGCGCATGCCCGCGTCGTAGGTGACGGTGATCGTGTCGCCCTCGAAGGACAGGTCGATCAGGTCGCCCGGGCCGTAGCCGGGCAGCCCGCACATCCACAGCAGTTCCAGGTCCTTGCGCAGCTGCCGGTCGGTCACCCCGAAGTCGGCCGCGGCCTCCTCGATCGGGATGCCCGGCCGGGCCAGCAGGTAGGGCACCAGCGACAACAGCCGCGGCAGCCGATCGGTCGCCGGGCTCATGACCGGGCCCTCCCCTCGTCCAGCACGCCGAGCAGCTGCTCCAGCACGCTCTTGCGCAGCGTGTCCGGTTCGAGCACGAGCACATCCGGACCGTGCCCGGCCAGCCAGCCCGCGGCCGCCTCCGGGTGGTACAGCTCGATGTCCAGCTCGTCCCCCGGCACCCCGTCCACCACCCGGGAACCGACCACGGTGCCCTGCCGGCGCACCCCCTGGGCCCGGCCCTCGGCCACCCACAGCCGGGCCGACGTGGTCGCCCGTGGCTCGTCGGACGCGCCGAGCACGAACTCCATCAGGTTGACCCCGGTCGGCCGCTGCACCTCGCCGGGCTTGCCGACCATGCGCACCTCGCCGGCGATCCGGGACAGCCGGAAGCAGCGCGGGGCCTGCCGGTCGCGATCCTGGCCGACCAGGTACCACCGGCTGCGCCAGGAGACAACGCCCCACGGCTCCACCGTGCGGACCATCAGCTCGGCCGGGGCAGGCCGGCGATACGGGAAGGAGACGGCCTGACCGGTCTGCACGGCGGCCAGCAGCGGCCCGAACGCGGGTTCGCTCGCCCGGACCTTGGGTTCGATCGCGGCCGGGGTCGACTCGTCGACGTCCACGCCGGCCGCACGGAGCTTGAGCAGGGCGCCGTGCGCGGCCCCGGTCAGCTCCGGCGAGTCCCACAGCCGGACGGCCAGCGCCACCGCGGCGGCCTCGTCCGGTTCGAGGTCGATGTCGCCCAGCTCGTAGTCCCGCCGGGCGATGCGGTAGCCGTCCACCGCGTCGAAGGCGGAGTTACGGCCTGTTTCCAAGGGCACGCCAAGATCACGGAGCTCGGCTTTGTCCCGTTCGAACATCCGGAAGAAGGCTTCGTCCGTTGGCGCGTCGGCATAGCCGGGCACGATCCCCCGAATCCGCTCGGCGCTGAGATACGACCGAGTGGACAGCAGGCACAGCACCAGGTTGACCAGTCGTTCGGCGCGTGCGGTTGACACGGTGGCACGATAACGCTGCGCCCATGATCAATGCGCACGGACCGGGTAATGACTCGCCGGAGCATTCGAACAACGAGCCCACCAAGGTCACTACGCTGCGTGATCATCCCCCTGGCGCCGAGCTTGACGGTGCTGGTGAGCGCGGGTGCGCGGACACAGATCGACGGGGTGGTCGGCAGCGACCACCCCGTCGATCAGGCGTGTCGGCTCAGAGCGAGCTGATCAGCCGCTCGACCCGCTCGTCCACCGCGCGGAACGGGTCCTTGCACAGCACGGTGCGCTGCGCCTGGTCGTTCAGCTTCAGGTGCACCCAGTCGACGGTGAAGTCGCGGCCGGCCTGCTGGGCGGCGGCGATGAAGTCGCCGCGCAGCTTGGCCCGGGTGGTCTGCGGCGGGATGTCCTTGGCCGCGTCGATCGCGGCGTCGTCGGTGACCCGCTCGACCATGCCCTTGCGCTGGAACAGGTCGAAGATGCCCCGGCCGCGCCGGATGTCGTGGTAGGCCAGATCCAGCTGGGCGATGCGCGGGCTGGACAGTTCCAGGTTGTGCTTCACCCGGTACTGCTCGACCAGCCGGTGCTTGATCGCCCAGTCGATCTCCCGGTCGATCTTGGACAGCTCCTGGCTCTCGATCGCGTCCAGCGTCCGGCCCCACAGCTCCACCACCCGCTCGTTGAGCGGGTGCGGGCCGCGCCGGGCGACGTGTTCGGCGGCCTTGGCGTGGTACTCGCGCTGGATGTCCAGGGCGGAGGCCTCCCGGCCGCCGGCCAGCCGCACCGGCCGCTTGCCGGTCAGGTCGTGGCTGATCTCGCGGATCGCCCGGATCGGGTTGTCCAGGCTGAAGTCCCGGAACTGGACGCCCTCCTCGATCATCTCCAGGACGAGGTTCGCGCTGCCCACCTTCAGCAGCGTGGTCACCTCGGACATGTTCGAGTCGCCGACGATCACGTGCAGCCGGCGGTAGCGCTCGGCGTCGGCGTGCGGTTCGTCCCGGGTGTTGATGATCGGCCGGGACCGGGTGGTCGCGCTGGACACGCCCTCCCAGATGTGTTCGGCGCGCTGCGACAGGCAGTACACCGCGCCCCGGGGCGTCTGCAGCACCTTGCCGGCGCCGCAGATCAGCTGCCGGGTCACCAGGAAGGGCAGCAGGATGTCCGCGATCCGGGAGAACTCGCCCGCCCGCGCGACGAGGTAGTTCTCGTGGCAACCATAGGAGTTGCCGGCCGAGTCGGTGTTGTTCTTGAACAGGAAGATGTCCCCGCCGATGCCCTCGTCGGCCAATCGCCGCTCGGCGTCGACAAGCAGATCCTCCAGGATTCGCTCACCTGCCTTGTCGTGGGTCACCAGTTGGGACAGGTCGTCACATTCGGCTGTGGCGTACTCCGGGTGCGAGCCAACGTCCAGGTACAACCGGGATCCGTTGCGCAGGAACACGTTCGACGACCGGCCCCAGGAGACCACCCGTCGGAACAGGTAACGGGCTACCTCGTCCGGGGACAGCCGTCGCTGCCCATGGAACGTGCAGGTGACCCCGAATTCGGTCTCAATGCCGAAGATCCGCCGCTGCATATCTCCACACTAGGCGCTTGGGCCCGATTCATCGCAGCGCCGTTCGGGGGTTCACACTTCGTGTCGCGACGAGTTGAGCGTCACACCTCGCACGCGCCGTCCGCGCACGCCTCACCAGCGGCCGACGTACCCGGCTCGACCTGCGTCGACTCCGCCGCGACCTGCTCAAGAACCTGCAGGAAAGTCGACGCCTCCTGGGCGCCCTGAACCGCGTATTTGCCCTCGAAAACAAATGTCGGTACCGCACTGACGCCCAAGGCGACCGCGTCGGCCAATTCGCCGCGCACCTCCGCGACGCCCTCGTCGCCGGTCAGGAACTCACGCACCCGCTCGGTCGCCATGCCGACCCCGCCGGCCAGTTCGACCAGGGTGGCCAGGTCGCTCACGTCCCGGCCGTGGGAGAAGTACGCGGCCAGCAGGGCGGTCTTGAGCTGCGCCTGCACGCCGGTGCCGTACTCGTGCTCGGCCAGCCAGAGCAGCCGGTGCGCGGTGAAGGTGTTGACCGCGAGCGCCTGGTCGAGGTGGAAGTCAAGACCGTCGCGCGCGGCCATCGTGCTGACCTGCTCGTGCTTGGGCCGCATCCCCGGCCCGAACCGCCGGTCGGTGTACTCGTAGAGCGACACCGCCTTGCTCGGGGCGTTGGGGTCGAGTTGGTAGGGGCGGTAGCTCACCTCGACCTCGCCCGCGCCGGGGAACGCGGTCAACGCGCGCTCGAACCGGGCCTTGCCGATGTAGCACCACGGGCAGGCGATGTCCGAGTAGATCTCGACCTTCACGACGAAACTCCCAGGGTTCTTGAGACCTCAATCGGTGACAAGAACCCCGGGAGTCGCCGGATGATTCCGCAGGCGGCTGATCAGTCCTACTTGTCCTCGGGCTCCGGGTCCTCGGGCAGCTCGACCACGGTCGCCTCGGACAGGGCTGGCGGCCGCTCCGGCAGGATCGCGGTCAGCGCGGCCCCGTTGATCCGGCGGAATGCCCGGTTGGGCCGGCTGCGCTCCAGCACGGCCACCTCCAGCCGGTCCACGTCGAACGGGTCGGTCTGCTCGGCCGGGGTGGCCGAGCCGTTGCCGGTGGTCACGCCGGGCTTGGTCGAGCCGGCGCCGGTGCCCTCGCCGCGCAGCGCGTCCACCGCGATCTCCAACGCCCGGGGCAGCTCAAGACCTTCCTCGAAGGTCTTCTTCAGCGCGGTGCTGATCGTCTCGGCCTGGCCGCCCATCACGACGAACTGCGGCTCGTCGAACACCGAGCCGTCGTAGGTCAGCCGGAAGAGCTGGTCGTCGGCTGCGGTGGCGCCCACCTCGGCCACACAGACCTCCACCTCGAACGGCTTGAGCTGCTCGGTGAAGATGCTGGCCAGCGTCTGGGCGTACACGTTGGCCAACTGGCGGGCGGACACGTCCCGGCGGTCGTAGGCGTAGCCCCACAGGTCCACGTGCCGGATGCCGGCGCGGCGCAGGCTGTCGAACTCGCTGTAGCGCCCGACCGCGGCGAAGCCGATCCGGTCGTAGATCTCGGAAACCTTGTGCAGGCTGCTCTTCGGCGGGATGTCGGCGACGAAGAGCACGCCGCCGGCATAGGTGAGGACCACCACGCTGCGGCCCCGGGCGATGCCCTTGCGGGCCAGCTCGGAGCGCTCCCGCATCAGCTGTTCGGGCGAGGCGTACAGCGGCATCGTCACGGTGTTGACTCCATGGGGGTGAGAATCGAGGCCGGTACGGGCCACGAAGTCAGGTAGGGACGGTACGGCGGACTCGGCACGGGGCTGTCCGACCGGGCAGCTCAGTGGGACGGGTGCTCGACCCGGCCGGTGACGACGGACCGCGCCACCTCGGCGGCCTGCTCGTCGGACACCTTCACCGCGCCGTCGACGGCGGTGATGGTGACCACGGACGGGAAGATCCGCCGCACCATGTCCGGTCCGCCGGTGGCCGAGTCGTCGTCGGCCGCGTCGTAGAGGGCCTCGACCGCGTTGCGGATCGCGGTGTCCGCGTCCGCATCGGGGTCGTAGGTCTTCTTCAGCGCGGATTTCGCGAACAGCGAACCCGAACCGATCGAGTGGTAGCCGGTGAACTCCTCGAACCGGCCGCCCGACACGTCGTAGGAGATGATCCGGCCGGCCCGGTCCGGGTCGGCCGCGGCCGTGTCGTAGCCGACGAACAGCGGCACCGCGATCAGCCCGGACATGGCCGCGTCCAGGTTGCCCCGGACCATCGAGGCGAGCTTGTTGGCCTTGCCGTCCAACGACAGCGAGACGCCCTCGATCTTCTCGTAGTGCTGTAGTTCGACCGCGTAGAGCCGAAGCAGCTCGACGCCGATACCCGCGCTGCCGGCGATGCCGGCGGCCGAGTAGCTGTCGGTGACGTACACCTTGTCCATGAAGTTGTAGGCGATCAGGTTGCCGGAGGTGGCCCTGCGGTCACCGGCGATCAGCACCCCGCCCTTGAACGCCAACGCCACGATCGTGGTGCCGTGCGGCACCTCCACCTGGCCGGGCACGGCCAGCCGCCGGCCCGGTAGCAACTCCGGCGCGGCCACCCGCAGGAAGTCGGTGAACGAGGACGTCCCCGCGGTGAGGTGGGCCGGCGTCAGGCCCACACCGAGCGAGAAGTGGGATGGCGTGTTGTCCATACGGGGTTGATCTCCTGTCACGTGTGCGGACGAGCTACCTGATCGGTACGGACGGGCCGCCCGACCAGGTCACTCCCCGCCCTTCTGCACATATGCACGGACGAAGTCCTCGGCGTTCTCCTCAAGCACGTCGTCGATCTCGTCCAGGATCGCGTCGACGTCCTCGTTGAGTGCCTCGCGTCGTTCCTGGCCGGCCGGCGCGCCGCCTTCCGCGTCGTCGTCGCCGTCCCCGCCGCCCTGTCGCTGAACCTGCTCCTGGGCCATTTCGCCTCCCGGTGAGCCACCGTGACCGCCGATGCCTTCCTTGCCGTGGCACCGGCCTATCTCAAGAGATTACCCAGCAACACCGACGACCGGCGACTATCCGGGCGCCGTGTTGGCCGAAGATCAATCAAGGATCACCCTTTTGTCAGAGCGGTGACCAGTTCCTCGGCCGTCGCCGCGGCCTCCAGCAGCGCCCCGACGTGGGCCTTGGTGCCGCGCAGCGGCTCCAGCGTCGGAATGCGGACCAGCGACTCCCGGCCGAGGTCGAAGATGACCGAGTCCCAGGACGCGGCCGCGATCGCCGAGGGATATCTCTCCAGGCAGCGGCCCCGGAAGTAGGCGCGGGTGTCCTCCGGCGGCTTGGTCACCGCGTCGCGCACCTCCTCCTCGCTGACCAGTCGCTTGATCGAGCCGCGCGACACCAGCCGGTTGTAGAGGCCCTTGTCCAGCCGTACGTCGCCGTACTGCAGGTCGACCAGGTGCAGCCGGGGGGAGGCCCAGGTGAGGCCGTCACGGGCCCGGTAGCCCTCCAGCAGTCGCAGCTTGGCCGGCCAGTCCAGCCGGTCGGCGCACTCCATCGGGTCGCGGGCCAGTGCGTCGAGCACGTCGCCCCAGGTGCGCAGCACGTCCGTGGCGACCCGGTCGGCGCCTTCCCGGTCGACGTACTCGCTGGCCATCTCGTGGTAGGCGTACTGCATGTCCAGGCCGGTGAACTTGCGCCCGTTGGACAGCTCGACGGTGGTCTTCAGGGTCGGGTCGTGGCTGATCGCGTGCACCGCGCGGACCGGGTCGGCCAGCCGCAGGTGGTCGAACCGGCGGCCGGACTCGATCATGTCCAGCACCAGGGCGGCGGTGCCGACCTTGAGGTAGGTCGAGGTCTCGGCGAGGTTCGCGTCGCCGATGATCACGTGCAGCCTGCGGTACTTGTCGGCGTCGGAGTGCGGCTCGTCGCGGGTGTTGATGATGCCGCGCTTGAGCGTGGTCTCCAGGCCGACCTCGACCTCGATGTAGTCGGCCCGCTGGGAGAGCTGGAAGCCGGCCTTGTCACCGGTGGCGCCGAGGCCGACCCGGCCGGCGCCGCACATCACCTGGCGGGTGACGAAGAACGGGGTGAGCCCGGCGATCACCGCGGTGAACGGCGTGCTCCTGGCCATCAGGTAGTTCTCGTGGGTGCCGTAGCTGGCGCCCTTGCCGTCGACGTTGTTCTTGTAGAGCTGGAGGCGGGGCTGGCCGGGGACGGTGGCCGCGCGCATCGCGGCCTCCTCCATCACCCGCTCCCCCGCCTTGTCCCAGATGACCGCGTCCCGGGCGTTGGTGACCTCGGGTGCGGAGTACTCGGGGTGGGCGTGGTCGACGTAGAGCCGGGCGCCGTTGGTGAGGATCACGTTGGCCGCGCCGAGGTCGTCCACGTCCGGTTCGCCCTGGGGGTGGCCCGGCGCGCCGAGGTCGAACCCGCGAGCGTCCCGCAGGGGTGACTCGACCTCGTAGTCCCACCGGGCCCGGCGCGCCCTCGGCACCTCTGCCGCTGCCGCGTACGCGAGTACGACCTGGGTTGAGGTCAGCACCGGGTTGGCCGTGGCATCCCCAGGAACGGAGATGCCGTATTCGACCTCGGTGCCCATGATCCGCCGCATGTCCTCAAGCCTACGGGTCGCAGGTCAGCTGTCGAAGGGCCGTGCACCCCTGCCGTGTCAGGATCTGGACATGAGCACCGACGAACTCGTCGCGCACTACGACGAGCAGGGCCGGGTGATCGGCGCGGTGCCCCGGTCCCGGATGCGCGCGGCGGGCCTGTGGCACGCGGCCACGCTGGTGCTGGTGCGCTCGGTGGACGGCCGCAACGTGTACGTGCACCTGCGCAGCCCGGACAAGGACGTGTTCCCCGGCCTGCACGACTGCTGGGCCGGCGGGGTGGTCACCGCGGGCGAGACGCCGGGTCAGGGCGCGGTGCGGGAGGTCGAGGAGGAGCTCGGCGTGTCCGGCGTCCCGGTGCTGCCGCTGTTCGACTTCCGTTATGTGGCACCGCCGGTCCGGTACCACGCGTTCGCCTACGAGGTGCGCTGGGACGGGCCGATCCGCCACCAGCCCGAAGAGGTGGTGGACGGCTGGTGGATGCCGCTCACCGAGCTCCGGAGCAGGTTGGCGGACCGGTCGTGGGGGTTCGTGCCCGACGGTCGGCTGGGAATCCAGCTGTGGTTCGACCGGCAGGCGGGTTGACCGGCGCCGGTCAGCTCATCATCGGCGGCGCGGTGACGGTGGCCAGTTCGGCGAGCAGCTGGCGGGCGAGTTCGGCGTTGCGCGGCTGGCAGAGCACGTCGTAGCGGCGGGCCACCAGCTGGCTGTGCGAGGTGAAGTCGCGCTGCCCCCTGGTCGCGCCGTAACGGGCGGCGGACGAGGCCAGGCCGAACGCGAGGCCGAGCACCAGGCCGAAGACGATCGGCAGGAAACCCGACGCCGTGGTGAAGATGCTCAGCAGCACGCCGACGAACAGGCCGAACCAGGCGCCGGTGGCCGCACCCGAGGCCAACACCCGGCCCCAGGTCAGGCGGGCGTCCACCCGCTCGACCACCATCGGCTCGACGCCCACGATGGTCACGTCGTTCACCGGGAAGGCGCTGTCGGCGAGGTGGTCGACGGCCCGCTGGGCCTGCTCGTAGGTGTCGTACGAGCCGATCGGCCAGCCGCTCGGCAACGTGGGCAGGCCGGCGGTCGCGTTGTGCTGTGCGAATGCGGTGGTCATGGCGCTCACCCTCCGGGTGTGTCGTGGTCCTACACCCGGTTCAACGCCGCTCCCGCCCCCGGTTGTGCCGACTGTGGGAACTCCACAGCCGACTATCAGTAAAGTCTCAGCAAAGTCCGGTCAGCGGTTTCTCGAACCAGTGATCCGAGTACGGCCCCCCGCTGTAGGCCGGAATCCGCTGGTAACCCGCACCGGCGTACAGGGCGATCGCCTCGACCAGGTCGCGCCTGGTCTCCAGTCGGATCGCCCGCGCGCCCCGGTCCCGGGCGGCCCGCTCGGCGACGGCCAGCAGCGCTCGGGCGGCACCGGTTCGCCTGGCCACGGGCAGCACGAACATCCGGGTCAGCTCCATCAGGTCGGCCTCAAGCACCCGCAGGCCCACGCACCCCACCGGCGAACCGGCCCCGTCGCGCAGCACCAGAAACACACCGGTCGGCGCCACCAGGTCGGTGCTCGGCTCGGCCGCGATGGCCTCGTCCACCTCGGCCTCGGTGGTACCACGCCGGTGGTACCTGACGACGAGTTCGGTGAAGTAGGCGCGCAGCAGCGCGGCCGACTCGGGTGCGTCGACATCGGTGACCGCGACGGCGAAGGGTGGCACGCCAGCGAATCCTGGTCGTGCCACCCTCGTCGGACAACCGCTTTTCGCTACAGGTACTGGCCGGTGTTCGTGGTCGTGTCGATCGCCCGACCCGACTCCTGGTTCTTGCCGGTGACGAGCGTGCGGATGTACACGATCCGCTCGCCCTTCTTGCCCGAGATCCTGGCCCAGTCATCCGGGTTCGTGGTGTTGGGCAGATCCTCGTTCTCGGCGAATTCGTCCACGATGGCGGTCAGCAGGTGCTGCACCCGCAGGCCGGGCTGGCGGGTGTCCAGCACGGCCTTGATCGCCGCCTTCTTCGCCCGGTCCACGATATTCTGGATCATCGCGCCCGAGTTGAAGTCGCGGAAGTACAGGACTTCCTTGTCCCCGTTGGCGTAGGTCACCTCAAGGAACCGGTTGTCCTCGCTCTCCGCGTACATCCGCTCGACGGTGTGCTGGATCATCCCGTCCACACACATCTGCCGGTCGCCGGCGAATTCCGCCAGGTCATCCGCGTGAATGGGCAGGTCCGCCGTGAGGTACTTGGAGAAGATGTCCTTGGCCGCCTCGGCGTCCGGACGCTCGATCTTGATCTTCACGTCCAGTCGGCCCGGGCGCAGGATCGCCGGGTCGATCATGTCCTCACGGTTGGAGGCGCCGATCACGATGACGTTCTCCAGGCCCTCGACACCGTCGATCTCCGACAGCAGCTGGGGCACGATCGTCGTCTCCACGTCGGAGGACACACCGCTGCCTCGGGTCCGGAAGATCGAGTCCATCTCGTCGAAGAACACGATCACCGGGGTGCCCTCGGAGGCCTTCTCCCTGGCCCGCTGGAAGATCAGCCGGATGTGCCGCTCGGTCTCGCCGACGAACTTGTTGAGCAGCTCGGGACCTTTGATGTTGAGGAAGTAGGACTTCGCCTGCCCGTCGTCGTCACCCCTGGCAAGGGCGACCTGCTTGGCAAGGGAGTTCGCGACCGCCTTCGCGATCAGCGTCTTGCCGCAGCCCGGCGGACCGTAGAGCAGCACGCCCTTGGGCGGCCGCAGCTTGTACTCGGCGAACAGGTCATAGTGCAGGAAGGGCAGTTCCACCGCGTCGCGGATCTGCTCGATCTGCCGGAACAGGCCACCGATGTCCTCGTAGCGGACATCCGGCACCTCCTCCAGCACGAGGTCCTCGACCTCCGCCTTGGGCACCCGTTCGTAGGCATAACCGGCTTTGCCGTCGACGAGCAGGGAGTCACCGGGCTTGATGACCGAGTCGCCCAGCGGGTCGGCGAGCCAGACCACGCGCTCCTCGTCCGCGTGACCGACGACGAGGGCCCGCAGCGGGCCGCCGACCTCGTCCGCGGGCAGGACCTCGCGCAGCGTGCAGACCTCGCCGGTTCGCTCGAACGAGCACCCTTCGACCACGGTGAGCGCTTCGTTGAGCCGCACCGATTGTCCGACCCGGAGAGACTCCCCCTCCACCGCAGGCGACACGGCGACCCGCATCCGGCGACCCGAGGTGAACACGTCGACCGTGCCGTCCTCGAATCCACGCAGGAACACGCCGTAACCACTGGGTGGCTGGGCAAGCCGGTCAACTTCCTCGCGCAGGGCGAGCAGCTGTCCCCGAGCCTCGCGCAGGGTGTCGACCAGCTTGGCGTTCCGCTCGGTGAGCTGACTCACGCGCTCGGACGCCTCGGCAAGCCGCTGCTCAAGCAGCCGCGCCTGCCGGGGGGATTCGCTGATCTTCCTACGCAGCAACGCAACTTCATCTTCAAGAAAACGGATCTGCGCGGACAACTCGGCACCGCTCTGGCCGATGCTCCGCTCGCCATCCTCCTCGGGCTGGCTGTTGGGACGGTCGTGCTGCATGTCGGCACCTTCCTTCCCGCGGTCGTGTACACCACGGTACCGGCGATCACAGACAATCGGGGGGATCTGTCCAGGTACTGGACGCGTTGCGGCAGGTTTACCGCCCGCTCGGAGGGCGGCACTACTCCATCCTGGTGTTGCTCGGAACCGATCAACCGCTACCGTGCGTCCAGTCGCTAGTCCAACGGCGTTCATCGGAATGACAGCCTTCAGCAGGTAGTTTGTCTCTCCGGCCAGCAGCGAGGAGCGCATGATGTCCGTGCCGCCCCAGCAACCAGGGCAGCCAGACCCATACGGAACGGCGCAGCCCGGCGGTTTCGAGCAGCAACAAGGTGGTTACAACCAACTGGGCCAAACGGGACGTCCGCGACCGGGTTCCGACTCGCCGGACACCGGCCCGGCCTCACCTCTGCAGGGCACCTATCCGCAGCCGCCGCTGAACTACACCCAGCCCTTCGAGGCCGTTCCCGGCTATCCGGAGGAGCCCGCCGCGCCGGTCCGGCGCAAGGTGCCGGCGTGGGCGCTGGCCGGCGGCGGGGTCGTGCTGGTCGGCGTCGTGGTCGCGCTGCTGTTCGTCTTCGGGGTGTTCGGTGCCTCCCCGACGAGCAGCCCGGACGGCGTCGCCAAGGCCGCGGCCGACGCGCTCAACAAGCAGGACACCACCGCGCTCAACAAGCTGGCCTGCGCCGGCAGTGCGGTGCCCAACGCCAATCAGGGCATGGAACAGCAGTTGCAGCAGTCCAGCCCGAGTTGGGCGGAGAGCGGCTCGGCGACGGTGCACGGCAGCACGGCGCAGGCCCGGCTACACCTGAGCGCGACCTACCAGAACCACTCGGTCGGCATCGATTTCGGGCTGAACCTCCAGCAGCACAACGGCTCGTGGTGTGTGCCCAGCAACGGGATGCAGGCCGATCCGGGCAGCGAGACGATCGACGGCAAGAAGGCGAACGGCTGACCTGACCACCCCGAAGTGGCACAGGCCCCCACTCGGCGGTCAGCCGTGGGCCGGTTTTGTTGTTCCCCGGTGGAAATCGGCGATTGCCGCACTTAGCACAACTGAACGACCCCGGCAATCGGGCAAACCGGTCCTCTGCGAAAATCGCCCACCTGGTGCCAGGGCACGAACAGTGCCGACCAGCACGACAAGGGGAACTGTAGATGACCTACCCACCGCAGCCACCAGGGCCCTACGGGCAACCGCCCTACGGCCAGCAGCCCGGCCCCGGCCAGCAGCCCAACCCGTACGGGCAGCAGCCCGCCGGCCAGCACCCCGGTGGTCCTGGTCAGCAGCCGGTTCCCGGGCAGCAGCCCGGCGGTGGTTACGGGCCGCCCAGCGGTGGTTTCAGTCAGCCGCAGGGCTTCCCGCAGCAACAGCCGCCGCAGGCGCCCCAGCCCCAACAGCCCGGCGGTTTCGGACAGCAGCCGGGCTTCGGGCCGCAGCCGGGTGAGTTCGGCGGTTGGGGCAACGACTTCCCGCAGCAGCAACCCGGCGGTTTCGGACAGCAGCCGGGCGGACCGGGCAAGCCCAGGCGCACCGGCCTGATCGTCGGCATCGTGATCGCCGTGGTGGTCGTGCTCGGCGGCGGTGGCGTCGGCGCGTACTTCCTGTTCAGCAAGAGCGACAACACGACCAACACCGCCGCGGGCACCGGCGGCACGAGCACCGCGCCGACCGCGGGCGGCTCCGGTTCCACCGGCGGCGCCGGTGGCAGCGGATCGGGCGGCAGTGGCGGTTCGGGCGGCGGCAGCGGGTCCGGGAGCGGCTCGGGCAGTGGGTCCGGCGGTGGGTCAGGCAGCGGCTCCGGCTCGGGTGGGGTGAACACCACCACCGCCAACAACACGATCCAGGCCGCGATCGCCGACATCAACCAGCACAACATCGCCGGCTTCAACAAGCTGGTCTGCGCCGACGCCGAGGACGGCACGCTGATCAGTATCCCGGACGTGGCCAGCACGACGTTCGTGCTCACCGAGACCGGCGCCCCGCAGCCGACCGGGACCGCCGAGTCGGTGAAGGTTCACTTGGTCGTGTCGGGCAACGGCAAGACCGACGCCCGGGACGGCACGCTCAGTGTCAAGCAGGGCCCGGTCGGTTGGTGCATCCAGAGCATCGGCTGATGCCGACCTGAGGCGGCTGGTCCGCCGGGCCCGACCCGGCGGATCAGCCGGTGCTCGGCCGACGCTGCTGGCGCATCGGGACGACGCCGTCGGCGAGCTTGCGGGTGGTCAGCAGGAACGCGGTGTGCGCGACCATCCGGTGCTCCGGCCGGACCGCGAGCCCGACCACGTGCCACGGCCGGACCAGCGCCTCCCACGACTCCGGCTCGGTCCAGCACTGCTGCTCGCGCAGCGCCTCGGTGACCCGGGAGAGCTGGGTGGTGGTGGCGACGTAGACCACGAGCACCCCACCGGACACCAGGCTGGCCGCGACCGCCGGCAGCACCTCCCACGGCGCGAGCATGTCCAGCACCACCCGGTCCACCGGCTCGACCGGCTCGACCGTTCCAGCCAGTTCGACGACTTCGGCCGGTTCGGCGGCTCCGACTGGCTCGACGATCTCGGCCTGCTCGGTGGTTCCAGCCTGCTGGACGGTCAGCGCCAGCTCAACCGCGTCCGCCGGGGCGGTTTCGGCCTGTTCGGTGGCGCCGTGGGTGGCCACGTCGGCGACCCGCAGCGTCCAGTTGTCCGGGCGCTTGCCGAAGAACTGCTCGACGTTGCGCACCGCGTGCTCGGCGTGGTCGGCACGGGCCTCGTAGGACAGCACCGAACCGGTCGGGCCGACCGCGCGCAGCAGCGAGCAGGTCAGCGCACCCGAACCGGCGCCCGCCTCCAGCACCCGCGCGCCGGGGAAGATGTCGCCCCACATCAGGATCTGCGCGGCGTCCTTCGGGTAGATCACCTGCGCTCCGCGCGGCATGGACAGCACGTAGTCGGCCAGCCGGGGCCGCAGCGCGAGGAACGACATGCCACCGGCCGAGGCGACGACCGAGCCCTCGGGCCGGCCGATCAGCTTGTCGTGGTCGAGCGCGCCGCGGTGGGTGTGGTACGTGTGGCCCGGTTCGAGCACGACGGTGTAGTGCCGCCCTTTCGGGTCGGTCAACTGCACCCGGTCGCCGGGACGAAACGGGCCGCTGGCGGTGCTCACCGGAGGAACCTCGCGATCATGATCGTTGCTGCTGTGTGGCCAACGATCGTCGCAGAAGGCCCGATCAGCCGGTGCGGCGGGCGTCCAGCGCGGCCCGCAGGTCCTCGCGCCGCAGCACCCCCGACGGCCGGCCGTCGTCGTTGACCACGAGGAACTCCCAGGCCGCGGTTTCCCGGACCCGTTCGACGATGTCGTCGCCCGATTCGCTGTCGAACAGCACCGTGTCCGGCCGGATCGGCGCGGCAGCCTGTTCGGCCGGCGCGTAGGGGCTGGTCGCGGCGAGCTGCTGCGCGGCGACCTCGTCCAGCAGCCCGGCGGCCAGGCCGTCCGGCCGGACCAGCACGACGCCCCGGCCGGCCGCGGCGACCAGCGCGTCGGCCACCGGGCTCTCCGCGGGCAGTTGCAGCACCGGGCGGATCAGCTCGGTCAGGGTGAGCCCGGCCGGCCAACTGCGCCGCTGGTCGGCGGCGAGTTCACTGCTCGCGCCGGCCGCGACGAACCACGCGGTGAACACGCACACGCCCAGCCAGAGCCATTCCCACGGGTCGTTGGCGACCAGCCGGGTGATGGCGAAGATCACCAGGCCGACGGCGATGATCCCGCCGCCGGCGACGGCCAGCCGGGTACCCAGCCTGCGGCGGCCGGTCAGCGCCCACAGCGCGGCGCGCAGCACCCGGCCGCCGTCCAGCGGCGGGCCGGGCAGCAGGTTGAACACGGCGACGGCGAGGTTGGCCCCGGCGCACTCCAGGATGAGCACCCACAACGCGCTGCCGTGCGGGAAGACGAACAGCCCCAACGCGAACACCCCGCCGAGCACGAGCGACACGGCGGGCCCGGCGGCGGCCACCCAGCCCTCGTGGCCGGGGCGCTTGGCCGAGCGGGCCATCTCCGAGTACCCGCTGAGCAGCAGCAGGCGCACCCGCCGCACCGGCAGGCCCATACCCAGCGCCACGAAGGTGTGGCCGAGTTCGTGGGCGAGCACGGACAGGCCGAGCAGGATGGCGAACACGGCGGACAGGCCGAGCGCGCCCCACACGCCGATCCCGGGCAGCAGTTGCCGGATCACCACGGTGTAGGTCAGCGTCACCACCAACGAGCCCAGCCACCAGGACGGGGCCAGCAGCACCGGGACACCGCGCACCCGGAACAGCAGCAGCCCGCCGACCTCGTCGGTCGAGCGGGTCCACCCGACACGTGCGGTACGCGCAGTCACCACCGCAGCGTAGAGCCAGGTGAGTCAACCTGCCGTTACCTGGCATGTCGGGGGCGTGCCTTACCCTGCGCATCATGGTCGACACGGTCGCGGTGGAGTTGAAGTCCGGAACTGGGTCGAGTACCGAGGTGCGCAGGCCGGCACTGTCGCCGTCCCGGGCGAGCGACTTCAAACAGTGCCCGCTGCTCTACCGGCTCCGGGCGGTGGACCGGATTCCGGAGAAGCCGACCAGGGCGCAGGTGCGCGGCACGGTGGTGCACTCGGCGCTGGAGAAGCTGTTCGCGCTGCCGGCCGCGGAGCGCCTGCCCGAGCAGGCACAGGCGCTGGTCGACCCGTCCTGGGCGGAGCTGCTGGCCGAGCGGCCGGAAGTGCTGGACATGTTCGAGGGCGCCGACGATCCGGCGATCCAGGAGTGGCTGAAGTCGGCCAAGAAGCTGTTGAGCGGCTATTTCACCCTGGAGGACCCGAGCCGGTTCGAGCCGGAGGCGTGCGAGCTTCGGGTGGAGATCGAGCTGCCCTCCGGGATGCTGCTGCGCGGGTTCATCGATCGGCTGGACGTCGCGCCGACCGGCGAGATCCGGGTGGTCGACTACAAGACCGGCGCGGCGCCGAGGGAGATCGGCGAGGCCAAGGCGCTGTTCCAGATGAAGTTCTACGCGCTGGCGGTGTTCCGGCTGCGCGGGGTGGTGCCCCGGCAGCTGCGGCTGATGTACCTGTCGGACAAGCAGGACCTGATCTACTCGCCGGACGAGGCCGAGTTGGTCCGGTTCGAGCGGCTGCTGGACGCGGTCTGGGCGGCCATCCTGCGCGCCGGCAGGACCGGCGACTTCCCGCCCAGCAAGAGCAAGTTGTGTGACTACTGCGACCACAAGGCGCTCTGCCCGGCGTTCGGCGGCACGCCCCCGCCGTATCCGGGCTGGCCGGACCCGACCGCGCTGGGCCAGGAGAGCGTGCTGGAGCGCACCGACTGATGGGTTCCTCCGCCTTCTACCTGCCGCTGGGCGACGACCGGTACGTCTCGACCGAGCACACCGGCGGCCCGTGGTCGCCCGACAGCCAGCACATGGGGCCGCCCTCGGGGCTGCTCACTCGCGAGTTGGAACGCGTCCCGACCGGCCTGACCGACACCGGGTCGGGCGTGCCGCCCTCGATCGCCCGGATCACCGTGGAGATCCTCGGCCCGGTGCCGGTGGCCGAGTTGCGGGTGCGCAGCTCGGTGCAGCGGTCGGGCCGTTCGGTGGAGCTGCTGTCCGCCGAGCTGTCGGCCGGGTCGCGGCCGGTCGCCCGCGCGCTGGCCTGGCGGCTGACCGGTACCGACACCCGTGCGGTCGCCGCAGGCGCCGGTGATCCGCTGCCCTCGCCCGAGCAGGCCGAGCCGCAGTTCGCCAAGCCGGAGGGATGGCTGTCGGGCTACCTGGACGCGATGGAGTTGCTGAGCGTGCGCGGTGGCCTCGGGCCGGTCGGCCCGGCGACGTTGTGGTTGCGCCAGCGGGTGCCGTTGGTGGACGGCGAGCCGCCCAGCGGCCTGCAACGGCTGATGACGGTCGCCGACACCGGCAACGGCGCGTCCAACCGGCTGGACCTGCGGCACTGGCTGTTCATCAACACCGAGCTGACCGTGCACATCTGGCGGGTGCCGACCGGCGAGTGGATCGGCCTGGACGCCGACACCGCGATCGGCCCCAACGGCGTCGGCACAGCGACCAGCAAGCTGCACGACACCGACGGCCCGGTGGGTCGCGGCGCCCAGGCGCTACTGGTCCGGCCGCGCTAGTCGGCGCCGGTCGCGGTCCCACGGCCGAGGGCACGGGACACGAACGCCATCGTCTCGTCGAAGACCTCGGGCGGGATCTCGGTGGCGTGCGGCCAGAGCACCCAGCGCATGCCGACCATCTCGCCGACCGCCATCAGCGCCCACGCGACGACCTCCGGGTCGGCGTCGGCGATCTCGCCGGCGGCCATCGCCTGGCGCAGCCCGTCGACGTAGCCGGCGGCGATCGTGGCGTAGTGCCGTTCGAGTAGTTCGGGCGCGACGAACTCGGCCTGCCGGATCACCCGGTAGAGCGCCGGATGCTCGGCGGTGAACCGGAAGAAGCCGAGGAAACCGCCGCGTTCGGCCTGTTCGCGGGTGGTCGCGCCGTGGGCGCCCTCGGCCATCGCCTGCCGGACCCGGTGGTTGAGGTCGAGCAGCACCTCGGCGAAGATCGCCCGCTTGGACTCGAAGTACAGGTAGAACGTGCCCTGCGCGACTCCCGCCGCCTCGGTGATCTTGACGATGGACGCGGCGTGGAAACCGAGTTCGGCGAACAGCTGCTCGGCCGCGTCCAGGATGCGGCGACGGCTGCGGTCGCCCTTGCCGGGGCGGGCGCCGCGCCGCGCCGGAATCGCCGTCACCGACCGGTCCGTCCCTGCCACATCGGGTCAGGATGCCAGACCGGACGAACCACGCACCGCGTCCAGCCCGGCCAGGAACGCGGTGACCAGCGTGCCGAACTCGGCCGGCCGTTCCAGATGCGGCGAGTGTCCGCAGCCGGGCAGCACGTGCTCGGTGTAGTGCCCGCCGGCCGCCCGGTAGGACTCCAGCACCGCGCGCAGCTGGCCGACCATCGGCTGCGGCGGGAACACCTCCTCACCCGGCCAGCCGGGCACCGCGCCGAGTTGACCGAGGTAACCGAGGTCGACCAGTGAGGTGTCGGACACGATCTGGTCGGCGTCGCCGCGAATCCAGAGCACGTCCGGCCGGTCGGTCACCTCGGCGAAGCCGGACAGGTCGCAGTACTTCGGCGCGATCGCGTTGTTCACGCCGCGCTCCCCCGGCCCGGTGCCCGGCCAGTCGGCGGCTTCGACGCTGTCGCCGGGATAGTTGTCCGGCCCGATGGCCATCATCAACATCCCGTCGACGAGCGCGTCCTCGACCGCCGGCGCGAGTTCGTAGGGCGGGTTGCCGTACAGCGTGGTCAGCACCCGCCGGGGAGACGTGCCGTCCTCGACGCCCCGGTCGCCCTCGGTGATCCGCCGGACCATCTCCGGATTCGCCGTGCCACCACCGGAACCGGCGTACTCCGGTGAACTGGGCGTGCCGGCGAGGTCCTTGGTGCCGCCGAAGCCGAACGGCGACATCGCGCTCTCCAGCACGATCCCGGCGACCGCGCCCGGGTGGTCGATGGCGTAGCGCAGCACCACGCCGCCGCCCAGCGACCAGCCCAGCAGGTGCACCCGCCGGCCGACCGGGACCAGTCCGGACTCGGTCAGCACGGCGTGCACGTCGTCGGCGAAGTCGGCCACCCCTCGGGTGGCGTCCACCGGCAACGCCTGCGAGCCGCCGAAACCGCGCAGGTCGATGGCCAGGCAGTGCCAGCGCTCGCCGAGGCCGGCCATGGTCTCGGCGAAGAACCGGGCAGCAGAGACGTTGCCGTGCACCAGTACGAGCACCGGGGCGTCGGCCGGGCCGGACTCCAGGACGTGCGCGCGCAGCCGGCTGGTGGTGACGTCGGTTTCCCGGACGCCGGTGGGTAGGGACGACATCGGAGGGGTCCTTTCGGTCAGCCGGCCAGCCAGCCGCTGATGGTGTTCTCGGCGGTGGACTCCCAGCCGAGCATGAGGTGATTGTCGCCGGTCACCATGGTCGTCCCGGCGACCTGGCCGATGCCGGTGGTCGACTCGCACGAGCTGTCGAAGACCACGCCGTCGCTGGGGCCGCGGTTCTCGTTGTAGAACCCGAGCAGCGTGGGCGAGCCGCCGCACAGCAGGTAGGTGGGCACCGAGGCGGGCACGGTGCTGGACTGGATCGTGGACACCAGCGAACCGCTGCTGATCGCCTGCGCGATGCCCTTGCTGGTGCTGACGTAGCCGGTGCCGCCGTAGTAGGTGGTGTACCAGTCGTCCTGGGTCTCGTCCACGCCGTAGGTGCCGTCCCAGCGGGCCAACATCTGCCGCTGGCCGGTGAAGTAGACGCTGTCGATGGACAGGTTCGGCTCGGGATAGACGATGCCGTAACACATGTAGGACTGGCTGGGGGAGGGCCCGTTGAGCGAACCACCACATTGGGGGTAGATCAACGGGTTGCCCTCGGTGCCGTGCGCAAACGTGTAGTCCAGGCCGCCGTTGGGATTGCCGATCAGCACGAGCTTGGCCACATCGCCCTGGTAGGGCCGCCCCCAGCCGGGCGCGACACCGGCCACGTACATCCGCGCGGCGAACGCGCCCTTGCTCCAGGACACCAGGTCCACCGCGGTGCTGCCGGTCTCCGCCCTGACCCGGCTCAGCGCGTCGGAAATCGTCTGCGCCCACTCGTAGTTGTCGCCCTGAGTGTCGGCGAAGTCCACCGCGAACACCCGGTAACCGGCCCCGGACAGCTTCTGCATCAGCCCGGTGGTCGGGCAGTTCAGCACACCGCAGGTGCCGCTGCCGCCGGCTGCCGGGTCGCTGTACTCACGGTCCACGTCGTCGCCCGCACCCATCACCAGCAGCACCGACGCGCCGGCGTTGGTCTGCCAGCCGGGTGCGCGGTAGAGCAGGAACTGCGAGCCCGCCGGCTGCGCGCTGCCGAACAGGGTGGCCGCCTCGCCGGTCTGGTTCTCCCGGCCGTCGGACAGGTAGTGCGTGGCCGGCCACGCGGTGTCGGTGTCGTTCCAGTGTTCGACGCTGTCCCAGCCGTGGCTGACCCCGGTGGTCGTGCCCAGCAGGCTCAGGGTGCCGACCGCGGCGTTCGCGGGGGCGACCGTGATCAGGGCGGTGGCCAGCGCGAACAGCGTGACGACGGCCGCGGTAAGAGTGCGGGAGCGTAAGGCGAAGGGCATCGACGGCCTCCGGGGCGGACGCAGATCTGACAGCTGATTCAGGTATTAGTATTTGCCGGAGCGGCACGATGTCAACAGCCGGTACCGAGGCCGGGTGACGCGAGGAGCGTGCGCGGTGGACACAACGCCGGTGACGGAGCAGTCAGCGGGCCGAAGCGACGGGCCGCACAGCCTCGGCCGCTGGCCGACCGACCGCGCCCAGCAGGCGCCCGAGCAGCTCGCCGTCGACGACGGCGGCAGCCAGGTCAGCTACCGCGAACTGGACGCCCGGGCGAGCGCGCTGGCCGAACTGCTGCGCCGACACCACCAGCCAGGCGACCGGATCGCGACGCTCACCGGCAACAGCGCCGACCACGTGGTCGTCTTCTTCGCCTGCGCCAAGGCAAGGCTGGTGCTGGTGCCGCTGTCCTGGCGACTGTCCCCCCGCGAGCTGACCAGCCAGCTGGCCCACGCCGAACCCGCGTTGCTGCTGGTCGAAGCGGCCTTCGGCGAGCTGGCCACGGCCGCGCTGGTCACCCTGACGACTCCCCCACCGACCGCCGCGCTGGGCCGGGCCGGGGTCGAGTCGGGCGTCGGGATGGGCGAGCGGTCGCTCGGCGACGCACCGCTGTTGTCCGCCCGCGAACCGGCCGGCCGGTTCGGTGTGGCCCCGCCGACGCCGCCGGCCGGGGAGTCCGGGCTCGACCCGGTGCGGGACGACGATCCACTGCTACTGCTCTACACCTCCGGCACCGCCGGCCGGCCCAAGGGCGTCGTGCTGACCCACGCGAACTGCTTCTGGACAAACCTCAGCCTGTCCCGGGCGGTGCCCATCGGGCCTGCGGACACCGTGCTCGCCGTGCTCCCCCAGTTCCACGTCGGCGGCTGGAACGTGCAGCCGCTGCTGGCCTGGTGGGTCGGCGCGACCGTCCTGCTGGAGCGCACCTTCGACGCGGGTCGGGCGCTGCGGCTGATCGCCGGCCGCGCGGTGACCACGATGATGGGCGTGCCGGCCAACTACCTGTTCCTCGCCGAGCACCCGGACTTCGCGGCCACGAATCTGGGCAGCCTGCGGCACGCGGTGGTCGGCGGCGCGCCGATGCCCGAACCGCTGCTGCGCAGCTGGCACCGGCGGGGCGTGCTGCTCGTGCAGGGCTACGGCCTGACCGAGGCGGCGCCCAACGTGCTGTGCCTGCCCGGCGAACAGGCGCGGCAGCGGGTCGGTTTCGCCGGGCGGCCCTATCCCTACGTCGAGGTGGCCGTCGCCGACGCCCCGGCCGAGGGCAGCGCCGAGGGCGAGCTACTGGTGCGCGGGCCCAACGTGTTCGCAGGCTACTGGCGTGATCCGGCGGCCACCGACCGGGTGCTGCGGGAGGGCTGGCTGCACACCGGCGATCGGGTCGCCCGGGACGAGCAGGGCTACTACCGCGTTCTCGACCGGGTGGACGACATGTTCGTGTCGGGCGGCGAGAACGTCTCGCCCAGCGAGGTGGAGAGCGTGCTGCACGAGCACCCGGCGGTCGCCGAGGCGGCGGTGGTCGGCTGGCCGGACGAACGGTGGGGCCGGGTCGGGGTTGCGTTCGTGGTGTGCCGGCCGGCGTGCCCGGCGACCGCGGCCGAACTGATCGCCCACTGCCGGACCGCGCTGGCCGGCTACAAGGTGCCCCGGGAGATCCGGTTGGTGTCGGAGTTACCGCACTCGGCGGTCGGCAAGCTGCTCCGCCGCGACCTGCGCGCGGACACCCGACAGGAGGGAATCGCACGGTGAACCAGGACGACAGCGGGCTGGCCGGTCGGCGGGCGCTCGTCACCGGTGGGGCCAGTGGCATCGGCGCGGCGCGCGCGGGCGCTGGCGAAGGCCGGTGCGCGGGTGACCGTCGCCGATGTCGACGGACCGGCCGCCGAGGAGGTCGCGCGGACGATCGGCGGTACCGCGTGGGCGGTCGACCTGACCGACCTTGGCGCGCTCGCCGAGCTGCGGCTGGAGGTGGACATTCTGGTGAACAACGCCGGCATCCAGCACGTCGCGCCGATCGAGTCGTTCCCGCCGGAGCTGTTCCACCGCATCCTCACGCTGATGCTGGAGGCGCCGTTCCTCCTCGTACGCGCCGCGCTGCCGCACATGTACGCGCACGGTTTCGGCCGGGTGGTCAACATCAGCTCGGTGCACGGGCTGCGCGCCTCGGCGTTCAAGTCGGCCTACGTCGCGGCCAAGCACGGCCTGGAAGGACTGTCCAAAGTGGTCGCCCTTGAGGGTGCGGCGCACGGGGTCACCAGCAACTGCGTCAGCCCGGGCTACGTGCGCACCCCGTTGGTGCAGAAGCAGATCGCCGACCAGGCGCGCACCCACGGGATCGACGAGGACGAGGTGCTGGAGCGGGTCCTGCTGGCGGAGAGCGCCATCAAGCGACTGGTCGAGCCCGACGAGGTGGCCGAGCTGGCGGTCTGGCTGTGCGGGCCGGCCGCCCGGATGGCGACCGGCTCCTCGTACACACTGGACGGTGGCTGGAGCGCCAAGTAGCGTTCCAGCCCCGGCCTCGGGTCCGCCGGTGTCAGAGCCGGCAGGACCGGATGTCGAAGGCCAGCACCGCTTTCGCGCCGAGCGCGGCGAGGTCGTCCATCAGCTGGTTGGCCTGCTTGCGCGGCACCATCGAGCGCACCGCCACCCAGTCCGGGTCGGCCAGCGGCGACACGGTGGGCGACTCGATGCCCGGGACGATCTGGACCGCCTTGTCCAGCAACGACTTCGGGCAGTCGAAGTCGAGCATCAGATAGTGCTGGGCGAACACGACGCCCTGCAGCCGGGCGGTGAGCTGAGCTTTGCTGGGCAGGTCGTCGGCACCCGACCGCTCGATCAGCACCGCCTCGGACACACAGATCGGCTCACCGAACGCCGCCAGGTTGTGCTGGCGCAGGGTGCGCCCGGAACCGACCACGTCGGCCACCGCGTCGGCGACGCCGAGCTGCACGGAGATCTCCACCGCGCCGTCCAGCCGGATCACCTCGGCGGTGACGCCGCGCGCGGCCAGGTCGTCGCGGACCAGCCGGGGATACGAGGTGGCCAGCCGCTTGCCGGCCAGGTCGGCGACGGTCCACTCCCGACCGGCCGGGGCGGCGTAGCGGAAGGTCGAGCCGCCGAAGCCGAGGGCGAGCCGCTCGATCACCGGCGCGCCCGAGTCGAGCGCGAGGTCACGCCCGGTGATGCCGAGGTCCAGCTCACCGGACCCGACGTAGATGGCAATGTCCTTGGGACGCAGGAAGAAGAACTCTACGTCGTTGTTCGGGTCGAGCACGGTCAGGTCGCGCTGTTCGTTCCGCTGTCGATAACCGGCCTCGGTGAGCATCTCCGTGGCCGCGACGGCGAGCGCGCCCTTGTTGGGCAGGGCTACCCGCAACATGTGGTTACTCCAGAAGGGTTGTCTTGGATGAGGTGACAGGACGGTCCGATCACAGATGTCGGTAGACGTCCGCCAGCGACAACCCACGACCCAACATCAGTACCTGGAGGCGGTACAGCAGTTGGGAGACCTCTTCGGCGAGGCGCTCGTCCGACTCGTGCTCGGCGGCGATCCACACCTCGCCGGCCTCTTCGAGAACCTTCTTGCCCTGTGCGTGCACCCCGGCGTCCAGGGCGGCCACGGTCGCCGATCCCTCGGGACGCTGATCCGCGCGTTCGCGGAGTTCGGCGAACAGCTCGTCGAACGTTTTCACGTCGCTCATCCTGCCATCGGCGCCGGTCGGGCCTGCGACCGGCCTGACTCAGTCGGCCACCGGGGGCAGCAACCGACCGAGGAACGCCATGTCGACGCCGACCAGTGAGTCCCGCAGCACCCGTCGCTCCCCCGCCTCGACCGGCACCTCGGAGGCCACCACCAGCACCGTGCAGCCGGCCGCCACCGCCGCCGCGGTGCCGGTCGAGGAGTCCTCGATCGCCACACAGGCGGCCGGTTCCACCCCCAGCAGCCGGGCGGCCTTCAGGTAGGGCTCGGCGTCGGGCTTGTTGCGGCCGTCCACCTCGTCACCGCAGACGGTGACGTCGAAGAAGTCGCGGCCGATGGAGTCCAGCGCCACCTCGGTGAGCGCGCGCTCGGTCGAGGTGACCAGCGCGGTCGGCACGCCGGAGTCGCGCACCGAGCGCAGCGCGTCCCACGCACCCGGCCGCCAGGGCAGGCCGGCCCGGAACAGCTCGGTCGTGCGCTCGTTGAGCCACTTCTCGGCCTCGGCCAGCGGGCCCTCGGCCGGTTCGAGCCCGACCTCGGTGAGCAGCACTCGCAGAGTGTGGTCCATGTTGGAGCCGATCAGCGACGCGCGGGCTTCGTCCGACAGCGTGCCGCCGAGGTGGTCGGCGAGTTCGTACAGCGCGATGCTCCAGAGCTTCTCCGAGTCCACCAGGGTGCCGTCCATGTCCCACAGCACCGCCTTGGGCGTGCGGGCCGCGGTCGGCCGGTGTTCATGCTCAGACATAGGAATGCTCGGCCTCGGGGTGGTGGGCGGTGCCGTCGGTGGACGGTTCGAGGGCGCGACCGGAGGTCAACACCGGGCGTCACGATAACCGGTGGACGACACGCCAGCAGCCATGCTCCCAGCCTACGAGTTCGGGCCAGAACCGCTGGCGGTCGTAGGCTGGGCCGGTGACCGACCCGGACTCCCGACTCGACGTCCCCGAGCAGCTCACCGACCCGGTGTTGGTGGCCGCGTTCGAAGGATGGAACGACGCTGGTGACGCGGCTACCACCGCCATCGAACACCTTCAGTTGAGCTGGGATGCCAAACCGCTCGTAGAGATAGACCCCGATGACTACTACGACTTCCAAGTGACTCGCCCCACAGTCCATCTGGTGGATGGCGTCACCCGAAGGATTGAATGGCCGACCACTCGGCTCTCGGTCTGCCGGCCGCCCGGCTCCAGCACGGATGTGGTGCTGCTGCACGGCATCGAACCGAACATGCGCTGGCGCCGGTTCTGCGCCGAACTACTGGGCTACCTCGACCAGTTCGGGGTGACCACGGTGGTGACGCTGGGGGCGCTGTTGGCCGACACGCCGCACACCCGGCCGGTCCCGGTGACCGGCACCGCCTACGACGCCGAGTCGGCCGCCCGGTTCGACCTGGAGACCTCCCGTTACGAGGGCCCCAGCGGCATCGTCGGGGTGTTCCAGGACGCGTGCGTGCAGGCCGGGGTGCCGGCGATCTCGCTGTGGGCGGCGGTGCCGCACTACGTTTCGCAGCCGCCCTCACCCAAGGCCACCCTGGCGCTGCTGCACCGGGTCGAGGAGATCCTGGACGTGGAGGTCCCGCTCGGCGAACTGCCCGCCCAGTCCGAGGAGTGGGAGCGCACGGTCAGCGAGATGGCCGAGGAGGACGAGGACGTGCGCAACTACGTGCGCGCCCTTGAGGAGCGCGGTGACGAGATCCGGCTGACCGAGACCAGCGGCGACGCGATCGCCGCGGAGTTCGAGCGCTACCTGCGCCGACGCGGCGGCGGTCCGGCCGGCGGCGGCCCCGGGCGTGGGCCGACGGCGGGCTGAGTTCGACCGGTTCGATCAGCGGCCGGGGCGTGCGACGCTCCGGCCGTCGTTCACGTCCGGGTCAGGATGACGACCGGGATGGTCCGGTCGGTCTTGGCCTGATGCTCGGTGAAGAACGGATAGTTGCTGGTGAGCACGTTCCACAGCCGGTCGTACTCGGTGCCCTCGGCCGGGGTGGCCAGCGCCTCGTAGGTCTGGTCCCCGATCTCGACGGTGACCTTCGGCTCGGCGACCAGGTTGAGGTACCAGTCGGGGTGCCGCGGCGCGCCGATGTTGGACGCGACCACCAGCAGCCGGTCGTCGTCGCGGTGGAACATCATCGGCGTGGTGCGGCGCTGCCCGCTCCGGGCGCCGACGGTGCTCAGCAGGACGAGCCGGTCCCGGTGCATGCCCTCGATCTCGCCACCGGCCCGGAACTGCTCGATCACTGCGCGGTTTGTCTCCTTGATGTCCATCGCGCCAACCTACGGCGTTTCGCCCGGTTCGACCCGCGATGTCAGCGCACCGGCAGGGCGGCCCGGATACCGGTGATGATCAGTTCGAGCCCGCTGGCGAAGGTGCGGTCGCGGTCCGCCCGGGGCCGGCCGCCGCCGCTCCTGGCCTGTTCCTCGATGGCGAACCCGTTGACGTAGCTGAAGATGGTGTCCACCGCGACGATCGCCATCGGCTCGGTGAGGCCGGCCGAGGCGAGCACCGCGATGAACCGCCGCCAGTTGACGAGCACCTCGGGCGAGGGTTCGACGAAGGTGGCCATCAGCCGCGCGCCGTCCCGGTGCACGAGCATGCCGGCGCGCGCGGCGGTGGCCGACAGCCGGACCAGGGTGACCCAGTCGCCGCGGTCCGCCGCAGCGTTCATGGCCGGCTCGTCGGCACTGGCGGCCGAGGCGATGTGCGTGACCATCGCGTCCAGCAGCGCCTGTTTGCTGGCGAAGTGTCGGTACAGCGCGCTGGGCCGCACGCCGAGGCGATCGGCCAGCCGACGAGTGGTGAGGTCGTCCAGGCCGACCTCGTCGAGCAGGCCCAGTGCCGCCCGCAGCACCTCGTCGCGCCGTGCCGACATCGCCGTCCTCTCCGCTCGCTCCCGACCGCGATCACAGTTCTGACCACGGACAGCTAACCAGTTCCCCCTTGCCAAGGCCGATCGTCGGCCCTAGAGTGAACTAAGTTCACGTGAACTAAGTTCACTTCG
Source organism: Pseudonocardiaceae bacterium (assembly GCA_036268615.1). Classification (GTDB taxonomy): domain Bacteria; phylum Actinomycetota; class Actinomycetes; order Mycobacteriales; family Pseudonocardiaceae; genus DATATV01. The sequence continues at coordinate 43,855 of DATATV010000087.1, forward strand.
ATCATGTCGAACATCATCTTCACGGGGGGGGAACGACCATGCGAGTGATCGTCATCGGCGCGGGTCTGGGTGGCCTCGCGCTGGCCCAGGCGTTGCGCGGCAAGGGTGTCGACGTCGAGGTCCACGAGCGCGACGCCGGGGTCGAGGCGCGCTTCCAGGGCTACCGGATCGGCCTGTCCGACCAGGCGGTGGCCGACGTGCGCGGGTGCCTGCCCGAACGGCTGCACGCGCTGCTGCTGGCCATCAGTGGCGAGGCCACCGGGCCGGGCCGGATGGTCGACTCGCAGCTCGTCGAGCTGGGCCGCACGCCGGCGCGGGACGAGGGGCTGCTGTTCGACCGGCACGTGCTGCGCCACCTGCTGCTGGCCGACCTCGCCGACCAGGTGCGGTTCGACCGGCACTTCACCGGCTACACCGAACTGCCCGACGGCCGGGTGCTCGCCCGGTTCGCCGATGGCAGCGAGCTGACCGCGGACCTGCTGGTCGGCGCGGACGGGATGGGCTCGACCGTGCGCCGGCAACTACTGCCCGACGTGCAGATCGTCGACGCCGGCGTCAGCGGCGCGATCGGCCGGACCATGCTCACCGAGCGGTTCGCCGACCTGGTGCCCGGCTGGAGCACCCTGGTCGTCGGGGACGGCCTCCAGCTGTTCCTGGGCAAGATGCCCTTCCGGCGCTCCCCCGCCGCCGCCGCGGCCGAGCTGGCGCCGGACGTGCACCTGCCCGACACCAGCAGCTACCTGCGCTGGGTGATGCTGATGCCGATCGACCGGGCCGCGACCGACCTGCCGCTGGGCATCGGGCCGATGGCCGCACTGGACGGCGTGCTGGACCTGATCCGGGACTGGCACCCGGAGCTGCGCGCGCTGATCGAACACGCCGACCGGGACAACAGCGGGGTCGGCCCACTGCGGGTGGCCACCCCGATCGGGCTGTGGCCGACCGGCGCGGTCACCCTGCTCGGGGACGCGGCGCACCCGATGCCGCCCGGCGGGCTCGGCGCGAACCTCGCCTTCCAGGACGCCCGCCTGCTCACCGCGGCCATCATCGACCCGACCGACCGGCCCGCCGCGGTGGCCGACTACGAGCAGCGGATGCGTGCCTATGCGGCCGTCGCCCGGGAGGAGGCGATGGGCACGCTGGCAATGCTCAACGAGCTCAAGGCCCCAGCCTGACCCTGGTCAACGGCCGTTTCGCTGACCCTCAAGCTCAGCGTGAGCCTCCGAGTTCGACACCCAGCAGGGCGTCCAGCGCGGCCCTGATCCGGCCGGGGGCGTCGGAGTCGCGGTGGGCGCCGGTGGCCGAACTGTCGGCCCACGCGTCCACCGCGGCCAGCGCGGCCGGCGTGTCCAGATCGTCGGACAGATGATCGCGCAGCCGGGTGATCACGTCCTCGGCCGGCGCGCCCGACGCGCCCGACACCGCGTGCCGCCACCGGCCCAACCGCGCTTCGGCGACCGCCAGCACGTCGGTCGTCCACGCACGGTCGGTGCGGTAGTGGCCGGACAGCAGACCCAGCCGGATGGCCATCGGGTCCACCCCGTCGGCACGCAGCCGGGACACGAACACCAGGTTTCCGCGCGACTTGGACATCTTCTCGCCGTCCAGGCCGATCATGCCGGCGTGCGAGTAGTGCCGGGCGAACGGGTGCTCGCCGGTGAACGCCTCGGCGTGCGCCGCGCTGTACTCGTGGTGCGGGAAGACCAGGTCCGAGCCGCCGCCCTGCACGTCGATGCCGATGCCCAACCGGTTGTAGGCGATCGCGCTGCACTCGATGTGCCAGCCGGGGCGTCCGGCGCCCAGTTCGCTGTCCCAGGAGGGCTCGCCGGGCCGGGCGACCCGCCACAGCACCGCGTCCAGCGGATGCCGCTTGCCCGGCCGGTCCGGGTCGCCGCCCCGCTCCCGGAACAGCGCCAGCATCGTGTCCAGGTCGTAGTTGGACTCGTAGCCGAACCGGCCGGTCGCGTTGTGGTCGAAGTAGATGTCGGGGTACTCGGCGTCCTCGGCGCGGTAGGCCACGCCATCGGCCAGCAGCTTGGCGACGACCTCGACGATCTCCGGGATCGCCTCCACCACACCGATGTAGTCCCGGGGTGGCAGCACCCGCAGCGACTCCATGTCCTCCCGGTAGAGCGCGGTCTCCCGCATCGCCAGCACGACCCAGTCGGTCTGGTCGCGCTCGGCGCGCTCCAGCAGCGGGTCGTCCACGTCAGTGACGTTCTGCACGTAGTGCACCTGGTGGCGGTTGTCCAACCACTGTCGGTGGACCAGGTCGAAGGCAAGATAGGTGGCCGCGTGGCCGAGGTGCGTCGCGTCGTACGGGGTGATCCCGCAGACATACATCCGTGCGGTGCCACCGGCGGTGGCCGCCGGCACGCTCGGCCGGACCTCACCACTCGCGGTGTCGTAGAGCCGCAGCGGTCGCGGTTGCCCGTCGACCTTCGGTACTGAAGGAGCCACCCAACTCTGCATGACCTCGACATTAGCTGGCCGACTCGATTCGTCCGCCTGCCACCGGCAGCTTCTCTTGATATGGACGGCCGGCCACCCGATCGGGCGCAGGCAAGGAACGAGGAGGCGCGCGGCGACGTTGGATCACTCGGAGTGGGAAGTACGCACAGGGCCGCGTGGCAGGATGACCACGAGCCCGACCTGTTGGAGGACCACGATGGACATCCGCACCATCGACCAGAACTACGAGCAGCTACAGCAGCAGAGTCAGCAGACCGTGGCCGCGATCACAACGCTGGCCCAGAAGTTGCAGACCGCGGCGGGCAACGGGGACGAGAGCGCACGCGAGTGGCTCTACGACCTGAAGGAGATCACGCTCGGTTTCCAGCAGGAGCAGAACCAGATGACCCTGCTGCTCCAGGCCATCCACAACTACGTGGCCAACCAGGAGCAGCAGCAGTCCCGGCAACAGCAGCAGGCGCAGTACCAGCAGCCCCAGTACCAGCAGCCACAGCCGGTCTACCAGCAGCCGATGTACCAACAGCCGGTCTACCAGCAGCCCGGCTACGGCGACCCGTACTACCAGCAGCAGGGCGGCGGGTTCGGTCGGTTCATGCACAGCGGCTTCGGCCAGGCGATCGCGGCCGGCGCCGGGCTGGCCATCGGCGAGGACATCATCAACGACATCTTCTGATCGACAGGTCCCGCAGCCGGGACCGGTTCCGCCGCCGGCCGTAACCTGGCGCTGAGACGTCTGCGGGGACCTGGGGGTTTGCGGGACATGTTCGATCCGCTGTCCGAAGTGCTCTCCCAGGTGTTGGGGGCACTGTTGCAGTCGGTGTTCGAGGCGAGCTTCGGCGCCACCCGGGCCTGGGCCCAGCACCGCAGGCTGGCCCGGCACCTGGTGTCGCCGGCCACGCTGTTGAGCCGGATCGAGCCCACCGTGGCCGCGCTGCGCGACGGTGAACTGGCCGGGCTGTCCGACCACGAGTGGGCCGCGGCGGTGCACGCGGTGCGCGACTCACTTGCCCTGGTCACCCCGATCCAGCCCGACCAGGGCTACCGGCTGCTGCGCGAGCCGAACGCGCTGCGCGCCCAGGTCGCCGAGCGGGCCGCCGCGGTGCACCGGTCGGCCGGGCTGAGCCCCGAGGGTGACCGGGCCTACCAGCTGCTGCTCAGCGGGTGCTGTGCCGCCGTGGTGACCGAGGTGAACGCCAACCCCGACCTCGCCGCGCTGTTGCAGTCGATGTCGCTCAACGACCTGGACCGGGCGACCGGGCAGATCCTGCGGCTGCTGACCGAACTGCTCGGCCGGCCGCGGATGGCCGAGGTCATGTTCGAACAGCGCTACGTCGACTTCGTGGTGGACACGATGCGCACGTTCGAACTGTTCGGCGTGAGCAGCGGGCGGGCGCCGGCCCGGCACTCGTTCGACGACTACTACGTCAGTCTCGCGCTCACCCGGCGGGACCGGGAGGTCACCGCCGGGCTGCCCGCGCTGACCGGGGCCGGCACCGACGGCGCGCACGCCATCACCGACACCCGCCGGGTGCTGTTGCAGGGCGGTGCCGGCGCGGGCAAGACGACGTTCCTCACCCGGCTGCGGCTGGTCGCCGCACGCGGCGCGCTCGGCGGGGCGTCCGCGCAGTGGCCCGACGCGCTGCCCTTCTTCGTGCCGCTGCGCCGCTACGCCGAGCAGCCCTTCCCCGACCTGGAGGACCTGGTCGCGGTCGACGCCCGGCCGCTGGTCGGCGAACGGCCGGACGGCTGGGTCAGCTCGGTCTTCCGGGACGGCCGCGGGCTGCTGCTCGTCGACGGCATGGACGAGCTGACCGCGGAGCGTCGGGCCGCGGCGATGGACTGGCTGACCGGCCTGGTCGCCGGCTACCCGAGGGCCCGCTACGTACTGACCTCGCGCCCCTCGGTCGTCGACCCGGACTGGGTGCGCGAGCACCGGTTCGTCACCTTCGACCTGTTGCCGTTGAGCGACAACGGCATTCGCGACTTCGTCGGCAACTGGCACTCGGCGGCGCAGGAGCGGGAGACCGATCCGCGCGAGCGGGGCTGGCTGGCCGAGGCCGAGCGCGCGCTGATCGACACGCTGTCCGCGCGGCCCGAGTTGCGCCGGCTGGCGTCCAGTCCGCTGCTGTGCGGGCTGATCTGCGCGCTGCACCGGCAGCGCAACATGACCCTGCCCGGCGACCGGCGTGGCCTGTTCGACGCCGCGCTGGAGCTGTTGCTGGTGCGCTGGGACGCGCAGCGCGGGGTGACCATCGACGGTGCGTGGCCGCGTAGCCAGGAGGAGCAACTCGTCCTGCTGCAACGGTTCGCCTACTCGATGGTGGTCAACGGCGAGGTGCTGCTGCCGCGCGACGAGGCCACCGCCCGGTTCGCGAGGGCGATCCGCGGGTTGCGCGCCCAGCAGGCCGACGCCGACGAGGTGCTGCAACAGGCACTGGAACGCACGGGGGTGCTCCGGGAGTCCTATCCCGACCAGATCCAGTTCGTGCACCGCACGTTCCGGGACTACCTGGCCGCCCGCGAGTTCGTCGACGCCGGGCTGACCGGCCTGCTGATCGACAACGCGCACGAGGACGCGTGGCGCGAGGTGGTGGTGATGGCCGTCGCGCACGCCCGGCCCAAGGAACGCGCGGAGCTGCTGCACCGCCTGCTGGAACGGGCGGCGGTGATGCGCAAGCGGGACCCCCATCTGGGCGACCGGCTGGACCTGGTGGCCGCGGTGTGCCTGGCCGAGGTGCAGGTGATCGACCCGGAGGACGTACGCACCCGGGTGCAGAACGCGGTGCGCAGGCTCATCCCGCCGGCCACCTTCGACGACGCCGACGCGCTGGCCCGCGCGGGTGGCTTCGTGCTGGACCTGCTGCCCGGCCCGGACGGCCTGACCGAGGACGAGGCGGCCCGGGTGGTGCACACCGCCGCCCGGATCGGCGGCGAGGGGGCCTGGACCACGATCGCGCCCTTCACCGAACTGGACCAGCAGATGGTGATCGACGAGTTGCTGTCGGGCTGGCGGTTGTCCGACGACCCCGAGGAGTACGCCCGGACGGTGTTGGCCAAGGTCGACTTCGGCGACCTGCGGCTACCGGTGCGCCGCTGGGACCGGGTGCTGGCGCTCAAGCACTTCACCCGGCTGTCCGCCGTGCGCTGCGTCGGTGACATCACCCCGCTGGACCCGTTGGCCGCGATCCCCAACCTGCGCACGCTGGAACTGCGCGCCAACGGCGTGGTCCGCGACCTGTCCCCGCTCGCGGCCAGCAGCACCCTGCGCGAACTGGAGCTGCTGATGTGCGAGTGGTTGCGGGATCTCTCGCCGCTGGCCGGCTCGGGCGTGCGGTCGCTCTCGCTGCACCTGTGCGACCTGGCCGACCTGGGCAGCCTGCGGGACGTACGGCTGGAGCGGCTGCGCATCCAGCATCCCGGGCTCAGCGGTGGCCTGCACCCGCTGCCGGCGGAGCTGCCGCTGCGCGTGCTCGAACTGGACAACCGGCCCTCGATGCGGTCGCTGCTGGGCATCGAACGGTGGCCGACGCTGGAGCGGGTGGGCATCGTCGGGCCGCCGCGCGCCGACGAGGTGGCAGCGTTGGCCCAACTGCCCGCACTGCGGCACCTCACCGTGCGCCGCGCCGACCCGGTGGAGCGGCTCGCCGACCTCGCCTCGGTCGACTCGTGGCCGAACCTGCGGGTGATCGAGCTGACCGACCTCGACCGGGAATCGCTGCGCCGGGCCGGCGAGATTCTGTCGGTGATTCCGCGGGTGCGGATCGTCGGCGCGGAAAGCGCGGGAAATCAGGAATAGCCGGCGCGCACTGAATCGGTCGAGTTTCGCCGGTGACGTGAAAACAGTCCGGGAAACGGGTTCCGGACCGAAAACCACTCGGTTTTGTTGGTGTGCGGGAATTAGAGTGGGAAACATGCAGCGGGCGCGACAGACCCTGGAAGACGTGGCCAGGACGGCCGGCGTTTCCCGGTCGACGGTGTCACGAGTGGTCAACCAGCAACCCGGGGTCGCCCAGGCGGTCCGCGACGAGGTGTGGCGGGTGGTCGACGAACTCGGCTACGAACCCGACCAGACCGCCCGCGCGTTGGCCTCCGGCCGAGCCGACGTGGTGGACGTGGTGGTGATCGACGACGACGCCAACGCGTTGGGCCGCAACCCCTACTACGGCCGGGTGCTGGCCGGAGTGCTGGACGCGCTCACCCGGACCAGGGTCCAGCTGCGCATGGTCCTGGTGCCGAGGGCCACTTCGGACGCCGTGCTGAGCACGCCCGAGCAGGTGCCCGCACTGGGCACGCTGCTGGTGAACGTGCCGGCCGCGCTGGCCGAGAAGATCCGCCGGGACCGCGGGCCGCTGGTGTCGATGGGTCGCTCGGCGCCGCTGATCCCGTTCATCGAGCCGGAGAACGCCAGCGGGATCGGCACCGCCGTGCACCATCTCTACGGCCTCGGCCGGCGACGGATCGCCGCGATCCACGGCCCGCAGCACAATCCGTGCGGGGCCGGTCGGCGGCTCGGCTATCTGGCCGCGATGCGCGAGGCCGGGCTGGAGCCGATCGACATCGCCGGCGACTTCACCCGGGAGACCGGCCGGCGGGCCACTCTGGACCTGCTCGCCGAGCACCCCGACATCGACGCGATCGTGGCGGCGTGCGACTTCACCGCGGCCGGCGCCCTGCAGGCGCTGGCCCAGTCCGGTCGGCGGGTGCCGCACGACGTGGCGGTGGTCGGCTTCGACGACAGCGTCATCGCCGCCACCGCGAGCACCCCGCTGACCTCGGTGCACCAACCGGTCGAGCACATCGCGGCCACCGCGACCCGCGCGCTGCTCAACCAGCACGGCAGCAACATGCGCACGATGGTGGCCACCTCGCTGACCGTGCGCGCCAGCACCGCCGGCTGAGCCCGGACCCGTTACCACACAACGGAACCGGTCGACGGCTGCATCGCTGAGCGGCGGTCCCGGTGATCGTCTTCCGGTTGTCGGCGAAAATCGGCGGACAATCGTCGGCCCGCAGTCCAGTTTCTTTTGCCTAAAAGAACAAGCCGAAACTCGATACGCCTGCGTGATCGTGACAGAAATGGACAACCCGACCCGGACGTCAGCGGGTGAGATCGGCGTCCCGCGCGCCGGCCGTGATCGCCGCGTGGAACACCCGGGCCAGCCCGGCGTAACCGAGGTCGTTGGGGTGGAAGTGATCCTCGGCCAGCCGGCCGCGCCAGGAGATCGACTGCCCGGCCCGCAGGTCGGCCACGGTGATCGCGCCCCCGGCCGCGGCACGGGTGATCAACGTGTTCACCTCGGCCGCGGCCCGGCGTGGGTTGGGCAGACTGGCCACCACCGCGCCGGCCGGCAACGCCCGCAGCAGCTGCCGGAAGCGGTCGGGCAGTTCGTCGCGGTAGCGGCGGCGGAACAGGTCGTTGGAGCCGATCAGCAGGGTGACCAGGTCCGGTCGCGGGTCCTCGCCGGTGCGCGCCGGGAGCGCGTGCAGCGCGGGCAGTTGCTGGTCGAGCACGTCCTGGACGCGGGCGCCGCTGGCCGAGAGGTTGACCAGCCGATAGTCGATGCCCTCGGCGGCGAGCCGGTCGTGCACCTGGTTCACCCAGCCGGCCGCGAACGCGCTCGCGCCGATCCCCTGCGACATCGAGTCGCCCAGCACGATCCACCGGGCGCCCGGCCGGGCCAGCGCGGCGAGGTTGGCCGCCCGCCACGAGCGGGCGTAGGGCACCACCTGCCGCTGCACCGCGGCCACCCCGGGCAGCACCGAGCCCAGCGCCCGCACCACCTGACCGGCCGGCCGACCGGTCAGGTTGGCGTAGTCGAAGCCCGCAGTGGAGTCCATGTCGTCCAGAACACCGGCTCGCACCCGGCGATTCCGACCCTAGATCATCGGGGTCGTGCCGCCGTCCACCACGAACTCCGCGCCGGCCAGGTAGGACGCCTGGTCGGAGGCGAGGAACGCGACCAGGTCGGCCACCTCTTCCGGCCGGCCGCCCCGCCCCAGCGGCACGCCGCCGATCGACCTGAGCACGGCCTGCCGGGCCGCGTCGAGTTCGAGCCCGTGGTCGCGGGCGTGCCGGGCGATGTGCTCCCGTGCGCCGCTGGTCTCGATGAACCCGGGGGTGATCCGGTTGACCCGGATGCCCTGCGGCGCGACCTCGGTGGCGAGCACCTTGCTGTAGTTGGTCAGCGCCGCCTTGGCCGCGCCGTACGCGGGTGCGCCCAGGTCCGGGCGCCGCCACACCACCGAGGACACGTGCAGGATCACGCCCGAGCCCTGGGCGAGCATCGCCGGCAGGAGGGCCCGGTCGATCCGCACCGCGGCCAGCACGTTCGTGTCCAGCGCGCGCTGCCAGTCCGCGTCGTCCAGCGCGAGCACGCCACCCGGCTTGGTGAACGACGCGCCGACGTTGTGCACGACGACATCGGCGCCGCCGAACTTGTCCAGCATGTGCGCCGCGACCTCGGCGCAGCCCTCGGCGGTGCTCACGTCGGCGGCCACGAACAGCTCGGTGGTCTCCCCGCCGCGCGCGGTGGTCACCACGGTCGCGCCCGCCTCGGCCAGCCGCCGGCTGACGGCCGCGCCGATGCCCCGGCTGCCGCCGGTGACCAGGATGCGCTTTCCCTGGTAGCTCACTGTTCCTCCCGGAAGGTCGACGGTTGTTCCGGACTCGACCCTCCGATCTCCCCCAGGGGGAGGGTCAAGCGTCAACGAAGGCATTCACGGTGGTCCGTACCGGTGTTATCTTGAGAGCGCTCTCTGCACCGGCGAGAGCCCAAGCCACCGTCCACAACCGCCGGTCAAGTGCCTGTACCGCTGACTCATCTGGTCCAGTGCGACACTTCGCCAGCAGCACCGCCGATGACCCGCCGAAACTCAACTGGGAGCGCTCTCTGATGGACCGTTCTACCTGCGAAAACCACCTTCGTTACTCCGCCGTTATTGACGTGACTCAGGTCACCTGATTGACTCCTGACCCGAAACCGGTTCCGGTACCGGTTACGTAACCGGTTCCGGCGGCCTTTCCCTGCGGTCCCCCACCACCAGCCATGGAGCACCAGTGTCGGTCACCATCGCCGATGTCGCCGCGCGCGCCGGCGTCAGCAAGACCACGGTGTCCCGGGTGCTCAACGGCAAGGGGGAGCTCGACCAGTCCACCGCGGCGCGGGTGCGGCAGGTGATCGCCGAACTCGGTTACGTGCCCAGCTCCCGCGCGGTCGGCCTGGCCCGCGGCCGTACGCGCATCGTCGGCATGTTGGTGCCGTCGCTGACCTGGCCGTGGATGGGCGACGTGCTCCAGGGCGCGGTGGACGTGATCGAGGAGGACGGCTACGGCCTGCTCCTGTTCACCTGCAACCGGGGCGAGGAGTCGATGCGCCAGTTCGCCTCGCAGGTCTCGGCCCGGTCGTTCGACGGGCTGCTGGTGATCGAGCCGGAAGGCACCCTGGACTACATCACCGAGCTGCACGCCCGGGGTCTGCCGGTGGTACTGATCGACGACCGGGGTCACCAGCCGCTGTTCCCCTCGGTGGCGACCACCAATCGAATCGGCGGTGCGCAGGCGGCCGACCACCTGCTCGGCCTCGGCCGGCGCCGGCCGCTCGTGGTCACCGGCCTGGAGAGGTTCGGCTGCACCCAGGAACGCCTGGCCGGCTTCGCCGACACGTTCGCCGCCGCCGGTCTACCGCTGAGTCCCGAGTTGGTCGTACAGGGCGATTTCACATTTGACTGCGGCTATTTCGCGGTCAAACAGCTGGGCGCGAGGAACCAGTCCTTCGACGCGGTTTTCGCGCACAACGACCTGTCCGCGGCGGGCGCGATCAAAGCCGCCCACGAAGCCGGTCTGCGGGTGCCCGAGGATGTCGCCGTCGTGGGTTTCGACGACATTCCGTTCGCCACGCAGACCAATCCCCCACTGACCACCGTGCGCCAGCCGCTGCGCGAGATGGGCGCGGCCGCCGCCCAGATGCTGATGGCCTACTTCGCCGGCACGCCGCTGCCCGACGCCCCGACCGTGCTGCCGACCACCCTGATCACCAGGGCATCGACCCTGTCCAACTGAACAAACCGACCGAAATCGAACACCCCAACTGAAAACACACAACTGAATCCGTTCCACCGTAATCAGTTCAGCCACGATCGGCCGGATGGCCGGCCGCGCTGCCGCGCGCCCATGCGCACACGCACCACGGCTCTCACTTTCGGCAGTGAAACCAGGAGGAATTCATGCGTTCCCATAAACGCATCGCGCTCGCACTGGCGGGCGTGCTGGCCGGCGCGGTGCTCGCCGCGTGCAGCGGCGGCGGCACCGGCGCGTCGGCCAACTCGTCCGGAGTGCTCACCGTCGGTATGCCCAACGGACCACTGACCGACAACAACAACCCGTTCCTGAGCTCGTCGGCGTCGGCATCGCTGGGCTACCGCTACATGATCTACGAGCCCCTGGTGATGACCAACCAGGTACAGCCGGCCGCCCCCGGCAAGCCGTGGCTGGCCACCGCGTGGACCTGGTCGAACAACTACACCACGCTCGCGCTGACCATCCGCGACGGCGTGAAGTGGTCCGACGGCACGCCGATGACCCCGGCCGACGTGGCCTACACCTTCGAGCTGACCAAGAAGTACCCGGCGCTCAACATCAACGCCATTCCCTACGGTGACGTGAGCACCAGCGGCAACGTCGTCACGCTGACGTTCCCCTCGTCCCAGTACGTCAACCAGACGAAGATCCTGAACACCTTCATCGTGCCGCAGAGCCAGTGGTCGAAGATGAAGGACCCGACCACCGACGCGGTGACCAACCCGATCGGCACCGGTCCCTACACCCTGACCTCGTTCACCTCGCAGAGCGTCGTGCTCAAGGTGCGCAGCAGCTACTGGCAGACCCTCCCCCAGGTGAAGGAACTGCTGTACACCTCCTACAACGACAACACTGCGCAGACCACCGCGCTGGCCACCGGCGCCGCCCAGTGGAGCTTCGTGTTCATCCCGGACGCGCAGAAGGTCTACACCAGCAAGGACCCCGCGCACCTGAAGCTGTGGTTCCCGCCGACCCTGGCCGTGCACGGCCTGTGGTTCGACGACACCAAGGCGCCGTTCAACGACCCGACGCTGCGCCGGGCGATGAGCATGGTGATCAACCGGGCGGACATCTTCAACCAGGGTGAGGCGGGCTACTTCTACCCGCAGGTGCAGAGCGTCACCGGCATCCCGACCCCGGCCGGCAACACCTTCCTGGCCTCGCAGTTCCAGGGCCAGAACTACAAGATCGACGTGGCCGGCGCGAAGCAGCTGCTGACCGGCGCGGGCTACTCCTACTCGGGCAGCACGCTGATGGGCAAGGACGGCAAGCCGATCACGATCACGCTGTCCGACCCGTCCGGGTGGTCGGACTACATCACCGACCTGGAGATCATCAAGGACAACCTGGCCACCCTCGGCATCACCGCGACCGTGGACAAGGCCAACGAGGACGCCTGGACCAAGAACATCGACACCGGCCAGTTCCAGGCCGCGCTGCACTGGACCAACGGTGGCGCCACCCCGTACGACATGTACGAGACGATGATGGACGGCGCGCTGTTCAAGCCGGTGGGCACCGGTGGCGTGAACGGCAACTGGGGCCGCTTCCAGGACCCGGCCGCGACCACGGCCCTGCAGCAGTACGCCAACGCCACCACCGACGCCGACCGGAACGCGGCGATGACCCAGCTCGAACAGATCATGGTTCAGCAGATGCCGATGATCCCGCTGGTCGCGGCGAACGCCGGTGGCGAGTACAGCACGAAGAACTGGGTCGGCTGGCCGGATGCCAGCAACCCGTACGCCCCCGAGCAGCCGACCCTCCTGAACGCCCTGGATGTCGTGCTGCACCTGAAGCCGGCTGCCTGAGACGGAGATCGGCATGACCGTGCAGACGAATGACGCACCCGCCGAGACGGACATGGTGTTGGAGGCGCGGGGCCTGACCAAACACTTCGTGCTGCGCCGGAAGGGGCGGGACGTCGTGTCCCGCTCCACCCGGGTGGTGCACGCCGTGGACGACGTGGATCTGGTCCTGCGCAAGGGAAGAGTGACCGCGCTGGTGGGCGAGTCCGGTTCGGGCAAGTCCACCGTGGCCCGGTTGCTGGCCCAGCTGTATCCACGCACGGGTGGGGACATCCGACTGCACGGGCAGTCGGTGACGGTGCGGGGTGGACGCAAGTTCCGGAAGTACTGCCGCCAGGTGCAGCTGATCTTCCAGGACCCGTTCGCCTCGCTCAACCCGACGCACACCGTGCGCTACCACCTCACCAGGGTGTTACGCCTGCACGGCCATGCCGGCCACGGCGACACGGAGCTGCGCGCGGCCCTCAACGACGTACTGGACCGCGTGCAGCTCCGGCCACCGGAGCGATATCTGGACAAGTTCCCGCACGAGCTGTCCGGTGGGCAGCGCCAGCGGGTGGCCATCGCCAGGGCACTGGCGGCCGGCCCGGAGGCGCTACTGGCCGACGAGCCGGTGTCCATGTTGGACGTGTCCATCCGGCTCGGCGTGCTGAATCTGTTGCGGGACCTGAAGGAACGGCTGCACCTGGCCATCCTCTACATCACCCACGACATCGCCTCGGCGCGCTACTTCGCCGACGACACGCTGGTGATGTACGCCGGCCGGATGGTGGAGGGCGGCGACAGCGAGACCGTCACCCAGCATCCGGCGCACCCCTACACCCGACTGCTGATCGACTCCGCGCCCGATCCCGACCGGATCACCGGGTCGACCAGCGGCACGATGGCCGCGTCCGACCGGGCGGCCGGCGAGCCGCCCAGCCTGATCGCACCACCCAGCGGCTGCCGCTTCCACCCACGCTGCCCGCACGCGATGCCCCGCTGCCGCACGGACCTGCCGCCGAAGTTCGACATCGGCGACGGCCCCGGCCACTGGGCCGCCTGCTGGCTCTACGACGGCGCGGCCGAACCGGCGGTGACGGCATGAACTACCTGCTGCGACGGATCGTGTTCTACCTGTTCACCCTGTGGGCCGCGGTCACGATCAACTTCTTCATCCCCCGGCTGATCCCGGGCGACCCGGTGCTGGAGCTGATCAGCCGGTTCCAGGGCCAGATCAACACCAAGTCGCTGGCCTCGCTGTACACCCTGTTCGGACTGGACAAGCACCAGAGCCTGCTGACCCAGTACGGGCACTACTGGTCCCAACTGGCGCACGGTGACCTCGGCCTCTCGTTCACCTTCTTTCCCACCCCGGTGTCCACGGTGATCTCGCAGAGTCTGCCGTGGACGATCGCCCTGGTCGGCATCACCACCGTGGTGAGCTTCGCGCTGGGCACCTCGCTGGGCGTGTTCGCCGGCTGGCGGCGTGGGTCGTGGACCGACATCCTGCTGCCGGTCACGACGTTCTTCTCCTCGGTGCCCTACTTCTGGCTCGGCCTGATCGTGATCACCGTGTTGGCCGGCCCGGGCAGCTTCTTCCCCTCCTCGGGCGGGTTCGACCCGGCCGTGGTGCCCGGCTGGAACGGGGCGTTCATCGGCAGCGCGGTGCAGCACAGCCTGCTGCCGGCGCTGACCATCCTGATCTCCTCGATGAGCGGCTGGATTCTCAGTATGCGCAACATGATGGTGACAGTGGCCTCGGAGGACTACATCACCGTCGCGCACGCCAAGGGCCTGTCCGAGCGGCGGGTGATGGTGGGCTACGCGGCCCGCAACGCCCTGCTGCCCAACGTGTCGGGCTTCGCGCTGTCGCTGGGGTTCATCGTCGGCGGCACGCTGCTGGTGGAGATCGTGTTCTCCTATCCCGGCATCGGCTACGAGCTGTTCCAGGCGGTGGGCGCCCAGGACTACCCGCTGATGCAGGGCATCTTCCTGATCATCACGCTGTCCGTGCTGGTGGCCAACCTGCTGGCCGACATCGCCTACCTGGCGCTGGACCCGCGCACCCGCAGGGAGGGCTGAGCCATGGCCGTGTCCACCACGAACCTCGACCTGCGGCCGATCGACCCGGCCGGCAGCGGGCCGATCACCCGGCCGAGGCGGCGGGGCAAGCCACGCATTCTGTCCAACCGCAAGGCCACCATCGGCCTGACCGTCGTCGGCTTCTACGTGCTGCTGGCGATCTTCGGTCCGATCCTGGCCCCCTACGATCCCAGCGCCCGGGGCAACGACCTGGTCGCGCCGCCCTCGGCCGCGCACTGGTTCGGTACCACCCACCTCGGCCAGGACATCTTCAGCCAGGTGCTGGACGGCGCGCGCAGCGTGATCTCGGTCGGTCTGCTGGCCGGCCTGGTGGCCACCGTGCTCGCGGTGCTGTTCGGCGTGACCGCCGGCTATCTCGGCGGGACCGCCGATGACAGCCTTTCGGTGGTGGCCAACGTCTTCCTGGTCATCCCGGCGCTGCCGCTGATCATCATCATCTCCTCGGACCTGCAGGGTGCCAGCGATGTGATGGTCGCCCTGCTGATCGGGCTGACCTCGTGGGCGTGGGGGGCGCGGGTGCTACGCGCGCAGACCCTGTCGCTGCGCAGGCGGGACTACGTCGAGGCGGCCAGGGCCGCGGGCGAGCCGCCGTGGCGGATCGTCGGGTTCGAGATCCTGCCCAACCTGACCGCGGTGATCGCCTCCAGCTTCATCAGCACGGTGATGTTCGCGGTGATGTCCGAGATCACCCTGGCCTTCATCGGCGTCTCCGGGATGTCGGAATGGAACTGGGGCACGATCCTGTTCTGGGCGCAGAGCCAGCAGGCGCTCTCCCAGGGCGCGTGGTGGTGGTTCGTGCCGGTCGGGCTGGCCATCGCGATTCTGGGCACCGCGCTGGCCCTGGTCAACTTCGGCATCGACGAGTTCGTCAACCCCCGGCTGCGCGGCGGCAACCGCAACAAGATCCGCACCGCGACCGGCCGCCGGGTGCACATGCGGGTCGGCTTCACCCCGGTGCTCGGACTGGACGAGACGGAAGCCCCGCCCACCACCACGACCAGCACCAGGCCGGTCGGCACCGGCGTCACGGAGGGCGGGTCATGACCGAACCCATCCTGGAGATCAAGCACCTCAACGTCGACTACGGCCTCGGCGAGGATGCCGTGCACGCCGTGCGGGACGTGAACCTGACCCTGCACCGTGGTGAGGTGCTCGGCCTGGCCGGGGAGAGCGGCAGCGGCAAGTCCACGCTGGCCTACGGGCTGAGCCGGCTGCTGCCGCCGCCCGGCGTGGTGCGCAGCGGCTCGGTGCTCTACCACCAGCCCGACGGCACGGCCATCGACATCCTGACGCTGACCCCGGCGAAGCTGCGCGCGTTCCGCTGGGCGGAGACGGCGATCGTCTTCCAGGGCGCGATGAACTCGCTCAACCCGGTGCACAAGGTGTCCACCCAGCTGATGGACGTGCTCAAGGCGCACGAGCCGAGGATGAGCTCGTCGGCCCGGCGGGCCCGCGCGGCCGAGTTGCTGAGGCTGGTGGGCATCTCCCCCGACCGGTTGGAGAGCTATCCGCACGAGCTGTCCGGCGGGATGCGCCAGCGGGTGATGATCGGCATGGCGCTCGCGCTGGAGCCCAAGGTCGTGATCATGGACGAGCCGACCACCGCGCTGGACGTGGTGATGCAGCGGCAGATCCTGGCCGAGTTGGTCGGCCTGCGCGAGCGGCTGGGCTTCTCGGTGCTGTTCATCACCCACGACCTCTCGCTGCTGGTCGAGTTCTCCGACCGGATCGCGATCATGTACGGCGGCCGGATCGTCGAGCAGGCCGAGGCGGCGGCGCTGTACCGCGATCCGCTGCACCCCTACAGCGACGGGCTGCTGCACTCGTTCCCCGCGCTGCGCGGCCCGCGCCGGGAACTGACCGGCATCGCCGGTTCGCCGCCGGATCTCAAGGCCATTCCCAGCGGGTGCGCGTTCCATCCCCGCTGCCGGCACGCCTTCGAGCCGTGTGACACCACGCTGCCGATGCTCGGCCGGCCCGACCTTTCCGACCGGGCCGGCTCGGCCGAGCGGACGGTGGCCTGCTGGCTGCACCCGGTCGGCGCCTCGTGACCCGAAACGCCTGACGGAATCCAACTGCGACAGGGAGAGACATGGACACGGTGACGCGCGGGGTGGACGGCCAGCCTGACGCCGAAGAACAGAGCGGCAGCCTTGACCGGCTGCCGACCTCGTTCCGGTGGGGGGTGGCCACTTCGGCATATCAGATCGAGGGTGCGGTGCACGAGGACGGCCGCACCGAGTCGATCTGGGACACCTACTGCCGGGTGCCCGGCGCCGTGACGGACGGGGACAACGGTGACGTCGCCTGCGACCACTACCACCGGATGCCGCAGGACGTCGGCCTGATCCGCGACCTCGGCGTGGACACCTACCGGTTCTCGGTGGCCTGGCCACGGGTGCAGCCCGGTGGCACCGGCCCGGTGAACCCGGCCGGGCTCGCGTTCTACGACCGGCTGGTGGACGAGCTGTTGGGCAACGGCATCGACCCGTGGATCACGCTGTACCACTGGGACCTGCCGCAGGAGCTGGAGGACGCAGGCGGCTGGCCCAACCGGGACACCGCCTACCGGTTCGCCGACTACTCGATGCTCGTGTTCGACCAGCTGCACGACCGGGTACGCACCTGGACCACGCTCAACGAACCCTGGTGCACCGCCATGCTCGGTTACGTCGAGGGCCGGCAGGCGCCCGGCCGGCAGGACTTCACCGCCGGCCTCCACTCGGTGCACCACCTGCTGCTGGGCCACGGCCTGGCCGTGCAGCGGATGCGCGCGACCGCCGGCGACGCCGTGCAGCTGGGCATCACGCTGAACATGGGCTTCGCCGAGCCGGCCACCGACGCCGAGGCCGACCGTGAGGCGGTCCGCCGGGCCGACGGGCTGGGCACCCGGCTCTACCTGGACCCGCTGATGCGCGGTGAGTACCCGGCCGACGTGGTGGCCGACCTGGCCGAGCGCAGCGTGGTGCTGCCGATTCAGGACGGTGACCTGGAGATCATCGCCGAGCCGATCGACGTGCTCGGGGTGAACTACTACTTCGGCGAGAAGCTGTCGGGCACCGACGAGGAGGGCAACACCCGCGGCAGCGACGGCCGGCCGGTGTCCCGGGTGTTGCCCTACGGCAAGCCGGTCACCGCGATGGGCTGGGAGATCCTGCCCAACGGCCTGACCGAACTGCTCGTCCGGCTGCACCGCGACTACCCGAGCGTTCCGCTGGTGGTCACCGAGAACGGCGCCGCCTTCGACGATCAGGCCGACGACGCGGATTTCGTCAACGACGAGGACCGGGAGCAGTACCTGCGCACCCACCTCGCCGCGGTCGCCACCGCCGTCGAGCGCGGCGCGGACGTGCGCGGCTACTTCGCCTGGTCGCTGTTGGACAACTTCGAGTGGTCCTACGGCTACGAGAAGCGGTTCGGCCTGATCCGGGTCGACTACGAGACCCAGCAGCGCACCCCCAAGCAGAGCGCGCTGTGGTACCGCGACACCATCCGCCAGTTCCGGGCCCGCTGAGGGCCCGGGTAGGACCGGCGCCCGCGCCCGGTGTGATCCACCGGGCGCGGGCTGCTTCACGTTCCGCGGGCGAAGCCCGTCAGCTGAACGGGGTCAGCGTGATGGTCATCGCGTTCGGTGTGCCGTCGGCGATGTAGGACGCGAACCCGCTCACGTCGTCGAACGGAAAGCCGTACGCCTTGCCGTCGACCGTGTTCTGGTGCATCACCTGCGCGTAGTGGTTGGTCACCGCAGGCCCGTAGAACTGGCCCGAATCGGTGATCGGCTGCTGCGCGGAGAGCAGCAGCGTGGACCGGTTGTAGGCCGCGCCGAGGTCGGCGGCGACCGGCCCGGCCGCCCCGGCCGGCGGTGCGAGCGCGCCCGCGCAGTAGAGCACGTCCTGGGTGGTGGGCTTGGCGAACGTGCCGCCGCCGTTGCTGAAAACCATCGAGTTGCCCGAGACCCGGCCGGCGTACGTGGTCGAGTTGATCGTCACGTCCAGGTCGGTGTTGGCGTAGGTGCTCCACACGGAGTTGATGTAGTCGTCGAAGTAGGTCGAGGAGAACAGCCCCGCGTCGATGCCGTGGCCGGGCGCGAGCACCCGCAGTGAGTCGCCGACGATCAACCGGGCGAAGTCCGGCTGGGCAGCGATGGCGGCGAAGATCGCGGCCCGGCCGCCTGACTTGAGCGTGCCGGTGGTCTGCTGGCTCGCACCGGACAGCTGGATGGCCAGCGGCACGCTGAACATGTCGACCATCGTGGTGTTGCAGAACATCCCACCATCGTTGAAGGTGAACTCCACCCAGTCGTGCAGCACCGAGTAGCTCGGGTCGCCGCTCACCCAGCCGGCCGGGTACTGCAGCGCCGAGTTGCCGTTGCCGTCGGTGACGACCTTGAACTTGAGCTTGTCGGTGATGGAGAAGTAGATCCGGCCGGACATGTTGGGCAGGTTGACCGTGGTGGACCCGCCGGCCGCCAGCGGGATGGACAGGTCGGCGTAGCCGTCCGACCCGTTCAGGGATGGCGACACCGGCACCAGCGTGCCGTCGGAGCGCACGTAGCACTGCTGGCCGGCCGCGTTGGACCCCACGATGTAGAGCCAGATCGCGGAGTTGGCGTAGCTGCCGGTGTTGTTCACGATGGTCACCGGCAGCTGGGTGGCGGCGTGCGCGGTGGCTCGCGCGGCGAGGCCGACCAGCGGCACGCTCGCCGCGGCCGCAAGGCTCCAGTGCAGGAAATTTCGTCGGGTTGGCATCGTCGTCGGCTCCAATCTGACACGACCGTTGGCCCCACCAGACTGGCGCAAACTCACTAAGAGCGCTCTCAGAAGCGGGTCGTGGCGGCCGTCACAGAGCACTGTCAACGGCCGCGAACAGACCTGCACTTCGGCCGATCTGGATCGATCGCGCCCAGCTCGGAGCGGTCCGGCCCAGGTCATTCCGGTTCCGCAACTCTTGGCGGAGAAGTGTGAAAAATCGGCGAAGATGGTCCGCGCTGCCCTAACCTTCGGGGCAGAGCGCTCTCGGCAGCCGGCCGGGTGGAAGGGGGAACAGATGAACCGCGTGACACCGGGCCGGCGGCCCACCCTGGAGAACGTCGCGGCCCGTGCGGGGGTATCCAGAGCCACGGTGTCCCGAGTGGTCAACGGGATGCCGGTGAACGCGAGCAGCCAGGAGGCGGTGCGCAAGGCGATCGACGAGCTGGGCTACGTGCCCAACCACGCCGCCCGCACCCTGGTCACCCAGCGCACCGAGCTGATCGCGTTGGTGCTGCCCGAGCCGACCACCCGGGTGTTCTCCGAGGACCAGTTCTTCCCGGGCGTCATCCATGGCGTCAGCCAGGAGTTGGAGACCGCGGACAAGCAGCTCGTGCTGATGCTCGCCGGTTCGCCGCGCAGCCGCACCCGGATCGAGCGCTCGGTGGCCGCACACCACGTGGACGGCGTGATCCTGGCTTCGCTGCATGGCACCGACCCGCTGCCCGCCGCGCTGACCAGGACCGGGATTCCGGTGGTGTGCAACGAACGCACCCTCGGCTCCACGCCGCTGCCCTGCGTCGGGGTGGACAACGCCGGCGGCGCGGCGACCGCGGTGCAGCACCTGCTGGACGCCGGCCGCACCCGGATCGCCACCATCGCCGGTCCGCAGGACATGATCGGCGGCATCGACCGGCTGGCCGGCTACCGGGACGCCCTGCGCGACTCGTCCCGCCGTTCGATCGTCGCGGTCGGCGACTTCACCAAGGACTCCGGCGAGGCCGCGATGCGCCAGTTGCTCGCCGACGACCCGGGCCTGGACGCGGTGTTCGTCGCGTCCGACCTGATGGCCGACGGCGCCCTGCACGCACTGCGGGTGGCCGGCCGCCGGGTGCCCGACGACGTCGCGGTGATCGGCTTCGACGACATCGCGCTGGCCCGGTACACCGATCCCCCGCTGACCACCGTGCGCCAGCCGATCACCGAGATCGGCCGCCAGTTGGCCCGACAGCTGCTGCGCCTGGTCGCCGGCGAGGACATCGATCCGACGATGACGCTGCCCACCGAACTGATCATCCGCGAGTCCGCCTGACCCGACCTGTGTCGACCAGCACGCTGGTCGACTCGGCGCTACCCCGGCGACCGCGTCAGCTCGTGGTCGACCAGCACCTCGTCGATCACCCGCCGCTGGACCGCGGCCCGCGCCGGGTCGGCGTCGACGCACTCGGCGAGGACCAGCAGCGCCTTCCACAGCGCCCACCCACGAGCCCGGGCCCAGGTGCCCGCGTCGAGGCCGACCGCGTCCCGGAAGGCCCGGCGGCTCGGCCCGACGAACATCGTCCACGCGATCACCAGGTCGCAGGCGGGATCACCGACACCGGCGGTGCCGAAGTCGATGACCGCGGCGAGTTTCCCGTTGGCCACCAACAGGTTCCCGGGCGCGATGTCGCCGTGGAACCACACCGGTTCGGCCGGCCACCCGGTGGCCGACGCGGCCTCCCACCCGGCGGCGGCCGCGTCGGTGTCGACCTGACCGGCGAGCGCGGCCAGGCAGCCCCGGGTCTGCTCGTCGTAGTGGGCCGGTGAGCAGCCGCGATACCAGGAGTGCGCTCCGGCCAGCGGTCCGCCGGCGGTCGGGCAGCCGCGCAGGGCCCGGATGAACTCGGCCACCGCGACCGCGAACCCGGGCAGGTCAACGATGTCCGCTCGGTCGGCGGTCCGGCCGGACAGCCAGCCGCGCACCGACCACGGGAACGGATAACCCTCACCCGGCACGCCCTCGGCCACGATCGGCGGCACCGCGACCCGCAGCGCCGGTGCCAGCCGAGGCAGCCAGTAGCTCTCCTTGGCCACGGCCGGCACGTAGCCGGCGGCCGTGGGCAGCCGCACGGTCAGCTCCGGGCCGAGCCGGTAGGTCCGGTTGTCCCAGCTGTCGATCTCCACCGGGATGACCGAAAGCCCACGCCACTGCGGAAACTGCGCGGCGATCAGCCTGCGCACGAGGGCCGCGTCGATGCCGGCCCGACCGTCACTCCCCATCCCGCGATCATCGTCGCCGAGTCGCACCCTCCACAACGGATCAATCCGCCGCGAGCCGCTCGTGCAGGAACTCGGTGACCCGCTCCCGGGCGACGAACGCCGGATGCCCGGCCTGCTCGCGCACCTCGCCGGTCAACACCGAGTGCGCCCCTTTGCCGAAGCCGGTTGCGTTCCCCGGCGAGGAGTCCAGTTCGATCACCTCGAACGCGGCACCGAGCCGGGCGCGCAGGGTGGCGAACCGGTCGGCCGGCGCCGCCATGTCCTGGCTGAACCGCAGGCCCAGCGCGCACAGGGCACCCGAGGCGGTGCGCTCGGCCACCCGATCGAACTCCTCGGCGGACATACCGGGGTCGGCCCGGCGGGCCGCGCCCACCGGGAACGGCACGGACGGCTGGCTGAGCACGGGCGCGAGCACGGTGTCGTCGACCGCGGCGGCCAGTGCGAACCCGCCGGTGAAGCACATCCCGATCACCCCGACGCCGGCCCCGGGCGTACGGCCGGCCAGGTCCCGGGCCAGCGCGCGCAGGTAGTCGGCGACCGGCCGGTGGGCGTTGGTGGCGAAGGCGCGGAACTCGGCGGACACGCACAGCCGGGCCAGCACCCGGGTCGTGTAGCCCATCGTCACCGCGCGGCCGGGCTCACCGAACAGCGACGGCATGACAACGGTGAAGCCCGCACCCACCAGGTGTTCGGCCAGGCCCAGCACCTCAGGACTGATCCCGGGCACCTCGGGCACCAGTACCACGCCCGGGCCCTCGCCCTGCTGGTAGCAGTCGTGGGTGAGCCCCGCGCCGCTGAACGGGGCGCGCTGCCAGCCGGTCAGGTCCGCGGTCGGTGCACTCTCGGTCATCCGTCTCCCTCTGCTGCCGCCCTGGCCGACAGGCCGGTGAGCTGGTTGATCAGTCCGTCGGTAAGCATCTCCCGGGCGGGCGGCGCGTGATACCGGCGTGCTTGTTTGCTGAAGATCGATGTTGTCACGACCGCGGCCACCTGCGCCTGGTACACGGCAAAACAGGTCCCACCAAACTTTTGCGGAGGCTACGGAGCTGTCGCCAGGGGCGCGACGGATTGGCCGGCGCCCACTCGAACGCCGCAAAGTCGTAGGTCACCTGAGTCAGGTCGGTGGACACGTCCCACAACGTCCGCCCGATCTCCGGGTCAGCCGCGTACTCGGGCAGCCGCACCACTCCCGGTGTTCCGCTGACCTCGCCGCGACCGGTCGGGCCGATGAACTCACCACTGGTGTTGCTCGTCCCGGGGTGCGCGGCCGCCACGATCAGGCCGGTGCCGGCGGCGCGCCGGTTCAACTCCTCGGTGAACACGACGTTCGTGAACTTGGACTTCGCGTAGGCCCGCATCGGGCGGTAGTCCTGTTCGCCGGCGAGGTCGACCAACGCGCCGGAGCGCCATCGCGACGCGATCGCGCTCACCGTGATCACCCGGGCCGCCTCGGCCCGCAGCAGCCGACCGGTGCAAGCCCGCAGCCGGTTGTTCATTCGCCGGGGTGAGAACCAGCACCTACCATCGAATCATGACCTCCAGCGGCCTGCCCGCGACGCGCGCCTTCGTCGAGTGGCTGGCCCGACTGGACCCCCAACTCGCCGGCCCTTCGCTGCCCGAACTGATCGAGCACGCGCGGCAGACCCTCGCCCACGAGGACGCCCAACGAACCGCCCTGCCGGAGCCGACACCGGAAGCCGCGGCACCGCCGAAGACCGCGGCACCGCCGGCCGCCGCGCCGCCCGGATATCCCGCTCCGCAGAGTTCGCCGTACGCCGGGCCGCCACCGCAGCCCTACCCCGCGCCACCGGGATACCCGGCGCCGCCGGGATATCCGCAGCCGCCGCAGTACCAGGCACCGCCGCCCGCTCCGGGCTATCCGCAGCCGCCGGCACCGCAACAGGCGCCGGCCAACACCGGCATACCGGGCCACGCAGTGGGCGATCAACCCGATCGGCAGCGCGATCATGCAGAACCAGTACCACCACAACCAGCAGCAGGCCGCCGCCGCACCACCTGGGTACCAGCCACCGCTGATCACCACCACCGGCGGTGCCTTCGCCCAGGCCCGCGCCAACGGTCTGCTCCCGCAGGACATGACCAATGATCAGATCGTCCAGCTGCGCGGCCAGATGCCGTCGATGTCGCCCTACTTCGATCCGAACGGGACGGTGGGCGAGAAGGGCGGGATGCGGCAGAGCTTCGGTTCCGGCCTGCTGCCGGCGTGGGACGCGCTGTCCTCGGGCCAGCGGATCGCCCACTTCGACTCCCTGCCCCGGTGGGCGCAGGAGATGATGTGGAGCCAGATGAACTTCAAGCAGCGACGGAAGTTCAACACCCAGCGGATGAATCGCCCGTGGACCCAGCTGTAGCCACCCGACCCGACTGATCAGCCGATGTTGTTCAGCTCGCCCAGGTCCCGGGCGCGGCCCAGGCTTCGAGCGCGCGGGTGCTCTCGAAGTGACGGGGCCGACCGGTGATCGGGTCGGTGAAAGCGAGCACCGAGGCGAGTAGTTGCAGCGGACGGGTGAAGTCGTCCAGCGGTTTCTCGGTGAGGATCGGATAGAAGTCGTCGCCGAGGATCGGGACGCCCAGGGCGGTCATGTGCAGCCGGAGCTGGTGGGTGCGGCCGGTGGCGGGCAGCAGCCGGTAACGACCGAAGCCGTCACGGTGTTCGAGCAGCTCGACACGGGTCTCGCTGTTGGCCGGCCCGGGTACCTCCTGCGCGGTGATCACGCCGCGCTCCTTGATGATCCGACTGCGGACCGTCGTCGGCAGCACCAGCCCCGGCTCGAACCGAGCGACAGCGCTGTACTCCTTGTGCACGACACGATCCCGGAACAAGGTCTGGTACGCGCCCCGGCGCAACGGGTTGATCACGAACATGACCAGGCCGGCGGTGGCGCGGTCCAGCCGGTGCGCCGGGATCAGGTCGGGCAGGCCGAGTTGTTGGCGCAGCCGGACCAGCGCGGTCTGCACGATGTGCTTGCCCCGCGGGATGGTGGCCAGGAAGTGTGGCTTGTCCACGATCAGCAGGTCGTCGTCCTGGTGCACGATCGTGATGTCGAACGGGACAGTGACCTCGTCCGGCAGGTCCCGGTGGAACCACACCGCGCCGCCGGGTTTGTAGGGCGCGTCCGGAGTGATCGGCCCGTTGAGGTCGAAGATCCGCTGCTCGCGCAGCAGCAGGTCGATCCGCTCGGGCGACACCCGAGGCAGCCGCTCCACCAGATGATCACGAATCGTTACCCACCGGCCGGTGTCGGTGGGTAGTCGCAGTCGGGCGGGGTCCAGCCCGTGCCGCTGCGGCAGTGGTGGCTTCTGCCTGCGTCTCATCACCATCGACCTTAGCCGCAACAAATCCCGGGCACAGTAAGAAGCCCCGGGAGACGTTGCCGTCTCAACCGGGGCTTCTTACTATTCAAATAACGTTCGGCGGCGTCCTACTCTCC
>DATATV010000088.1:0-43103 GCA_036268615.1 Pseudonocardiaceae bacterium
CGAATGTGCATTCTGTCGGTTGGGTGCGTAATGATCGAACGTAGCCACCTGAACACCCCGAGCTGGAGGACGCCGTGACCGCGATGATCGTGATCGTCGTCGTGCTGGTCTTGTTGCTGGTCGGCGCGGCCGTGTTGTTCTGGCGGCTGTACCAGGACAGCACGCGCCGAGCCGACGCCGCGATGGAACTGGTGCACGCCGAACGCGCCCGGGTCGACCAGCAGCAGACGGCACTGCACCGCTACGAGGTCGCGTTCGCGTCGATCAGCGGGCGCGGCGAACTCGGTGAGCGGGTGCTGGTCGAAACGGCGCGGGCACTGGGGTTACGGGAGGGACTGCACTTCACCGTGCAGGCCGACCTGGCCGGCGGCGGCACGGTCCGGCCGGACCTGGTGCTCGTCGTCGGCGGCGGCCGGCAGGTACCGGTGGACGCCAAGATGAGCATGGCGTGCTGGGCCGAGGCGATGGACACCGACGACCCGACCGAGCGCGCCGACGCGCTGCGCGTACACGTGCGCAACATCCGGTCGCGTGCGGCGGAACTGTCCGGCAAGGGTTACCAGCGCTGGGCGGATGCCATCTACGGCACCATCATGTTCGTCCCGTCGGACGCGGCGGTCGTCGCGGCGATGGACACCGATCCGGAGCTGCTGCGCTGGCTGCTGGATCGCCGGATCTTCGTCTGCGGCCCGACCGGGTTCGCGGTGCTCGCGTCGGCGGCGATGTTCGCGGCCACCGACCGCGCCATCGCCGAGGACGTCGATCAGGTGCGGAATCAGGCGGCCGCGGCGCACCGGGCGGCCGGCGGCGCGGTCGACGCGTTCAACCTGTCGAGCACCCACCTACAGCGGTTCCTCGCCGCCCGCCGACGGGAACTGGACGCGCTGGACGGGTTCCGTGGCGCGGTCCAGCCCCTGACCGAGGCGTCGGCGAGCCCGACCCCGCTCGCCCAGATCCGTCGCCAGGAGGAGGTGGTCGCAGGTCCGCAGGCTGCGATAACTGAATAGGAGGTCGGCGACTCGTCCTGGTTCGTCCCCGATGCGGTCCTCGCGCTGTAGATCCTTCGTGAAAAATTAGGCCTGGTTACAGTCAACAAAACAAGGCCACAGGGACTTAACAGCAACACGCTCACGAATTGGCTACGGTGTGGCAACGTAGCCACGCCTGCGAGGGCAGCGGCGACCACGACACGTCGGTCGTCAGCGCCTCGCGCGCCTGCAAGGAGGACCGGTGACCGCAACACGTGATCGCCGTCGCGATCTCGACGCCGAGCTCGACGGCGCCGCTTGGGACGAACGCCCAGCGCTCGGTGTCGCACGCGGTTGGCCGTGGTGGGGTGCGGTATTGCTGGCACTGGGGCTGTCCTTCATCGGCGCGGTCGTCGACATGCAGCTTGAGAAACAGCTCTCCATCGTGTTCGAGGGTGCGTACTTCATCGGGTGTGTCGGCGCGGTCGTCCTGGTCCGCCGGCGCAATCTGTTCGGACCGATGGTGCAGGCGCCATTGGTGCTGGTCGTCGTCATTCCGGTGACGGTCGTGGTGACCACGGGTCTGCCGACCGGCGGGATGAGCGCGAAGGCGATCGCGGTCGGCGACCCACTGCTCAAGGGCTTCCCGGTGATGGCGATCACCACGGGCGCCGCGGTGCTGATCGGCGTGATCAGGTATCTGACCCAGCGCCGGCCGGTCGACGCCGAGGACGACCTGGGTCTCGACGTGCCGCCGGAGAAGGAGCGTCGGCGTCGCCCGGCGGACCGGGATGCCGAGCGGCCCGAGCGGGAACTCGCCGGTGCCCGTCGTCCCCGACCGGGTGAACCGCGCGACGCACGGGAGCCACGGCGCAGCAGCCAGGGCCGACCGGCGGCCGGCCGGGACCGGGCGGCACCCCGGGAACGCGGCGCTGCCGAAGGACGCGGGCGGGCGAGCGGAGCCGCGGAGCGCAGCGGTCGCGCCGACAGTGCGGGTCGCGGCGAGCGGCAGGAACGCGGCGGTGCGGCCCGCGGCAGTGCGCGGCCGCCGCGCGAGGAGAACCGTCGCCAGCCACCGCGCCGCCGCGACGACGACTACTGAGCTTCACCAGCGGGCCACAGACGAACGGCCGGGTACCGAGGAAATCGGTACCCGGCCGTTTCTGATCAACCGTCAGTCACTCGCCGGTCGGCCAGGAAACCCAGGTGGGCCAAGGACATCCGTGAGTGACCTGGTCAGGCGCGGGTGCCGCCGAGGTCCTTGCGCAGCTCGTGCGGCAACGCGAAGGCGATCTTCTCGTTGGCCGTGGTGACTTCCTGCACGTCCGACCAGCCCTGCTCGTCGAGGTAGGCGAGCACCTGCTCGACGAGCACCTCGGGCACCGACGCACCACTGGTGACGCCGACCGTGGTCACGCCCGCCAGCCAGGACGGCTCGATCTGGGTGGCGTAGTCGATCAGGTAGGACGCCCGCGCGCCGGACTGCAACGCCACCTCGACCAGCCGCTTGGAGTTGGACGAGTTCTGCGAGCCGACCACGAGCACCAGGTCGCACTCGGCGGCCATCGCCTTGACCGCGACCTGCCGGTTCTGGGTGGCATAACAGATGTCGTCGCTCGGCGGGTTCTGCAGGTCGGGGAAGCGCTCGCGGAGCGCGTCCACCCGTTCCATGGTCTCGTCCACCGACAACGTGGTCTGGGAGAGCCACACCACCTTGGCCGGGTCACGGATCTCCACCTTGGCCACGTCTTCCGCGCGGTCGACCAGCTGCACGTGTTCCGGTGCCTCGCCGGTGGTGCCGTCGACCTCCTCGTGACCGTTGTGGCCGATCAGCAGGATGTCGTAGTCGCCCTTGGCGAACCGCTTGACCTCGTGGTGCACCTTGGTGACCAGCGGGCAGGTCGCATCGATGGTGCGCAGGTTGCGGTCGGCGGCCTCGGTGTGCACCGCCGGGGACACGCCGTGCGCGGAGAACACCACGAGCGCGCCCTCGGGCACCTCGTCGGTCTCGTCCACGAAGATCGCCCCGCGCGCGGCCAACTGCTCGACCACGTACCGGTTGTGCACGATCTCCTTGCGCACATAGACAGGTGCGCCATAGGTCTCCAGTGCCTTCTCGACAGTCACCACGGCGCGGTCCACGCCGGCGCAGTAGCCGCGCGGCCGGGCCAGCAACACCCGACGCGGCCGCGCGGCGTCGGTTTCCCGCGCACTGGCGATCGACTCGTCGTCATGGTCGGTGGATGCCGGAGTGGTGGTCGGAATGGACGCCGTCATGTCACCAGGGTAAGGCCACCCGCCCGGCGCCCGGCATCATCCAAGGTGGTGCACATCACGTAGCCGAGGCCGACGGTGCGTAGCGCTGGGCAGGACAGCCGGACTGGGGCAGGCTGTGACCATGAAGCAACTACCGCTGCCGGTGCGCGTCGCCGCCGGCCTCGCGGTCACCGCCGTGGATCGGGCCCGACACCTGCCCGAAAAGCTGGCCGAGCTGCCGGTGACAGTGGTCAGCCAGGCACTCCAGCTGTCCATGCGGCTGCAACAGCAGATGACCGAAATGGCGATCAAGGGCGACGACGCACTCGCCACGCTCCGTCCGGTTGAGGAAACACCCGATTGGGCGAGGTTCGACGAGGATGAGGTCGGCGGGTCGGGCGAGTCCGACGCGTCGGCGGCACGAAACGGCTCGCTGTCCCGGTTCGACAGCGTGGCCGCGGACATCGATGTCGAGCTGGCTGACGCCGAGGACCTGGGCGTGGCCGACGACCGGGCCGAGAATCCGGCTGGCGACGACGGGGCCGACCCCTGGGCGGCGGAGGAACGCGCGCTCGCCGACCCGCACGCCGACGGCGAGTTCGACAGTGCTCCCCCGGCCGCGCTGCCGACCTACCCGGAGCTGTCCGTGCCGCAGCTGCGCGCGCGGCTGCGGCGGCTGTCCGAGGACGCGCTGACCGAGCTGGTCGAGTACGAGCGGACGCACGCCAACCGCCCGGAGTTCGTCGGCATGTTGACCCGCCGGATCGCGACCGTCCGCGAACAGCGGTGACCGAACCGTCCGCGGCCTCGACCGGATCACCCGGTGGGGGCGGTCCGACCGGTCCCACTACGCCGGAGGCACCGTGGCCGGTGCGCACGGTCGCCCGCAAGATCGCCGACTGGATCAACCGGCTGGGCACGATCTGGGTGGAGGGTCAGGTCACCCAGATCTCCGCGCGGCCGGGCACCGCGACCGGGTTCATCACCCTGCGCGACCCGTCGGCGGACGTGTCCCTGACGTTGACCTGCCCGACCGGCCTGCTGCGCGGGTCCGGGGTGCCGCTCGCCGAGGGCAACCGAGTGATCGTGCACGGCAAGCCCACCTTCTACGTCAACCGCGGCACGCTGAGCCTGCGGGTGGACGAGATCCGCACGGTCGGCATCGGCGAGCTGCTGGCCCGGATCGAGCGACTGCGCCGGCTGCTGGCCGCCGAAGGCCTGTTCGACAAGACGCGAAAGCGCCCGCTGCCGTTCCTGCCGCGGACCGTCGGCCTGATCACCGGCCGGGCGTCCGCCGCCGAGCGGGACGTGCTGACCAACGCGAGCAACCGCTGGCCGGCCGTGCACTTCCGGGTGGTCAACGTGGCCGTGCAGGGCGCGGGCGCGGTGCCGCAGATCCTCACCGCGCTGCGGACCCTGGACCAGGACCCCGACGTCGACGTGATCGTGCTCGCCCGGGGCGGCGGCAGCGTCGAGGACCTGCTGCCGTTCTCCGACGAGGCACTGTGCCGGGCGGTGTCCGCCTGTCGCACGCCGCTGGTCAGCGCGATCGGTCACGAGCCGGACACCCCGCTGGTCGACCACGTCGCCGATCTGCGCGCGTCCACCCCCACCGACGCCGGCAAGCGGGTGGTGCCCGACGTCGCCGAGGAGACCGCCCGGATCGGCACCATGCGGGACCGGGCCCGGCGCGCGCTGCACGGGTGGGTGGACCGGGAGCGGCGGCTGCTGGACGCGCTGCGCAGCAGGCCGGTGCTGGCTCAACCGTTCGGGCCGCTCGACCGGCGGGCCGAGGAGATTACCGTGCTGCGTGAGCGGGCTCGGCGTGCCATGCTGGCGAGCCTGAGCGCCGAAGGCACCGTGCTGACCGCGACCAGGGCGAGGCTCACCACGCTCGGCCCGGCGGCGACTCTGGCTCGGGGTTATGCGGTGGTCCAGGTGGTCGGTGCGCACGGGATCGACGGGGTGGTCCGGTCGGCCGACCAGCTGGAGCCAGGAACGGAGATCCGGGTGCGGGTCGCCGACGGAGCGGCCCACGCCACGGTGTCCGCCCGGGAAGACGACGACTCGGCACCGGCGACCACAAACGAGAGATGACCATGCACACCGCGAGGCACACCGCAACGCGCGCACCCACGTTCCTGCCGCTGGCCGTCGACGCCGCGCGGGTGGTGGCCGACCGGGCCGTCGAGGAGTCGACGAGGGCGAGCGCGCAGGTCGTCCGCCGGCACGCGGAGGCCGCCGACGCGGCGGCCGCGGAATGTTGGACGGCGCTGTTGGCCGGTTGCCAGACGACCGCGCGCCGAGCGCTGCCGGCCCGGCTGCGCGAACTGACCGAGGCGACGTCGCTGTGCGTGGGTGCCCAGCACTGGTCCAGCGTCGGCTCACCGCACCGGCAGCGGGTCGCCGACGCGGAGGCGTGGATCGCCGACGCGGTCCGCGAGGGCGACGGCGCCGAGTTCGCCGAGGCGTTCGCGGGTTACGACCAGGCGGTGGCGACCGCGGTGGTTAGCTTGGTGTGCCGATCAGGACAACCCGTGGAGGGAATGTGACGGACGCCGAGGCGCCCGCGAACGCCGCAACCGGTGTCGCCGGGCTCGGTTACGAGGCCGCGCGCGACGAGTTGGCGGACGTGGTCCGCAAGCTGGAGGGCGGCGGCTTGTCCCTTGAGGATTCGCTCGCGTTGTGGGAGCGGGGCGAGGCGCTGGCGAAGGTCTGCGAGCGTCATCTCGCCGGGGCGCGGCAGCGGGTCGAGGCGGCGCTGGCGAGCGTCGAGTCGGTTGACGACTCGTCCGCCGAGTGAACATCTCTCGCCGGTAATTCCCCTATAGCACGGTTTCGCTGTCTGCGTTCCAGGGTCGCGATTGTGGGACTCGGTTGTCCACAGGGGACATCGTTGTCCACAAGTTGATCTTCGAGCTTGGTTCGGGCCTGGGGGGGCCGATAGACTGGCGCAGGGTCGTCCCCCCGTGGTGGGTGGGGGCTGCGCTGTGGGGGTTTTCGGGTTTTGTGGGTTGGTTTCCGGGGTGATTTTGGCTCTGTTGCTTGGGTTTCCGCTGCTTCGGGATTGGTTTCGTTGAAGCGGTTGCGGGTTGGTTGATTTTTGGGTTGGTTTCAGGTGCGGGCATTGAGCTTTGGCCTCTACCCGCCTGATTCGACCATCTTGGGTGCTTTGTTCCGAAGGGGTGTTAGTTCGGGGTCGGCTTCACGATGGGGGCCGCCTCCGCCGCGGTCGCCATCGTGGTGAACTCCGCCTTCGTCCCGTTGCCGGTGATCAGCAGCCGAACCGCGCCCAGGTCCAACACCCACGTCTGTTCCTCGCGCACGCCCGGATAGATCGTCCACGTGTGCCCGGCGACCGGGACCGTGCCCTGCGACACGATCGGCGTGTCCGAGTCGTCGCCGACGATCTGGCTGACCAGGTCCGGCACGGCACCGTCGGACTGAGCCAGCTCGACGTAGTGACCGGCCGTGGACACCCAGCCGATGTCGACCACCGTGTCGGTGCCCGCCGCGCCCACCGGCTGCTGGCTGGCCGAACTCGGGCGCCAACTCGCCGGGAGAGCAGGCTCACGCAGCGGGAACGGGAACTGGCCCGCCTCGGCACCCAGTTCCGCCGACACGTCCACGCTCGGCAGGTCACTGGTGTTCACCGACGGCCCACCAGGGCTGAACGAGCAACTGTGCACCACCCCGGCCAGGACCAGCACGATCACGCCCAGGACCAGCATCGACAGCAACATGTCGCGCATCGTCTGCCGGCCCCGCCGCGAGCCGCCACCGCCGCTGGGCTGCGGCGGCGTCTGCGTGGTCGACTCCGTGGAACTCTCCGGCACCCTCCCATAGTCGCAGGTGGCCTGCATCACCCTGCACCGGCCAGGTCTCCGCACAGCTCGGTCCCGGGCGACCCCGTCTGGGAGAATCAGTCCGATTCCAGGGGAGCGCGCCGACACGGGAGGCACCATGAGCACCGCGGACCGGACCGCCAGCACCGAACAGACCGGCCGTCGACGGCCGGAAGCGCCAGATCGGAACCTCGCGCTCGAACTCGTCCGAGTCACCGAGGCGGCCGCGATGGCCGCCGGCCGGTGGGTCGGCCGGGGCGACAAGAACGGCGGCGACGGCGCTGCCGTGGACGCCATGCGCAAGCTGATCGGCTCCGTCTCCATGCACGGCGTCGTCGTCATCGGCGAGGGCGAGAAGGACCAGGCGCCGATGTTGTACAACGGCGAGGAGGTCGGCAACGGCGACGGACCCGAATGCGACGTCGCGGTCGACCCGATCGACGGCACCACGCTGATGGCCAAGGGCATGCCCAACGCGATCGCGGTGCTCGCCGTCGCCGAACGCGGCGCGATGTTCGACCCGTCCGCCGTGTTCTACATGGAGAAGCTCGCCGTCGGGCCGGAGTCCGCCGAGGTGGTGGACATCACCGCCCCGGTCGGCGAGAACATCCGGCGGGTGGCCGCGGCCAAGCAGAGCGATCCGTCCGACGTGACCGTGTGCGTGCTGGACCGGCCGCGACACGAGCAGCTCATCAAGGAGGTCCGCGAGGCGGGCGCCCGCATCCGGTTCATCTCCGACGGCGACGTGGCCGGCGCGATCTCCGCCGCCCGACCGGACACCGGAGTGGACATGCTCGTGGGCATCGGCGGCACCCCCGAGGGCATCATCGCGGCCAGTGCGCTGACCTGCATGGGCGGCGCCATCCAGGCCAAACTGTGGCCCCGGGACGAAGCGGAACGGCGCAAGGCGCTGGACGCCGGACACGACCTGGACCGGGTGCTGCGCACCGAGGATCTGGTCAACGGCGAGAACGTCTTCTTCTGCGCGACCGGCATCACCGACGGCGACCTGCTGCGCGGCGTCCGCTACCGGGCCGGGGGCTGCACCACCCAGTCCATTGTGATGCGTTCGAAGTCCGGCACGGTGCGGATGATCGACGGCTTCCACCGTCTGACGAAGCTGCGCCAGTACTCCTCGGTTGATTTCGACCGGCTCGGCGAAACCGACGAGGACGCCTATCCCCCACTGCCGTAATCGAATTCGTGACCTTTTCGGTGCGGTGGCGAAGCAACGTGATCTATCAAGGGAGCGTCTTAACCGGTAGAAACACAACGTGACAGTTGCCGCCATCGCCCCGGTGGTGGCCAGGCCAAGGGGGATTCGTGCTCCTCAAGAAAATAGTTCTCGGGGTTTCCGCGCTGGCCGCAGTGGCTGCGCTGGCGGCCTGCTCGTCAGGCACGTCGGCCCAGTCCGCCGATGACGTGCAGCTCGCCGCCGGGAGTGCCAACCCGACCTCGGCGACGACCACCGCACCTGCGACGACAACGCAGCCGAGCACGACAACGCCGACCACCACGGCCAGCCCCACCACGACGACGACCACCATCCCGCCCAAGCCGACGACGACGCACACCACGCCGCCGAAGCCGGCCACCGAAGCGGCCGCACCGCTGGACATTCCCTGCCACATCACCACCGGCGCGTGCGCCGACGTGTCGGCCCACAAGGCCTGGTTGGTGAGTGACGGGAAGATCGTGCTCGGACCGGTGTCGATGATGCCGGGCCGGCCCGGTTACCGGACGCCGATCGGGACGTTCCACGTCACGTCGAAAGTCCTGCACTACTACAGCCACGAATTCGACGCGCCGATGCCGTACTCGGTGTTCTTCTATCCGGGCGTCGCGTTCCACGAAGGCAGCCTCGGCGTTTACTCGCACGGTTGCGTCCACCTGTCGAAGAGCTCCGCGGAGACCTTCTACTCGGACATGTACATCGGCGAGACGGTTCAGATCGTT
The DNA here is from genome assembly GCA_036268615.1 of Pseudonocardiaceae bacterium. Taxonomy (GTDB): domain Bacteria; phylum Actinomycetota; class Actinomycetes; order Mycobacteriales; family Pseudonocardiaceae; genus DATATV01. Next base: position 9,026 of record DATATV010000088.1, read on the forward strand.
AGCTGAATCCGGCCGACCGAAACCCGATCGTTCCCTGTTCCCCGGTTTTCATTCTTCCGGTCGGCGCCAGCACTAGCCGGCGTTGGAGGAATGACCGGGGAACAGGTGTGCCTGGGGGTTGAGCATCACCGCGATGTTGTTCACCGCGGTGGCCGCCTCGCCGAATCCGGTGGCGATCAGCTTGACCTTGCCGTCGTAGGCGGCCACGTCGCCTGCGGCGTAGATCCGCTCCCGGGCCGTGCGCATGGTGGAGTCGACGCGCACCGCCCGGTGGTCCAGTTCCAGGCCCCACGACTCGATCGGCCCCAGGTCGGCGATGAAACCCAGCGCGGCGACCACGGACTGCGCGGGCAGCACCAGGCGGGCGGCGTCCTTGATCGACACGACGACCTCGTGCAGCCCGCCGTCGTCACCGCGCAGTTCGGTCACCTCGGCGTCGGTGATGATCGGCACGCCCAGTTCCTTGACCTGCCGCACGCTGCCGGGCAGCGCCCGGAACTGGGCCCGCCGGTGCACGAGCGTGACACTGGTGGCGATCGGGTGCAGTGCCAGAATCCAGTCCAGCGCCGAGTCACCGCCGCCGACGACAACCACGTGCTGGTCGCGGTGGGCCTCCAGGGACGGCACGAAGTGCACCATGCCGCGCCCGAGCCAGCCGTCACCGGCGGGCAGCGGGCGCGGGCGGAACTCACCGATGCCCGCGGTGATCAGCACCGAGCCGGCCCGCACCCTGGTGCCGTCGGCCAGCGTGACGACCAGCGGGCCGTCGGCGGACTCGGTCAGGTCCCGGGCCTGGCGGCCGAGCAGGTAGGTGGGTTTCCACTGGGCGGTCTGCTCGACCAGCGCGGAGACCAGGTCGCGGCCCTTGATGGCCGGGAAACCGGCCACATCGAAGATCATCTTCTCCGGATACATCGCGGTGATCTGACCGCCCGGCTCGGGCAACGCGTCGACGACGGCCACCGACAGTTCGCGAAAACCCGCGTAGTAGGCCGCGAACAGGCCGGTCGGACCGGCCCCGATGATCAGCAAATCGACGTCGTACTGGTCCGCCGGTTCGGCCATGGCGTGCGTCCGCCTCTCGCTCGTGGTGGGAGCAGTTGCCAGCTTAGAACGATCGACATCGTCGGAGCCATGGATCACAGTGCGGACCGGCGCGCGGCGAACGACACTGGAGGCATGGCTGACCGGGAGTACCGGATCGAACACGACACGATGGGCGAAGTCCGCGTTCCGGTGGACGCGCTGTGGCGGGCCCAGACCCAGCGGGCGGTGGAGAACTTCCCCATCTCCGGACGGGGCCTGGACCGGGCGCAGATCCGCGCGCTGGGCCTGCTCAAGGCAGCCGCCGCGCGGGTGAACGCGCGGCTGGGCGTGCTGGAACCCGCCGTCGCCGAGGTGATCGCGACCGCCGCGGACGAGGTGGCCAAGGGCGCCTACGACGACCAGTTCCCGATCGACGTGTTCCAGACCGGCTCGGGCACGTCGTCGAACATGAACGCCAACGAGGTGATCGCCACCTTGGCCACCCGGGCGCTGGGCCGCGACGTGCACCCCAACGACGCGGTGAACGCGTCGCAGTCCTCCAACGACACCTTCCCCACGACGCTGCACGTGGCGGCGGCAGAAGCCGTGGTCACCGACGTGATCCCGGCGCTGCGGCACCTGGCCGACACGATCGCCGGACGCGCCGCGGAGTGGTCGGAAGTGGTCACCTCGGGCCGCACGCACCTGATGGACGCGGTGCCGATCACCTTCGGCCAGGAGGCCGGCGCGTGGGAGGCGCAGGTCCGCTACGACATCGAGCGACTGGAGTCGGGCCTGCCCCGGCTGGCCGAACTGCCCATCGGCGGCACCGCGGTCGGCTCCGGCCTGAACGCGCCGGACGGCTTCGGCGCGGCCGTGGCCGAGGAACTCGCCAAGGTCACCGGGCTGCCGCTGACCGAGGCCCGCAACCACTTCGAGGCACAGGCCTCGCAGGACGGTGTGGTGGAGACCTCCGGCCACCTGCGCACGGTCGCGGTGAGCCTGAGCAAGATCGCCAACGACCTGCGCTGGCTGGGTTCCGGGCCGCGGACCGGCCTGGCCGAGATCGCGTTGCCGGACCTGCAACCAGGGTCGTCGATCATGCCGGGCAAGGTGAACCCGGTGATCTGCGAGGCCACTTTGCAGGTAGTCGCTCAGGTGATCGGCAACGACGCGGCGGTCGCCTATGCCGGGGCGCAGGGCAACTTCCAGCTCAACGTGAACCTGCCGGTGATCGCCCGCAACGTGCTGGAGTCGGCGAAACTGCTCGCGGCGGTGTCCCGGCTGCTCGCGGACAAGGTGTTCGCCGGATTGCAGGTCAACGTCGAGCGGGCCAAGGAGTACGCGGAGGGCTCGCCGGCGATCGTCACGCCGCTCAACCGGTACCTCGGCTACGAGGAGGCGGCGGCAGTAGCCAAGCAGGCGCTCAAGGAGCGCCGGACGATCCGCGAGGTCGTGCTGGCCCGGGGGTATGTCGAGGCCGGCAAGTTGACCGTCGAGCAGTTGGACACCGCACTGGACGTGCTCCGGATGGCCAACGGCGGCTGAGCCGCTTTCCCGAGGCAGTTTCCCGCAAGGTCGGCCTCAGCAGGCGAAATGTCGGTCCTCGGGGTCACCATGGAGGCGTGCTGCTAGCCGATGTGGTGACCACGTCTGCCGCCGTCGCGGGCACCCGATCGCGGCTGGTCAAGGTCGAGACGCTGGCCGCGGTGGTGCGTGCCGCCGCTGTCGGGCCGTCGCCGGAGACCGAGGTGCCGGCCGTGGTGGCGTTCCTGGTCGGGCAACCGTTGCAGGGACGGATCGGCACCGGCTGGCGCACGCTGGTCCAGCTCGACGTGCCACCGGCCACCGAGCCGACGCTGACAATGCGCCAGGTCGACGCCGCGCTGACAGCGGTGGCCGCAACCACCGGCGCCGGTTCCGCCGCACGGCGAGCCGAGTTGCTGACCGGCCTGTTGGGCGAGGCGACCGCGCGCGAGCAGGAGTTCCTGATCCGGCTGCTCACCGGTGAGCTGCGGCAGGGCGCGCTGGAAGGCGTGATGGTCGACGCCGTGGCCAAGGCAGCCGGGGTGACCGGCGAACAGGTCCGCCGGGCGTTCATGCTGTCCGGGGCGCTACCGGCGACGGCGGTGGCCGCGCTGGCAGGCGGCGCCGACGCGCTGGCCGCGTTCCGGTTGCGACTCGGCCGTCCGGTTCGGCCCATGCTGGCGTCGCCCGGTGCCGACCTGGCCAGCGCGCTGGCCGAACTCGGCGATACCGCGCCGAGCGATGCCGCACCAAACAGTGCCGCACCTGGCGATGCCGAACCTGGCAGTGCCGCGCCCAGCAGTACCGAACCTGGCAGTACCGAAACTGGCGATGCCGAGCTTGGCGATGCCGGGGTGAAGGATGGTCTGCCGAAGCAGGCCGCACCGAGCGGTGCCGGGGCGGGTGACGGCGTGCCCATCTATGGCGTCGTCGTGGAGTACAAGCTTGATGGGGCTCGTATTCAGGTCCATCGCGACGGCGATGACGTGCACATCTACACCCGGACGTTGCGGGAGATCACCTCCAGTGTTCCTGAGCTGGTCGAGTTGGTTCGGGGACTTCCGTGCCGATCGGTCGTTCTGGACGGGGAGACGCTCGCGTTGGCCGACGACGGTCGGCCGCGGCCGTTCCAGGAGACGATGAGTCGATTCGGGGCGGCCAGTCCGCGCGAACTGTTGCTGCGGCCGTACTTCTTCGACTGTCTGCACCTGGACGGCGTCGATCTGCTGGACGCCCCGCTGCGGACCCGCACCGAGGCCCTGCGGCGGGTCGCCGGGCCACACGTGATTCCCGGGCGGCAGCACCCGAGTGTGGCTGAGGCGAACACGTTGCTGGTCGAGGCGCTGACCGCCGGGCATGAGGGTGTGCTCGTCAAGGACCTCGATTCCGCTTATGCGGCTGGACGACGGGGAAAGGCCTGGCAGAAGGTCAAGCCGGTACACACGTTGGACCTGGTCGTGCTGGCCGCGGAGTGGGGCCACGGCCGACGCACCGGGTACCTGTCCAACCTGCACCTGGGTGCCCGCGATCCCGCGAGCGCCGGTGACAGCAACGGGTTCGTCATGGTCGGCAAGACCTTCAAGGGACTCACCGACGAACTGCTGGCCTGGCAGACGACGGAGTTTCCCCAGCACGAACTGCGCCGCACCGACTGGACGGTGTACCTGCGGCCGGCCATCGTCGTCGAGATCGCGCTCGACGGCGTCCAGGTCAGCCCCCGCTACCCCGGCAAGGTCGCCCTGCGGTTCGCCCGGGTGGTGCGTTACCGGCCGGACAAGGAACCCGCCGACGCCGACACCATCGACGCCGTCCGGGCATTGTTGCCCGGGCCGGGGCAAGGGTCTGGCGCCGCGGACGCCGAACCCGATGCCGATGCCGCCGACTGAAGAACCATCGATGCCACCGGCCGAGCTGCCGACGTCACCGACTGAACCGTCGATGTCCGAACCGACCTGACCCGTCGCAGAATCACACCCCTGGTCGCGCTCACCCGATGCCCAACGCCATCCGCACCCTCCGTTCCGGCACGCAGCGGACCCGCCGTCGCGGCAGCAGCGCAAACCTCTGTCCGTAGTTCATCACCACTCGCCCAATCCATCCGTACAACTGATCATCAGTACAACTGACTATATAGAAGACTGACGATCAGCGCAAGCGCCTAGGCTGAGGTGGTGACCGAAGGTGAGCGCGCTGGGCAAGACGCGGGTGCACGGGTGTTGCCGGACCGCACCGGCTATCTGCTGGTCAAGCTCGGCGAGGCGATCAACGCGCAGGCCGAACACGCCTTGGCGCCACTGGGCCTGCGCGGCAAGCACCTGCACGTGCTCACCCTGGCCAGCCAGCAACGCCTGTCCCAGCAGGAACTCGCCGAGCTGATCGGGATGGACCGCACCTCGATGGTCGGGGTGATCGACGAACTGGAACGGCTCGGCCTGGCCACCCGGCAGCGCGACGAGGCCGACCGGCGGCGCTACCTGATCGTGCCCACCGAGGAGGCACAGGACGCGCTACGCCGGTCGACCGAGGTGTTGGACGCCGCCGAGGGCCAACTGTTCGACGAGCTGAGCCCGGCGGAGAGCGAGCTGCTCAGCGCGATCGTCACACGCCTGCTGACCCGCATCCACGAGCGCTGAGCTGCCCACGCACAGGCTGCGCGGCCCGAGCGACCACGCCCTTGCACAGCCCGAGCAGCCAAGTCCTGAGCAGCCAACGCACAGGCTGCGCGGCCCGGGCGACCAAGCCCGCAGCCCGAGCGGCCAAGCACTGCGCGGCTAGAGCGACCAAGCACTGCGCAGCCCCAGCGGCCAAGCCCGCGCAACCAGAGCGACCAGGCGACCAGCAGGCTCAACGACGCGGAATGTTGCGCAGGTTGCTGCGGGCCAGGTCGACCATCCGGCCGACGCCGCCCTCCAGCACCAGCCGGCCCGCGGCCAGCGCGAAGCCCTTGACCTGCGCGGCGGTGATGTGTGGCGGGATGGACAGCGCGTTCGGGTCGGTGACCACGTCCACCAGCGCCGGGCCGGGCGTGGCCAGTGCCTCGGCGAGTTTGCCGCGGACATCGCCCGGCTTCTCGATGCGCACCGAGCGGATGCCCACCCCGGCGGCGATCGCGGCGTAGTCGACCGGTTCGTGGTCGGTCTCGAAGTCGGGCAGGCCGTCGACCATCATTTCCAGCTTGACCATGCCCAGTGACGAGTTGTTGAACACGATGATCTTCACCGGCAACTTGTGCAGTTTCACCGTGAGCAGCTCGCCCAGCAACATGCCGAGGCCACCGTCGCCGGACATCGAGACGACCTGCCGGTCGGGGTGCGCGAACTGGGCGCCGATGGCGTGCGGCAGCGCGTTGGCCATGGTGCCGTGCAGGAACGAGCCGATCACCCGGCGCCGCCCGTTGGGGGTCAGGTACCGCGCCGCCCACACGTTGCACATGCCGGTGTCCACGGTGAACACCGCGTCGTCGGTGGCGAGTTCGTCGAGCACGTCGGCGACGTACTCGGGATGGATCGGCACGTGCTTCTCCACCCGCTCGGTGTATGCGCCGACCACGGTTTCCAGCATCCGCAGGTGTTCGGCGAGCATCCGGTCGAGATAGCTGCGGTCGGACTTGCGGTGCAGCAGCGGCAGTACCGCGCGCAACGTCTCGCCGACATCGCCGTGCACCGCGAGCTCCAGCGGGGTGCGCCGGCCCAGCCGGGACGCGTCGTGGTCGACCTGGATGGTGCGCGCGCCGGGCAGGAAGGAGTCGTAGGGGAAGTCCGTGCCCAGCAACAGAACCAGGTCGGCCGCGTGCATCGCGTCGTAACACGCGCCGTAGCCGAGCAGGCCGCTCATGCCGACGTCATAAGGGTTGTCGTACTGGATCCACTCCTTGCCGCGCAGGCTGTGCCCGACCGGCGCGGCGACCGTCTCGGCCAGCCGCAGCACGTCGGCGTGCGCGTCCCGGACGCCGGCGCCGCAGAACAGCATGACCTTCTCGGCGGCGTTGATCGCTCCGGCGAGCGCGCGCACCTGGTCCTCGCGCGGCACCACCGGGCTGAGCCGGCCGAGGAAGTTACTCGTCCCGGTCGGTTCGGTGGCCCGTAGGCTGGCCACGTCACCCGGCACCACCAGCACCGACACGCCGCCCTTGGCCAGCGCGGTCTGGATGCCGATCCGGGCCATCCTGGGCAGCTGCGCCGGCTGGCTGACCAGCTCGCAGTAGTGACTGCACTCGACGAACAACCGTTCCGGGTGGGTCTCCTGGAAGAAGCCGGTGCCGATCTGGTTGGACGGGATGTGCGACGCGATGGCGAGCACCGGGGCGGCACTGCGGTGCGCGTCGAAGAGGCCCTGGATGAGGTGGGTGTTGCCGGGTCCGCAGCTGCCGGCGCACACCGCCAGCCGGCCGGTGGTCTGTGCCTCCGCGGCGGCGGCGAACGCGCCGGCCTCCTCGTTGCGCACGTGCACCCAGCTGATGCCTTCGGTCCGCCGGATCGCGTCCACCAGCGGGTTCAGGCTGTCACCGACCACGCCGTAGACCCGCTGCACGCCGGCCTGGCGGAGCACCGTCACCAGTTGCTGTGCCACGGTTGCCATCCACAACTCCTCACCCGTTCGCGGTTGCCATCCACACCTCAGCACGGACGGCCGCGACCCGCCAAGGGATCTTGCCGATCAGCGGTCGAGTTCGACCAGCCGGCCGCGCAGGAAATGGACGGTTTCGGCGGGTTCGAGGGCCTTGTCCGCGATCCCGTCCCAGATCCGTTGGTAGAGCTCCAGATCCGTCTGCCGGGCGAGGTAGTGCGCGGACACCTGGGTCGGCACGAACACCACGTCGGGCTCCTGCCGCAGGCCCAGCGCGATGAAGGCGCCCTGCAGGCCGGGGTGCGCGCCGGCCGACCGGGTGATCACCCGCACGGTGACGTTGGGCCGCTCGGCCATCGCCAGCAGGTGCCAGAACTGGCGGCGCAGCACCCCGGCCGGGCCGAGTGACGGGCCCAGCGCGTCCTCGCCGATGATCACCGCGACCTCCGGCGGGTCGGCCCGGCGCAGCACCGCCTGCCGCTCCATCCGGCCGGCCACCCGCTCGTCCAGTTCGACCGGCGACGCGCCGAACCCGGTCGCCTCCACCACCAGCCGCGCGTACTCGCGGGTCTGCAACAGCTCCGGCACCAGCAGCAGCTCGAAACAGCGGATGTGGGTGGCCTGCGCCTCGAACGCGGCAAAGGTGCGCCAGTGCCGCGGCCGGCCGCCCGACCCGTGCCACCAGCCCGATCCGTTGGACCGGCGGGCCACGCCGAGCAGGTCCGCGCGCTGTGGCTCGGGCACCTCGTAAAGTCCCAGCAGCTCGGCGACCTCCTCGAACACCGGGCCGTGCCGGCCGCTCTCGATCCGGCGCAGCTTGCCTGCCGACACGCCCAGCCGCCGCCCGACGTCGCCGCGGGACAGGCCCAGCGTCTCCCGGATCCGGCGCAGTTCGGCCGCCACCCGCCTCGACCGGAGCAGGGAACACGGGTCTGCTGGCATGGCATGCCTCTTCTGTGCGGTGGCAAGTTCTGTGCGGTGGCAAGGAATCCTGGCTGGAGACCTCCGATCGTCGGGCACGGCGGCGGGCTTACCAATCCCCCGATCCGGTCGGCCTGGCGGCACGTGCCAGGTCCGCGCGAAATTGAAGTAACCTCGGGTGTCGTGCGCTTCCTGGATGGCCATCGGCCCGGTTACGACCTGACGTATGACGACGTCTTCCTGGTTCCGGGGCGTTCCTCGGTGGAGTCCCGGTTCGGTGTCGATCTGCGCACCGCCGACTCGACCGGCGCCACCATCCCGATCGTGGTGGCCAACATGACCGCCGTGGCCGGCCGGCGGATGGCCGAGACGGTCGCCCGGCGCGGCGGCCTGGTGGTGCTGCCGCAGGACGTGGACCCGGTCGCGGTGGCCGAGATCGTCTCCTGGGTGAAGTCCCGGCACACCGTGTGGGACACCCCGCTGGTGCTGACCGGCGCCGACTCGGTCGCCGACGCGCTCAACCTGCTGTTCAAGCGCGCGCACGGCGCGGTCGCCGTGGTCGACGACGCGGGCCGGCCGATCGGCATCGTGACCGAGGCGGCGTGCGCCAACGTCGACCGGTTCACCCGGGTCGCCGAGGTGGTCACCACCGACGTGCTCACCCTGCCGCTGGCCACGCCGCCCCGGGAGGTGTTCGACCGGCTGCACGGCCAGCCGCAGCGGGCGGCCCTCGGGGTCACCGAGGAGGGCCTGCTCGCCGGCATCCTCACCGAGGTCGGCGCGCTGCGCGCGGAGCTGTACACGCCCGCCGTCGACGCGGCCGGCCGGCTGCGGGTGGCCGCCGCGCTCGGGGTGAACGGCGACGTGCCCGCCAAGGCGAAGGACCTGGTCGAGGCCGGGGTGGACGTGCTCGTGGTGGACACCGCGCACGGCCACCAGGAGAAGATGCTCAGCACGCTGCGCTCGGTGCGTGCGCACGTGCCCGACGTGCCGCTGGTGGCCGGCAACGTGGTCACCGCGGCCGGTGTGCGCGACCTGGTCGAGGCGGGTGCCGACGTGGTCAAGGTCGGCGTCGGACCGGGCGCGATGTGCACCACCCGGATGATGACCGGGGTCGGCCGGCCGCAGCTCTCGGCGGTGATCGAGTGCGCCGCGCAGGCCAGGGAGTTGGGCAAGCACGTGTGGGCCGACGGTGGTGTCCGGCACCCGCGGGACGTGGCGCTCGCGCTGGCCGCCGGGGCGTCGGCGGTGATGGTCGGCTCGTGGTTCGCCGGCACCTACGAATCGCCCGGTGACCTGCAGCGCGACGAGCACGGACAGCTCTACAAGGAGTCCTTCGGGATGGCCTCCAAGCGCGCGGTGAACGCCCGGACCAGGGCCGACGGCGCCTACGACCGGGCCCGCAAGGCGCTGTTCGAGGAGGGCATCTCCACCTCCCGGATGCAGCTGGACAGCACCCGCCCCAGCGTCGAGGACCTGCTGGACGCGATCTGCTCCGGGGTACGGTCCTCCTGCACCTATGCCGGGGCGCCGGACCTGGCGGCCTTCCACGAGCGGGCGGTGCTGGGCATCCAGTCGGCGGCCGGTTTCGCCGAGGGCAGGCCGCTTCCGGCGGGTTGGTGAGCTTTTCCTGGCAGATGTCATGAAAAGTGGGTTGCCCCCACGAATACTCTTGACGCGTGGACGACGCTGTAGTAGTCGCTGACCTGGTCAAAAGATATCGCCGTGGTGGTCCCAACGCGGTCGACGAGCTGAGTTTCGAGGTGCGGCCCGGTGAGGTGTTCGGGCTGCTCGGGCCCAACGGGGCGGGCAAGACCACCACGGTGGGCGTGCTGACCACGCGGGTGAAGCTCACCGGCGGCCGCGCCCTGGTGTATGGCGTCGACGTGGACGCCGACCCGCAGCGGGCCCGGCAGCTGCTCGCGGTGGTGCCGCAGCGCAACAACCTGGACCGCTCGCTGAACATCCGGCAGAACCTGCTCTTCCACGCCGCCTACCACGGGGTGGGCCGGGCCGAGCGCAACAAGCTGGCCGACGAGATCCTGGAGCGGATGGGCCTCACCGCGCAGGCCGACAGCCGGGTCGACTTCGTCTCCGGCGGCCAGGCCCAGCGGGTGATGATCGCCAGGGCACTGATGCACAAGCCGAGGGTGATGTTCCTGGACGAGCCGTCCACCGGCCTCGACCCGCAGGCCCGGCTGTTCGTGCACGAGCGGGTCGCCCAGTTGCACGCCGACGGGGTGACCGTCGTGCTCACCACGCACGACATGGACGAGGCGGCCAAGCTGTGCGACCGGGTCGGCATCGTCGACCACGGCAAGCTGCTCGCCCTGGACACGCCCACCGCGCTGACCAAGAACCTGCCCGGCAGCACCACCCTGAGCGTCACCGTGCACCTGGGTGAGGTCGCGCCGGAACTGGTGGTCAAGGAGCTCTCCGGCCTGGCCGGCATCGAACGGGTGGAACGCATCCAGACCGGCGGCGGCCCGCCCGGCGGGATGCCACCCGGAATGCCACCGGGCATGGGCGGCGGCTTTCCCGGGATGCCCGGCGCGGGCGGACCGCCGGCCGGCGGTCCGGTGTCCGCAGGGGACGGTCAGTTCCGGCTCTACACCTCGCAGGAGCCTGCGGTCGCGCTGCCGGCGGTGCTCACCGCGCTGGCCGGCCTGGGCTGCGACGTCCGCGACCTCGCCATCGGCACGCCCAGCCTTGAGGACGTGTTCATCAACCTGACCGGACGGGAACTCCGATGACCTCGACCACCGTTGCCGACCTCCCGAGCGCGACGATCCCGGCCGGCCCGCCCCCGGCGCTGGTCGCGTTGCGCACCTTCGGTTCCGTGCTGTGGCGGGACATCTTCGTCACCGGCCGGGAACTGCTGCCCTTCCTCGCCCAGGTGGTCATCCAGCCGTTCTTCATGCTGTTCATCTTCGGCAAGGTGCTGACCGGGATCGGCTACGTGAACGCGGCCGCGTTCGCGCCGGTGCTGCTGGCCGGCATCGTGGCGCTCAACGGGTTCCTCGGCGGCCTGCAGAACACCACCATGCCGCTGATCCTGGACTTCTCCTTCACCCGGGAGATCGAGGACCGGCTGCTCGCACCGATGCCGACCGCGCTGGTCGCGGTGGAGAAGATGGTGTTCGGCGCGCTGCGCGGGATCGTCGCGGCGCTGCTGATGGCGCCGATCGGCCTGTTGCTGCTGCCCACCGTGCACTGGCCGGCGTCGGTGTGGGCGCCGATCGTCGGCATCGTGGTCCTCGGCTCGCTGGCCGGCGCGGCGATCGGGATGACCATCGGCACGCTCGTGCCGCCCCGGCGGATCAACATCATGTTCGCGGTGATCCTCACCCCGCTGATGTTCACCGGCGCCACCCAGTTCCCGTGGCGCAGCCTGGGCTCGGAGCGCTGGTTCCAGGTGGTGTGCGCGATCAACCCGCTGACCTACATCAGCGAGGCGATGCGCCGGGTGACGGTGCCGGCGGGCACGCTGTCGTCCATTCCACTGTGGATCGACTTCCCGGCGGCGGCGTTCGCGGTACTGCTGTTCGGCGCGATCGGTATCGCCGGTTTCCACAAGCGGGCCATCGACTGACCGAGGTGGCGCCGGGCCGGGCGGGCCGGCGCCACCTCCGCGGGGTCAGCCCGTGTAGTCCTCCAGGACCTCGGTGACCAGCGCGGCGATCGGCGACCGCTCGGAGCGGGTCAGCGTCACGTGCGCGAACAACGGGTGTCCCTTCAGTTTCTCGATGACCGCGGCGATGCCGTCGTGCCGGCCGACCCGCAGGTTGTCCCGCTGGGCCACATCGTGGGTGAGCACCACCCGCGATCCGGTGCCCAGCCGCGACAGCACGGTGAGCAGCACGTTGCGCTCCAACGACTGCGCCTCGTCGACGATGACGAACGCGTCGTGCAGGGAGCGGCCGCGGATATGGGTCAGCGGCAGCACCTCCAGCAGGCCCCGCTCGATGATCTCGTCGATCACGTTCTCACCGGCCAGCGCGCCCAGCGTGTCGAAGACGGCCTGCGCCCAGGGCGCCATCTTCTCCGTCTCCGAGCCGGGCAGGTAGCCCAACTCCTGGCCGCCGACCGCGTAGACCGGCCGGAAGACCACCACCTTGCGGTGCTGCCCGCGCTCCAGCACGGCCTCAAGGCCCGCGCACAGCGCCAGCGCGGACTTGCCGGTCCCGGCCCGGCCACCGAGCGAGACGATCCCGATGGAGGGGTCCAGCAGCAGGTCGAGGGCGACCCGCTGCTCGGCAGAGCGACCGTGCAGGCCGAACGCCTCCCGGTCGCCCCGGACGAGCTTGACCTGCTTGTCCGCGGTCACCCGGCCCAGCGCGCTGGACGTGCCGGCGACCAGGCGCAGACCGGTGTTGCAGGGCAGTTCGGCGATGCCGTCCAGGTCGAGTTCCACCGGGTCGACGCTGCTCTCCTTGAACAGCAGGTCCACCGTGTGGGCGTCCACCTGCACGTCGGCCATGCCGGTCCAGCCGGAGGGCACCACGTCCTGGGCGCGGTACTCGTCGGCGGCCAGCCCCACCGCGGCTGCCTTCACCCGCAGCGGGATGTCCTTGGTGACCAGGGTGACCGGGAGTCCCTCAGCGGCCAGATTGAGCGCGCAGGCGAGGATCCGGGCGTCGTTGGCGTCGGTGCGGAAGCCGGCCGGCAGCACCTGGGGGTCGGTGTGGTTGAGCTCGACCCGCATCGACCCGTCACCGTCCCCGACCACCACGGGCCGGTCCAGCCGGCCGTAGCGCAGCCGAAGGTCGTCGAGCAGCCGCAGGGCTTCCCGGGCGAACCAGCCGAGCTCAGGGTGATGCCGCTTGCCTTCCAGTTCGCTGATCACCACGAGCGGCAGCACGACGTCGTGTTCGGCGAACCGGGTGATCGCCCACGGGTCGGAGAGCAGCACGGAGGTGTCGAGCACGAAGGTCTTGCGGTCGGACGTACCTGGGGTAACACCGTCGGTAGCACCGCTCGGTCCCGCGCCTGGGGCGATCGGGGTATGGGCGGCACTGTCAGTGGGTGCGTCACCGGGCGCGTCCCCTGCGGACGGGCTGGAGGTGAGGCTGGCGTTTCGCCGGGAAGGGCGCTGTGCGGTCACGGCAACTCCCTCGCGGGTGCGGCACCGCACCCGATCCTCGCTGGGCCGAGCACGAGCCCTGGCTGGTCGGTTCCGCTGCCGCTCTAGCGCGTCAGCGTCGCCGACCACGAGGGCCCGGTGCCGGCCCCCTCGTGCATGAAACTCACGACCAGGACCTCCCGGGACGGGCCGCAGGACACAACCCGTCGCTCGCGAAGTTACCTGCGTTCGGGCCGGTTCTGCAGGCTGCCACACAGGTGATTCGGCGACCGGCCGTGATCGCTTGCCGTGACATTGCCGTGACTTGATCGGCCGAACGGGGCAAACCCCCTGGTCAACAGGGCAATCTACGAGCAACTATGAGCTGCATCACATTGACCGTGGGCGATCCGCGCACCGAGCCTTTCCGGAGAGTTCAGCGCGCGGTCACGCCGAGGACGAAGGCCGGTGCGCGCCCCGGTAGGTGTCCGGCCCGGCGACTGCTCCGTTCGGGTGGCGGCGCTACTACCAGAGAGTCGATCACCGCGCATTTTCAAATCGCAACTAACACCAGAACGAGCGATCATGGAACCTGAACAGATCACACGATGGGGTATTCGGCGGGACGAAAGCGGTGGATAGCCGGTAACTTGCCAATTCGAGGGCCCCACCGTTACAAATCGTGGGGGTCGCGAATAATCCCCGGTATTGAAGGAGTAGACCAAGTGCTGAAGAAGGCTGCAATCGTTACCGCAGGAGCCGTTGCCCTGTCGATCGTCGCTGCGCCGGCTTTCGCCGCCACCACGGTCGCCCCGCAGTCCGCCCCCCAGGCCACCGTCAGCACCCAGGACGGCCCCGGCTCGGGCTCGGACGTCATCTCGTTCGGTGACGCCTACCGCACGTTCATCTGGGGCGGCGGCGCCCTGGGTGCCGGTGCTGCCGCACTGGTCGCGGGTGCCTACACCGGCATCGCCACCACCCCGGCCGAGATCCTGGGCTCGCTGTCGCACCACAACCACTGACGCCAGAGTTGACGTTGGTACCGCGTCCCTCGCGGACGTGACCAAGCTGGGCCGAGATCCATCCGGATCTCGGCCCAGCTTCTTTTTCAGCCTATCGGGGTCAGGAACCGAAACGTCGGTGACGGACCGCATAATCGCGCAGGGCACGAAGGAAGTCGAGCCGGCGAAAATCGGGCCAGTACGCTTCGCAGAACCAGAACTCTGAGTAAGCGGATTGCCAGAGAAGAAAGCCGGAGAGCCGTTGTTCACCCGATGTGCGGATCACCAGATCGGGGTCGGGTTGACCCGACGTATACAAATGCTCGGCAATATGGTCCACGTCCAGGACCTCGGCGAGTTCCTCGATCGTGGTACCCACCTCGGCGTGCTGCTGGAGCAGCTTGCGCACCGCGTCCGCGATCTCCTGCCGGCCGCCGTAGCCGACGGCGACGTTGACCTGCATGCCCTCCCGGGCGTTGGTCCGCTGGGCGGCCGAGGACAGCCGGGCGGCGACCTCCGCGGGCAGCCCGTCCAGCGCGCCGACGATCCGCAGCCGCCAGGGCGCGGTCGGCTCGGCCAGTTCGTCGACCACCTCGGTGATGATCTCCAGCAGCGGCGCGAGCTCTTCGGCCGGCCGGTTGAGGTTGTCGGTGGACAGCAGCCACATGGTGACGATCTGGACGTCGGCCTCACGGCACCAGCTGAGTAGTTCGGCGATCTTCGCGGCGCCGACCCGGTGCCCCTCGCTGACGTCGTTGAACCCGGCCTCCCGCGCCCACCTGCGGTTACCGTCCAACATCACGCCGACATGCCGGGGGCGCGGCGCACCGACCAGCTGCCGGCCCAGCCGAAATTCGTACACCTGGTAGAGCAGCTCCCGGAGCCACGCGCGAGGACTCACGTCGAGAAAGCCTACGCGCGGCAGCCGAACGGCGGAGCCGGCGGGCAGCCCCGGACCAGGGGCGCAGTGCCCTGTCTCACACTCAGCCGCACACTGAGCAGCGGGAAACCTACGGGACCGTAACCTGGTTCGGTGACTGCCGCGACGCTCAACCAGCCTCCGGGCGACCGGGGTCCAGCAGCCGCCCGACCCCGGTTCCGAGGCTGGTTGCACTTCTGGTCCTTCTTCGCCTCGGTGGGCACCGGGGCGACCCTGATCGCCCTGGCCGCCACCGTCTCCGGCCGGGCCGCGCTGGCCACGTCGGTCTACGGCGTGACCGTGCTGGGCCTGTTCGGGGTGAGCGCGCTCTACCATCGCCGGACCTGGGTGAGCGCCACGGCCCGGCTGTGGATGAAACGGCTCGACCACTCGATGATCTTCGTGTTCATCGCCGGCACGTACACCCCGTTCGCGCTGCTGGCGATGGACCGCCCGACCGGTTACGTCGTGCTCGCCGTCGTCTGGGGCGGCGCGGTGGCCGGCGTCGCGCTCAAGCTGCTGTGGCCGCGCGCGCCGCGCTGGCTGGGAGTGCCGATCTACATCGCCCTGGGCTGGGTGGCGATCTTCGTGCTGCCGCAGCTGCTGCACCACGCCGGCGTGGCCGCGCTCGTGCTCCTGTTGACCGGGGGCCTGCTGTACACGATCGGCGCGATCTTCTACGCCACCCGCTGGCCCGACCCGTGGCCGAAGACCTTCGGCCACCACGAGTTCTTCCACGCGGCGACCGTGTTGGCGGCGATCTGCCACTACATCGCGATCTGGTTTGCCATCTACGCCTGACCACGATTGACCGTTCCGCCTCCCTCGGGCAGCCGAGTGGCGATGCCCGCGCCTGCGGACATCGCCACTCCATCACCCAGGCCAGGACCGGCGGTCACTCGCCGCTGAGGTCCGGGCCTTCCTTGCGCAGTTCGTCGACCTGGGACATCGCCTCGCGCAGTTCGGTCAGCCAGGATTCGGCGTGTTCGCCGACCAGGCGGACCGCCCAGGCCAGGGCCTCGGACCTGGACCGGGCGACGCCGGCGCGCACCAGCGTGTCCAGGACCAGGCGCTCGGGCTGGCGCAGTCGGGTCATCACCGGCACCGACAGCGTGGTGAACAGTTCGGCGGTGTCGCCGATCTTCGCGCCCCAGGCGACCTTGCGGCCGTAGCGGTGCTCGGCCTGGCGGGCGATCTCGATCCGCTCGTCCCGGGTCTGTTCCCGGAATCGGCTGATCCGGCCCGTCGCGGCCGCTGCCTGGGCCGCCTCGTCGGTGTACTCCTCCGACAGCGGCGGCAGTTCGCCGACAACGGTGATCTCCTCGCGGTCCACCACGATCTCGGGCGCACCGGTGAACCACTCGTCCGGCAGGCGCCCGGCGAACCAGGCCGCGGCGTCGTCCGCCGAGGGCACGTCGGCCTGCGGGCCGCCTCGCCCACGCCCGCCGCCACCCGGACCTCCCCAGCCGCCGTATCTGCTCCGACCGGAGTTCGCGAACCTTCCGTACATCGCACGCCTCCTTGGCTGGCGTCGTTGATTACATGATTACCTGTAATCGAACTTACGCCGGCCGTGCGGCTCCGCGGACCTCGTTCGCGCTGGGTGGACAAGGGTGCTGGGTGGACAAGGGTGCTGGGTGCACCAGGGTGCTGCGTGGACGAGGGTCAGGAACCTAGGGCCAGGGCCAACTCGTCGACCGTGGTCACCGGGCGATCGCACACGTATCCACGACACACGTACGCGGCCGCCTGACCGTCCACGGTCGGGCGGCCGGCCAGCAGCGGCACCCCCGGCTGGTTCGGCGCACCGGCCAGCACCACCGCTCCCCCGGGCACCCCGGCCACCGCGGCGGCCCGCAGTGCCACCGCCGAGGACGGCGAGTCGGCGGCGATGGCGACCTGGATCGGGCCGGCGAGCAGCGTCTCGGCCACCGCCGACCACTGTCCGGCGAACCGGGGGGTGCGGCTGACCAGCAGCCCGGACCTGGCCACCGCGAGTTCGGCGGCCTCCCGATACCGGGCCGAGGACTCCGCACCGGCCAGCGCCGACGCGGCGAGCAGCGCTCCGGCCAGTGCGGACGCACCCGACGGGCTCGCGTTGTCGGCGGGATCGGCCGGGCGGCGGACCAGCCGCTCGGCGTCCTCGGCGGTGTCGAAGAACGCGCCGGGCGCGGTCGGGTCGGCGAACCAGGTGAGCGCGGTGTCCAACAGGCTGGTGGCCACCTCCAGCCAGCGCGGGGCGCCGGTCGCCTGGTGCAGCGCGAGCAGACCGTCGGCCAGGCAGCCGTAGTCGTCGAGCACCCCGTCCGCCGAACCGACCGTGCCGGCCCGGGACGTGCGGCGCAGCCGGCCGTCGACCAGGTGCGTATCGACCAGGAAGGTGGCGGCGGTGACCGCGGCGGCCACCCAGTCGGGGCGGTCGGCGGCGACCCCGGCCTCGGCCAGCGCACCGATGGCCAGGCCGTTCCAGGCCGTGACGATCTTGTCGTCGCGGGCGGGCTGCGGACGTTCGCGACGGGCGGCGAGCAGCCGGTCGCGGACCGAGCGGTAGCGGTCCTCGTCGTCGGGATCGGTGAGCAGCCGCAGCGTCGACATGCCGTGTTCGAAGGTGCCCTCCTCGGTGACGCCGAACAGGGCCGCCGCCCACGCCCCGTCCTCGGCGCCGAGCACGTCGATCAACTGTTTCGGCGTCCACGCGTAGGTCAGGCCCTCGACCCCGTCGGTGTCGGCGTCCAGTGCGGCGGCGAAGCCACCCTCGTCCGTGGCCAGGTCGGCGAGCAGGAACCCGGCGGTCTCCTCGGTCACCCGGCCGGCCAGCGCCGAGCCGGTCCGGCGCGCGAGGTGCGCATAGACCCGGAGAAGCAAAGCGTTGTCGTACAACATTTTCTCGAAGTGCGGCAGCACCCATTTGGCGTCCACGCTGTACCGGGCGAAGCCGCCGCCGAGCTGGTCGTAGATGCCGCCCCTGGCCATCGCGTCGGCGGTCACCGTGACCAGTGAGAGGGACTCGATGGAGCCGGTGCGTTCGTGTTGGCGCAGCAGGAACTCCAGCACCATCGACGGCGGGAACTTCGGTGCCGAGCCGAATCCGCCGTTGCGCCGGTCGAACTCGCCGAGCAGGGACACCGCCGCGCCGTCCAGCACCGACTCGTCCACAGTGGACTCCGGCAGCGCGCCCTGCCGTTCGGCGAGCGCGGCGACCACCTCGTTGCCGGCGGCGAGGATCTCCGACCTGCGGTTCGTCCAGGCGTCGGTGACGCCGAGCAGGACCTGGTGGAAGGAGGGCATTCCCGACCGCGGCGTGGGCGGGTAGTAGGTGCCGCAGTAGAACGGCTTGCCCTCCGGGGTGAGGAAACAAGTCATCGGCCACCCACCGTGGCCGGACATCGCCTGGGTGGCCTCCATGTACACCGCGTCGACGTCGGGGCGCTCCTCCCGGTCGACCTTGATGTTCACGAAGTTGATGTTCATCAGCTCGGCGGTGGCGAGGTCCTCGAACGACTCGTGTGCCATGACGTGACACCAGTGACAGGCCGCGTAGCCCACCGACAGCAGCACCGGCACGTCCCGGCGGCGGGCCTCGGCGAACGCGTCGTCGCCCCACTGCCACCAGTCGACCGGGTTCTCCGCGTGCTGCAACAGGTACGGGCTGGTGGAGCTGGCGAGCCTGTTCGTCATGGCTCCAGTGTCTCTCTCGGCGGCGGCGCGGCTGTCGGGGGTGTCGGTGCCATCCAGGAGACTGGGCTCGTGCTGGACCGGGTTGAGGACCGAGTGGACGAGAACGAACGCGGGTTCGCGCTGGTGCGCGAGCACACCGTGCTGTCGGTGGTCGTCGGCGACGAGGCGATCGGGCTGGAGGCGGCCGGCGCGGTGGACCCGGAGCCGGGCAAACGCGGCGTTTTCGTCGCGCCGACCGAGCAGTTCTGGGAGTTCGACAAGCCGCCGGCCACGGTGGCCGGGCCGGGTCTCGACCGGGTCAGCTGGGAGGTGGAACGGTTCTGCGCGCTGGGCCTGGCCGCCGAACCGGCCGTGTTCGACGTGCTGTGCTCGCCGCTGGTCGAGTGGTGCGCCCCGATCGGTGCCGAACTGCGGGCGCTGGTGCCGGCACTGCTGTCGCAGCGGGCCGCCGACTCCTATCGGCGGGCGACCGCGAGCGAGTACGCGCGGGCGTCGGCGGCGATGGCCGGCGGCGGGACGCCGCGCTGGCGTCAGTTGGCCGAGGTGATCCGGCTGTTGATCTGTTCGGAGGCGCTGCTGCGCACCGGTGAACTGGTGACCGACGTGTCCGCGCACCGGGACAACCTGTTCGCCGTCCGGGCCGGCGGGATGGCGTGGTCGGATGTGCGCGGTTGGGTGGAGTCGCTGCGTGATCGGAGCGCGGAGGCGGTGCAGCACTCGCCGCTGCCGGCGGTGCCGGACACCGGCGCGGTCCAGGACTGGCTGATCTCGGTGCGACGGCGGTCACTCGACCCGGCCGCCGTCAGCCCGGGCTGATCCGCGCCGGGGAGGGGCGCAGGACTGCGAGATACGCGTCCGGGTCGCGGCTCCATCGATCATGGCCGGCGGCGACGGTCGCCGGCTCGACCGGCAGCCACCAGGGGCGCCCCCCGATTACCAGTCTAGTCCGATTTGATCATCGGCAGTTGCTTTCCGGCAGGCCCTGTGGACAGGTCGGCGCCGGTGGACAACTGGGCCGTGCTGATGACGCACGATGGTTCCGGTCGACCGCCAAGTGCGGCCGACCGAACCATCAAGCCAGGCAAGGGCCTACGGCTGCGGTGTGGTCCCGTCGGCACCGGGAGTGGAGGCCGCCGGTTCCGACGTACCAGTCGCAGACGGACCGGACCCAGCCGAAGCCGGAGCAGAACCAGCCGAGGCGGAATCAGGCGAGTCCGGCGCCGCCGAGTCGTCCGACGGCGCCGACGGCGGGTCGAAGCTCTCCGGCACGCGCTTGAGGTGCTTGCTCATCGAGCGGACCAGGAAGACGACCGCCAGCAGCAGCACGATCAGCAGCACCAGCGCCACCGGCGAGGACGAACCGAACTCCTCGCCCTGGCCGCCCTGCTGGGTGGCCGTGCCCGTGGTTCCGGCCGCGATCGCTGTGCTCGACATCACGAACCCGCTGATCAGGCTGGTCATACCGTCACCTTCTCGCTCACCCCGTTGAACAGATCGTCCTCCGGCAGGGTCGTGTCCACCAGCGAACGAGCGAGTTCGTACTCCTCGGTCGGCCAGACCTCACGCTGCACGTCCAGCGGCACCGCGAACCACCGGCTGTTCGGGTCGATCTGGGTGGCGTGCGCCAGCAGTGCGCGATCCCGCACCTCGAACCAGTCCGCACACCATACCCGGGTGGTCACCCGCGCCATCGGGTCCGGCCGCTTCGTGTCCCACTCCTCCAGCCATTTCCCGTAGGGCGACTCCACGCCCTTGGCCAGCAGCGCCTCGTGCACCGCGACGATCTTGGCCCGGGAGAAACCGTGCGAGTAGTACAGCTTCAGCGGCTGCCACGGCTCGCCCGCCTCCGGGTACTGCTCCGGGTCGCCGGCCGCGTTGAACGCGGCGACCGACACCTCGTGGCAGCGGATGTGGTCGGGGTGCGGGTAGCCGCCGTTCTCGTCGTAGGTGATCACCACGTGCGGCCGGAACTCGCGGACGAGTTCGACCAGCTTGCCGGTCGACTCCTCCAGCGGCACCAGCGCGAAGCAGCCCTCGGGCAGCGGCGGCTTCGGGTCGCCCTCGGGCAGCCCCGAGTCGACGTAGCCCAGCCAGCGGTGCTCGACACCCAGGATCTTGGCGGCCTCGGCCATCTCGGCCACCCGGATCTCGCTCATCCGCTCCAGCACGCCCGGCTGGTCCATCGCCGGGTTGAGGATGCTGCCGCGCTCCCCGCCGGTGCAGGTGACCACCATGACCTCATGACCTTCGGACACGTAGCGCGCCAACGTTGCCGCACCCTTGCTCGACTCGTCGTCGGGATGCGCATGTACGGACATCAGGCGCAACTTCTCGGCCATGGTCGGCGCGACCTTCCTGCTCGGGGTGAGTGGGCCCGCCCGCACGAAGGCAGGACACCGTCGGCAATACTCAACGTGAAGGTCGGCTCCCATTGTTCCCGTCGGCCTGACAGTCCCCGGCGGGTGGGTACGTCGAACGTGGAGGAGGTCACATGGGCGACACGGCAGTAGCGGACCGGCCCATCGGCCGGTACGAGAAGCCGCGGCGCACCGGACGTCGTCGCTGGTGGTACTGGACGATCCTGGCCGCATTCGTGGTCGCCGGGGTGATTGTCGCCTATGTCGGTTATGAGAACCTCGGCGCGACGCCGATCGACCCCGAAGTCAGCACTTACAACGTGATCGACGACCACACGATCGCCTTCAGCTTCACGGTGACCCGCAACCACCCGGATCAGGCGGCCGACTGCATTGCCTACGCGCTGTCCGCCGACGGTGACGAAGCGGGTCGCGAGGAGATATACGTCCCACCCAGTGGAACGTCGATTCAACTTAACTCGCGGTTTCAAACAGATAAACGAGCCACCACGGTTGAGTTCTACGGCTGCTCTTACCAGGTACCCGCCTACCTGACCAAATCCATGCCGCCAAGCGGGTGATCTGCGGATATTCCAGCGCCACTCGGCGAAAATCCTTCGGCTCGGACGTGTCTACCGTGCTACCCTCGGTCAGCGGCACGGCCCCGATGCGGGTCGTGTTTTTTCCGTTCCGGACCCACGGGTCGGAACATCCAGCCCGTATACCTCGGGCCTGGCTGGAATCGAGGAGTTGATGACCGTGACCGACACCCAGGTGGCCTGGCTGACCCAGGAAGCCTACGACCGGCTCAAGCACGAACTCGACGAGCTGGTCGCGAATCGCAAGGTCATGGCCGCGGAGATCAACGCCCGCCGGGAAGAGGGCGACCTCAAGGAGAACGGCGGCTACCACGCCGCCCGGGAGGAACAGGGGCAGCAGGAAGCGCGAATCCGGCAGCTCCAGGAACTTCTGCGCGCCGCCAAGGTCGGCGTCGCACCCACCTCCGAGGGCGTCGCGGAGCCCGGCATGGTGCTCACTGTGCGTTACGAAGGAGACAAGGACACCGAGGACTTCCTGCTCGCCAACCGAGAAGAAGGCGCGCACGGCACCCTTGAGGTCTATTCGCCGAACTCTCCGCTCGGTGAATGCCTGCTCGGCGCCAAGAACGGTGAGACCCGGCAGTACTCCCTGCCCAACGGCAAGCCGCAGAAGGTAACCCTGGTCAAGGCCGTCCCCTACGCCGGCTGACCTCGGCGAGGTCGTCTCTCCGCCAGTGCCCGGATATCGTGAATTAAATTCCGATATCCGGGAGTACTTGTATGTCACCAGGTTCCCGGGCGCGCGCATTGTGCTGTCCGACGAACGCCTGATCAGCGATCGGTCGGCCGCCGGTCGTTGATCAGGCGTTCGAGCAGTGGGCGCACCCGGGGCGGGATCGGCGTGGACAGGGCGATGGACGTGGCCAGCCGTTGCACGTCGGCCACGTCCACCACCTCGTCGATCACCCGTTGCAGGTCCGCGTTCGACCGGGCCACCATCCGCACCAGCAGGTCCCCCTCGCCGGTCGTCGCGTGCACCTCGCACACCTCGTCGATGGCCGCCAGCCGCGCCGCCACCTCCGACCGCCGCCCCTGGGAGATCTCCAGCACCGCGAACGCGGTCAGCCCGTAGCCCATCGCGCCCAGGTCCAGCGCCGGCGGAAAGCCGCCGAGCACCCCGCGCGCCACCAGCCGGTCCAGCCGCGCCTGCACCGTGCCGCGGGCCACGCCCAGCCGGCGGGAGCACTCCAGCACGCCCAGCCGGGGTTCGTCGGTGAGCAGCAGCAACAGCCGGGCGTCCAGGGCGTCCAATCCGTCGGCTGGTTCGGCCGGGGTTGTTTCGGCCATCGACGACCTCCTGCTGCTGGCTGGTCAGAGTGACCAGTATGTCGGGTGCCCATGCTGATCGACTGGTCAGGTTGTCCAGCATTTTTACTCGCTCTTGCTCATCCTGACCGATGAACGCACGCTAACGACATGACCAACACCCTGGGTGATGACCTCAGCTTCGAGCAGCTCAAGCAGCTGGTCGGTCTGGTGGACTACAACGCCGACGCCGACCCGTTCCCGGTGAAGGCGATGGACGCGGTCGTGTTCGTGGTCGGCAACGCGACCCAGACCGCGTGGTACTACCGGATGGCGTTCGGGATGCGGCTGGTCGCCTACTCCGGACCGGAGACCGGCAACGCCGACCACAAGTCCTACGTGCTGACCTCCGGCTCGGCCCGATTCGTGATCATGGGTGGCGTGCGGCCGGACAGCCCGCTGCTCGACCACCATCGCGCCCACGGCGACGGCGTCGTCGACCTGGCGATGGAGGTGCCCGACGTGGACCGCTGCGTCGCGCACGCGCGCGCCACCGGGGCGACCGTGCTGGCCGAGCCGCACGATCTCACCGACGAGCACGGCACCGTCCGGCTGGCCGCGATCGCCGCCTACGGCGACACCCGGCACACCCTGGTCGACCGCAGCAAGTACACCGGGCCCTACCTGCCCGGCTACCAGGCGCGCGAGGACGAGGCCCGGCCGCGGATGTTCCAGGCGGTCGACCACTGCGTCGGCAACGTCGAACTGGGCCGGATGGACTACTGGGTGGACTGGTACGGCCGGGTGATGGGCTTCGTCAACATGGCCGAATTCATCGGCGACGACATCGCCACCGACTACTCGGCGCTGATGAGCAAGGTGGTGTCCAACGGCAACCACCGGGTGAAGTTCCCGCTCAACGAGCCGGCGGTCAGCAAGCACAAGTCGCAGATCGACGAGTACCTGGAGTTCTACGGCGGCCCCGGCTGCCAGCACATCGCGTTGGCCACCAACGACATCATCGCCACGGTGGACGCGATGCGCGCGAAGGGCGTCGAGTTCCTGGACACGCCCGACTCGTACTACTCCGACCCGGCGCTGCGCGAGCGGATCGGCAACGTGCGGGTGCCGGTGGAGGAGTTGCAGCGGCGCAACATCCTGGTGGACCGGGACGAGGACGGCTACCTGCTGCAGATCTTCACCAAGCCGATCGGCGACCGCCCGACCGTGTTCTACGAGCTGATCGAACGACACGGGTCGCTCGGGTTCGGCAAGGGCAACTTCAAGGCGCTGTTCGAGGCGATCGAGCGGGAGCAGGCGCGGCGCGGAAACCTCTGACACCGCAACGGTTCCAGCCACTGGTTGGGTCATTTGCGGGGGCCGTTGGTCGTTCGGTGGGCGACCAACGGCCCCGTTCTGTTCGCGCTCGGTCGGCTCGTCGGTCAGGTCGCCGCCGATTGGCTGGCCGAGATGTAGCCGGCGGCGGTGAGCGCGGCGGTCACCTGGGTGGAGTGTTCCTGGCCGCGGGTCTCCAGGCTCAACGCGACATCGACGTCGCCCAGCCGCAGTTCGCCGGAGATCCGGGTGTGCTCGACGTCCACCACGTTCGCGCCGAGGTCGCCGATCAGGGTCAGCAGCTTGGCCAGCGAGCCGGGCTGGTCGGTCACCCGCAGCCGCAGCGAGAGATAACGACCGGCGGCCGACATGCCGTGCCGGATGATCCGCAGCAGCAGCACCGGGTCGACGTTGCCGCCGGACAGCACCGCCACGGCCGGACCGGGCCAGCGCTTCGGGTGTTGCAGCAGAGCCGCCACCGGGGCCGCGCCGGCCGGTTCCACCACCTGCTTGGCCCGTTCCAGGCAGAGCAGCACCGCGCGGGACAGCGACTCCTCCGAGACCGTGACGACCTCGTCGACCAGGGCGGCCACGTGCGCGTAGCTGACCACGCCCGGCTGGCCGACCGCGATGCCGTCGGCCATCGTGTTCACCACGGGCAGCCGCACCGGGACACCGGCGGCCAGCGAGCCGGGGAACGCGGCGGCCTGCTCGGCCTGCACCGCGACCACCCGGACATCCGGCCGGACCGCCTTCACCGCGGCGGCCACCCCGCCGGCGAGCCCACCGCCGCCCGCGGCGACGAGCACCGTGGCCGCGTCCGGGATCTGGTCGATGATCTCCAGGCCGAGTGTGCCCTGGCCGGCGATGATGTCGGGGTGGTCGAACGGGTGGATGAACACCGCACCGGTCGCCTCGGCGAACGCGATCGCCTCGGCCAGCGTCTCCTCGATGACCGTGCCGTGCAGGTGCACCTGTGCGCCGTAGGCCCGGGTCGCGGCGAGCTTGGGCAGCGGCGCGTGCACCGGCATGAAAACAGTGGCCTTGATGTCCAGCATCGACGCGGCCAGCGCGACACCCTGGGCGTGGTTGCCGGCGCTCGCCGCGACGACGCCGCGCGCCCGGTCGGCCGAGGACAGTCCGTGTATTCGAACGTAGGCACCGCGCACCTTGAACGAGCCGGTGCGTTGCAGGTTCTCGCACTTCAGGTACACGTCATCGCCGAGCAGCGCGCCGAGCACCCGGGATTTCAGCATCGGTGTCGACCACACCACACCGGCCAGTTGCTCACGCGCGGCCCGGATTCGCCCGAGCCCGACCAGCTCGTCACCGCTGACCAGGTCGCCGCCACCGCCGTTCATGGCGCGATCCTGCCAGGTTGGTCGCCCGGTTGCCGTACCGCTGCCTCGCCGTCCGGGTCGCGGGACGGGTACCCTCGGCAACGCGACGGGTGTAACGGGTCACGCCCACACCGTCGTGCCTGGGAATGGCAACAGTGATACCGAAATTCATGTGTTCGTCGTGGGAGGTCGCATGGCGCTCGTGGCTCGCGCCACCGGAGTGCTTCCCCTGGTCTGTGCCGTGCTGACGGCCGCCGCCCTCACCGGTGCCGCGGTGTTCACAGTTGAGCAGACCAGTTGCCCGGCCCCGAGCCATTACGTGCGGGACTCAGGACAAGTGCAGCTCGTCGGGGGATGTCTGAACAACGACGAGCTCCCAGCCGGTTCGCCACTGGCGGCCGGTAACTCGTCCCGCCCGTAGTTCGGGGCCTTGGGTGCGGGCGACCTGCCCGCTCGCACCCGGCTCGCCCACCATCGGTCAGACTTGCGCCTTCGTGCTGACTGGTCCCAGCCTCCTTCTTCGGCGCGATTTCCCTGTCACCGCAACGGGTTTCCTCGCATTGGATGCGTTGCGGTGGCGCCTCCGAGTTACGTTGCGCCCCGAGTTGTCCACAGGCGCCGAGTTGTCCACAGTCGGTGGTTCTGGCGTTTCGCTCCGTCGAACAGGCCCGATAGGCTTGTGCCAGGGGCCGCCCCCTGGGAGGGCGGGGGCTGCGCTGCGGCGGTTCTGGTTGGGGTGGTGGACGGCGGGTTCGGGTGGGCTCGTTGCTTCTGGGTTCTCCGCCTGTTCCGTCGCTCTCAGGTTGTGGTGAGGGCTTCGCGTAGGGCGGTGAGGGCGCTGGTGATGTCGCCCTGTGCGGACGGGACGACCTTGCGGAGCAGGACAAACGCGTGGATGTTGCCGGTTGCCTCGCGGTAGGTCGTCGGCACCCCGGCGGCGACCAGCGCCGCCGCGTAGGCCCGGCCCTCGTCGCGGTTGGGGTCCAGGCCCGCGGTGAGGACCACCGCCGGGGGCAGGCCGGTGAACTCGCCCAGCAACGGCGACATCCGGACGTCGTTGCTGACCGGGCGGTGCTGCTCGCGGTACCAGCGCCGGCCGGCCCTCGTCAGCAGGTACCCGTCCGCGAACTCCTCTTCCGACGGGTATGTCCTGGTGCCGTCCGTGCTCGGACAGACGGCCAACTGGGCCAGCACCGGCACGGCGGCCGGACGGTCACGCAGCGCCATCGTGGTGGCGATCGTCAGGTTGCCGCCGGCGCTGTCGCCGGCGAGCACCAGGGCGTCGACGGCCCGGCCGAGCTCGGGCGGGCCGGTGGCCAGCCAGCGGGCGGCCGTTTCGGCGTCGTCGTGGGCTGCCGGAAACGGCGACTCCGGCGCCAGGCGGTAGTCCACCAGCACCACCGGCAGGTCCAGTTCGCGGGAGACCTGGGCGGCCAGGCTCGTGTACGAGTCGAGGCCGCCGGTGACGAAGCCGCCGCCGTGGAACCAGGCCACTGCCGGACCGGCCGCACGGGTCAGCCGGGGGTCGAACAGTCGCGCCGGGATGCCGCCGGCCGGACTGGGGATCGTGAGGTCCTGGATCGTCGCCAGCTCCCCCACGGACAGGTCGGTGCGGGGCACGCTGCTGTCGAACGACGCGCGAACGGTCCGCACGTCGATGTCGCCGGCCGGTGGCCGGTAGTCCGCGCCGGCCAGGTAGGCCAGGAAGTCCCGCACGTCGGATCGGATCGTCGAGTCGGGCATGGCCGCTCCTCGGTCGAAGAAATGCTGATGTCAGCGACTGTCATCACGCACGTTAGCACCGCGCGACCCATGATGTCATGCACTGACATCACGTAGGATGTGCTGATGAGTCGTTGGAAGCCGGATGCGCGGCGCCGACTGCAGGACGCCGCTCTCGCCCTCTACGCCGAGCGCGGCTTCGCCGACACGACCGCGGCGGCCGTCGCCGAGCGGGCCGGCCTGACCGAGCGCACCTTCTTCCGCTACTTCGCCGACAAACGCGACGTGCTGTTCGGCAACGAAGATCAGCTGCGGGAGGTCTTCGTCGGCGCGGTCGCGGCAAGCCCGGCCGCGCTGACGCCGCTCGCCGCGACCGCCGCCGGGCTGCGCGCGCTGGCTGTGGAACTCCAGCCACGCCAGGATGATCAGCTTCGCCGGGCGCGGATCATCGCCGCGCATCCGGAACTGCGGGAGCGGGAGCTGGCCAAGCTCGCGTCGTGGTCGTCGGCGCTGCGCGAGACGCTCGGCGAGCGCGGCGTCGGCGCGGACTCGGCCGCGCTGGCCGGTGAGGTGGCGCTGGCCGTGTTCCGGGTCGCCTTTCGGCGGTGGACCACCCAGGGAGCGGACGCCGAGCTGGACGAGCTGGTGCAGGCGGCGCTGGACGAACTCGTCGGATTCGTGGGCCGGCCGCCGGTGGGGGCGCCGGTCGAACCGGCGCCCCCACCTCGGTAGGTCAGGCCAGCGCGGTGCGCAGGTCGTCGATCAGGTCGGCGGAATCCTCGATGCCCACCGACAGCCGGATCAGGTCGGCCGGCACCTCCAGCACCGAACCACTGGTGCTCGCATGTGTCATCCGGCCGGGGTGCTCGATCAGCGACTCCACCCCGCCCAGCGACTCGGCCAGGGTGAACAAATGGGTCCGCGCGCACACGTCCAGTGCGGCCGCTTCGCCGCCGACCACGGTGAACGACACCATGCCGCCGAACCGGCGCATCTGCTTGGCAGCCACCTCATGGCCGGGGTGGTCGGCCAGCCCCGGGTAGAGCACGGTGCGCACCTTCGGGTGCTGGCTGAGGAACTCCACCACCCGCTCGGCGTTGTCGCTGTGGCGTTCCATCCGCACCGCGAGCGTCTTGATGCCGCGCAGGGTCAGCCATGCGTCGAACGGGCTGAGTGTCGCGCCGGCCGAGTTCTGCAGGAAGGCCACCTTGCCGGCGAGTTCCTCGTCCGAGGTGATCATCGCGCCGCCGACCACGTCGGAGTGGCCACCGAGGTACTTGGTCATCGAGTGCAGCACCACGTCGGCACCCAGGTCCAACGGCTGTTGCAGGTACGGGGACGCGAAAGTGTTGTCCACCACCAGTCGCGCACCCACCTCACGGGCGACCCCGGCGAGCGCGGCGATGTCGGCGATGCCCAGCAACGGGTTCGTCGGCGTCTCGCACCAGATCAGCTTCGTGGTGGGCCGGCAGGCCGCCCGCACCGCGTCCACATCGGACAGTGCGACCGGCGTGTTGTCGATGCCCCACTCGCTCAGCACCTTGTCCACCAACCGGAACGTGCCGCCGTAGGCGTCGTTGGGGATCACCACGTGGTCACCGGGCCGGAGGGTGGCCCGCAGGGTCACGTCACTGGCGGCCATGCCGGACGCGAACGCCCGCGCGAACCGGCCGTTCTCCAGCGAGGCAAGGTTTTCCTCAAGCGCCGTCCTGGTCGGATTGCCGGTCCGCGAGTACTCGTAGCCGCCGCGCAACCCGCCGACGCCGTCCTGCGCGTAGGTCGACGTGGCGTGGATCGGCACGATCACCGAGCCGGTGCTCGGGTCCGGTTCCTGGCCGGCGCGGATCGCCCGGGTGGCGAAGCCGAACACGGCGGTGTCACCCCTGGATCCGGATTTGTCCGTCATGGACAAAGCCTACCCGGGGAAAAGCAGCAGCCCCCGGACCGGCCGGGGGCTGCTGTGGACAACTCTCAGAGAAACCGGATCACCACTGCTGAGGCGGCTGCTGCTGGCCGTACTGGCCCGGCTGACCGGGCTGCTGGCCCGGCTGCTGCTGCGGGAAACCACCCGAGGGCGGGCCCTGCTGCGGGAAGCCACCGCTGCCCGGAGTCGGCTGGCCGGGGGCGGCGCCCCAGCCCGGTGCGGGCTGCTGCTGCTGTTGCGGCTGCTGCGGCGCGCCGTAGGGCTGCTGCTGGGCGGGCTGACCGTAGGGGTTGGGCTGCTGCTGCTGCGGGGCCTGCGGCTGCTGGCCGTACGCACCGGGCTGGCCCGGCTGCGGCTGTTGCTGCGGCTGCCCGTACGGGTTGGGCTGGCCGAACGGGGGCTGCTGGCCGAACCCACCGGCCTGGCCGAACGCAACGGGAGCGACCGGGCCGACCGCGATCTGGGCGGCGAACTGCGGCATGAACTGCAGGCCCGCGCCGATCACGGCGATCACCAGGCCGGCGATCAGGAAGTACAGGTACTTGCCGGCGCCGTCGGCGTTCTGGCCGCCGTAGCTGGGCCAGAGGATCATGCCGATGATGCCGATGACGAAGACGAGCGCGCCGGCGCCGAGAATGCCCCACGCGGCGAACGCGAGCTTCTTCAGGAACGCGAGCACCGCGCCGGCGATCACCGCGAGGCTGGCCACCAGCACCAGGATGGTGAAGATCCACAGCAGCGCGGGTGCGGTGATGGTGACCCCGCTGACGCCCTGGGTGGCCTGCTTGAGCCGGGCCACACCGCCTGCCTGGCTGACCGTGGTCGAGTAGTCGCTGATGTCGGAGAAGGTGACGATCGCCATGATCGCGGCGACCAGCGCGAGCACCGCGGCGACCCCGAGCGCGGCCCAGACCAGGAGCTGGTTGGTGTTGGCCGGGGAGCTGGCACCGGTGCCGGGCGCGTAGCCCGGGAAACCGGGCTGGCCGCCGTAGCCGGGCTGCTGGCCGTAACCGGGCTGGCCGGGCATCCCGCCGTAGGGCTGCTGGCCGGGCGCGCCGTAACCGGGCGCCTGCTGCTGGCCGTAGGCGGGCTGGCCGGGCTGCTGGCCGTAGCCGGGCTGGCCGGGCTGCTGCGGTGGGAAGCCGGGCTGCTGCGGGGCGCCGTAACCGGGCATGCCGGGCTGCTGGCCGTAGCTGGGCTGCGCGCCGGTGTACTGGCCGTAGTTCGGCTGCTGCACCTGCTGCCCCGGCGGCACGACCTGGGTGGCCTCCGGCATTCCGGCCGACGGACTGGGCGAGGTCTGCCCCGGCCGCACGACCTGGGTGGCCTCGGGGGAACCGCCGGGCTGCTGCTGCGGCTGCTGACCGGGGACCACGAACTGGGTCGGTCCCGAACTGGCCAGCGCCGGCTCGCTGCCACTGCCCTGCTGCTGCTGACCGCCCTGCCCCGACTCGTTCTCGGGCGGCTGAGGAGCACTCATCGGGTTTCCCACTCCCTCAATGGCCTCATCGCTCTGGATGGCCTCATCGCTGATGTCGTGCGTCACATGAGTGACACACGCTGTGGTCAACGCTAGACCATCAGCTGCGGGAATGTGCGCAAACCCCCGATGATCGGGCACGACGCGGTGACCGGCGACATCCCGGTACGAGGTGACCGGGACGCTACCGCCAGGAAGCCGGCCGAGGAAAGGTCAGCGGCCGGCCAGGAAGCCCAGCACGTCCTGGCGGGTCACCACGCCGGCCGGTTTGCCGTCCATCAGCACCATCGCCCCGTCCGCACCCGACAGTGCCTTCATCGCCGCACTGATCGGCTCACCGGCGCCGATGGTCGGCAGCGGCGGGGACATGTGCGCCTCAACCCGGTCGGACAGCTGGGCCGTCCCGTTGAACAGCGCGTCGAGCAGGTCGCGCTCGATCACCGCGCCGGACACCTCGGCGGCCATCACCGGCGGCTCGGCGTTGACCACCGGCATCTGCGAGACGCCGAACTCGCGCAGGATCGCGACCACGTCGCCGACGGTCTCGTTCGGGTGGGTGTGCACCAGGTCGGGCAGGCCGGGGCCGGTGTGGTGGCTCTTGGCCCGCAGCACCTCGGCGACGGTGGCGCCGCTGGAGTCCGGCGGCAGGAAGCCGTAGGAGGACATCCACTGGTCGTTGAAGACCTTGGACAGGTAGCCGCGGCCGCCGTCGGGCAGCAGCACGACCACCACGTCGTCGGGACCGAGCCGCTCGGCCAGCCGCAGCGCCGCCGCCGCGGCCATCCCGCAGGACCCACCGACCAGCAGGCCCTCTTCCTTGGCCAGCCGCCGGGTGATGTCGAAGGAGTGCGCATCGGAGATGGCGATGATCTCGTCGCAGATGTCCCGGTCGTAGGTGTCCGGCCAGAAGTCCTCGCCGACGCCCTCCACCAGGTAGGGCCGGCCGGAACCGCCGGAGTAGACCGAGCCCTCCGGGTCGGCGCCGATGATCTGCACCCGACCGCCGCTGACGTCCTTGAGGTAGCGGCCGGTGCCGGAGATGGTGCCGCCGGTGCCGACGCCGGCCACGAAGTGGGTGACCCGGCCGTCGGTCTGCTGCCAGATCTCCGGGCCGGTGGAGTGGTAGTGGCTGGCCGGGTTCTCCGGGTTGGCGTACTGGTTGTGCTTCCACGCGCCGTCGATCTCGCGGACCAGCCGGTCGGACACGCTGTAGTAGGAGTCGGGGTGCTCCGGGGCGACCGCGGTCGGACAGACCACCACCCGGGCGCCGTAGGCCTTGAGCACGTTGCGCTTGTCCTCGGACACCTTGTCCGGGCAGACGAACACGCAGTCATAACCCTTGCGCTGGGCCACCAGGGCCAGGCCGACCCCGGTGTTGCCCGAGGTGGGCTCGACGATGGTGCCGCCGGGCCGCAGCTCACCGGACCGCTCGGCGGCCTCGATCATCCGCAGCGCGATGCGGTCCTTCACGCTGCCGCCCGGGTTGAGGTACTCGACCTTGGCCAGCACGAGCGGCGCCTTGCCCTCGGTGAGCGAGTTGAGTTTGACCAACGGGGTGTTGCCCACCAGGTCGACAACGTGCTCGGCGTATTCCACGACTTCTACCTGTACCTGTTCGGCTGGAGTGTGCGGACTTGTGCCGGCCAAGCGTACGTGGTGGGTGAGCACTTGCCGACCCGGCGAAAAACCAGCGGCGGATGTCGGTCCCCGGCTGCACAATTGTTATCACGACACACGGTTCGTGGACACCGAGGGCGGGCACGATCTAGTTGCGGACCTGGGACTACACCGGCGGTTCGGCGCGTTGAAAGGTTTGACGTCCACCTACATGGGTCGGGGTGTGAGGCTACGGGGAGGTGGGGCAGATGTCTCCTACGCGGATGATCCGCACGGCGGCGGTCGCGGTTGGCGCACTGGGCGGGCTGACCAGCGCCGCATACGGACTGCTGTCCGAACAGTCGAAGCACGCGCGCCAGGTGATCGGCGTGCCCAAGGAGCCACCGTTCAACGCCGACGGCGTGTACCTGCCGGGCGCGGCCGCGCCCACGATCGTCGAGGACCCGGCTGACCTGCTGCGCTTCGCGGTGATCGGCGACTCCTCCGCGGCCGGCCTCGGGGTGGACAACCCACTGCAACTGCCCGGTGTGCTGCTGGCCAGGGGGTTGGCCGAGGAGTCCGGCCGGCCGGTGCGGCTGCTCACCTGGGCGGTCAGCGGCGCCACCACCCGGGATCTCCCCGGCCAGGTCGACGGCGCGCTCACCGATCCGCCCGACGTGGTGCTGGTGATCGTCGGCGCCAACGACGTGACCGACCGGCTGCTGGTGCGCACCTCGGCCGACCTGCTCGCCGAGCAGATCAGCCGGCTGCGCGCGGCGAAGGTCGCGGTGGTCGTGGGCACCTGCCCGGATCTCGGCGCGATCCAGCCGATCCCGCAGCCGCTGCGCACGCTCGCCCGGACCTGGAGCCTGCTGCTGGCCAGGGCCCAGCGGGTGGCCGTGCAGCGGGCCGGTGGGGTGCCGGTCGCGCTGGCCGATCTGCTCTCCCCGGAGTTCTTCGCCCGGCCCGCCGAGCTGTTCAGCAAGGACCGGTTCCACCCCAACGCTGCTGGTTACGAGGCCGCCGCCGCGGTGCTGCTGGCCCCGCTGTGCGCGGCCGCCGGCATCTGGGACGGCGTGGCGGACGAGCGGGTGCCGGCGGTGACGGTCCGGCCGACCGGCCAGCCGGGGCCGCTGCGGCGGACCCTGCCGACCCTCCCGGGCAACGGTTCCGTGGGTCTGGCCACTCCGAGCTGGTAACCGAACGGGATTCTGGCAGCATCAGGGGCGAGACGTGATGCTGGGAACAGACCCGAAGGAGTGTCGCCATGCCCGAAGCTGTGATCGTCGCCACCGCCCGGTCCCCGATCGGCCGGGCCGGCAAGGGCTCGCTGGCCCCGATGCGCCCCGACGACCTCGCGGTACTGATGGTGCGGGCCGCGCTGGACAAGGTGCCGCAGCTCAACCCGGCCGACATCGACGACCTGATGCTCGGCTGCGGCCTGCCCGGTGGTGAACAGGGCTTCAACATGGGCCGGGTGGTGTCGGTGCTGCTCGGCTACGACGAGCTGCCCGGCTGCACGGTGACCCGTTACTGCGCCTCCAGCCTGCAGACCACCCGGATGGCGCTGCACGCGATCCGGGCCGGCGAGGGTGACGTGTTCATCAGCGCCGGTGTGGAGACGGTGTCCCGGTTCGGCAAGGGCAGCTCGGACTCGTGGCCGGACACGCACAACCCGCTGTTCACCGAGTCCGAGGAGCGCGCCGCCAAGGTCGCCCAGGTCGGCTCGGACGAGTGGCACGACCCGAGGGCCTACAGCCAGGTGCCCGACGTCTACATC
>DATATV010000089.1:0-10524 GCA_036268615.1 Pseudonocardiaceae bacterium
GTGCTGCGCGAGCGGGTGCTCGGACCGGGGCCCGACCGCCATCTCGCCCCCGAGATCGCCGCCACCGAGGAACTGATCCGGTCGGGCGCGGTGCTCGCCGCCGTGGACGCCGTGCTGAAAGGGAGCCAGTGATGACCGAGACGATTCGCGCGGCCCGGGGCACCACCCTGACCGCCCGCAGTTGGGCCACCGAGGCGCCGCTGCGGATGCTGCACAACAACCTCGACCCGGAGGTGGCCGAGCGGCCGGAGGATCTGGTCGTCTACGGCGGCACCGGGCGCGCGGCCCGGGACTGGCCGAGCTTCCACGCGATCAGCCGGGAGCTGACCGACCTGCGCGAGGACGAGACGCTGCTGGTGCAGTCCGGCCGGCCGGTGGGCGTGCTGCGCACGCACGAGTGGGCGCCCCGGGTGCTGATCGCGAACTCCAACCTCGTGCCGGACTGGGCCAACTGGCCGGAGTTCCGCAGGCTCGAATCGCTCGGCCTGACCATGTACGGCCAGATGACCGCGGGCTCGTGGATCTACATCGGTACCCAGGGCATCCTGCAGGGGACCTACGAGACGTTCTCGACGATCGCCAACAAGCGGTTCGGCGGCTCGCTGGCCGGCACCCTCACACTCACCGCCGGCCTGGGCGGGATGGGCGGTGCGCAGCCACTGGCGGTGACCATGAACGGTGGCGTCGCGCTGGTCGTCGAGTGCGATCCGGCCCGGGCCCGGCGTCGGGTGGACACCCGGTACCTCGACGAGATCGCGTCCGATGTGGACGATGCGATCCGCCGGGTCACCGCGGCCAAGCGGGAGAAGCGCGCGCTGTCGGTCGGGCTGATCGGCAACGCCGCCGAGGTGCTGCCCGAGCTGCTGCGCCGCGAGCTGGACGTGGACATCGTCACCGACCAGACCTCCGCGCACGACCCACTGGCCTACCTGCCGCGGGGTGTCGACCTGGCGGACTGGCACGGCTACGCCTCGGCCAAGCCGGACGAGTTCACCGACCGCGCGCGGGATGCGATGGCCGAGCACGTGGACGCCATGCTCGGTTTCCTGGATCGCGGTGCGGAGGTCTTCGACTACGGCAACTCGCTGCGCGGCGAGGCCAAACTCGGCGGCTGCGAGCGCGCGTTCGACTACCCGGGTTTCGTGCCGGCCTACATCCGGCCACTGTTCTGCGAGGGCAAGGGGCCGTTCCGGTGGGCCGCGCTGTCCGGCGACCCGGCCGACATCGCCGCCACCGACCGGGCGATCCTGGAGTTGTTCCCGGAGAACGAGTCGCTGGCCCGGTGGATCAAGCTGGCCGGTGAGCGGGTCGCCTTCCAGGGCCTGCCGGCCCGGATCTGCTGGCTGGGCTACGGCGAGCGGGACAAGGCCGGCCTGAAGTTCAACGAGATGGTGGCCAGCGGCGAGTTGTCCGCGCCGGTGGTCATCGGCCGCGACCACCTGGACTGCGGTTCGGTCGCCTCGCCCTACCGGGAGACCGAGGCGATGGCCGACGGCTCCGACGCGATCGCCGACTGGCCGCTGCTCAACGCGATGGTCAACACCGCGTCCGGCGCGACCTGGGTGTCCATCCACCACGGCGGCGGGGTCGGCATCGGCCGGTCCATCCACGCCGGCCAGGTCACCGTCGCCGACGGCACCGAACTCGCCGCCGCCAAGATCGAGCGGGTGCTCACCAACGACCCCGGCATGGGCGTGCTGCGGCACGTCGACGCCGGTTACGCCGAGGCCGACGAGGTGGCCCGGGAGCGCGGCGTGCGCATCCCGATGGCGGGCAGTCGATGACCGGATCGCTCGCCGAGATCGCCGACATCGGGCGGGACCGGGTGCGCGGCGGTTACTCCCGGCACGGTTTCGATCCGGCCGATCGGGAGCTGCGCGCGTGGTTCGTCGAGCGGGCACAGCGCCTCGGCCTGGACGTGCGGGCCGACCGCAACGGCAACCTGTGGGCGTGGTGGGGCCGGCCGGGGCCGGGTGCGGTCGTCACCGGCAGCCATCTCGACTCGGTGCCCGGCGGTGGCGCGTTCGACGGGCCGCTCGGCGTCGGGTGCGCGCTGGATGCGGTGGAAGCCTTGCAGACCAACGGTTTCACTCCGGCGAAGCCGTTCGCGTTGGCGGTGTTCGTCGAGGAGGAGGGCGGCCGGTTCGGCGTGCCGTGCCTCGGCTCGAAGCTGCTCACCGGCGTGATCGACCCGGACGCGGCGCGGGCTCTGCGTGATCCGGCTGGCGTGACCCTGGCCGAGGCGGTGACCGACTTCGGCCTGGACGCCGGGCGGCTGGGCCGGGACGAGGACACCCTGGACCAACTCGGCTGTTTCGTCGAGCTGCACGTCGAACAGGGCCGGCTGCTGTCCGGGCTGGCCGAGGACCGGCCGGTCGCGGTCGCTTCGTCCATCCTGGCGCACGGCCGCTGGCGGTTCACCGTGCGCGGGCAGGGAAATCACGCCGGCAGCACGGACATCACCGACCGCCGTGACCCGATGCTGCCCGCCGCCGCGGCCGTGCTGGCGGCCCGCGCGGCGGCCCGGTCGGTCCGCGGCGCGCGGGCCACCGTCGGCCGGGTGGTGCCCAATCCCGGTGGCACCAACGTCATCGCCTCCTCCGTCGACTTCTGGCTGGATGCCCGTGCTTCATCCACATCGGACACCCGGTCGGTGGTCGACGAGATCGTCGCGGCGGCCCGGTCGGCGGCGGCCGAGGAGGGCTGCGAGCTGACCGTGCGCGAGGAGTCCTACGGCGACACGGTCGTGTTCGACTCGGCGCTGCGTGACGAGCTGGCCGGTCGGCTCGGTGGTGTGCCGACGCTGCCGACCGGCGCCGGGCACGACGCGGGTGTGCTCGCCGCGAGCGTGCCGACCGCGATGTTGTTCGTGCGCAACCCGACCGGCGTCAGTCACGCGCCCGAGGAGTACGCCGAGCCCGCGGACTGCGCGGCCGGCTCGACCGCGCTGGCCGGCGTGCTGGAGCACCTGTGCCGGTGACCAGCGACTACCTGTGCGAGCGCGCGCTGCTGCCCGAGGGCGTCCGGGACAACGTCGTGGTCAGCTGCGCGGAAGGCACGATCGTCGCGGTGTCCGTCGGCGCGGACCCCGGTGCCGCGCATCGGTTGGCGGGCCTGGTCCTGCCGGGTTTCGCCAACACCCACTCGCACGCCTTCCACCGAGCACTGCGCGGCCGGACGCACGGTGGCGGCGGCACGTTCTGGACGTGGCGGGAGACCATGTACCAACTCGCCGCGCGACTGGACCCGGACAGCTACTACCGGCTGGCCCGGCTCGTGTTCGCCGAGATGGTCGGCGCCGGCTTCACCTCCGTCGGCGAGTTCCACTACCTGCACCACCAGCCCGACGGCACACCCTATGCCGAGCCGAACGCGATGGGCCACGCGCTGGTCCGGGCCGCCGAGGACGCCGGCATCCGGCTCACCCTGCTGGACACCTGTTACCTGACCGGCGGCATCGACGCGCCGTTGATCGGCGTGCAGCGGCGGTTCGGCGACGGGGACGTGCTCGGCTGGCTGGACCGGATGTCCGGGTTCGGGCCCGGCTCGGCCCGGCTCGGCGCGGCGATCCACTCGGTGCGGGCGGTGCCGGCGGCCGCGCTCGGGCCGGTGGCGTCCTGGGCGGCCGAGAACGACGGCCCGCTGCACGTCCACCTGTCCGAGCAGCCGGCCGAGAACGACGCCTGCCGGGCCGCCTACGGCCGCACGCCCACCGAGCTGTTGCACGAACACGGCGCGCTGACCGGTGCCACAGTCGCCGTGCACGCCACCCACCTGACCAGCTCGGACATCACCATGCTGGGCCGGGCCGGGGCGACCGCGTGCTTCTGCCCGACCACCGAGGCCGACCTCGCCGACGGCATCGGCCCGGCCCGTGAACTGCTCGACGCAGGCGCCGCGCTCGCCCTGGGCACCGACCAACACGCGGTGATCGATCCGTTCCTGGAGATCCGCGGACTGGAACACGGTGAGCGGCTGCGCACCGGGCAGCGCGGCCGGTTCGCGCCGGCCGAACTGCTCACCGCCGCCACCGTCGCGGGCCACGCCGCGCTCGGCCGGCCCACCGGCGGCCGCATCGCCCTCGGTGCCCCGGCCGACCTCGTCGCCGTCCGCACCGACAGCCCACGCACCGCCGGCAGCCTGCCCGACCAGGTCGTGCTCACCGCGAATTCGTCCGATGTGGACAGTGTGGTGGTCGATGGCGGGCTGCTGGTCGACGGTGGCGAGCACTGCCGGCTCGGTCCGGTCGGGCCGCTGCTGACCGAGGCGATCAACGCGGTGTGGCGATGACCGCCGGCCGTGCGAGGGGAGTGATGTCCCGGTGACGACGACGGTGCTCACCGGGATCGGTGAGCTGACCACCAACGACGACGAACTGGGCCAACTCCGCGATGCCGCGCTCGTGCTCGACGGCGACCGGGTGGTCTGGGTCGGACCGGCCCGGGAGGCCCCGGCGGCCGACGAGCGGGTCGACCTGGCCGGGCGGGCGATGCTGCCCGGCTGGGTGGACAGCCACACCCACCTCGTCTTCGCCGGTGACCGGACGGCCGAGTTCGGCGCGCGGATGGCCGGTGAGCCCTACCAGGCCGGCGGTATCGCGGTCACTGTCGAGGCGACCCGGGCGGCCACCGATGCCGAGTTGGCCGCCAACCTGCGCCGGTTGGTTGCCGAGGCGGTGCGCGGCGGAACCACTTGCCTGGAAACGAAAACCGGCTACGGGCTGACCGTCGCCGACGAGCTGCGCTCGGCCCGGCTGGCCGCCGAACAGGTCGACGAGGTCACCTTCCTGGGTGCGCACCTGGTACCGCCGGGCGCCGACGCGGACGAGTACGTCGCGCTGGTGTGCGGACCGATGCTGGCCGCGGTCGCCCCGTACGTCGGCTGGGTGGACGTGTTCTGCGAGACCGGTGCGTTCGACGAGCAGCAGTCGGCGGCGGTGCTCGCGGCGGCGGCCGCGCGCGGACTGGGACTGCGGGTGCACGGCAACCAGCTCGGCCCGGGACCGGGGGTGCGGCTGGCCGTGCGGGCCGGTGCCGCCAGCGTCGACCACTGCACCCACCTCACACCGTCCGATGTGGATGATCTGGCCGGCTCGGACACGGTGGCCACGCTGCTGCCGGCGTGTGATCTGTCCACCCGGCAACCACTTCCGGACGCGCGTGCCCTGTTGGACGCCGGCGCCACCGTGGCGCTCGCGTCCAACTGCAACCCCGGCTCGTGTTACACCTCGTCGATGGCCTTCACGGTGGCGACGGCCGTGTTGCAGTTGCGGATGACGGTGGCCGAGGCGGTGCGCGCGGCGACCTGGGGTGGCGCGCGGGCACTGCGCCGCGAGTCCGGCCCCGGCGCGGTCGGCGTGCTGCGGCCGGACGGTCGGGCGGACGTGCACGTGCTGGACGCGCCGTCGGCGACCCACCTGGCCTATCGGCCGGGGATGCCGCTCACCCACGCGGTCTGGCGGGCCGGCGTGCGCGCGGTGTGACCGTGCTGTTACCACGGTCGCGTGCACTGTGGACAATGGCCAGTTTTGCACTGTCCCTTGTGTACTGGCTGTGACGTGCGGTTCCCGGTCGGGTTATTCGAACACTCGACCGGGTTAAAGGGTCGGTCAGGTGGTGATATCCGCGGTGCGGCACACGATTCTCGTTAGGACGGGAGTCCCCGGAGTCGCGGAGGTAGTTGAGATGAAAACCCATGGTGTGTGGACAGCAGCGGTGATCGGAGCCGTGTTCGCCGCGACCTTGTCCCTGGGCGTCCTGCCGGCCTCGGCCGCCACCCCCAAGGCCAACCCGGACGGCGTCGCCTCACCGGGGTCGGCCTCGGTGGTCCAGAACGGCACCACCAAGTCGATCACCGGGCTGGCCCGCTGCGACGTGGACAACAAGGCGTCCGCCAGCTCGCCGGGAGCCAGCATCGCGAACATCGTCAGCTACGGCAGCGCCAGTTCCACCTGCACCAAGGACGCCACCGCCGACACGACCAAGTCGGTGGCCAACGGCTCGAAGTTCGAACTCGACGCGCTGGTGCCCTACGGCGGTCCGCGCATCCGGTTCACCAGCTATCAGGTCTCCTGCGCGGCCACCACCGGCGGGACGAGCGCCAACTGGACGTTCAGCGGCATGACCGGACTGACCGGGCTGCCGCAACAGATCCCGACCGACTACACGCAGACGATCAAGGGATCGCAGAACAAGGTGGTGGCCAAGGTGGTGCTCAACGAGATCATCCTGCCCAACCCGAACGACGGCAGCATCCGGCTGCACCTGATGCACATCGTGCTGTTCCCGAACGGGGGTGGCCCGCTGTCGGGCAACATCTACCTGGGCTCCACGGCCTGCTCGCCGACCTTCTGACCCGAGCCCGGCACACCCACTGGCCCGTCAGCGGAAAACCAGCTGACGGGCCAGTGGGCTGCTGTTCAGGGACGACAACCGTTGACGCCGGCAAGACCAGCCTGACCGAACGCCTGCTGTTCGACGCGGGATGATCGGCCGGTTGGGCAGCGTGGACGACGGCACCACCCAGACCGACTCGCTCGAACTCGTCCAGCATGCTGCCGTCCTCGACGACGCGCACCAGGTCGCAGTACCACCAGCCCTGCT
Organism: Pseudonocardiaceae bacterium; assembly: GCA_036268615.1. GTDB lineage: Bacteria > Actinomycetota > Actinomycetes > Mycobacteriales > Pseudonocardiaceae > DATATV01. Next base: position 6,603 of record DATATV010000089.1, read on the forward strand.
GCTCGGCCGGCCTCAGATCGGTACGACGATGGTCCGGGCTTTTGGCAGTGCATCGAGACAGGCCGCTATGCCAGCGGGATCAGAAGTGAGCACGGCCGCCGGATCGTGTTGAGCCCCGGTCAGCGCCACCAGGGCGTCCACCACATCAGGTCGCTTCTTGTCCGGCGGAGCCACGTCTCCCAGCAGCACGCCGATCCGCTTGTGGTCCTGCTCGCCGTAGGCGGTGTACCCGACGCAGTCGCGTAGGTACCTGGACAGGATCGCCGTACCGACGACCGCTCGCGCCATGCCTGAGCGAGGACGGGGCCAGGGACAACAGGACGTGTGTACCTGATGATCCGGGCATGTTCGACCTGCGCCCGGGCCGTGCGATTCGCCAGGCCGATAAGCATTCCGGTGTCGTAGACAACGGAACCGCTCATGCGGCGCCGTGTTCGGTGCCGCTGAAGAACGCATCCCATCGACTGGAGATCGCGGCACGTTCAGCGCTGCTCAGTTCTCCATCTAGGTGGACACGTCCTGACCCGCACGAGCGGCGGCGGCCCGGATGCGCTCAGCGTGTTCCTCATCGACGGAGATCGAGAACCGGGCCTTGGTCATCCGGTGATCGGAACACGCCGTGTGATGAATTGCGGCCTCTCCTTCCAGCGTCGCGCGACTGTCACCCACAACCTACGTTCGAGTCCCGGTCGAACAGCCACCGAAGGCCGAGAAACCACCGTAAGGAGACACGGACCTCGCTTCGTTGCCTTGACGGGAAAGCGCACGCCACCGATCCGCACGCGGCTGTCAGCTTTCGTCGCTGGTGGCCATTTCCTCTTCCTTCTCCACCACGACCTCCTCGGGTTCGAGGTCGCCGAGGTCGTCGTCCGAGTCGTCCCGGGCGAGGTAGGTGGCGAACCGCTCCACCGCGTCCTCGAAGTCCGGGTTCGTGTCGACGAAGGCCCGCATCCGGTCGGCCAGCCAGCCGATGGTGACCTGGTCGTCGCCCCGTCGGTCCTCTAGTTCCTCAATCCCGCGATCGGTGAAATACACCGGAACCTCCCGCTCGCGCTGCCAATCGTGCGCGAATGATACGGCGAACCGCCGGCCCGACCCGGACCGGCGGTTCGTCCTGCCACCTACGATTTACTTGAACGCCGCGGTGATGATCTCCCGCTGCTCGACCTCGTGCACCTTGCTCGACCCGGAGGCCGGCGCGGACATCGGCCTGCGGGACACCCGGCGCAGCTTGCCGGCCAGCTCGGGCAGTTGCTCGGGCAGGAACAGGCCGAGGAACGGCCAGGCACCCTGGTTGGCCGGCTCCTCCTGCACCCAGCGGATCTCGGTGGCGTTGGGGTAGCGGTCCAGCTTCTCCTTCAGCCGCCGGTGGGGCAGGGGGTAGTACTGCTCCAGCCGCAGGATCGCGGTGTCGTCCGCGCCGATGTTCGCCTTCTCCGCCGCCAGCTCGTAGTAGATCTTGCCGCTGGTCAGCACGACCTTGCGCACGGCGGCCGGGTCAGGGTTGGTCGGGTCGTCGATCACCGAGTGGAACTTCGAGTCGGTGAAGTCGGCCAGCGGGCTGACCGCGGCCTTGTTGCGCAGCATCGACTTCGGCGTGAACACGATCAGCGGGCGCTGCACCCCGTCCAGCGCGTGCCGGCGCAGCAGGTGGAAGTAGTTCGCCGGGGTGGACGGCATGGACACCGTCATCGAACCCTCGGCGCACAGTTGCAGCCACCGCTCGATCCGGCCCGACGTGTGGTCCGGGCCCTGCCCCTCCTGGCCGTGCGGCAGCAGCATGACCACGTTGGAGCGCTGGCCCCACTTCGCCTCGCTGGAGGAGATGAACTCGTCGATCACCGACTGGGCGCCGTTGACGAAGTCGCCGAACTGCGCCTCCCACAACACCAGCGCGTTCTGGTTGCCCACCGAGTAGCCGTACTCGAAGCCGACGGCCGCGTACTCCGACAGCGCCGAGTCGTAGACCATGAACCGGCCCTGGTCCTCGGACAGGTTCTGCAGCGGGGTGTACTCGCTGCCGTCCTTGCGGTCGATCAGCACCGAGTGCCGCTGGGTGAAGGTGCCGCGCCGGGTGTCCTGGCCGGACATCCGGATCAGCCGGCCCTCCACCACCAGCGAACCGAACGCCAGCAGTTCGGCGAAGGCCCAGTCGACCTCGCCCTCCTGGGACATCTTCAGCCGCCGCTCCAGCACCGGCTTGACCCTCGGGTGCGGGGTGAAGCCCTCTGGCAGGTCGACGTGCGCCCGGCCGATCAGGCTGATCACGTCCTTGGTGACCGCCGTGGCCACCTTGGCCGGGATCTGCTGCTCGGACTCGACCGAGGAACTCGGGTGCGGCTGCGCCTTCTCCAGCTCGCGCACCTCGTTGAACACGTGCTCCAGCTGGCTGGAGAAGTCCCGCAGCGCGGTCTCCGCGTCCTCCATGGTGATGTCACCGCGGCCGATCAGCGCCTCGGTGTAGGTCTTCCGCACACTGCGCTTGGCGTCGATGATGTCGTACATCGCCGGCTGGGTCATCGACGGGTCGTCGCCCTCGTTGTGTCCGCGCCGCCGGTAGCAGACCATGTCGATCACGACGTCCTTGTGGAACGCCTCGCGGTACTCGACGGCCAGCTTGGCCACCCAGTAGCACGCCTCCGGGTCGTCGCCGTTCACGTGGAACACCGGCGCACCGATCATCTTCGCCACGTCCGTGCAGTACTTGGACGAGCGCGAGTGCTCCGGATTGGTGGTGAAGCCGACCTGGTTGTTGACGATCACGTGCACGGTGCCGCCGGTGCGGTAACCACGCAGCAGCGCCAGGTTCAGCGTCTCGGCGACCACACCCTGACCGGCGAACGCGGCGTCGCCGTGCATCGCCACCGGCAGCACGGTGTAGCCCTCGTCGGCGCCCTTGTCCAGGATGTCCTGCTTGGCCCGGGCGATGCCCTCGATCACCGGGTCGACCGTCTCCAGGTGGGACGGGTTGGCCGCCAGCGAGACGCGCACCTCGCCGTCGCCGAACATCCGGAAGTACTTGCCCTCCGCGCCGAGGTGGTACTTCACATCGCCGGAGCCGTGCGCCTGGCCCGGGTCGATGTTGCCCTCGAACTCACGGAAGATCTGCGAGATCGGCTTGCCGACGATGTTGGCCAGCACGTTGAGCCGGCCGCGGTGCGGCATGCCGATGACGACCTCGTCCAGCTCGTCCTCGGCGGCCTTGTCCAGCACCGCGTCCAGCAGCGCGATGACCGTCTCGCCGCCTTCCAGCGAGAACCGCTTCTGGCCGACGTACTTGGTCTGCAGGAACGTCTCGAACGCCTCGGCCGCGTTCAGCTTGGACAGGATGTACTTCTGCGCCGCTGTCGGCGGCTTCTCGTGCTTGACCTCGACCCGGTCCTGCAACCAGCGGCGCTCGGCCGGCTCCAGCACGTGCATGTACTCCACGCCGACCGTGCGGCAGTAGGAGTCGCGCAGCACGCCGAGCACGTCGCGCAGCTTCATCCGCTCGTGGCCGGCGAAGCCGCCGACCGGGAACTCGCGGTCCAGGTCCCACAGGGTCAGGCCGTGCGAGAGCACGTCCAGGTCGGGGTGCCGGCGCTGGCGGTAGTTCAGCGGGTCCACGTCGGCCATCAGGTGGCCACGGGTGCGGTAGGCGTCGATCAGCTCCAGCACCCGGGCGGCCTTGTCGACGGCGCCCTCGGGGATGTCGGTGACCCAGCGGACCGGCTCGTAGGGCAGCCGCAGCGCGGTGAAGATGTCGTCGTAGAAGCCGTCCTCGCCGAGCAGCAACCCGTGGATGCGCTTGAGGAACTCGCCCGACTCGGCGCCCTGGATGATCCGGTGGTCGTAGGTCGAGGTCAGCGTGATGATCTTGCCGATGCCCAGGTCGACCAGGGTGTGCTCGCTGGTGCCCTGGAACTGCGCCGGGTACTCCATC
>DATATV010000090.1:0-38808 GCA_036268615.1 Pseudonocardiaceae bacterium
TGACATGGTCGCTGATCACACGATGCCGCCCTGGGCTGCGGGAGACGAGGTCTATGGCCGGTCGAGCGAACTGAGGACCTTCTGCCAGGACAACGGTATCGGCTACGTGCTGCGGGTCGGGTGCGCGTTCACCGTTGAACTGCTCACCGGGATGCGCTGGCGAGCCGATGCGGTCGTGTCGCGGTATCTCGCTTCGCCGACGCGGTGGCAGGTCTGCTCAGTGGCCGGGTCGAAAGGCGAACGCCGCTACGGGTGGGCCTGGGTGGCGACGGCCAGCGCGCACCATTTCCTGCTGATCCGCAAGCATCTGCTCAGCGGCGAGTTGGCCTACCACTACTGCTACGTCCCGCCCGGCCGGCCGGTCACGCTGATGATCCTGGTTCGGGTGGCGTGTCTGCGTTGGCCTGTCGAGGAGGGGTTCGAGTTCGGGAAGGACCATTTCGGACTTGATCATTCCCAGGTTCGGCTTTACACCGCGTTGTTGCGCCATGTCGTGTTGACGATCGCCGCGTTGGCGGTCTGCGCGGTCACCGCGGCCCAGGCGAAGGCTCGGACATCGGCAATGGTGCTACCGGTCGGCCCGGATGATCAGCCACCGACCGATCCTGGCTTGATCACGTTGACGGTCGCCGAGATCAAGCGGCTGTTCATCCTGGTCACCCGCCGCTTACAACCTGAGGTCCATCATTTGCACTGGATCTGGTGGCGGCGACGCCATCAAGCACGCGCGAAATGGTTCCATCACCGCGCCCGGTTACGCCGCCAACCAGCCACAACATGACCAGAACGCCAAGTGCGGCTGCCCTACTAGCCCGACCTCTACGTGGTTCCAGCCGCGGAGAAAGCTAGGCGGGTTTTCACTTACCGGAATCTGCCCCTGCGCGTGGCTCCATCGGTGTACTACTCGGCCTGACCGGTCAACTATTTGCGCGGTCGGCTGAGGATAGGAAGATGACGACGAATACAGGAAGTATGTCAAGGTCGTTCTATCCCTGGGTTGATGTTAATTATATGTTTTGTCAGATCCCAGACAGAAGGCAACACATGTATGGTTTCACGAGCTCGCTGCTGGATCTTGTCGCCAGGGGCGATACCGATTTGTCGGGTTACCTCACCGAAGTCTGGTAGAAGTTGAAGCCCGAGCTCGGGTGCATCTGCTGCGAGAATCTTATGGCATCGCGCGAACGTAGCTACTATCCAGAACACGACTTCACGGTGAAAACCTCGCTGGATTTGTACTCGTAGTCCGTCGATCGATATCGACCTGGCGGGAGCAGTTATGTCAGTACTGAAAGGGAAGTCGGACTTCGACACGCGCACCGTCGCGTCAAATGTGTGCTCAAGGAGTAGCAGGTGCCGGGAAACCTGTGCTTGAGTAAGATGCGAAGCACCGATTAGCCCGAGGAGCTGCTCCGCCCAACTACTGAATCCGTATTGGGTCAGGACCTCGCGTACGGCTATATATCGGAGACGGACGGTCGGGTTCTTCAGAGCTGCCACGAGCACCATATGCGTCGTGATTCCTGTCGCGAATAGCCAAGATGTCACCTGATCCGGCCAAGTCGCGGTGGCGTCCAGGTTCGACAGCCGTTCCACGACAGCTTGCCGGATCTTCTGCGACCGCACCAAAACCCGGCCTCGTTTGGGGAATTCTTGCTGGACCGTACGCTGTAGTGGCCGAAGGGCCCCGGTGGCGTCTGCGATTACCGTGTCTTTGCGCAGTCCGTTTGCGAGATGATAAGACTCGACGACCTTGATAGGGTCGCTGATCTGATCCCACGACACGTAACTGACTTCCAGGAGCACTCCGCAGTAAGTGAACTTTCCCAGTTTTATTCCTGGATCTTTGACATCCACGACGACCATGATGTCAACGTCGGATCCTTCCTCGACTTCGGACTCGGGTCGCTTGTCGACAGTCGAGCCTATGAAGTAGGCGCCGAAAAATCCATCAATTTTGGCACCGTGGCGCTCGACCCAGTCAATCGCCACGCTACGCGCGTGATTTAGTTTCATAATTTTCTCTAATACTTCTTAGATTTTTGTGTGATGCGCAAGGACAAACACGCACGAATGCGGAATTCGATCAGCATTCCGCACGGCCCAGGAAGGTAGGTCAACGCGGCCTTCCTCGCTGAGCTTCGGCTCTTCGAAGTCCTCGACCGACAGGCCAGATTCGGCGAAGGTGCTCCAATAATCCGTCAGGCTCCGAAACTTGATCATCTAGTCGCGTACGAAGCGGCGTGCGCGGCAGGTCTTCCGCGCCAAGGCAGCGGCGTCAACCAACCCGAACCGAGCCCTATTGACGGCACCGCCGACAACAGGCGCAGCGGGCCAACCAGCCGGCGCCAACGTGCCCGAACCGCACCCATCCGACCCAACCGGATCGGGGTCCACGACAGTTGACGCCCGTTCAGCGACGTTGGACCCACCCCGACCAGGAGCGGCCGTTTCGGCGACCCCGTCAGGCCGTTAGGTCAATCGCTTTCATGATTCACTCCTGATTCGCTCCTGTTTGACCCTGTTGATCTTGATTTAGGCCACAATGGACACTCAGGCAAGATCAACCAGCGGGCGCAAATAGGCCCGCCGACCTGGGCTTTTACCCAAATCGACGGGCCTATTGCACCGTCGGGACGACAGGATTTGAACCTGCGACCCCTTGACCCCCAGTCAAGTGCGCTACCAAGCTGCGCCACGTCCCGGTCTTGCCCGGTTGGCCGGGCATGGGAAGAGCTTACCGTACAGGTCGGATGCCACCGCCAGCTGGCCCCAGATATGACAGGGACCCGCTTGCGCGGGCCCCTGTGCTCCCCTCGGTCCGCGGCCTCTCCCCTTGCCGCCGCAGCCGACTATCTGGCATCGCGGGCAACTTCGGTACCTCCGATAGTCGGGCCCGTCGTACCGACTTTCGTGGGTGTGGGGTAACCCGGCAGAGGCAGTCGGGCACGGACCGTGAACACCCCTCCCACGCCTTGTTCTACCTGCAGGTCTCCGCCTACCGTGCGCGCTCGTTCGATCATTCCGGCCACGCCAAGGCCCCCTGTTGACCATGTCTCGCGCGGTGTTGCCGCAGGACCGCTCGTCACCGACACCGTGAACTGAGTTGCTTCCTTCGTCAGCCGGACGCTCACCGACGCGCCGGGGGCGTGTTTGGCGGCATTGGTCAGCGACTCCTGGACTATGCGGAAGACCGCCCGGCCCACCGGCGGGGACAGCGCCTCGGGGGCGGCTTCGTCGGTGAACTCGACGCGTAGGCCGGCTTGGCGGACCTTGCCGATCAGGTCGGGCACGTCTCGTAGGTCGTTGCCGGGCTCCAGGGCCGGGGCGTTGTTGGCCAGACCGAGGGCCGTTCGCATCTCGGTGAGGGATTCCTTGGCCAGTTCGCGGATTCTGGTCGCGGCCTGTTTCGTGTCCTGGTCCGGGGCGGTCGCCGACAGTGCCGCGGCCTCCACTGCGATCAGGGTGGCGTGGTGGCCTACTGCGTCGTGGATTTCCTGAGCTATCCGGCTTCGCTCCTCGGCCCTGGCCTGGTCGCCGCGTGCTTCCAGCTCCGCTTCCCTGGCCTGGCGCAGTCCGGCCAGGCTTGCGGTCAGCTTCACTCGGGTTGTTATCAGGGCTCCTGCTGCCAGCGGCGCCACGCTGGACAGCAGGCTGAACAGGACGCTGAGGGTGGCGTCTCGGAAGGCCAGGTGTTCGGTCAGCAGGACCGTGAGTTGGGGCGCGGCGACCGCCGCTGCCAGCCACGTCAGGCGAGCCGGGCGGGACTGGGTTGTTCTGCCTATCTGGTACAGCCCGAAAACCGCCGGGGCCAGGCCCAGTTCGCCGCTCAGACCGACCAGGCAGGCGATCATCGAGAGCCACGGCCAACGCAGACGCAGGGGCAACAGAGCACACGCGATCAGCGCCGCCGGCAGGGAGAAGGCAAAGCCGGTGGGGCGGGACAACAGCACCACTGCCAGCGCGGCGCCGACGATGAGGGCTTCCTGGGCGACCAGCCGCGATATGCGGGTCACCATGGTTGGTCCGTGGTTCTGGGGTGCACGCGGTGCGCGGTGAGCGCGGCTTGCACTCGGTTCTGGACGCCCAGTTTGTTCAGGACCGTGGAGACATAGCTCTTCACCGTCGCTTCGGTCAGGCCCAGTCGGCCCCCTATCGCGGCGTTGGAGTGGCCGTCCGCCAGCAGGTCCAGGACCTGGTGTTCTCGCGCGCTGAGCGTGGACATCGCTTGGGCCGCCCGGACCTGACCACCGGAGGCGCGCAGCGCCGGCAGCAACCGGGCGGTGATTCTGGGATCGAGGACCGCACCGCCCGCGGCCAGGTCCAGTACGGCGCGGACCAGGGCGTCCGGTTCGGCGTCCTTCAGCAGGAAACCGTGGGCGCCCAGGTCCAGTGCCTCGACCACGTACTCGTCGACATCGAACGTCGTCAGCATCGCCGCTACCGGCGGGTCCGGCTGGGCGGTCAGCCGGCCCAGCGCGGTCAGGCCGTTCATCCCGGGCATCTGCACGTCGATCAGGACCACGTCCGGCCGGTGCGTCCGCGCCGCCGCGATCAGTTCGGCGCCGTCCGCGGCCTCGGCGACGACGCGCACCCGGCAGTCGGTCTCCAGCAGCACCCGCAGCCCACGCCGCAGCAGCGCCTCGTCGTCGGCGAGCACCACCCGAACGGGGTTGCTCGCGGTTGGTCTGTCCGCCCTGTCAGACACGCGACCACTCTACTTCCGGGTGCGCTTCTCCCTCACCCGCACGGAGATCCGCACCGGCGTCCCGGTGAAGCCGAACGTCTCGCGGAACTTGCGCTCGATGAACCGCCGGTAGCCCGCCTCCAGGAAGCCCGACGTGAACAGCACCAAGGTCGGCGGCCGGGTCTGGGCCTGGGTGGCGAACAGGACCTTGGGCTGCTTGCCGCTGCGCACCGGCGGCGGCGTCGCCGAGATCAGGTCGGTGAGCCACGAGTTCAGCGCGCCGGTCGGCACCCGCATGTCCCATGAGGTCAGTGCGGTGCGCAGGGCCGGCGCCAGCTTCGTCACCGCCCGGCCGGTCTTCGCCGACACGTTGATCCGCTCGGCCCAGCCGATCCGCAGTTCGCGGTCGAGTTCCTTGTCCAACTGCAACCGCCGGTCCTCGTCGACCAGGTCCCACTTGTTGAACGCGAGCACCAGCGCACGCCCGGCGTCGACGACCATCGTCAGCACCCGCAGGTCCTGCTCGGCGATGGGCTCGCTCGCGTCCAGCAACACCACCACCACTTCGGCGGCGTCGATGGCCGCCTTGGTGCGCAGCGACGCGTAGTACTCCATGCCGCTGGCCGTGTTCACCCGCTTGCGCAGCCCGGCGGTGTCCACGAACCGCCAGACCTCGCCGTCGAGTTCGACCAGCGAGTCCACCGGGTCCACCGTCGTGCCGGCCACGTCGTGCACGACCGAGCGCTGCTCCCCGGACAGCCGGTTGAGCAGGCTGGACTTGCCCACGTTCGGCTTGCCGATCAGCGCCACCCGGCGCGGTCCGCCGGTCGCGCCGAAGATCTCCCTCGGGGTCTCCGGCAGCGCCCCCAGGATCGCGTCCAGCAGGTCACCGGAGCCGCGGCCGTGCAGCGCGCTGACCGGGAAGGGCTCCCCGAGCCCGAGCGACCACAGGCTGGCCACGTCGGGCACGCCGCGCTGGTCGTCGACCTTGTTCGCGGCGAGCAGCACCGGGCGCTTCGACCGGCGCAGCACCCTGGCCACGGCCTCGTCGGTGGCGGTCGCGCCGACCGACGAGTCGACCACCAGCAGCACGGCGTCGGCGGTGTTGATCGCGGTCTCCGCCTGCGCGGTGATCGACGCCTGCAGGCCCTTGGCGCCGGGTTCCCAGCCACCGGTGTCCACCAGGGTGAACCGGCGGCCGTTCCACAGCGCGTCGTAGGCGATCCGGTCCCTGGTGACGCCGGGGATGTCCTGCACCACCGCCTCACGGCGGCCCAGAATCCGGTTCACCAGGGTTGACTTGCCGACATTGGGTCGGCCGACGACCGCCAGTACCGGTTGCGGTACCGCGGCTCCGCCGTCCTCCATTGTGGACAGATCGTCGATCGTCCATTCGGACTCCTCGACCCACGTCCCGTCCAGGTCACTCACTTGCCTTCTCCTGTTTCCGCCCGCCGCCCCGCGTCAGCGGAGCGGTCGGGCGTTTCGTTGCGCAGTAGGTCCAACTCGTGCACCAGATCCGCGAGTGCGACCCGAAGTTGTTCGGTCGCGACCTGCAGGCCGGCCCGGCCGCGTTGGCTGGACAGCTTGATCGGTTTCCCGATCAGCACATCGATCTTGCGTCGGAACTGCCGCACGCCGGCGACCTTGCGCGTGCCCCGGCACGCCACCGGCAGCACCACGGCATTGGCGGCGCGCGCCAGCCAGGCCGCGCCGTTCTCCGCCTCGGCGACATCACCGGTGCCCCGCGCCCCCTCCGGGAACACCCCGACCATGCCGCCCGCCTTCAGGATGCGAATGGCAGCGAGCAGTGGTTCACGATGAGCTGAATTCCGCCGGAGGGCGAGTTGACCGATCCTGGCAAGGATAACGCCCAGCACCCCGCGGAACATTTCCTGCTTGACCAGGAAGACGACCGGCCGCCGGACCAGGCCGAACACGATCGGTCCGTCGAGCATCGAACTGTGGTTGACCACGAGCAGCGTCGGTCCGGTGCGCGGAATTCGCTCCCGCCCGTGTACCTGTAGCCGGAACGGCGGCACGAAGATCCAGGAGCCCAGGAACCGGGCGAACGCGTGCAGCCAGCGCCAGGTGTCCGCCGGGAGCTGGTCGGACCTGTCGGTGCTCATCGGACCGTCGCTCGCTCCCCGGACTGCCGGGAGCGCATGCCCCGATCGTCCACCATGGACACCAGCGCGGTCAGCACACCGTTCACATCCAGGTTGGTGCTGTCCAGTTCCACCGCGTCCCCGGCCGGCCGCAGCGGGGTGGTCCGGGTGTCCAGCGAGTCCCGGCGGTCCACCGCGAGCCGCGTTTCGTCCACAGTGGAGTGTCGGCCGGCGGCGGCGTCCTGACGGCTGCGCCGGTGCGCCCTGGCCTCCGGACTTGCGGTCAGATAGACTTTCAGGCCCGCGTCCGGCGCGACAACCGTGCCGATGTCGCGGCCCTCCACGACGATCCCGCCGTCGGCGGCGAGCACTTCGGCGACGATCCGCTGCTGCTGGCCGACCAGCACCGAGCGCACCGCGGCCACCTTGGCCACCGCGGACACCGCCCCGGTCACCGTCGCGCCGCGGATCTCGGCGCCGACGTCCTCACCGTCGAGCCGGACGGCCGGCGCGGACGGGTCGATCTCGATCGCCAGCGCCACCGACGTGGCCACCGCGCCGATCGCCTCGGCGTCCTCCAGCGCGACCCGGGCACGCAGCACGGCCAGCGTCACCGCCCGGTACATCGCGCCCGTGTCCAGGTAGCGGGCCTCCAGCAGGCGGGCGAGCCGCTTGGCCACGGTGGACTTACCCGTGCCGGACGGACCGTCCAGCGCGACAACACCGTGCAGCCTTCCGCCGGTCACCCGTGCTCCTCCTGCCAACCGCACCGCCGAGCCCCCTGCCGTAATCACCGCCCCATTCTGCCTGGCCGCCGCCATCGCCCTGTCGCCGCAGGGCATCGCTAGGGTCGGGCCGGTGCGAACGTGCGGTCGACCGGCGGCCCTATTGTCCTGCCTGGCCGTGGTGCTCGGCACCGCCGTGGCGTGCGTCACACCCAGCGACCCGGTGCCGGCGTCGGTGCACAGCGACCCGAGCAGCACCCCGCTGATGGGCTGGAGCAGCTGGAGCTTCCTGCGGCAGGACCCGACCCAGGCGAAGGTCGAGGCGCAGGCCAGGGCGCTCAAGGCCAGCGGACTGCTCGCGCACGGCTACACCAACGTCAACCTGGACGACTTCTACTACCTCGACCCGGCCCAGGACGTGGACGAGTACGGCCGGTGGGTGGTCGATCCGAGCCGGTTCCCGGCCGGGATGGCCGCGCTGAGCCGGTACGTGCACGGGCTGGGCGAGAAGTTCGGCATGTACCTCACGCCGGGCGTTCCGGTGGCGGCCTATCGGCGCAACACCCTGATCCAGGGCACTCTGGTGCACGTCCGGGACATCGTCACCGACACCACGCACTACGAGACCAACTACAACTTCGGCAGCGGCCGGATGTACTTCATCGACTACGACCGCGACCCGGCCGCGGCGCAGGCGTTCCTCGACTCGTGGGCCGACGAGCTGGCCGGCTGGGGCGTCGACTACCTGAAGCTGGACGGGGTCGGCACCGCCGACGCCGACGACGTGCGGCACTGGTCGATGGCGCTGGCGCAGACCGGCCGGCCGATCCGGCTGGAGCTGTCCAACGGGTCCGGACTGGACAGGTCGACGTTGTGGCGGCAGTACGCGAACGGGTGGCGGATCGAGACCGACGTGGAGTGCTACTGCTCGACGACCTCCTACCCGCTGACCGACTGGGCCAACGTGGCGGCCCGGTTCGCCGACCTGCCCGGCTGGCTGCGCTACGCCGGACCCGGCGGTGGCAACGACCTCGACTCGATCGAGGTCGGCAACGGCGCCGACGACGGCCTGACCGTGGCCGAGCGGCAGACCCAGCTCACCCTGTGGGCGATCGCCGCGGCCCCGCTCGTGCTCGGCGTCGATCTGACCCACCTCGACCCGACCGATCTGGCGCTGTTGACCAACGCCGAGGTGATCGCGGTGGACCAACGCGGTCGGTCGGGCCGGCCGGTCGCGGTGACCGGGCAGCAGCAGGTGTGGGCGGTGGCCGACGGGGACGGCAGCTACACGGTCGCGCTGTTCAACCTCGCGAACACGGCCGGCACGGTGACCGCGAGCTGGCAGTCTGTGGGGTTCACCGGGTCGGCCGCGGTGCGCGACCTGTGGGGCCGCACCGAGCTGGGCAGCGTGGCCGGCTCGTTCTCGGCGACCCTCGGTCCGCACGCGTCCCGGCTGCTGCGGGTCGTGCCGACCAACGGGTGAGCTGGCCGCCGGATTCACCGACGACCAGCTCAGGGACCTGCGCAAACGTTTGGGAGCAGGCGTTACTTGACCTCGTGCGCGTCCGCCGCGGTGAACAGCAGGCCGATCTCCTTGCTGTTGAGCGCGCGCAGCGAGCCGGGCCGCTGGTTGCCCAGCTGCACGTCGGCGATGGCGGTGCGCACCAGCTGGCGGACCGGGTGGCCGACCTCGGCGAGCATCCGGCGCACGATGTGCTTGCGACCCTCGTGCAGCACGACCTCGACCAGCGCCTTGCCGGGCGTGGAGTCGACCAGCTTGAAGCCGTCCACCCGGACCGGGCCGTCCTCCAGCACGATGCCCGCCTTCAGCCGCTTGCCGAGATCCCGCGGGATCGGGCCAGGCACCTCGGCCACGTAGGTCTTGCGGACGTTGAACGAGGGGTGGGTCAGCTTGTGCGCGAGGTCGCCGTCGTTGGTCAGCAGCAGCAGGCCCTCGGTGTCCACGTCCAGCCGGCCGACGTGGAACAGCCGGGTGCCACCGGACTCCATCCGGTCGCGGACGAAGTCGCCGATGCACGGGCGGCTCTGGTCGTCGGTCATCGTGCTGTGCACACCGACCGGCTTGTTCAGCGCGAGGTAGACCAGGTCGTCGCGGAGCACGATGCGGGTGCCGTCCACCCGGATGACGACCTTGTCCGGGTCGACCCGGCGGCCCTGCTCGCGCACGGTCTCGCCGTCGACGCTCACCCGGCCTTCGGAGATGAGCTCCTCGGCGGCACGCCGGGACGCGACACCGGCCTTGGCCAGCACCTTCTGCAGCCGGATACCCTCCGGTTCGGCCTGGTTGGTCCGATTGGGGCGGTTGGTCCGGTTGGGCCGGTCAGACATCGTCGATCGCATCCACTTCAGGCAGCAAAGGAGCGATCGCTGGCAGGTCCGTCAATGAGGACAGGCCCAATCGCTCCAGGAACAGTTCGGTCGTCCGATACAGGATTCCACCCGTTTCGGCGTCCGTGCCGACCTCCTGGATGAGGCCGCGCGCTACCAGCGTACGGATAACGCCGTCAACATTCACACCGCGCACCGCGGCCACCCGCGCGCGGGTCACCGGTTGGCGGTAGGCGATCACCGCCAGCGTCTCCAGCGCGGCCCTGGTCAGCTTGGCCCGCTGGCCGTCCAGCAGCAGTTTCTCCACGAACGGCGCGAACCGGTCCCGGGTGACCAGCCGCCAGCCGTCGCCGACCCGGCGCAGGTCGATCCCGCTGCCCCGCTCGGTCAGCTGAGCCGACAGCGCGCGCACCGCCCCGGTGACCCGGGCGACCTGCTGGTCCAGCGCCAGCGCGAGGGTCTCCTCGGTGACCGGCGAGTCGACCACGAGCAGCAGCGCCTCCAGGGCGTTGGCCAACTCGGTGTCGTCGGCGAGCGGGGGGAGGTCGGACTCCGGCTCCTCGGTGTCCACATCGGCTTCGGGCTGGGCTTCCGGCTCGGCTTCAGGCTGGGCCTCGGCGGGATCGGCGGTGGCGTCAGCCGGGAGATCGGCGGCGAGCTCGGCTTCCGTGGCACCGGCTCCGACCGGGTCGGTGGCGTCCTGGGCCGACAGGTCCTGGGCCGGGGCTTGCTCGACCGGGACATCCTGAACCGGGGCCGGCTCGCTCGAAGCAGGCTGTTCGGCGTCGGGGCCGGGTTCGGGGTCGAGGCCGGGTTCGGCGGGGGTCACGAGTATTCCTCTTCTTCGTTGCTGGCCAGGTCGGCCTCGGCCTCGGCGCGGGCGTCCGCCACCGAGCCGCCGGTCCACACGACCCGCAGCTCACCCAGGGCGTCGGACTGCTCGAAGGCGATGGTGGCCTGCCGGTAGAGCTCCAACAGGCCGAGGAACCGGGCGACCACCTCCATCGTGTGCTCGCAGTCGTCGACCAGGTCGCTGAACAGGGCCGAGCCGGCCTCGGCGATCCGGATGCGCAGGATCGCGGCATGCTCACGGACCGACACCTGGCCCATGTGCAGGTGGTCCAGCGACACCGTCGGCGGCGGTTTCGGTCGGAACACCGCGGCGGCGATCTCGGCGAACTTCTCCGGGCTCACCCCGAGCATCACCTCGGGCAGCAGCCGCGTGTACCGGTCCTCCAGCGCCACCGAACGCGGGTAGCGGCGCAGCGCGGTCGCCTCCAACTCGGAGAACAGCGCGGCGACCTGCTTGTAGGCGCGGTACTGCATGAGTCGGGCGAACAGCAGGTCGCGCGCCTCCAGCAGGGCCAGGTCCTCCTCGTCCTCCACGTCGGCGGCCGGCAGCAGCCGGGCGGCCTTGAGGTCGAGCAGGGTCGCCGCGATGACCAGGAACTCGGTCGTCTCGTCCAGGTCCCAACTGGTGCCCATCGACCGGATGTGCGCGATGAAGTCGTCGGTCACCCGGTGCAGGGCGACCTCGGTGACGTCCATCTGGTGCTGCGAGATGAGTTGCAGCAACAGGTCGAACGGGCCCTCGAAGTTGGACAGCCGGACGGTGAACCGGCCGGCCGGATCGGGCACCCCTGGGTCGGCGGCGGGAACGGGCTCCGGGGACTGTTCGGGAACGTCCACCGGAATCACTCGTCCGACTCCCCGAGCAGTCGCCGGATGAGCTGCGAGTTCGGGCCGTACTGCTCGAAGTCGGCGAGCAGCACGGCGACCGCCTCGCGCACGATCCGACCGCGGTCGACCGCGACGCCGAAAGTGGCCCGCACGGCCAGCCGGGTGTGCTCCAGCGCGAGCAGTTCCTCGTCGGAGATGTACACGGTGATCTTGGAGTCGTGCTTCTGCCGGCCGGTGCCCTGTCGGTCGGCGGAGTGCCGGCCGGGCGGTGCGGTGTGATGGCTCTGGGGCGTGTGTGTCGGTCGAAACAACTCGTCCGCGCCCGGCAGCGATGCGCGTCGGGCTGTCACCGAGCGATCACCTCGCGAGCGAGTTCGCGATAAGCCTTGGCCCCGGCCGAACGCGGCGCCCATCTGGTGATCGGCTCGCCGGCGACGGTGGTCTCCGGGAAGCGCACCGTCCGGTTGATCACCGTGTCGAACACGACGTCACCGAACGCCTCGACCACTCTGGCCATCACTTCCCGGGAATGCAGCGTCCTCGGGTCGAACATGGTGGCTAAAATCCCGGTGATCTCAAGCTTCGGATTCAACCGTTGACGCACTTTCTCGATGGTGTCGATCAGCAGGGCGACCCCGCGCAGACTGAAGAACTCGCATTCCAGCGGGATGAGCACCCCGTCGGCCGCGGCCAGCGCGTTGACCGTGAGCAGGCCGAGCGAGGGCTGGCAGTCGACCAGGATGTAGTCGTAGTAGTCGGCCAGCGGGCGCAGCGCGCGGACCAGCGCGTGCTCGCGGCCGACCTCGGAGACGAGCTGGATCTCGGCCGCGGACAGGTCGATGTTGCTGGGCAGCAGGTCCACGTTCTCGACCTTGGTGCGCATCACGATGTCCTTGACCGGGATGTCGTCGGCGTGCTCGATGATCACGTTGTAGATGGTCTGGTCGAGCTGGTGCGGGTGGACGCCGAGGCCGACCGACAGGGCGCCCTGCGGGTCGAAGTCGACCAGCAGCACCCGGCGGCCGTACTCGGCCAGTGCGGCACCGAGGTTGATGGTGGACGTCGTCTTGCCCACCCCGCCCTTCTGGTTGCACATGGCGAGGATGCGCGCGGGCCCGTGCTGGTCGATCAGCTCCGGCTCCGGCACGCGGCGCCGTTCCCGACCGGTCGGGCCGACCGAGCCGGGAGAGTTGTCAAAGGTCTCGTCGGTCTCGTCGATCTCGATCCGGGGGGCAAGGCTCAACTCGACCGACCCACCGCGCGGCCGCCCCTCGGCGGAAGGCTGCGGTGTCGACATAGCGACCTAGCTCCTTGTAGTCATAGGACTGTCCCGCCGCAGCCTATGCGTCGACCTTGATCGCGGCAACGCGCCTCGCCGGGACACGCCGGGCGAGCACGGCCGGGTTCAGCCGAAAAGCTGGTATGGAACGGTCAGCCGGCGACCGGGGACGGTGTTCGACCTGCGGCGGGGACCGCGGCGAGCACGACGTCGAGCAGGCCGGGGAACAACGCGTCGAGATCGTCTCGGCGGACCGAGAGCCAGCGCTGGGTGCCGTTGGGCCGGGTGTGGGTCACCCCGGCCTCGCGCAGCACACGCAGATGCTGGGACAAAGTCGACTTGGCCACGGTCACGTCCAGCCGGCCGCAGAGCACCTCGCGTTCCGCGTGCAGCTGGCCGACGACGGCCAACCTGGTCGGGTCGCTGAGCGCGTGCAGTACCGCTACCAGTGTGATCGCGTCGCACGCAGGCTCGTCCACGTCGCCCATGAACACCACCATTTCCGCCCGGTGTGCGAACACTGTAGTCGCTCCAGCTCCCGATTACCGCCCATTCGTCGTGCTACTGATCAGTTGGTTGTGCGCGTGTTGATCCGCGCCGATGTGGTCCAGGCCGAGCAGGGCAGCGCCGGTCACCGGGGTGGAGTCGATGACCCGCAGCCGGGCGGCCGGCGCCTCCGCGGTGACCAGCGCCTCGATCCCGCTGATCAGCCGGTCGTGCCGGGCGGCCAGCACGCTGCCGCCGAGCACCACCTCGGTGTCCAGGCCGGTCAGCTCCAGCCGGCGCATCGCCACCAGTGCCATCAGGCTGATCTCGCTGGCCAGCCGCTCGACCAGCCCCAACGCGACCCGGTCACCGGTCTCGGCCACGTCGAAGAGCACCGGGGTGAGCTGGTGCACCTGCTCGGTGGTGACGGTGCCGAGGTGCACGGCGACGCACACGTCGTAGACGCTGGCCAGGTCGAAGTGGGCCATCGTCGCCTCGGCCAGCTTGGTCGGTTCGCCGCGGCCGTCCTCGGACCGCGCCGACCACCAGAGCACCTCCCGGGACAGGTCCATGCCACCGCCCCAGTCGCCGGTGAACCGGCCCAGCGCGAGAAACCGGGTGGGCCGGCCGTCGGGCGCGACGCCGACACAGTTGATGCCGGCCCCGCAGGTGACCGCGACACCCCACGGCCGCACGGTGCCGGCGCGCAGCACCGCGAAGGTGTCGTTGCCGACCCGCACGCTGCGGCCCCACCGCCGCTCGGCCAGTTCGGCGGCCAGCCGGGCCTCCTCCTCGGGCAGGTCGAGCCCGGCGTGGAAAGCCGAGACGTGCTCGGCGATCAGGCCACCGGGGTCGATGCCGGCCCGGTCGGCGGCCGCGGTGACCAGCTGGCCGAGCACCGCGGTGGAGCGGTCGAACCGGACCGCCTCCATCGGCGTGCCCGGACCGTGCACAGTGGACAGTACGGCGCCGTCCGCGCCGATCAGCGCGACATCGGTCTTGCTGTTGCCGCCGTCGACGGCCAGCACCGCGGCCGGCCCGGTGGTGCCGGTCATCGCCTCGCCCAGGGCAGGTGTGCGCGGTTCTCCGCGATCAGGGTGTCGGTCAGCCGCTCGGCCAGGTCGATCTGGCCGACCAGCGGGTGCGCGAGCAGCGCGTCGAAAACCCGGTCGCGGCTGCCGTCGAGAGCGGCTCGCACGGCCAGTTCCTCGTACGCGGTGACGTGCGCGATCAGGCCGGCGAACAGCGGCTCCACCGGCGCGACCGGCAGCGGTTCCGGGCCACCGGCGCCGATCCGGGCGGGCACCTCGATCACCGCGTCGTCGGCCAGGAAGGGCAGCGTGCCGGCGTTGCGCACGTTGACCACCTGGGTATCCCCGGTGTCGTCGACCAGCGAGGCGAGCAGGTTGACCGCGGCCTCGGAGTAGAACGCGCCGCCGCGCTTGCCCAGCAGTTCAGGCTTGTGGTCCAGCGCCGGGTCGGCGTACATGTCCAGCAGCAGCTTCTCGTAGCCGGCGACGACCTCGGCCCGGGTCGGCTCGCCGCGCTGCTCACGCACCACCTCGTCGTGCGCGTAGTAGTAGCGCAGGTAGTAGGACGGCACGACGCCCAGCCGGCGGATCGCGTCCACCGGCAGGTGCAGCAGTTCGGCGATGTCCGGCGCGTCGGTGGCCAGCAGGTCGGGCAGCACGTCCTTGCCGTCGAGGTAGACGGCGCGCTCCCAGCTCAGGTGGTTGAGGCCGACGTGGCCCAGCGACACCCGGTCGGGCGGCACGTCGAGTCGCTGGGCGAACCGCCGCTGGAAGCCGATGGCCACGTTGCACAGGCCGACCGCACGGTGGCCGGCGTCCAGCAGCGCGCGGGTGACGATGCCGACCGGGTTGGTGAAGTCGATGATCCAGGCGTCCGGCAGCGCCAGTTTCCTGGCCCGCTCGGCGATGTCGAGCACCACCGGCACGGTGCGCAACGCCTTGGCCAGGCCACCGGCGCCGGTGGTCTCCTGGCCGACGCAGCCGCAGTCCAGCGGCCACGTCTCGTCCCGCTGCCGGGCCGCCTGGCCGCCGATGCGCAGCTGGATGAGCACCGCGGCCGCGCCGGTCAGGCCGTCGTCGAGGTCGGTGGTGGTGCGCACGGTGGCCGGGTGGCCGTTGGCCGCCATGATCCGCGCGGACACCCCGCCGACCAGGTCCAGCCGATGGGTGTCCGGGTCGACCAGGACCAGCTCGCTGACCGGCAGTTGCCCGGACAGCCGGGCGATGCCGTCGACCAGTTCCGGCGTGTAGGTCGAACCGCCGCCGACGACCACGAGCTTCATACGGATTCCTTCTGTGCCTGGGCCACGTGACAGGCCACGGTGTGGGTGGGCGCGAGCGGGAGCAGCTCGGGCGTCACCGTCGAACAGGTGTCCACGGCCACCGGGCAGCGCCAGCGGAACCGGCAGCCCGGCGTCGGGTCGATCACCTTGGGCGGCTCGCCGGAATCGCTGCGCACGCTGGTGTCCAGCGGCACCTTGGGATCGGGCACCGCCGAGCGCAGCAGCTGGGTGTAGGGGTGCCGCGGGTTGTGCAGCACCTCCTCGGCCGGGCCGGTCTCCACGATGTGCCCGGCGTACATCACCACCAGCCGGTCGGCCACGTACCGCGCGCTGGCCAGGTCGTGCGTGATGTACAGAAAGGACACACCCTCGCGTTCCCGCAGGTCGGCCATCAGGTTGAGCAGACCGACCCGGATGGACACGTCCAACATGGACACCGGCTCGTCGGCCAGGATGAGCTTGGGCCGGCAGGCCAACGCCTGTGCGAAGCCGACCCGCTGCCGCTGGCCGCCGGAGAACTCGTGCGGATAGCGGTCCAGCATCTCCTCGGCCGGGGTGAGACCGACCGTCTCCAACACCCGCTCCGCCTCGGCCCGCCGCGCGCCGCCACGCAGCTCCGGCCGGTGCAGGGCGAGGCTGCGCAGGATGCCGTGCGAGACCCGGTAGGCCGGGTTGAGCGAGCTGAACGGGTCCTGGAAGACCATCGGCACCGCACCCCGGTAGGCGAGCACGTCCTTGCGGGACTTCACTCCCGACAGCGGCCGGCCACGGAAGTAGATCTCGCCCGAGGTGGGCTCGTAGACCATCGCGAGCAGCCGGGCCAGCGTGCTCTTGCCGCTGCCGCTCTCCCCCGCGACGGCCACGATCTCCCGCTCGTTGATCACCAGGTCGGCATCGTCCACCGCGTGCAACCGCTTGCGGGACAACGCGTTGCCCACGCTGAAGTGCCGGGACAGGCCGGCGGTGCGCAGCAGCGGCGCCGGTGCGGCGGCCGCGTCGGACTCGGTCAGCACGTCAGTCATCGCCGCTCCCCGCGTTCGCGTGCAGCAGGCACCGCACGGCGGTGTCCCCGGTGTCGTAGAGGTCGGGTGGGGTGTCCACACATTCGGGCATGGCCACCGGACAGCGCGGCTGGAACCGGCAGCCCGGCGGCGGGTTGATCAGTTCGGGCGGGTTGCCCGGGATGCCGGTCATCCGCACCTTCGGGCCGTGGATGGACGGGAACGCGTCCAGCAGGCCGCGGCTGTAGGGGTGCGCCGGCGAGTCGAACACCGTGCGGGTCGGACCCACCTCGGCCACCTGCCCGGCGTACATCACCAGCAGCCGGTCGGAGAAGTGGCTCACCAGGGACATGTCGTGGGTCACGAAGATGACCGCGAAACCCAGCTGCTGCTGGAGTTCCTTGATCTGCACCATCAGCGAGCGCTGCGCGACCACGTCCAGCGCGGAGGTCGGCTCGTCCATGATGATCAGGTCCGGGGTGAACAGCAGCGCCATCGCGATCATCGCCCGCTGGCGCATCCCGCCGGAGAGCTGATGGGGATAGCTGTGCACGTGGATCGGGTCGATGCCGACCATCCGCAGCACTTCGGCCGACCGCGCGACGATCTTGCCCTTCGGCCACTTCTCGTGCGCGCGGATGGCGTCCTTGTACTGCGCGCCAATGGTTTTCACCGGGTTGAACGCGTTCATCGCGCTCTGCATGACCACCGAGAAGTCCTGCCAGCGGGACGCGGCGAGCTGTTTGTCGGTCAACCCGACCAGGTTGCGGCCGTTGAAGTGGACGCTGCCGGCAGTGATCGCGGCCGGCGGGGAGAGCAGCTGCGCGATGGCGAACAGCAGCGTCGACTTGCCGCAGCCGGACTCACCGACGATGCCCAGGAACTCCCCCGGCGACAGGTCGAGGTCGACCCGGTCCACCGCGCCCACCGAGTCACGCGCGGCCGCGTACCGCACGGTCAGCTCGCGGACCTCAAGAATGTGTTCGCTTGACACGAATCCTCCGGACCGGACGAAGGGCGGGGTTGCTGATCTCGTCGAAGGCGTTGTTCAACAACGCCAACGCGGTGCCGAGGGCGGCGATGCACAGGCCGGGCACGGTCGCCCACAGGTACTGGCCGGTCTGCAGCGCCTCGTTGTTCTCGGCCCAGTACAACATCGTGCCCCAGTCGATGCTGTTGGTGTTGCCCAGTCCCAGAAACTCCAGGCCGGACGCGGTGAGGATCGCGTACAGCGCGGCGCTGAGGAAGTTGGCCACGATCAACGAGGTCATCGTCGGCAACAGCTCGAACACGATGATGTAGGACCGTCGCTCGCCACGGACCTTGGCCGCCTGCAGGAAGTCCCGGTTGCGCAGCGAGAGCGCCTGCGACCGGAGTTGGCGCGCGCCGTAGGACCAGCCCGTGATCACCAGCACCACGATCAGCACGCTGATGCTGTGCGAGGTGGAGTACGCGGCGATCACGATCACCAGCGGCAGCGTCGGAATGACCAGGAAGACGTCGGTGAGCAGGTTGAGCACGTCACCCCAGATCCCACCGATGTAGGCCGAGGACACCCCGACCAGCACCGACAGCACCGTGGCCAGCAGCCCGGCGAGCACCGCGATCAGCAGCGCCGGCCGGGCACCGTAGATCACCTGGGACAGGATGTCCTGGCCGTAGGCGGTGGTGCCGAGCAGGTGGCCGCCACCGGGGCCGCCCATCCGCTGGTAGATCTCGGCCTGCGGATCGTCGGGCGCGAGCCACTGCGGGATCGCCGCCAGGATCAGGAAGACCAGCAGAATGATCAGGCCGGACATCGCCTTGCCGTTGCCGCGCACCGCGCGCAGCAGGTTGCCACGGGGCCGGGGATTCGCCCTGACCCGCGCCGGTTCGGTCACCACCGTGGTCATTTCGCCACCCTGGTCATTTCGCCACCCTGGTCCTCGGGTCGAACAGCGCGGTGGCCGCGTCGGCGATCAGCACCGCCACCAGCACGGCGACCGTGATCAGCAGGAACAGGCACTGCATCAGCGGGAAGTCCTCGTTCTGCACCGCCTGCACCAGCATGAAGCCGACGCCCGGATAGTTGAACACGTCCTCGACCAGCACCGCGCCGCTGATCACGAAACCCAGCGACATGGCGAACCCGGTCAGGTTGGGCAGCACCGAGTTGCGCGCGGCGTAGTCGAGCATGATCCGACCGGAGGACAGGCCCTTCGCCCGCGCCATCCGGATGTAGTCCTCGGCCAACGTGCTGACCATGGTGTTGCGCATGGTCAGCACCCACGCCCCGATCGACGTGATCAGGATGGCCAGCGCCGGCATGATCGCGTGTTCGAGCACGTTGCCGATGAAGGTGAAGTTCCAGCCCGAGGTGACCCCCGGGTCGGTGCCCAGCGCGACCGGCAGCCACGGGTTGACCTCGGCGAACAGGATGATCAGCATCATCCCCACCCAGAAGTAGGGCAGGCCGGTGCCGATCACGAACAGCGGCGGCAGGATGCTGTCGGCCTTGCCGCCGCGCCACCACGCGGCCACCGTGCCGATCCCGGTGCCCAGCAGGAACGCCAGCACCGTGGTCACCCCGACCAGCCCGAGCGTCCACGGGATGGCCGCCCCGACGATCTTCGTCACCGGCTGCATGGACTGCACCGAGACGCCGAAGTTGAGCGTGAACGTGTTGCCGAGGTACTGGAAGTACTGGGCGAAGATGTTCTGGTCGGTGTTGATGCCCAGCGAGACCTCGATCGCCTTGAGCGACTGCGGGGTCAGGTGGCCGTGGTACCGAGCCAGGATCGCGGTGGCCGGGCTGCCCGGCAGCAGCCGCGGGATGATGAAGTTGATGGTCACCGCGGCCCACAGGGTGAGCGCGAAGAACCCCATGCGGCGCAACAAATATCTCATGGCAGGCTCCGCTCGCTCACCCTGCTGACCTCCTCGCGGCTACTTCTTGGGCTGCAGGTGCAGCAGCATCTGGCCCATGTCGGGGTACTGGTAGGCGGCCGGCATCGCGTACTGGTTCTGTGGTGTCACCCAGCCGGTGAAGTTCTCCGTGTCGTACTGGTACCAGTTCACCGCCTCGGTGACCGGGATGATCGGCACCTGCTGCAACATCACGTTCTCCAGCTGCCCGATGATCTGCTTCTGGGTGGCCGGATCGGTGGTGGCGGCGTAGTCGTTGAACAACGCGTCGGTCGCCGGGTTGTTGTAGCGCTCATAGTTCGTGGTGGCCTGCTGGCCGATCGGCGCGGAGTTCGCCGAGTACAGCCATTCCCGCAGTTCGTAGTACGGGGTCGGGCCGGTGGTCAGCTCGTTGAAGTAGGCCAGGTCGAACTTGCCGTTGTAGAGCTTGTCGAAGTAGTCGTTGGAGGACAGGTTGTCCACGGTCAGCTGGATGCCGGCCGCCTTCATGCCCTGGGTGACGGTCTGCAGCGCGGCGACCCAGTCGGAGTAGCCACCGATGTTGATCACCGTGAAGGACAGCTTCTGACCGGTCGCCGAGACGTAGATGCCGTCGGAACCCTTGTGGTAGCCGTCCGACTCAAGGATCTGGTCGGCCTTCGTCGGGTTGTAGGTGTAGGTGTTCGCCGCCTGCTCGGCCGGGGAGATCCAGGAGGAGAAGGTCGGCGTGACCACACCCAACTGGTTGCCGGCCGGCTCGTAGCCGTACTCACCGATGGTCGAGGCGCGCTGCCGGTCGGTGGCGTAGGCCAACGCCTGCCGCACCTTCACGTCGCCCAGTGCGCCGACGGTCTCGTTGGGGAACAGCGAGACCTGGGCGAACGGTGGGAACCAGTAGTGGTGGTCGGCGTTCTTCTTGACGTAGAACGCGTCGATGTTCGGGATGAACTGGCTGCCCCACTGCGCCTGACCGGTGGCAAGGTAGTTGTTGGCCGGGTCGTTGGAGGTGAACGCCGGGTACTGCACGGTGGTCACCTTGGGCAGACCGGGCTGCCAGTAGTTCTTGTTCGCCGTGAACGTGACGTTCTGCGGTTTGCACGGGTTGACCGTGTAAGCCCCGGTGCCGATCGGGTTGGTGTCGGTGTAGTGCACCGGATCGGCGATGGAGGACCAGATGTGCTGCGGGATGATCGGCAGCTGGTCACCGATGTAGTAGAAGTACGGCGTCGCCGCGGTCTTGAAGTTGACCACGACCTGGTTGCTGCCCTGCTGGGCGACGCTGGAGATCACCGACCAGATGGAGTTGAGGTCCAGCGCCGGGAACTTCTTCAGCTCGTTGAAGGTGAACAGCACGTCGGCCGCGGTCATCGGCTGGCCGTCGCTCCACTTCACCCCGTCGCGGATGGTGAAGGTGATCGTCTTGTTGTCGTTGCTCCACGCCCACGCGCTCGCCAGCCACGGGCTCGCCTTCGCGTTCTGCAACGTGTTGATGAAGACCAGCGGCTCGTAGACGTTGCCGATGGACAGGTAGCTCACCGAGCTGTTGAACGGGTTGAAGCTACAGCTCCACAGGCTGCCGCTCTCATTGGAGATGGTCAGCGTGTTGCCCGTCGCGGGCTCGGCCGCCGAGCCACCACCGCACGCGGCGCAGACGGCGAGTAATACACCGCTCGCGATCACGGTGGCGAGTTTTCGGAAGCGACTCATCGGGGTGCCCTTCACTATCGAGTGTCGCCAGCTGATGCAGATATCTGGTCGATCCGGTTGCCGGGCGGACAAAGGCCCGACGAGCACGTTCGAAGGCGGGGACGGAGCCTCGGTGGCCGCCCCTGAATCCGGCGCAGTACCACGCGTCCTACTGGTCCGCAGGACAGACTGACCGCGCGGCTGAATCGCGTTCGTCGTACGGCATCTCCGGTTCCGTACCCCCGCTCAGTTTTGTTAGGAAATTAGCCTAACGAATAGCTGCTGACAAGGGTCAGTTCGGCGACGGGCGATCAACCAAGAGCCCGCGGATGCGCGGTCGCGTACACCTCGCGCAGCGTGTTGACCGTTACCAGAGTGTAAATCTGGGTCGTGGTCACCGAGGCGTGACCGAGTAGTTCCTGCACCACCCGGACATCCGCGCCGCCCTCCAACAGGTGGGTGGCGAACGAGTGCCGCAGGGTGTGCGGCGACACCGACGCGCCGATCCCGGCCCGCTCGGCGGCGACCTTGAGCACCTGCCACGCGCTCTGCCGGGACAGCCGCCCGCCACGCTGGTTCAGCCACACCGCCGGCGTGCCCCGCCCCTTCGCCGCCAGCGCCGGCCGGGCCCGGACCAGATACGCCTCCAGCGCGGCCAACGCGGGCCGACCGACCGGCACCAGCCGCTGTTTGCCGCCCTTGCCGTCCAACACCACGGTCCGCTCGACCCGATCGATGTCGTCCAGGTCGAGGCCGACCGCCTCGGAGATCCGCGCCCCGGTCGAGTACAGCAGTTCCAACAGCGCCCGGTCGCGCACGGCAGCGGGGTCGTCGCCGGCCGGGAGATCGAGCAACCGCAGCACATCGTCCACCGGCAGCGCCTTGGGCAGCCGACGTGGCGGCTGCGGCGGCCGCACCTGCCCGGTCGGATCGGTCTCGGTCAGCCCCTCCCGATGCGCGAACCGGTGCAGTCCACGAACCGAGACCACCGACCTGGCCACCGACGCCGGCCCCAACGCGGACCGCTCCGGCCCGCCCTCCCGCAGCGCCGCGACAAACCCGGTGACCCGCTGCTCGGTGACCTCACCCAGCTCGCGCACACCGTGCTCGGTCAGGTGAACGAGATAACGGTGCAGGTCGCGGTGGTAGGACTCCAGCGTGTTGCGCGCCGTGCCCCGCTCCACAGCCAGATGGTCCAGATACTGCCGGAGCACCCGCTCCAGGCCGGCAGCAACGACATCGTCCGCGCTGTTCACGGGGTCTTTCTACTGCGTCGGGTACTCGGCGCACCAGTCGGCGCCGGCCTGCCAGCAGACCGGCGCCGAGCTGAACTCTGGCTCAGGACAGTGGTGGCCGCGCCGCCAACCGCGTCGGACGATCCGGCCACCCGGCATCCGCCGGCCGGGTCTGCCCGCCACCGGCCAACGCGGTCTGCGCGGCCAGCACGCCGACCACCGCACCCGCGTTCACGATGTCCCCGGCGAACACCATCCCGACCAGCTCGGCCAGCGGATACCGGCGGATCACCAGGTCGGTCTCCTCGTCGCCCTGGGCGACCTCCCGACCGACCTCGGTCAGCCCCCGGGCCAGGAACACCCGCAACGCCTCGTCGGTGAAACCCGGCGAGGTCGCCACGTCGGCGAGCACCTCCCAGTGCTCGGCGGCCAACCCGACCTCCTCGGCCAGCTCCCGACGAGCCGCCTCCACCGGGTCCTCACCAGGCTTGTCCAGCAACCCGGCCGGCAGCTCCCACAACCGCCGGCCGAGCGGATGCCGGTACTGGTGGATCACGACCACCTCACCGGCGTCGTCCAGCGCCACGATCGCCACCGCGCCGAAGTGCTCGACCACCTCACGGTTGCGCACGCCGTCACCGGGCATGACGATGTCGTCCGAGCGCAGCGCGAGGATGCGGCCCCGGTAGATGTCCTTGCTGGACACCACGGCGAAGTCGTGGCTGCCCGGCTGGGCGGTCGGTGCTTCGGTCACCGGCTCACGCGCCCGTCGAGACCTGAGCGGACTCCGGCAGTTCCACCGGCAACCGGTCGGCGGTCAGGTAGTTCAGTGCTGCCCCGACAAACGCGATGAACAGCGGATGCGGCCGGGTCGGCCGGCTCTTGAGCTCCGGATGTGCCTGCGTGCCAACAAAAAACGGGTGCTGCTCGACGGGCAGCTCGACGAACTCGACCAGCCGGCTGTCCGGCGAGGTGCCGGAGAAGACCAGTCCGGCCTTGGCCAGCCGATCCCGGTAGGCGTTGTTCACCTCGTAGCGGTGCCGGTGCCGCTCGGACACCTCGGTGGCACCGTAGGCGCGGGCCACCTGCGACCCGGGCCGCAGCACGGCCGGATACGCGCCGAGCCGCATGGTGCCGCCCATGTCCCGCTCGCCGGCGATCACGTCCTGCTGGTCGGCCATCGTGCTGATCACCGGGTGCTTGGTCCGCTCGTCGAACTCCGCGGAGTTGGCGTCGGCGATCCCGGCCAGGTCCCGGGCCACGTCGATGACCATGCACTGCAGGCCCAGACACAGCCCGAGCAGCGGAATACCGTGCGTGCGGGCCCACCGGATCGCACCGATCTTGCCCTCGATACCCCGCACGCCGAACCCGCCGGGCACCAGCACACCGTCCACACCGGACAGTGCCCGGGCCGCGCCGGCCTCGGTCTCACAGGCGTCCGAAGGCACCCAGACGATCTCCACCTTGGCCCGGTTGGCGAACCCACCGGCGCGCAGCGCCTCGGTGACCGAGAGATAGGCGTCAGGCAGGTCGATGTACTTGCCGACCAGCCCGATCCGAACGGTTTCGGCCGGGCTGTGCACCCGCTCCAGCAGATCGCCCCAGACGGTCCAGTCGACGTCCCGGAACGGCAGGTCCAGCCGCCGCACGACGTAGGCGTCGAGCGCTTCGGTATGCAGCACCTTCGGGATGTCGTAGATCGACGGGGCGTCCGGGCAGGCGATGACGGCCTCGGTGTCCACGTCGCACATCAACGCGATCTTGCGCTTGAGCCCGTCGGGAATCTCCCGGTCCGCGCGGCAGACGATGGCGTCGGGCTGGATGCCGATGTTGCGCAGCGCGGCCACCGAGTGCTGCGTCGGCTTGGTCTTCAATTCGCCGGAGGGGGCGAGGTAGGGGACCAGCGAGACGTGCAGGAAGAAGACGTTCTCCCGGCCGACGTCGTGGCGGACCTGCCGGCAGGCTTCCAGGAAGGGCAGCGACTCGATGTCACCGACCGTCCCGCCGACCTCGGTGATCACCACGTCGGGCCGGACCAGCTCACCGGTGCCGTTCTCGACGTCGGCGGGCTCGGCCATCGCCAGGATGCGGGCTTTGATCTCGTCGGTGATGTGCGGGATGACCTGGACGGTGTCGCCCAGGTACTCGCCGCGGCGTTCCTTGGCGATGACCGTCGAGTAGACCTGCCCGGTGGTGACGTTGGCCGAGCCGTTGAGGTCCCGGTCGAGGAAGCGCTCGTAGTGTCCGATGTCCAGGTCGGTCTCGGCCCCGTCGTCGGTGACGAAGACCTCACCGTGCTGGAACGGGTTCATCGTGCCGGGATCGACGTTCAAGTAGGGATCAAGCTTCTGCATCGTGACCCGCAGGCCGCGAGCGGTGAGCAACTGTCCCAGACTGGAGGCGGTCAGCCCCTTGCCGAGAGAGGAGGCGACGCCCCCCGTGACGAAAACGTGCTTGGTCATCCGTGCGTGCCTGTCCACGGGATTCCAGAGTAACAGGCATGACCGGACATTGCTGACCGTGACACACCCACGATCGAGCCGGCTCATCACCCAAAAGTGATCCAGTCCGTTACAGAGGCGTGCCAACCGACTACAGAACGAGTATGCTGCCCCCTAGGCGCCATGGCGCCCCCGGCTGGTCCCCCAACCGCCGGCTGGGTACAGGGCCCCTGGTCGTAACCTCCCCCTCGACGACCAGGGGCCCGTCCTCAGCCCAACCCTGCTCGCCTCTTCGAGGCTTCGCCGGGTCGTCCGGCATCATCTTGGGGGGACGCCCCCCATCCCCCCGCCTGTGGGGCCTGCGGCCCCACGCCCCGGCCGGGCTTGGCTTCGCCTTCGCTTCCTTGCCGGGTTCTCAAGGTTTTTGGTTTTTGATTCTTTTGGTTGACCTGTTGGTGTTGTTCGCGTTGCCCGTGGGGTATTCGCTCTACCTTCGTTTCATGACCACTGACAGTCATCGGACGAGTGTGCGCAGCCGGGAGTTTGGGGCTCAGTTGCGGTTGTTGCGCAAAGAACTTGGCATTACCGGGCAGGCTTTGGCCGAGGATCTGCACTGGGTTGGCAGCACGATCACTCGACTGGAGCAGGGGCAGAATGCTGCCGGGGCCACCGGGTTGAACACGTTGCTGACCGTGTGCGGGCTGCGTGGCAACCGGTTGAAGGAGTATCTAGCCAGGGCCACCGCCGAGGACAACGGCTACTACTTGGCACCACATGGAGATCTCATCTCCGATGACCTACTCGCACTGATGATCCATGAGGAGGTTGCGACCCGGATCGTCGGGTTCGATCAGACCTTCATCCCTGGCCTGTTGCAGACCGAGGCTTACAGTCGAACCCTGTTCGCGAAGGCCGGGCTGTCCAAGGAGGCGATCGAGAGAGCCGTCCGGAAACGAGCCCTCCGGCAGAAACTATTGAACCGCGAGGACCCGGCCCCGCCGCGATGCGTCTTCTTTCTGCACGAGAACGTGCTGCGTTCACCGGTCGGTGGCAACAGCGTCATGGCAGAGCAAATGATCACGTTGCTGATGGCCTGCGGGGAGGAAAGGATCACGATCCGCGTGCTGCCGATCTCGGAACACGAGTCGAGCCCGTCCTGCGCGCTGCGCCTGATGGAGTTCGCCAAGTTCAGCCCAATTGGATACGCCGAGGTGCTGGGGGCCAGCGCGTTCCTCGAACAGCCGTCTGACATCGAACGATACCGCGCCCGACTGAGCCTGCTCGACCATGCCGCGCTGGACGAAGACGACTCCCGAAGCCTGCTTACAAACCTGGAGAGACTGTATGGCCAGCCCTAAGATAGAGCCTCATGAGGACGACGCCGCGCACACTCCCGCCCAGTTGGCGCAAGAGCACTTACAGCAGCGGTGAGGAGAACAGCGACTGCGTGGAAGTCGCCGTCACCTCACAGCTCATCGCCGTCCGGGACTCCAAGAACACCGATGCAGCGCCGCTCACGTTCCCGGTCCCCACCTGGCAAGCCTTCCTCAGCCACAGCCACACGCGCTGAGTGCTGCGTCATGACCGCTGGAGATCTTCGTGCCGTTCTACGTCGAAGTCCGCTACCGGACCCTTGTCGACGGTCTGGTCGGTGAGAGTGTTGTTCTCATCGAGGACGCCAGCGGCACCGAGAAGCTACTGGAGATCCTTGCCACCGACGCGCCATTCGGCGCGACCATCCATCATCGGAACACGGCACAGTTCGCCGAGCTTGTCGTCGGCCTTCGGGGCGAGGCCGGCGCGCTGTACTACACCGACAAGCATGGCTCGTGGTACAGCTACGGACCCACACCCGAAGATGACGGCCCAGTGTTCGCCGAAGGCGGCTTTCCCGCGCACTGCGAACTGCCCGGGGACGCGATCGGTTCGGCATTGGCGGAGTTCATCGGAACTGGTGTGCAGCGTCCAGATTCCGTTGAATGGCAGGACGATCCAGACGCAGTGCGACCGGTCGAGGTATGCAATATAACGGGTGATACGGACTTATCAGACAGAAGCGAGGCGCGGCTGGAACCCACGAGGGTGGGCAGAACCCCCGCGCCAAGAGAGTGGCCCAGCGCGGCCACGAACGAACCGCGGCCAGACAGCAAACCCCCGCCATCTCAGAGCCTGCCCGCCCGGCGAGGGCATCTCTTGATCCGTAGACCGCAAGTCGGTCGGCATCGCTTGAGCTTCGGCCCGCTCCCGGTGGCAACCAAGGACCGCAACGCTTCGCGTTGCGTCAACTGGACGGAGTCCCCGGCAACGGAGCCTGCGCATTCCCAGCCGTGCCGTAACTCCCGGCCTTCCCACCCAACTGCTCCTGCAAAGCCAGCACGGTGACAATCCGCCCAGCCGCAGTGCCCTCATCATCCACGGTGGACAGGACCGAGCTGGCCGAACTGTCCGCCCGCACGACTCCGATCGGCCCGCTCCCGTCTGCGGAACCGTTGGCACCAGCAAGAACCGTGCCCGCCCCGGTGCGCTGCAACTGAGTGGCGAACCGGGCAAGCATCGAAGCCCGATCAGCCGCGTCGTCCCCGGTCTGAGCGCCCCCGGTCAGCACCACGGCCAACTGGCCGGGCAGCACCTGGGAAGCCGGCTGGATGAAGCCACCAGAAGCGAGGCCGGACAGGGCCGAAGCCCGCTCATCCGGTGTCGCCTGCGGCTGGTTGTTGGTCTTGTTCAACAACAGCAACGCACCGAACAAACCACCGGCCAAAGTCCCGGGATCAGAGGCCACCGGGAGCTGCGCCCCGGCCGGAATCATCTGGGTGATCAGGTCACGCAGCTGATCGGCCCGGTTCGGGTCGGAGAACGCGTCGGTCAGAGCCAGTTTGCCGGTGACCGTCGCCCCGGCCGCAGTGAGTAGGCCGGACAGCGCGTCCTCGTCGGACTGGCTCACATTCGCCGTGCTGATCAGCACCACACTGCGCTGGGTCAGCGCCCCCCGCACCGCCAGCGGCCCGACGCCGGTGGCGAACGAATCGCCGTCGGCCAGTTGGGCGTTCAACGTGTTGCGTTGGGTCTGTAGGTCGGAGACCTGGCTTGCCAACTGGTCCTTCTGACCGGACAAACCGGACAGCAGCGAGTTCGACAACGTGGTCGAGCCCAGGATCACCCCCAGCGCCAGCGCCAGGAAGACCGAGCAGATGGAGACGACGTGGTAGCGCAACGAAATCACGAGAAAAGTCCCTTGGCCCAGGCGTAGACGTGGTTCCAGGTGCCGACCAACCAGTGCTGCGCGAACACCTGGCCGGCGTCCGACACGGTCAGCGCGACGCCGCCGACCAGCAAGACCGCCAGCACCAGCAGCAGGATCGCGGTGAACGGCACCCTGGTGCGGTGCAGAGTCGCCACCGCCTTGCCGTCGACCAGGCGGCTGCCCAGCTTCAGGCGGGTCAGGAACGTCGACGGGTTCGAACCCGACCGGCCCCGGTCGAGGAACTCGGCGAGCGTCGCCTGAAAACCGACGGTGACGATCAGGCACGCGCCGTGCGCCTCGGCCAGCAGCAGCGCCAGGTCCTCGGCGTTGCCCGACGACGGGAACGTCACCGCGCCGATGCCGATGTCCTGGATGCGTTCCAGTCCGGGCGCGTGGCCGTCGGCGTGTGCGGGGATGACCACCTCCGCGCCCGACTTGAGCGTGTCGGTGGCCAGCAGGTCCGGGTCGGACACGATCACCTGCGGCCGATAGCCCGCCTCGCGCAGCGCCTCGGCACCCGCGTCCACACCGATCAGCACCGGACGGTGCTCCCGGATGTAGCGCTTGAGCCGCCTCAGGTCCTCGACGTGGCCGACTCCGGACGCGACAACCAGCACCTCGCGGTCCTTCATCGGCACGTACAGGTCCGGCACGCCCACCCCGTCGAGCACCAGCGTGCGCTCGCGGCGTAGGAACTCGATGGTGTTCGCGGAGAACGCCTCCAGCTGCGCCGACATCCCGGCCTTCGCCTCGATCATCAGATCGGCGACCGATTCGGGGGTGTGCTGCACACCGCAGGCCAGCTCACGCTCGCCGGCATAGACGATGCCTTCGTGCAGGCGGAGCTTGGTGCCTTCCTTGATCGTCTGGAGCACCTCGGCGCCCACCCCGTCGATCAGCGGGATGCCGGCGGACACCAGCACCTCCGGACCGAGGTT
This sequence comes from Pseudonocardiaceae bacterium, assembly GCA_036268615.1. Taxonomy (GTDB): domain Bacteria; phylum Actinomycetota; class Actinomycetes; order Mycobacteriales; family Pseudonocardiaceae; genus DATATV01. Next base: position 29,060 of record DATATV010000090.1, read on the forward strand.
GGGGAACCGGCCGGAGATCGATGGCGCCGCGTTCACCACGCCGACCACTTCGGCCTTGACCAGCGCATCCGCCGTGCGCCGATCCAGATCCACCTGGTTGAGCACGACCACGTCGCCTGGCCCGATGCGACGCAACAGGCTGCCGGTGCGCCGATCGACCCGGGCGATCCCGATCGCGCCAGGGAGATCCCGTTGCGTTCTGGTGAGCAACCCGGAGAGCTTCATACAACCGATGGTGACGCACACATCACCGATAGTCCGTTTGCCACGCCGAACTAGGCCGTTCAGACCAATATCGCTACAGACCTGCGGTCGAAGATCGTTGGTTCCGGTTGATCACCGATCGGGGGTGTTCTGGGCGGCGGGCCAGGCGTAGGACTGGGTGTGCATCGGCGGCTGTGGCGCTGTCGGGACACCGTGCTGACCCCGCTCGGCGGCGGCCTGGTCGAGCACGAACGTCGGGCCGGTGACCTCGGTGTCGTAGTAGCGGTGGAACACCGGGGTGAGCCCGCCACTGATCGGCGGCACGATCCAGCTCCAGTCCGCGGGACACGTCCGGCCGGCCTGTTCCTCCTTCGCCAGGTGGGTGAGGAACCGACGGGACTCGGTGTGATGGTCGGAAATGGTCACCCCGGCGTCGGCGAACGAGGCGAGCACCGCGCGGTTGATCTCGACGGCCGCGCGGTCCCGCCAGAGGGTTTGCTCGCTGCCGCGGTCCAGGCCCAGCCGGTCGGCGACGGTGGTCAGGATGTCGTAGCGGTCCACGTCGGTCAGGTTGCGCGCGCCGATCTCGGTGCCCAGGTACCAGCCGTTGAACGGCGCCGCCGGATAGGACACCCCACCGACGATCAGCCGCATGTTGCTGATCGCCGGCACCGCGTGCCAACGCAGCCCCAGTTCGGCGAACCAGGGCAGCTCAGGGTGCTCCAACGGCACTTCCAGCACGACCCGCCGGTCGATCTCGAACATCCGCACGCCGTCCCGGGCGGTCTCCACGATCAGCGGCAGCAGGTCGAACGCGCCCCGCCGGGCCGGTGGCCGCCAGCCCAGCCGCAGCGCGGTCTCGGTGAACCCGACGTAGCGCGGGTCGCCGAGCACCGAACCGTCCGGATCGCGGTAGCCGGCGTAGCGGATCAGCTGGTCGTTCCAGATCCGCGGCGCCGGCGCGCCCGGGGCGTCCGGGGCGAACACGCTGATCGTCGGCCGGACCTTGCCCTTGTTGGTGGCCAGTTGCAGGTGCCGGACGCAGTGCTCGGCGATCCGATGGGCATCCCGGGCCGCCCGCAGGTCCCGCACGCGCAGGCTGCGCCAGTACAGCCGACCGATGCACCGGGCGCTGTTGCGCCAGGCCACTCGCGCACCGAACGCCAGCTCCGCACTGGTGTGCTGATAGGTCCCGGTCGTCAGGATCTCGGCCCGCACCCAGTCCAACCGCCGCTGCGGCGACCCGGCGTCCGGGTTCTCCGCGTGGAACATCCGGACGAACTCCTCGGCCTCGTCCAGATCGACGATCGCGCCGATCTCCTCCGCCTGGACCAGCTCCGGGGACGGTGGCAACGGGGACACTCCGGCGACGATGGAAGTAGAGGCGGGTAAGGGCACGTCACGAAACGGTAACTGCCGAGCTGATCTACACAATAGGTCGAACGGGCTAAGTCATTCCCCGATCGGGGGATACTCCCGAGTCACCAGCGGTCTCCGTTCGGCTCCGAACCATTCGGCCCAACATGCTCACAGCCCGTCCGCGCCCGACTACGATTTGTCGGTCCGTTTCTTGCCCTTCCGTCCGGATTCCGCCCGGGCGTCGGACGCCTTGTCCGACTCCGCCACGGCGAGCAGTTCCTCGGCGTGCGCGCGCCCCGTCTCGGTGGTGTCCATGCCGGCGAGCATCCGGGCCAACTCAAGCACCCGGTCGTGGTCGTCCAGGATGCGCACCCCGCTGCGGGTCAGTCCGCCACCGGTGACCTTGTCCACCACCAGGTGCCGATCGGCGAACGCGGCCACCTGGGGCAGGTGCGTCACCACGATCACCTGATGGCTGCGGGCCAGCCGGGCCAGCCTGCGGCCGACCTCGACCGCGGCCCGTCCACCGACACCCGCGTCCACCTCGTCGAAAACGAGCGTGGGCACCGGGTCGGCGTGCGACAGCACGACCTCCAGCGCGAGCATCACCCGGGACAGCTCACCGCCGGACGCGCCCTTGTGCACCGGCAGCGGCGGCGCGCCCGGGTGCGGCCGCAGCCGCAGCTCGACCTCGTCCACCCCGTCCGGACCGGCGTGCCGCAGGTCGGCGCCCAGCCGCAACACCAGTGGGTCGGCCGCGTCGGTCTCCTTGGGCAGCACCACGACCTCGATGACCGCCTGCGCCATCGCCAGCCCGGCCAGTTCGACGGTGACCGCCGCGGCCAGTTCCTCGGCCGCCTTGGACCGGGCCTCACTGACCTCCGCGGCCTGCTCCGCCAGCTGGACGGCCAGGCCGTCCCGGCGGGTGGCCAGCTCGGCCAGCGCCTCCTCCGAGGTGTCCAGGCCGGCCAGCTTGGCCTCGGCCTCCTCGGCCCAGGCCAGCACACCGTCCACGTCCGCCGCGTACTTGCGGGTCAACGCCTTGAGTTCGGCCTGACGCGCGAGCACCTGCTCCAGCCGCGCCGGATCGGCCTCAAGGCCGTCCAGGTAGCTGCCGATCTCGGCACCCACGTCGACCAGCAGCACGGACGCCTCGGCCAGCCGCGGGCCCAGATCGCGCAGCCGGGGGTCGTCCACCGTGGTCAACTGCCGACTGGCCTCGGTGACCAGCCCCAACGCGCCCGGTGTGTCCGCATCGCCCTCGGCCGAACCGCTGACCGCGAACTGCACCGCGCTGGCCACCAGCCGAAGCTGGTCCACGTCGGCCAGCCGGCGCGCCTCGTCCACCAGATCGGTGTCCTCGCCGGGCTTCGGCGCGACCGTGGCGATCTCGGTCAGGCCGTGCCGCAGCAGGTCGGCCTCGCGGGCCATCTCCCGGGACCGCTCGGTGCGCTCGGCCAGCTCGCTGACCACCCGCAGCCACTCCTCGCGCAGCTCGCGGTACCGCGTCAGCGGACCGGTCACCGGCGTGCCGGCGAACCGGTCCAGCACGGCCCGCTGCTCGGCGGGCTGGGTCAGCCGGAGTTGGTCGTTCTGGCCGTGCACGGCCAGCAGGTGTTCGGCCAGTTCACTCAGCACGCCGACCGGCACCGACCGGCCGCCCAGGTGCGCCCGCGACCGGCCGTCCTCGCCGACCGTGCGCAGCGCGATCAGGCTGCCGTCCTCGTCCGGTTCCGCCCCGGCCGACACCGCGAGCTCGCGCGCCGCCGACTTCGGCGCGAGCGCGAACCGGCCCTCGACCACGGCCCGCTGGGCGCCGCTGCGTACCCGCGACGCCTCCGCTCTGCCACCTGACAACAGGTGCAAGCCGGTGACCACCATGGTCTTGCCGGCGCCGGTCTCACCGGTGAGGACGGTGAAGCCAGGATGTAGTTCCAGGATGGCCTCGTCGATGACCCCGAGGCCGGAGATGCTCATCTCGGCCAGCACGACCCAAACCCTACTGGCCGGACCGACACTCCAGCAGGAGATCCCGCCGGGTGTTTCATGTCTCTACGGCTCGGCCGGCCGGTTGCGCCACCCGTTCACCGGCAACTCGAACTTGCGCACCAGCCGGTCGGTGAACGTGCCCGCCCACAACCGGACCAACCGGACCGGCACCTCGCCGCCGGCCACCTCGACCCGGGCACCCGGCGGCAGTTCGAAGATCCGCCGTCCGTCGCAGGTCAGCACCGCCGGATGACCATCAGGATGCACCTCGAAGGCGACCCGCGAGTTCGGCGAGACCACCAACGGCCGGGCGAACATGGCGTGCGCGTTGCTCGGCACCACCAGCAGCGCCCGCACCTCCGGCCAGATCACCGGACCGCCGGAGGAGAACGCGTAGGCGGTCGAACCGGTGGGTGTGGAACACAACACGCCGTCGCAGCCGAACGAGGAGACCGGCCGCCCGTCCACCTCGATCCGCACGTCCAGGATGCGTTCCCGGATGCCCTTTTCCACGCTTGCCTCGTTGAGCGCCCAGGTGCGGGCGATCAGTTCGCCGTGCAGGGAGGCGGTGACATCCACCGTCATCCGGTCCTCGACCTGGTATTCCTGCGCCACGACAAGGGAAACGGCCTCTTCCAGCTTGTCCGAGTCGGCCTCGGCCAGGAAGCCGACCCGACCCAGGTTGACACCCAGCACCGGCACGCCGACCGGCCGAGCCAGTTCCGCGGCACGCAACAGTGTGCCGTCGCCGCCCAGCACGAACACCAGCTCGGTGCCGGCCGCGGCCGCCGGGCCGCAGGCGACCACCGTGTTCGGGTACGCGGAGGCCAGATCGGCGGCCTCGTCGTCCAGCACCCGCAGCGCGACGCCGGCCGAGGTGAACCAGCCGGCCACCTTCTCCGCCGTGTCCAGGTTGGCCGGCCTGCGGGTATCCGCCACAAGCAGCACTTCGCGGGTCATTGTGGGCCTTTCGCTACCGCACTCCGCACGACTTCGGCGGTCTGCTCGACCGGCAGCGCGGCGCCCCGCCGGAACCAGACGAAATACTCGACGTTGCCCGAGGGTCCGGGCAGCGGGCTGGCCACCACACCGTGCGCACGCAAGCCGAGTTCGGCCGCCTCGGCGATCACGTCGACGACCGCGGCCACCCGGTACTCGGGGTCGCGGACCACGCCGCCGGAGCCGACCCGCTGTTTGCCGACCTCGAACTGCGGCTTCACCATCAGCACCAGGTCACCATCCTCGACGACACAGGACACCAGCGCCGGCAACACCAGTCCCAACGAGATGAACGACAGGTCGGACACGACGAGGTCGACCAGGCCGTCGATCTGCTCGGGGGTGAGGTGCCGGACGTTGGTGCGGTCCTTGACGACCACCCGCTCATCCGTGCGCAGCCGCCACTCCAGCAGCCCGCGACCGACATCGGCGGCGACCACCTGCCGGGCTCCGTTGCGCAGCAACACATCCGTGAAGCCACCAGTGGATGCGCCCGCGTCAAGACAGCGCCGACCGGCAACAACAAGACCCAACGGGCCGAACTCGGCCAGCGCGCCGACCAGCTTGTGCGCGCCGCGCGACGCCCAGCCCGGATCGTCGACATCCTCTTTCACCACAACGGGTGTGTCGAGGTCGACCGCGGTGGCCGGTTTGCTGGCCACCGTCCCGCGCACCAGCACCCGCCCCGCCTCGACAAGTTCGGACGCATGGCCACGCGACTTCGCCAACCCGCGTCGCACCAGTTCGGCATCCAGCCGGGCCCGCCTGGACATCGATCAGACCTTGTCGATGCTGGACAGCGCGTCGGTGAGGGTGGCGTGCACCGCGTCGAACCGGACGACGTGCTCGGGGAGCGGCAGGTGGTCCAGGTCGGCCACCCGCTCGGCGGCCTGCCGGACACCGTCGATCACGGTGTCGATCCGACCCTGGTCGGCAGCGGCGCCGGGCGGTGGGCCGGGAATCGCATGGGGAGACGCATCCACGCCACCACGCTAGCCGATCCCGGCCCGGGGCCGACGGAGCCTGGTGCTCAGCCGGACGTTTCGGACGCCAGGCCCAGCTTCGAGACCGCCGCTTCGGCCGCTGGGCCCTCCGCCCGGACGCCGACCGGACCAGTGCCCTGCGGCCACCAGGCCGCACACAGCGCACGCAGCGCGGTCAGCGCGCTGCCAGAGGTGGCCGAGGCCGGGCCGTCGGCAGCGGGGTCGGTCGCGGTCAGCCGCAGCGTGCCGTCGACGACGTGCACCGACCAGTCCGGGGATTCGGTGAACCGCTGCGTATCGGCCGGGTGCAGCGCGCCGCTCAGGTCGGCGGCGAGGTAGGTGGGGCGGTGCGTCTCGTCGGCGGCCAGCAGGTCGGCGGGGGTGGCCACCCCGCTGAGGACGAGCAGGGAGTCGACACCGACCGCGTTGGCGCCGGCGATGTCGGTGTCCAGCCGGTCGCCGACGACCAGCGGATGGCGCGAGTCGGACGCCGCGATCGAGTCGTCCATCAGGGGGCGGGCCGGCTTGCCGGCGACCAGCGGTTCGACATCGGTCGCGGCGCGGACCGCGGCCACCAGGGCACCGTTGCCCGGCAGCAGGCCGCGCTCGGTCGGCAGCGTCCGGTCCATGTTGGAGGCCACCCAGAGCGCCCCCGCCCGGATGGCCACGGTCGCCTCGGCCAACTCGTGCCAGCCCACGTCCCGGGACAGGCCCTGGACCACGGCGACGACCTCCGGACCAGCCGTGCGAACCGGCACCAGGCCGCGGTTGGTCACCTCGTCGGCCAGCGAGTCCGCGCCGACCACGAGCACCGTGGAACCCGGCGCGAGCCGGTCGGCGAGCACGCCGACCGCAGCCTGCGCGCTTGTCGTCACCTCGTCGGGTTTGGCCGGGATGCCGAGCCCGGTGAGCTGCTCGGCGACCGCCTCCGGGCCCCGGGACGCGTTGTTGGTGACATATCGGACGGCGACCCCCGCCTGGTGGGCGGCGGCCACCGCCTCGGCGGCGCCGTCCACGATCTCGGCGCCCCGGTAGACGGTTCCGTCCAGGTCGAGCAGCAGAGCGTCGTACCCGGCGAGCAGCGGTTCGGACACGGGACAACCTCCGATGAGCTGGCTGAGCTGGTCGTGCGGAGGTTACCTACCGCTCGCTCAGCTCGACCGCGCGGTCGGGAGCGTCCGTCTCGTCGTCCTCGTCCGCATCGGCCGCGTTGAGGAACCAGCGCACGGCTTCCTCGGTCCGGCCGGCAGCGGCCAGATTGTCGGCGTAGGCGTAGAACAGCCGAGCGCTCCACGGGTCGCGGCGCTTCGGGTCCAGGTCCGGACCCTGCAACGCCACCACGGCCGCGTCCAGCTGGCCGAGGTCCCGGCGGGCGCCGGCAGCCACGATGCGCAACTCGACGGCCTCCTCGGGGGCGAGGTCCAGTTTCTGGCTCTCCCGAGCCAGTTCCAGGGCCCGCTCCGGTCGTTCGAGGGCGCGCTCGCAGTCGGCCATCACCGCGACGTGCCCCGGACCGTTGGTCATCCGTCGGGCCGCCCGCAGTTCGGACAGGGCCTCGGCCCACTCGCCGGCGAAGTAGGCGGCCAGACCGGCCGCCTCGCGCACCGCGCCGATCCGGGCGGCCTTGGTCCGGGCGAACCGGGCGTGCCGCAGGGCGATCTCCGGGTCGTCGTCCATCAGCAGGCCGGCGGCGACGATGTGCTGACCGACGAGCTCGGCGGTCTTCTTGGGCAGGCTGCGCAGCTCGGCGCGGATCTCCGGGTCGAGGGCGAGGAACTCGGCCCCCTCCGGCAGCTCCGGCGGCCGGGACGGGTCGTAGGGTGCGGCCTCTTCGTCCGACACCGACTCGTCCTCGGTCTCGGCCGTGTCGGTCTCGACGGTCCCAGGCGCGGTCTGCTCGGCCTCGGTCTGCTCGGACTTGGGCGTCTCGGGCTCGCTCGGTGCGTCGTCCGCTGCCGGGTCGGCTGCTGCCGCTGCTTGTGCCGGCTCGGCTGCTACCGGTTCGGCCTCGGCTTCTGTTGCGGCTTCGGCATTGTCGGCTTGGGCGCCATGGGTTTGGGCGCTGTCGGCGTTGGCGCTGTCGACGGCGGCCAGGGGAGCGGTCTCGGTCTGCTCAGCGGCTACCGGGGTGGTGGCTTCGACAGCTTCGGTCTCGACACCTTCGGTGTCGATGGCCTCGGTCTCGATGGCCTCCGTCTGGACGACCTCGGCCTCGGAAGTCTCGGCTACCGGGGTCGGCGCGGCTGCGACCTCGGGCCGGCGGTCCTCGCGGACGGGCCGGTCGGGACGCTGCTGATCCTTGTCGCGGTACGAGCGGGCCGGGCGATCGTCGCGCCGGTCGCGACTTCCCGCACTGCTGCTTCCCGCACTGCTGCGGTTGTCGCGGCCGCGGTCTTCCCAGCGGTCCCGCTGGGGACGGCGGTCGGTACTGCTCCGGTCGGTACTGCTCCGGTCGGAGCCGCTGCGGGCGCTGCTGCTGTTGCGGTCGCTGCTGCTGCGGTCATCGGTCCGACGCGGACGGTCCGACCAGCTGTTGTCGCGACTGCTGTTGTCCCGGCTGCTGCCTTCGCGGCGGCCGGTGCTGCTGGGTCGGCTGCGGTTGTCGTCCCGGCTGCCGCCACCTCGGTAGCTGGGCCGGTCGGACTGGGAGCTGCTGCGGGGGGAGTAGCCACCACGATCGCGGTCGGCCGGCTTGTCGTAGCGGCGCTGGCCGTCATAACGGTCATTGCTGCCGCGGTCATTGCTGCCGCCACTGTTGCCACGGTCGCTGCCACGGTCGGAACGTCCGGCGTAACCAGTGCTACCACCACGGTCACCGCGGTCGCTGCTGCCGGCACGGTCGTTGCGCTGGCCGTAGGAGCTGCGCTGGCCACCACCGGAACCGCTGTCCCGACGCTCGGGGCGGTCCCAGGACTGACGACGGTCGTTGCTGCCACCGCTGCCACCACGGGCACTACTGCCACGGTCGTTACTTCGGCTGTCACTGCCACGGCTGTCACTGTTGCTACGGGGACTGCTGGCGCGGTCGCTGCTGCCGGCACGGTCGGGACGGTCAGTCGAGCGGTACTCGCCGCCGGGACGGAACGCGCCGCGCTCACCCGGGCCGCCGGTACGCCTGCTGGCATCGCTGTCCCGGCGCGGACGGTCCGTCCGGTCGCGACGGTCGTAACCGGACCCGGAACTCGAAGAACCCGAACCCTGGCCGGAACTGCGTTGGCCGTAGCTGCGCTGCCCGTCACGGGACTGGCCATCACGGGACTGGCCGCCACGCGGCTGCCGGTCGCGATCGAAGGACGGACGGCGATCATCCCGGTCACCGGAATCCGGACGACCGTAGCGGGGGCGATCCGACCGATCGGGACGGTCGTTGCGCTCCCAGCGGGCGCCACGGTTGTCCGTGCCCCGGTCACTGCCACGGTTGTCACTGCCACGGCTGTCACTGCTGCGGCTCGGCCCACGGTCGTCGCGGTTCCAGCTGCCGGCGCCACTGGGGCGACCACTGCTGCTGGGGCGACGGTCGGGACGGTCATCGGAGCGAGGTGCGCGATCGCGGTAGCCACCGCCGCTGCTGGAGCCGCCGCCTGAGCCACGGTTGGCTGCGAACCGGTCGTTGTCACCCCGGCGCGGACCGCTGAAGCCCTGGCCCCGGTTGTCCCGGTCACCTTCCGACCGGCCACCTCCAGGCCGGCCACCGTCGTAGCGACCACCGGATCGGTTGTCCGATCGGCTGTCTGCTCGACCACGGTCGGACTGGTAACCACCGGAAGACCGGTCACTGGAGCGGCCGGTGCCAGACCGGCCATCATCGGAACGGCCTCGGTAACCGCCGCTCTCGCGGCGACCGCCATCCCGGCTGTCACGTTCATCATTGCGGCGCCAACCCTGGCCGGCGCTTGCGCCGCCACGACTGCTGCCACCGCTACTGGACCCGCGGTTCGGACGACCGGCGTCGTATTGACGCTCACGGCGGTCATTCTGCCCCGACTCGGACATTTCTCCTCCAAACACGCATACCAAAAGGGACCTGTGGGCGAGCACTATTCCGTGCCCAGCGCCACAGGTCCCTTTTAGAAAAAGTGTTCGGCGGCGTCCTACTCTCCCACACCCTCACAAGTGCAGTACCATCGGCGCAGGGAGGCTTAGCTTCCGGGTTCGAAAAGGGACCGGGCGTTTCCCTCCCGCCATAACCACCGTAACCCTATCAACCAACAACCC
>DATATV010000091.1:0-1553 GCA_036268615.1 Pseudonocardiaceae bacterium
CGGCGGCCTCGCCGGCGCGTCCTCGGTGCTGGCGGCCGGTGCCGAACTGACCAACCGGCCCGCGCTGGCGATGACCGGCAAGGTGGGCGCGCTCGTCGCGCTCTCGGGCTCCGCCTACGCGCTGGTGCACGACCTCGGCATGCCCTCCCGGTTCGTAAACATGCTGCGAGTGGTCAAGCCGAGTTCGCCGATGAGCGTCGGCTCGTGGATCCTCAGCGCCTACGGCGGACCCGCCGGGCTGGCCGCGGTCACCGCGGTGACCGGCAAGTTCACCGGGATCGGCAAGGTCGCCACCGTCGCGGCGGGCCTGGTCGGACCGGCCGTGGCCGCCTACACCGGCGTGCTCATCGCGGACACCGCCGTGCCGACCTGGCACGAGGGCTTCCGGGAACTGCCGTTCGTGTTCGTCGGCTCGGCGGCGTGTGCGGCCGGCGGTCTCGGCATGATCGGGGCACCCGTGGCGCAGGCGTCGCCCGCCCGGCGGGCCGCACTGCTCGGCGCCACGCTGGACGTCGTCGCCACCAAGCGGATGGAACGCCGGATGGGCATGGTGGCCGAACCGCTGCACACCGGAACCCCGGGCAAGCTGATGCGGGCCGCCGAGATCCTGACCGTGACCGGCGCGCTGGTCGGCGGGGTGCTCGGCAGGCGGTCCAGGGTGGCCGCTGTGCTCGGCGGCGCCGCCCTGCTGGCCGGTTCGGCCTGTACCCGCTTCGGCATCTTCCATGCCGGCGTCGAGTCCGCGAAGGACCCGAAGTACACGGTGGTGCCGCAGCGCGAGCGCTTGCGCAAGGCGGCCGAGGCTGAGCAGCACGCCTAGGCTGCCCTGATGGAGGAGGTCGGCGACAAGCCCGACGAGTCGGAGCAGGCCAGGCTGAGCAGGAACATGGCCGAACTGCTCCAGGAGTTGCGCGTGGCGCAGGCCGGCGTGCAGATCCTGTTCGCGTTCCTGCTGTCCGTCGCGTTCACCAACCGGTTCGCCAGTGCGTCGGCGTTCGAGCGCGGCACGTTGATCACCACCATCGTGCTGGCCACCGCGTCGGCCGCGCTGCTGATGGCGCCCGCCGCGTGGCACCGGCTGTACTTCCGGAAGGGTCGCCGGGAGGAGATCCTGTACTGGGGCAACCGTTTCGCGCTCGTCGGCCTCGCGTCGCTCGCCGCCGCGATGACGGGCGTCATCCTGCTGGTGGTGGACGCCGTGGCCGGTATCGTGCTCGCGGTCGTGATAGCGGGCTGCGCGGCACTGCTGTTCGGCATGCTCTGGTTCGCGGTGCCCCTGGCCCGCCGGGCCAGGGGCCCGATCGACGACGATTCGGAGGGCAGAGCGGCGCGCTGAGCCCGTCAGTTGCTGTCCGCGGTGGCGGCCATCCTGATGTGCACGTCGTAGGGCGCTCGGTGGCCGGGCGTGATCCACGTGGTCAACTGGTCGGTCAGGGCCCCCAGCACCCGCCAGCCGAACGTGTCCTGGTCGATCGGCCTGCCGTTGTCCGAGGCCACCGACGCCAACACGCCGACCGAGCGTGGCGCCGCCTCGAACTGGCAGGTCAGGAACT
>DATATV010000092.1:0-30297 GCA_036268615.1 Pseudonocardiaceae bacterium
CGCGGCGATGACCGCCGACGGCCTCCCCGGCGGCTTCCACCAGGCCGCCGCCGAGGTCTACCGCCGCGCAGGCACCGACCCGGACCTAGATGCCGTCCTGACCGCGCTGCTGCCGTTAGCAGCCGAGCAGTCGCGCCGCCAGGTAGGACTCAACCTGGTCCAGGGCGACCCGCTCCTGGCTCATCGTGTCCCGCTCGCGGATGGTCACCGCCTGGTCGGTCAACGACTCGAAGTCGACGGTCACGCAGAACGGCGTACCGATCTCGTCCTGCCGACGGTACCGGCGGCCGATCGCACCGGCGTCGTCGAAGTCGACGTTCCAGGACTTGCGCAGCTGCGCGGCCAGGTCCTTGGCCTTCGGCGACAGGTCGGCGTTGCGGGACAGCGGCAGCACGGCCGCCTTCACCGGCGCGAGCCTGCGGTCCAGCTTGAGCACCACCCGGGTGTCCACCCCGCCCTTCGCGTTGGGCGCCTGGTCCTCGGTGTAGGCGTCCAGCAGGAAGGCCATCATCGGCCGGCCGACACCGGCCGCGGGCTCGATCACGAACGGGCGGTACCGGGTGCCACTGGCCTGGTCGAAGTAGGACAGGTCGATGCCCGAGTGATTGGAGTGCGTGGTGAGGTCGAAGTCGGTCCGATTGGCGATGCCCTCCAGCTCGCCCCACTCCTGGCCGGCGAACTGGAACCGGTACTCGACGTCGACGGTGCGCTTGGAGTAGTGCGACAGCTTTTCCTTGGGGTGCTCGAAGTGCCGCAGGTTGTCGGCCTTGATCCCCAGGTTGGTGTACCACCGGGTGCGCTCGTCGATCCAGTACTGGTGCCACTCCTCGTCCGTGCCCGGCTCGACGAAGAACTCCATCTCCATCTGCTCGAACTCGCGGGTACGGAAGATGAAGTTGCCGGGGGTGATCTCGTTGCGGAAGGACTTGCCGACCTGGCCGATGCCGAACGGCGGCTTGCGCCGGGAAGTGGTCTGCACGTTCAGGAAGTTGATGAAGATGCCCTGCGCCGTCTCCGGCCGCAGGTAGTGCAGGCCCTCGTCGGACTCGACCGGTCCGAGGTACGTCTTGAGCAGGCCGTTGAACATCTTCGGCTCGGTGTACTGGCCGCGGGTGCCACAGTTCGGGCACGGCACGTCGGACAGGTCGTCCTCGCGCACGGCCTTGCCGGAGCGCTCCGCGTACTCCTCGGCCAGCTGGTCGGCCCGGAACCGGCGGTGGCAGGAGTTGCACTCGACCAGCGGGTCGACGAACGCCTCGACGTGCCCGGAGGCCACCCACACCTCACGCGGCAGAATCACCGACGAGTCCAGCCCGACGACATCGTCGCGGCTCTGGACCATGTATTTCCACCACTGCCGCTTGATGTTGTCCTTGAGCTCGACGCCGAGCGGACCGTAGTCCCACGCCGACTTCGTACCGCCGTAGATCTCCCCGGACGGGTACACGAAACCACGACGCTTACAAAGACTGACGACGGTATCAATACGGTCGGCGGGCACGGACACTCCATACGGTTGAACAATGACCTGATGGCAACGCAACTACGCGACGACGTCATTGCGAGTGGTTGAGACTGCCAGGGTAGCCGGGCGCACGCCGCCGATGACAACGGGATAACCCCCGTCCCCGCACCTGGCCAGGATACGCGCCGGCAGGGGCACCGGAGGGCGCGCGTACCGTCGTTGTCCAGCGTCCCGGGACCGGGTCGGCCGGTGTGCCGACCGTCGAGGAGGAATGTCATGCGGCCGCGCCGCTCCAGCCGGAGTCCTCTGTTGCCGGGCTCCGGCCCGTTGGCCAAGGTTCCGCCCGTCGTCGCCTTCGTGGTGGTGCTGGTCGTGTTCGGCCTCGGGGTGTGGCTGCGCGGCGCGGTCGGCGCGCTGCTGCTGGACCTGCTCGCCCTGGGTGTGGTCGTCCTGCTGGCCGGGACGTGGTCGGTGCTGAAGCCGGCCGACCGGGCGCTGCGCGTGCTCGTGGTGGCGATCCTGGTCGGGATCTCGATCAGCGTCCTGCACTAGCACTTCACCGGCCGCGCACCCCGGACGACCGCATAGGATGGCACGGACAGGTCGACCGGCCGGACCGGTCGACAGCCAGTGCTGGAGACCATCGAAAGGACGGTGTCGGCCCGTGAGCGCCGAGGCCGCACCCACCGGGTTGCCGGGCGTCACCGACGACCACGACCACGCCACCGACCGGCTTGAGATCGCCGCGGCCGAGGCGCATCCCGCGCACACCCTGGCCGCCGCGGGTGATCTGCTGCGCGCGCTCGCCGCGCCGGTACGGATCGCGATCGTGCTCCAACTGCGGGAGGCCCCGCGCTGCGTGCACGAACTGGTCGTCTCCGTCGGGGTTACCCAGCCGCTGGTCAGCCAACACCTGCGGGTGCTCAAGTCCGCCGGGGTGGTCGCCGGCGAGCGGCACGGCCGGGAGGTCGTGTACCGGCTGGTCGACGAGCACCTGGCGCACATCGTGCTGGACGCCGTGACGCACGCCGCGGAAGGCGCGGACGCCGACCGGAGGAACCGACCGTGACCCAGCGAGACGCAGGCACGACCGAGCTGGACAAGACGGCGGCAGTCCCCGGCCAACGGGCTACCCGGCAGCGCGCGGCCATCGCCAAGCTGCTCGACCAACTCGACGACTTCCGTTCCGCCCAGGAACTGCACGAGGAGCTACGCAAGCGCGGCGAGGGCATCGGCCTGACCACCGTGTACCGCACCCTGCAGTCGTTGTCGGACGCCGGTGAGGTCGACGTGCTGCGCACCGGCTCCGGCGAAGCCATCTACCGGCACTGCTCCAGCCACCATCACCATCACCTGGTCTGCCGGCACTGCGGCAGCGCGGTGGAGGTCGAAGGACCGGCCGTCGAGTCGTGGGCCAACCGGGTCGCCGCCGAGCACGGCTTCTCCGAGGTCAGCCACACCGTCGAGGTCTTCGGCACGTGCGCGGACTGCACCGCGGCCGGCCGTCGGCTGGCCGACCCGTCCTGACCGCTCAGTACTCGTTCAGTACTCGTAGGGATCAGCCGGAGCGGGGATCTCGGTCACCGAGACCACCGAGACGGTCGGCGTGTAGCCGTTGGCCTGGGTGGCCGAACCGGGCCGCAGCACCCCGGTGACCTCAAGCCACTGGTTGTCCGCGGCCCCGCCGGCCGCGCCCCCGGCCAGGGCGACCTTCATCGGCGTCGCGTCGGCAGCGCAGCAGCTGATCACCAGCCGAGCCAGGTAGAGCGCGCCGTTGTCGTGCACGACGAACCCGGTCAGCCGCACGGTCCGGTCGGTCAGCGAGTTGGTCGAGTCCCAGACGCTGCGGGTGATGAAGTCGCTCAGGCCGATCGGCACCGCCCGGCCGGCGGGCAGCGGCGGAAAGCTCGCCTGCTCGACCGGCGCCACGGCCGACCGGCTGTCCGCGCGGGTCACCGAATCCGCGCCGAGCGCGGGCGGCGCGATCAGGAAGATCGCCAGGACCGGCAGCACCAACAGCAGCACCGATCGCGAGCCGTGCTGGTGGCCATGGTCGTGGTCCTGCTCATGGTCCTGGGTCCGCCGACCGGCCCGGCCGGCCCGGATGTCACCGGCGATCGACCCGACGGCGAGCACGATCATCACCACCCCGGCGACCAGCACCCAGGGCTTCGCCGTCGGCTTGACGTAGCGCAGGTACGTGCCGTTCATGGTGATCTTCAGCAGCGCGCCCCCGACCAGCACCAGCAGGATGTTCGCGGTCTCCCGGCGCACCGCGCTCACCGGTAACCGCCGAACACGCACAGCCCGACGAGCACCGCGCAGCCCACCGCGATCACGAACGCCGCCGGCACGAACCGGACCGCGAACGCCCGGCCGAAGGTGCCCACGTGCAGCGCGATCAGCTTCACGTCCACCGCCGGACCGACCACCAGGAACACCAGCCGGGGCAACAGCGGCAACGCCGAGAGCGACGCGGCCACGAACGCGTCGGCCTCACTGCACACGGCGAGCACCACCGCGAGCACCGCCAGCACCGGGATGGCGAGCAGCCCGTTCCGATCGACCGCGCCGTACCAGGACGCCGGGACGAGCACGGTGAGCGTGGCCGCGGTGAGCCCGCCGATCACCAGAAACCCACCCGCGTCGGCAAGATCGCCCCGCGCGGTCTCGGTGAACACCGCCCATCTCGATCCACCACGCACCGCCGGCAGCGCACGCAGGGCCCGCTCGGCGATCCACTCCGGCCGTCCCGACCGCGCCCACACCAGGCCCATCACCACCGCGGTCAGCAGCGAAGCCAGCAGCCGGGCCAGCACCATCCGCGGCGCGGTCGGAAACGCCACCGCGGTCGCGACCAGCACCACCGGATTGATCGCCGGCGCGGCCAGCAGGAACGTCACCGCCACGGCCGGCGGCACGCCCTGCTGCATCAACCGCCGGGCAACCGGCACCGACGCACACTCACAGCCGGGCAGCGCCGCCCCGGCCAGGCCGGCCACCCCGACGGCAAGCGTGGTGTTGCGCGGCAGTACCCGACGCAGCAGCCGGGCCGGCACGAACGCCGCGATAGCACCGCTGATCAGCACGCCGAGCACGAGGAAGGGCATGGCCTGCACGCAGATCGCGACGAACACCGTCGCTCCGGTCCGCAGTGCCGGCACGTCGAGCACCCGCCCCAGCCAGCTCTGCACCGCCACCGCGAGCACCAGCACCGCGCACAGCACTTCCAGCGAAGTGACCCGTCGGCGTCGTGGCGCGGCCGGCTCGGTCGCCAGTTCGTCGACCGTCGTCATCCAGTTGATGCCAGCCGTCGACCGGACGCCACACAGCCGGCAGGGAACCGCGGAAACATGCCTAGCGGTCGCCGGTGTCGGCGAGCAGTTCGACGCGCAGCTGCGACGCCGTGGACACCACGAGCATCAACAGCGTGCCCAGCGCGGCGATGGCCAGTCCTTCGGCCGGAAAGGCGTAGCGCAGGGTCACGTCCATGCCCCGGTCGGTGTGGATCACTCCGAGCGTGCCGAACAGTCCCTGGCCGGCCCGCTCGGCGGCCGAGGACGCCAGGTTGGGCGACTCGGGCAGATCCCAGGCCACCACGCAGGTCAGACTGAGCACGGTCAGGCCCTCGGCCAGTTGGATGGCCTGCACGGCACACGGGATCTCGTTGTGCCGGAAGGTCAGCGCGCCGTCGTCGTCGACGTGCACCTCCTGGTACCGCTCCAACGCGGTCCGCGCCGAGGTGAGCAGCGCGGCGGTCGTGCTCGCCTCACTGGAACTCATCGGCGCGATTCCTGCACGTCGGCGTGCTGCTCGACCAGCTGGTCCGCCGCCAGCTCGGCCTCCTGCTCAGCCTGCGCTGCGGCAGCCGCGGCCGCCGCGTCGACGGCGGCGCCGAACCGGCGGTCCCGGCGGGCGTAGTTCTCGCACGCCCGCCACAGGTCCCGGCGGTCGAAGTCGGGCCACAGGATGTCCTGGAACACCAGCTCGGCGTAGGCGGACTGCCAGAGCATGAAGTTCGAGGTCCGCTGCTCGCCGGAGGGCCGGATGAACAGGTCGACATCGGGCATGTCGGATTGGTACAGGTATCGGGCGACGGTCCGTTCGTCGACCTTGTCCGGATTGAGCTTGCCGGCAGCGACCAACTGCGCGATCTGCCGGGCCGCGTCACCGACCTCGGCGCGACCGCCGTAGTTGACACACATGGTGAAGTTGAGCACGTCGTTGCCCTTGGTGCGCTCCTCGGCGATCCGCAGCTCGTTCACCACACTGCGCCACAGCCGGGGCTGCCGGCCGGCCCAGCGCACCCGCACGCCGAGTGAGTCCAGCTCGTCCACCCGACGGTGGATCACGTCCCGGTTGAAGCCCATCAGGAAGCGGACCTCGTCCGGACTGCGCTTCCAGTTCTCGGTGGAGAAGGCGAACAGCGACAACCACTTCACGCCCAGCTCGATGGCGCCCCTGGCCACGTCCAGCACGACCGCCTCACCGCGCTTGTGACCCTCGATCCGGGGTAGGCCCTGCTGGTTGGCCCAACGGCCGTTGCCATCCATCACGATCGCCACGTGCTGCGGCACCAGTTCGGCCGGGATGGCCGGGGGGCGGGCGCCGGACGGGTGCGGATCGGGTGGCCGAACCGGTGTGGTCCGCGCGGCAACGGCACCACGGCGCCGGTTGGTCAACATGTACTCGGTTCCTCCCTCAGGGACCGGATGCGTGATCGGACAAGGACACGCGACCCGTCCGCAAATGCCTGGCGTCAGCGCCGACGCAGCGACCTTAGTCGCTAGCCGATCGGCCCGATCGGCTCGGAGTGGTCTTCGGCCGGCACCGCGCGGGCGGCCGGAGCGCGACGTTCCACCAGTGGCAACGAGCGCAGCTGCCGTTCCAGGTGCCACTGCAACAACGCGGCGACCAGCCCGCTGGCCTCCCGTCGAGGCGCGGCTCCGGCGGCCTCGGCCACCGGCCAGTCCCCCTGCAACAGCGCATCGAGCAGCCCGAGCGTCTCCAGCGCCGGACTGCCCGATCCAGTCGGCCGGCAGCGTGCGCAGACCGAGCCACCGGCCGGCACGCTGAACGCCCGGTGCGGTCCGGGCTCGGCACAGCGGGCGCACTCGGTGATCGCCGGCGACCAGCCCGCGTACGCCATCGCCCGCAACAGGAAGGCGTCCAGCACCAGGGAGGGATCACGCTCCCCGCCGGCCAGGGCGCGGATCGCGCCGGCGACCAGCAGGTAGAGCCGCAGCGCGGGCTCGCCCTCCTCGGCGGTCAGCCGGTCGGCGGTCTCCAGCACCGCGCAGCCCGCGGTGTACCGGCCGTAGTCGCCGACCAGGCCGATGCCGAACGCGTCGACCGTCTCCACCTGGGTGATCACGTCGAGCGTGCGGCCCGTGTAGAACTGCACGTCGACGTGGCCGAACGGCTCCAGCCGGGCACCGAACCGCGACTTGGTCCGGCGCACGCCCTTGGCCACCGCGCGTACTTTGCCGTGCTTCCGGGTGATCAGCGTGACGATGCGGTCCGCCTCACCCAGCTTGTGCACGCGCAACACCACTCCGGTGTCGCGGTACAGGCTCATACCCTCATCGTCCCACGAAGGTCCGACGCACCGGGCCGGTCAGGGCCGGCCGGTCGCTCAGTACGGATAGGTCGAGACGGACGACGCAGCGGCAAGCCCGATGATGAGGAACAAGATCCCGAAGACCCAGCCCGCCGCACCGATGATCGTCGCGATCAGGCACAGGTTCTTCGTGCTGGCCGACGACTGCTGGGCCATCAGGTAGTTGCCCTGCATCTTGTACGTGTTGACCTCGTTGGACTTCATGATCGCGAAGATCGCGATGATCCAGAAGAGGAAAATGCAGCCGATCGCCCAGCCCTTGTAGTCGGGGATCGTGCTGATGTCCCCGGTCGCGCCGGGAGCACCGAAACCAGGCTGCTGCGGCTGGCCGTAGGCGGCGGGAGCGCCATAGACCGGCTGGCCGTAACCGGGCGTCGGCTGACCGAAGCCAGGCTGGGGTTGGCCGTAACCCGGGGTCGGCTGGCCGTAGCCGGGAGTGGGCTGGCCGTAGCCGGGAGTGGGCTGCTGACCGTACGGGGACTGGCCGTAGGGGTTGGTCACGACGAGGTTCCTCCAGAGACGTTCTGACCGAGCACCGTGGGCCACTTCACCCGGCTGCTAACAGGGGTCGCCGACATTTCCGGAGCAGTCGATCGACCACGTGCGGGCGGAGCGTACCGCAGCAAACATTCCGATGAGGACAGAACGGGACTATCCGGTGAGTCGAGCGGACACAGAACGGCGGGCGACCTTGGAAGATCGCCCGCCGAGTCCGCATCTACCGCGTCAGCTGCCGAGTTTCTGCAGGCAGAAGATGGTGCCGAGGTCTTCGGTCTGGCCGTTCCAGAAGATCTTGTCCGTGTCGGGCCAGTCGCTGCAGCCACCGTCGGACTGGTCGTAGGTGGTCTTGCTCGCGTCCGGCAGCACACCCAGGACCTTCATCGTGGCCTGACCGCCGGAGCAGTCGGTCGGCGCGAAGCTGTTCACGTCGTCCGGGTCACCGGAGAGGCAGTCACCGGCCACCGTGTTGCTGAAGTCGGCGCCGCCGCCGTCGCCGCTGGAGGAGCCATCACTGCTGGAGGGGCTGGATTCGTCGGTCGAGTCCGAGCCGCTGCTCTCCGGCGCGGTGCTGTCCCCACCGCCGCCACTGCCGCCGCTGCCCAATGAGCCGTTGTCCGGCGTCGGGAAGCCGTTCACGCACCAGGTGCCGCCGTTGTTGAGCAGCTTGCCGGTCCACTCCGAGGTGGAGCCGTTCAGGGTGACCTTCGCCTTGGCGATGGCCGTGGTCCCGGTGACCACCGGGTCGCCGTCCAGCACCGCGTTGATGTTCTCCTGCTGCGTCGGCACCTGGACGCCGGTCGCGCCGGACCCGGACCCGGTGGGCACCGAGCCGGCACACAGCAGCTTCTGGAGCGCTGCCGAGTCCTTGTTGTTCCACGCGTTCACGAAGGCCTGCGCGACGCTCTTCGGGTCGCTGGTGTTGGCACTGGTGCCGCCACCGAACACGCCGAACACGAACAGCAACACCACTACCACGCCGATGACAACCACGCCGCCACCGGTGAGAATCCACGGCATCGCCGACTTCTTCTTCGGCGGCGGGAAGCCACCACCGGGGTAGCCGAAGGCGCCGGTCTGCTGGTAGGGCTGCTGGAAACCACCGGTGCCGGGCTGCTGATAGCCGCCAGGCTGTCCGGGGTAGCCACCGGGCTGCTGGAAACCGCCCGTGCCGGGCTGCTGATAGCCGCCGGGCTGGGGGATCTCGCCGGGCTGCGGGATCTCACCAGGCTGCTGGAAACCACCACTGCCGGGCTGCTGGAAACCACCGGTGCCGGGCTGCTGATAGCCGCCGGGTTGGGGGTAGCCACCGGGCTGCTGCGGGAACCCGCCGGGCTGCTGGTAACCACCAGTCCCCTGCGGGTCGTACGGCCCTGGCTGCTGCGGCGGATACGTCACGACGGCCTCTCTCTCACGTGCGCCGGGCATCTCACACTGCGCGTCACCTGCTCAGTCTCATTGGACGTTAGCGTGCGTGGTGACAGTCCGAGGTTGGAACCGGGAAAGTAACCCGAAACGGTATTCAGTCAGAAACCCAGTTTGCGCAGCTGTTTCGGATCACGCTGCCAATCCTTGGCTACCTTGATGTGCAGGTCAAGATAGACCTTGCTGCCGAGCAGTGCCTCGATGTGCTGTCGCGCCGTCGTCCCGACGCGTTTCAGCCGCTCACCGCGGTGTCCCAGCACGATCGCCTTCTGGCTGGAACGTTCGACATACAACTCTGCGTATACATCAACAAGGTCGTCGCGTCCCTCACGTGGGCGCATCTCCTCGACCGTGACGGCGATCGAGTGCGGCAGCTCGTCGCGCACGCCTTCCAGCGCCGCCTCCCTGATCAACTCGGCCACCAGTGTGGTCTCCGGCTCGTCGGTCAGGTCGCCGTCGGGATACAGCGGCGGACCGGCCGGCAGCTTGTTGACCAGCAGATCTGTCAGCAGGCCGACCTGGTAGCCGTCCACCGCGGAGACCGGCACCAGTTCGGCGAACTCGAGCACGTTCTGCAGCGCGAGCAGTTGCTCGGCCACCCGCTCGGCCGGGACCAGGTCGGTCTTGGTCACGATCCCGAACACCGGCGTGCGCCGGGCGACCTTGGCCAGTTCGGCGGCGATGAACTTGTCGCCGGGGCCGACCTTCTCGTCGGCCGGCACGCACAGGCCGATCAGATCCACCTCGGCCAGCGTCTGCATGACCAGGTCGTTGAGCCGCTGGCCGAGCAGGGTCCGCGGCCGGTGCAGGCCCGGGGTGTCCACGATGATCAGCTGCGCGTCGGGTCGGTGCACGATGCCGCGGATGGTGTGCCGGGTGGTTTGCGGCTTGTCCGAGGTGATCGCCACCTTGCTGCCGACCAGCGCGTTGGTCAGCGTGGACTTGCCGGCGTTCGGTCGCCCCACGAAGCACGCGAACCCGGATCGATGTCCCTTTTCTGTGGCAGTCACCGGGCTATTGTCCCGTCGCCGGATCGTCTGACCGATCCAGGGCACGGACACCGGCCGCCCCGGGTGACAAGTCCGTCACGGCAGGTCACGAGCGAGCACGTTGCCGGCCGGATCGGCCCGGAACACCGGTGCCGCGGCACCGAGGTCCCGCACCGCGGCCACCGAGTCGGCCGCGAGCGCGTCGGATTCGGTCACCACGGCCGCCGCCTCAAGGCCCTCGGCCCCGCTGGCCACCGCCGCGGCCACCGCCGCCTGCAGCGCGGTCAGCCGCAGTGAGGGCAGTTCGACCGTGCTCGCCGCGTAGGTCCGGCCGTCGGTGTCCCGCACCGCCGCCCCCTCCGCCGCACCGGTGCGTGCCCGCACCGAGCGCGCGAGGGTCACGATCTTGGTGTCCTCGGCGTCCAGCGAACCCAGCTCAGCCACGATCCGCACTCCTCTCCCGCTGCCGTTCGTCGTCGGCGTCCACGCCGACAGAATCCTGTTCGACCGGGCTGACCAACACGGAGGTGATCCGCATCCGGCCGCGCCGGTCCTTGCCGCCCTGGGCGTGCAGCAGCAGCCCGGCGATCTCGGCCTCCGCGCCGGGCAGCGGCACCCGGCCCAGCCGCTGCGCGAGCAGACCGCCGACGGTCTCCACGTCGTCGTCGTCGAGTTCCACCCCGAACAGCTCGGCCAGGTCCTCGGTCGGCAGCCGGGAACTGACCCGGACCGTGCCGGTCTCCAGCCGTTCGATCGGCGGCCGCTCGTCGGTGTCGGACTCGTCGGTGATCTCGCCGACGATCTCCTCCAGGATGTCCTCGATGGTCAACAGGCCTGCGGTGCCGCCGTACTCGTCGACGACCACCGTCAGGTGCGTCCGGTCCCGCTGCATCTCCTTGAGCAGCTCGTCCAGCCGCTTGGTGTCCGGGATGAACGGGACCGTGCCCATCAGGTCGCCGACCGTCGGCGAGGCCGCACCCGACTCGTCGAGCGTGCTGCGCACCAGGTCCTTCAGGTTGACCACGCCGACGATGTCGTCCACGGTGCCGTCGATCACCGGCAGCCGGGTGAACCCGGTGCGCAGCGACAGCGCGAGCGCCTGGCGGATCGTCTTGGTGCGCTCGATCCAGACGATCTCGGTGCGCGGCACCATCACCTCGCGGGCGATCGTGCCGCCCAACTCGAAGACCGAGTGGATCATCTCCCGCTCGCCCTCGTCGACCACCCCGCGCTCACCGGCCAGGTCGACCAGCTCGCGCAGCTCGACCTCGGAGGAGAACGGTCCGGTCCGGAAGCCGGGACCGGGGGTGATCGCGTTGCCGATCCAGATCAGCAACCGGGACAGCGGCCCGAGCACGAGGCCGAGCGCCCGCACCAGGCCGGCCACCAGCAGACCCACCCGATAGGGGTGCTGCCGGCCGACCGTGCGCGGGCCGACGCCGACCAGCACGTAGGACACGACCACCATGGCCACCGCGGCGACCAGCACCGCCGCCCAGTCCGGTTCGAGCAGCCGCAGACAGACGACCGTCACCAGCACCGTCGCGGTCAGCTCGCAGACCAGCCGCAACAGCAGCAGCAGGTTGATGTGCCGGGGTCGGTCGGCCACCACCACGGCTAGCTGCCGGGCGCCGAGCCGGCCGTCGCGGACCAGTTCGGCGACCCGCGCCCTGGACACGGTGCCGATGGCGGCGTCCGCGCACGCGAACACGCCGGCGGCGAGCACGCCGACCAGCGCGAGCACGAGCAGCAGCGCCGAACCGGCCACACTTGCTGTCACGGGTGAACCCCAGCCCTGACCAGCGCGCCTATGCCGTCGGCTGGTTGTCGGCCGGCCCCGGCTCCTCGGGCCCGGCCACCGGCACGTCACCCTCCGCCAGGGCGGCCACCGCCCGGTCCAGGCCGACCACGCCGAGCACCCGGTCATCGGCGGTGCGCTGCACCGCGAGCCGGGCCGCCTCGGCACGGGCGGTGTGGAAGTCGGTGAGGATGCGCCGCTGGAGGGTGAACATCTCCCGCTCCTCGGCCGGCTCGGCGTGGTCGTAGCCGAGCAGGTGCAGCACGCCGTGCACGGTGAGCAGGTGCAGTTCGTCGAGCAGGCTGTGGCCGGCCTTGCGTGCCTGTTCCTTGGCGAACGCCGGGCACAGCACGATGTCGCCGAGCAACGCCGGTCCCATGTCGGCGGCGTCGGGCCTGCGCGCCGAGTCCAGCTCGTCCATCGGGAAGGACATCACGTCGGTGGGCCCTTCCAGGTCCATCCACCGCTCGTGCAGGTCGGACATCACGTCCAGCTCGACCAGCAGCACCGACAGCTCGGCGAGCGGGCTGACGCCCATCCGGTCGAGCGCGAACCGGGCGGCGGCGACGATCGAGGTCTCGTCCACCCCGACCGACGACTCGTTGGCGATCTCGATGCTCATCCGCGCGTCACCGACCCCGCCGGTGACCGGCCGAGCGGGCGTCGCCGGCCGGCTCGATCGCGTCCTGCCGGGCGTGCCAGCGGTCGTAGGCGTCCACGATGTCGCCGACCAGCCGGTGGCGTACCACGTCGTGGCTGGTCAGCGTCGAGAAGTGCACGTCGTCCACGCCGCCGAGGATCTCCCGGACGATCCGCAGCCCGCTGCGCTGCCCGTCCGGCAGGTCGATCTGGGTGATGTCGCCGGTGACCACGATCTTCGACCCGAAGCCCAACCGGGTCAGGAACATCTTCATCTGTTCCGGCGTGGTGTTCTGCGCCTCGTCCAGGATGATGAACGCGTCGTTGAGCGTGCGGCCACGCATGTAGGCCAGCGGCGCGACCTCGATCGTGCCGGCCTGGGTCAGCCGGGGCACCGACTCCGGGTCGATCATGTCGTGCAGCGCGTCGTAGAGCGGCCGCAGGTACGGATCGATCTTCTCGTACAGGGTGCCGGGCAGGTAGCCCAGCCGCTCGCCCGCCTCGACCGCGGGGCGGGTCAGGATGATCCGGTTGACCTGCTTGGCCTGCAACGCCTGCACGGCCTTGGCCATTGCCAGATAGGTCTTGCCGGTGCCGGCCGGGCCGATGCCGAAGACGATGGTGTGCTCGTCGATCGCGTCCACGTAGTGCTTCTGGTTCAACGTCTTCGGGCGGATGGTCTTTCCGCGCCGGGACAGGATGTCCAGGCTGAGCACCTCGGCCGGGGACTCCGCGTCCCCGGTGGACAACATCGACACCGTGCGCCGCACCGTGTCGGTGCCGACCTGCTGGCCGCGCTGGGCCAGGGTGACGAGTTCGGTGAACACCCGCTCGGCGAACGCGATGTCGGCCGGCGAACCGGACAACGTCACCTCATTGCCGCGAACGTGCACATCGGCGGCGAGCAGGTTCTCGGCGGCGCGGAGATTCTCGTCCCGCGATCCGAGCAGGGTGAGCACGGCACTGTCCGGCACGGTAAACCGCGAGGATGCAGTTCCGGCACCGTTTCCGGTCGCCCCTGTCTGTGCAGAACCATCGCCGCCCCGGCTGGGGGCTGGTGTGGTGGTTGCCGATCGTGGCTGTGCGGATCGTGCAGCTCCACCCTGTGCGGTGCCGGCCACGTGCTCTCGGGCCTACTTCCTGCGCGTATGCGCTGTCTGGAACTGTCTCAAAAGGTTCGTGCCGAACGCCTTGATGTTAGTCGCCCGGACCGACAGCGCGCAGCTGAGAACCGTGACCCGGTCAGCTCGCCGGGTGCGGCCGACCGAACAGTCCGAGCTGCTCCCCGCCCAGGACGTGCAGGTGGGCGTGGAACACGGTGCGGCCGGCGTCCGGACCGGTGTTGAACACGAATCGGTAACCGCTCTGCTCGATGCCCTCCGACTTCGCCACCTCGGCCCCGGCGGTGTGCAGTTCGGCGAGCAGTTCGGGCGAGCCGGCAGCGAGGGCGGCCGCGTCCTCGTAGTGCTCGGTGGGCACCACCAGCACGTGGGTCTTCGCCTGGGGATTGATGTCGCGGAAGGCCACCGTGTGGTCCGTGCGGTGCACGACGGTGGCCGGGATCGTGCCGGCGACGATCTTGCAGAACAGGCAGTCCGACTCACTCATGGCTCGCAGGCTAGCGAATCGCCGGCCGGGCCGGTCCGGGCACGACCCCGGCTCGGACAAGGAGCTGCGTCGCGGTGGAATCTGGGGGTCACTCCACCGCGACGCAGCAGACGCCGGACCGAGGGGGGAGGTGTCCGGCGGGTCCATCAGGGCGTGACCGAGGCCTGTTGCTATTCACCCGGTCGTGGCCCTTCAAAAAAAGCGTAGCTCGTTGGTCGGTCAATGCGCCACCAACCGACCAAACGATTCACCAAAATGGCCGGCCGATCGGGTGAAACGTGGCCGGACACACACGCGAAACAGCTCAGCCCCACCGCGCGGTCAGTGCGCCGAGCGCGCCCAGGGCCACCGCGCCCGCGGTGGACGCCCGCAACACGGTCGGCCCGAGCCGCACCGGCACCGCCCCGGCGGCGGCCAGCGTCTCCAGTTCGGCGTCGGTGATGCCGCCCTCCGGGCCGACCACCACCACCAGATCCCCGTTGCTCGGCAACGGAATCCCGGCCAGCCCGCGCTGCGCGGACTCGTGCAGCACCAAGGCCCCCGCCGCCGAGGTGACCACCTTCGCCAGGGCGTCGGTGTCCACCGGATCGCCCACCTCGGGCAGCCAGGCCCGGCGGGCCTGCTTGGCCGCCTCCCGGGCCGTGCTGCGCCAACGCGCCAACGCCTTGTCGCCCCGCGGCCCGTCGTCCCACCGCGCCACGCACCGGGCCGCCCGCCAGGGCAGCACCACGTCGACGCCGGCCTCGGTGGCCAGCTCGACCGCGAGTTCACCGCGATCGCCCTTGATCAGCGCCTGGGCGAGCACCACCCGGGGCCGCACCGCCGGTTGCGACCAGCGCTCGGCCACCGTGAGCCGGACCAGGTCACGTTCGGCCGAGTCCACCGCGCAGCGCGCCATGCCACCGTGCCCGTCGGAGAGCACCAACTGCTCGCCGGCACGCAGTCGCCGCACGGTGGCCGCGTGCCGGCCCTCCGGCCCGTCGAGCACCGCCTGGTCACCCTCGGGCAGCCGGTCGATCAGAAACACCGGCAGGGTGGTCACCGGCCGTGCCGTGACCTCAGCCGGGAGAACAGCCCGCCGTTGACCCGGCCGTTGGTGGCCAGCTCGGGCTGCTCCTCGCCGCGCAGGTCGGCCAGTTCGCGCAGCAGTTCGGTCTGCCGGGCGTCCAGCTTGGTCGGGATCTCCACGTCGAGGTGGACGTGCAGGTCGCCGCGACCGTCGATCCGCCCGGAGGAGCGCAGCCGGGGCAGCCCCTTGCCGCTCAGCACGAGTTCGGTGTCCGGCTGCGTACCCGGGTCGATCTCCAGATCCTCGGTGCTGCTGTCCAGCGTGGTCAGCGGCAGCACCGCGCCCAGCGCGGCGGCCGTCATCGGCACCCGGACGGTGCAGTGCAGGTCGGCGCCGTCCCGCTCGAACGTCGGGTGCGGCAACTCCTCGACCTCGACGTACAGGTCGCCGGCCGGTCCGCCGCCGGGCCCGACCTCGCCCTGGCCTGCGTGCCGCACCCGGACACCGTCGGCGACGCCGGCGGGGACCTTCACCGTGATGGTGCGCCGCGCCCGGACCCGGCCGTCACCACCGCAGCGCGGGCACGGGTCGGGGATGACCTCGCCGAAGCCCCGGCACACCGGACACGGCCGGGCGGTGACCACCTGGCCGAGGAAGGAGCGCTGCACCGACTGGATCTCGCCGCGTCCGCCGCAGGTGTCACAGACCTGGGTGGTGGTGCCCTCGCGGGTGCCGTCGCCGGTGCACAGTTCGCACAGGATCGCGGTGTCCACGGTCAGCTCGCGGCTCACCCCGGTGGAGCACTCCTCCAGGCTGAGCGTCAGCCGGATGAGCGCGTCCGACCCGGGCTGCACCCGGCTGCGCGGACCGCGCGTGCTGCCACCGCCGCCGGCCGAGCCGAAGAACGCGTCCATGATGTCGCCGAGGCCGAACCCGGCGAACGGGTCCCGGCCACCGCCGTTGCCGCCGTTGCCCAGCGGATCGCCGCCGAGGTCGACCATCTGCCGCTTCTGCGGATCGGACAGCACCTCATAGGCCGCAGTGACGTCCTTGAAGCGCTGCTGCGCCTCGGCGTCCGGATTGACGTCGGGATGCAACTCCCGGGCCAACTTCCGGTAGGCACGCTTGATCTCCTCGGGCGTCGCTTCCTTCGTTACGCCGAGCGCGCCGTAGTAGTCCCTCGCCACCGTGTCCCGTCCTCCAGCCGCGGCGCGTGTGAGCGTCCGCGGCCCGCTGTCGTTCGATGTGTTCTGTCCTGGTCAGTCCCTCGCCCGACGTCAACTGCCGGCGAGGATGTCCCCCACGTAGTGCGCAACTGCTCGAACCGCGGCGATCGTTCCCGGATAGTCCATCCGGGTCGGACCCACCACACCCATCCCGCCGAGCAGCGTGGTCCCGGTGCCGTAGCCGACCGACACCACCGAGGTGCTGCGCATCTCCTGCGCCTCGTTCTCCTCGCCGATCCGCACGGTCACCGTGCCGGCGTCCTTCGCGGCGGCGAGCAGCCTGAGGACCACAACCTGTTCCTCGAGCGCCTCCAGCACCTGTCGCAGCGAACCGGGGAAGTCTGCGACATTACGGGTCAGGTTCGCGGTGCCGCCGAGCACCAGCCGCTCCTCCGGATGTTCGACCAACGCCTCGATCAGCACCGAGCACACCCTGGTCATCGCGTTGCGCAGGTCGGCGGGCGCCTGTTCGGGCAGTTCGGCGACCTTGACCGTCGCCTCGCTGAGCCGTTCGCCCTCCAGCGCGGAGTTGAGCATGACCCGCATCCGGGCCACCGCGTCCTCGCCGTACACGTCGCCGAGTTCCACGATCCGCTGGTCGACCCGGCCGGTGTCGGTGATCACCACCAGCATCAGTCGCGCCGGGTTGAGCAGCAGTACCTCCACGTGCCGGATCGCCGAGCGGGTCAGCGTCGGATACTGCACCACCGCGACCTGGCGGGTCAGCTGCGCGAGCAGCCGCACGCTGCGCCGCAGCACGTCGTCGAGGTCCAGTGCGCCGCCGAGGAAGGACTCGATCGCCCTGCGCTCGGCCGTGGACAACGGCTTCACCTCCGACAGCCGGTCCACGAACGTCCGGTAGCCCTTGTCGGTGGGGACCCGGCCGGCGCTGGTGTGCGGCTGGGCGATGTAGCCCTCCTCCTCCAGCACCGCCATGTCGTTGCGCACGGTCGCGCTGGACACACCGAGGTTGTGCCGGTCGACGAGGGCCTTGGACCCGACCGGCTCGTGGTTGGACACGTAGTCGGCGACGATCGCGCGCAACACTTCGAAGCGGCGTTCATCCGCGTTCACGTACACCTCCGGCGCGCATTCCTGATCCGTCTCACCTCAAGTTTACGGAGCCGCGCACAGTGCCCGTGCCCTCGTCCGGCGGAATGTTCACTCCGTTCGCCCGCAGCGCCCTGGTCAGGTCAGTCGGCGGACCACCGCATCGGCCAGCAGTCGACCGCGCCGGGTCAGCACACAGCGGCCCTCGGCCAGCGCCGCGGCGTCCAGCAGCCCGTCGGTGACGGCGGTCACCGCCTCCGTCGCCGCGGTCCCCGCCAGCGCGGCCACCGGCAGCCCGTCGGCCAGCCGCAGCTCCAGCAGGACCCGTTCCAGCTGACGGTCCTGACTGGTCAGCACCTCTCGACCGGCCGCGGGCGACTTGCCCTCGGCCAGCACGCCCGCGTAGCGAGCCGGATGCTTCACGTTCCACCAACGCACTCCGCCGACGTGGCTGTGGGCGCCCGGCCCGGCTCCCCACCAGTCGCCGCCCAGCCAGTAACCGAGGTTGTGCCGGCACCGGGCCGCGTCGTCCACCGCCCAGTTGGACACCTCGTACCAACTCATCCCGGCCGAGCCGAGCACGTCGTCGATGAGCTCGTAGTCCTCGGCCAGCACGTCGTCGTCGGGGGCGGGCAGCTCGCCCCGCCCGATCCGCCGGCTCAGCGCGGTGCCCTCCTCCACGATCAGCGCGTACGCCGACACGTGGTCGACGCCGGCCGAACGCACCGCGTCCAGCGAGGCCCGCAGGTCGTCCCGGCCCTCCCCCGGCGTGCCGTAGATCAGGTCGAGACTGACGTGCTCGAACCCGGCCGCGCGGGCCTCCCGCACCGCGGCCACCGGCCGACCGGGGGTGTGCCGACGGTCCAGCACGGCCAGCACGTGCGGCACGGCCGACTGCATACCCAGCGACACCCGGGTGTAGCCGGCCGCCCGGATGCCGGCGAAGAACTCCGGCGAGGTCGACTCCGGGTTCGACTCGGTGGTCACCTCGGCGCCCTCGGCCAGTCCGAACGCGCCGCGCACCGCGTCGAGCACCGAGGTCAGCCCGTCTGCGCCCAGCAGCGACGGCGTGCCGCCACCGACGAACACGGTGTCGGCCGGCGGTGGGGTGCCGAGCACCCGCGCGGCCAGGTCGAGTTCGGCCCGCAGGCCCTCCAGCCAGGACGCCGGCGAGGCCGACCCGCCCAGCTCACCGGGGGTGTAGGTGTTGAAGTCGCAGTAGCCGCAGCGGGTCACGCAGAACGGCACGTGCACGTACACCCCGAAGGGCCGCGCGCCCAGGCCGGACAGGGCGGGCGCGGGCAGCGCGCCGTCGGGGGGCGCGGGGTCGCCGACGGGCAGGGCGGAAGGCACCTGAGCAGTGTCCAACACCGGTTGTCAAGACCCGATGGCACTCCCCGTCCCACGATGCGGATGCCGGTGGACCGACCTGGGGACGCATGGCAGGCTGGCGAACATGTCTGCGACCGAGGTACGGCTGGTGGTCCGCCGCCACGTCGACTTCCGTCGTGTCTCCAGCGCGTTGTGCCGTCGCGGGCGCTGATCCGTAGCCGCGCTATTTCTTCAGCCGGCGCAGGACGCGCCGAGTAGACGGCTCCCACCGCGATCTCGGGTGGATTCGTGGGCCGTTCGGCCGCCCCGCGCCCCGACCACCGGAGGACAACCGTGGTTCCGCCCAACAGCGAACCGAAGACGCGGAAAGCGGGCGCGCCGAAGCGGGCGCATGCGCGACGCGGTGAGGGCCAGTGGGCGCTCGGCTACCGGGAACCGCTCAACGCCAACGAGCGGTCCAAGAAGGACGACAACCCGCTGAACGTCCGTGACCGGATCGTCAACGTCTACGCCAAGCAGGGCTTCGCCTCCATCGACCCGGCCGACCTGCGCGGCCGGTTCCGCTGGTACGGGCTCTACACCCAGCGCAAGCCGGGCATCGACGGCGGTCGCACCGCGGTGCTCGAACCCGAGGACCTCGACGACGAGTACTTCATGCTGCGCATCCGGGTCGACGGCGGCGCGCTGACCACCGAGCAGCTCGCGGTGATCGGCGAGCTGTCCCAGACCTACGCCCGGGACACAGCGGACATCACCGACCGGCAGAACATCCAGTACCACTGGATCCGGGTCGAGGACATGCCGACGATCTGGCAGCGGCTGGAAGACGCCGGGATGACGACGATGGAGGCCTGCGGGGACAGCCCGCGGGTGATCCTCGGTTCGCCGGTGGCCGGCATCGCCCGCGACGAGGTGATCGACGGCACCCCGGCGATCGAGGAGATCAAGCGCCGCTACATCGGTGATCCGGCCTTCTCCAACCTGCCGCGCAAGTTCAAGACCGCGGTCTCCGGATTGCCCGACGTGGCCCACGAGATCCACGATGTCGCCTTCGTCGGAGTCGTACATCCCGAGCACGGCCCCGGTTTCGACCTCTGGGTCGGTGGTGGCCTGTCCACCAACCCGATGATCGGCAAGCGGCTGGGCGCGTGGGTGCCGCTGGCCGAGGTGCCCGACGTGTGGGCCGGCGTGATCAGCGTGTTCCGCGACTACGGCTACCGTCGGCTGCGCCACCGCGCCCGGATCAAGTTCCTGGTGGCCGACTGGGGTCCGGAGAAGTTCCGTGAGGTACTGGAGAACGAGTACCTGAAGCGCCCGCTGATCGACGGCCCCGCACCGGACGTGCCCGACAGTCCGCGCGACCACATTGGTGTGTACCAACAGAAGGACGGCCGCTACTACATCGGCGCCGCGCCGATCGCCGGCCGGGTGTCCGGTTCCACCCTGGCCGCGGTGGCCAAGGCCGCGCAACGGGCCGGTTCCAACCGCATCCGACTGACCCCGCAGCAGAAACTCGTCGTGCTGGACGTGCCCGAGCCGGAAGTTCCGGGCCTGCAGACCGAACTGGCCGCGCTCGGCCTGCACAGCGAGCCCTCGCCGTGGCGGCGCAGCGTGATGGCCTGCACCGGCATCGAGTTCTGCAAGCTGGCCATTGTGGAGACCAAGACGCGGGCGGCGACGCTGGTCAGCGATCTGGAGGAGCGGCTGGCCGACGTACAGGCCGGCATCACCCATCCGGTGAGCGTGCACATCAACGGCTGCCCCAACTCCTGCGCCCGCATCCAGACCGCGGACATCGGCCTGAAAGGCCAGATCGTCACCGACGCACAGGGCAACCAGGTCGAGGGCTTCCAGGTGCACCTGGGTGGTGGCCTTGGTCTGGACGCGGGCTTCGGTCGTAAGCTGCGCGGCCACAAGGTCACCAGCACCGAACTCGGTGACTACGTCGAGCGAGTGGTGCGCAACTACCTCAAGGGCCGCGCCGAGGGCGAGCGGTTCGCCCAGTGGGTGGCCCATGCCGAGGAGGCCGAACTGGTATGAGTGAGCGCGCGGCGGTCATGTACTGCCCGTACTGCGGTGAGGAGGACCTGCGGCCGCAACCGGAGCCGCACGGCGCCTGGCTGTGCACGTCCTGCCGGCGGGTGTTCGCGGTGAAACTGGCGGGAATCTCGTTGGAAGGAGTGACGCGATGACCGACGTGACCGACGACCTGACCGCCGAGTTGCAGGCGATCGCCGAGCGGGCCGAGGCCGAACTGGCCGAGGCGAGCGCCGAGGACGCCCTCGCCTGGACCGAGCAGACCTTCGGCGACAAGTGGATCGTGGCGGCGAACATGCAGGACGCGGTGCTGATCGACGTGGCCGCCGCGGTTCGACCGAATGTCGACGTGTTGTTCCTGGAGACCGGTTACCACTTCGCCGAGACGCTGGGCACCCGGGACGCGGTGGCCACCGTGTATCCGCGGCTGACCATCGTCGAGGCGAAGGCCGAGCAGTCCGTGGCCGATCAGGAGGCCGAGTTCGGTCTGCTCAACAAGACCGCACCGGACCGCTGCTGTTTCCTGCGCAAGGTGGTGCCGCTGCGCCAGAAGCTCGCCGGCTACCACGCCTGGGTCACCGGCGTGCGCCGGGTGGACGCGCCCACCAGGGCCAACACCCCGATCGTCACCTGGGACAAGGGCAACGGCCTGGTCAAGGTCAATCCGATCGCCGCCTGGTCGGACGAGCGGTTCCACGCCTACATCGCCGAGCACGGCATCCTGGAGAACCCGTTGGTGGCGGCGGGTTATCCCTCGATCGGATGCGAACCGTGCACGGCAAAACCGTTGCCGGGAACCGATCCACGCAGTGGCCGGTGGGCGGGCCTGGCAAAGACCGAATGCGGGTTGCACACATGAGCGATGTCCTCACCCCGACAAGGACCCCGGTGGACAACCTGGGTGTGTTGGAGTCGGAGGCGATCCACATCCTGCGGGAGGTGGCCGGGGAGTTCGACCGGCCGGTCATCCTGTTCTCCGGCGGCAAGGACTCCGCGCTGCTGTTGCACCTCGCGGTGAAGGCGTTCTGGCCGGCGCCGGTGCCCTTCCCGTTGCTGCACGTGGACACCGGTCACAACTTCGTCGAGGTCACCGACTTCCGCGACCGGACGGTGGAGCGGTACGGGCTGCGGCTGGTGGTGGCCCAGGTGCAGGACTGGATCGACGACGGTCGGCTGACCGAGCGGCCCGACGGCACCCGCAACCCGTTGCAGACCGTGCCGCTGCTGGACAGCATCACCGCGAACAAGTTCGACGCGGTGCTCGGCGGCGGTCGCCGGGACGAGGAACGAGCCCGGGCCAAGGAGCGCATCTTCAGCCTGCGCAACGCCTTCGGCCAGTGGGAGCCGCGCCGGCAGCGCCCCGAGCTGTGGAACCTCTACAACGGCCGGCACCGCGCCGGTGAGCACGTGCGGGTGTTCCCGCTGTCCAACTGGACCGAGTTGGACGTGTGGCGCTACCTGGCCCGCGAGCAGGTGCAGCTGCCCTCCATCTACTTCGCCCACCAGCGCGAGGTGTTCCGCCGGGACGGCATGCTGCTGACCGCAGGCCCGTGGGGTGGTCCACGCGAGGGCGAGGACGCACGCGAGTTGACCGTGCGTTACCGCACGGTCGGCGACGGTTCGTGCACCGGCGCGGTCGAGTCGACCGCGTCCACTGTGGACGAAGTGATCGCGGAGGTGGCTGCCAGCCGGGTGACCGAGCGTGGGGCGACCCGAGCGGACGACCGGCTGTCCGAGGCAGCAATGGAAGACCGCAAGCGGGAAGGCTACTTCTGATCATGAGCGACCTGTTGCGCCTGGCCACCGCGGGCAGCGTGGACGACGGCAAGTCCACGCTGGTCGGCCGGCTGCTCTACGACACCAAGTCGGTGCTGGCCGACCAGCTCGACGCGGTCACCCGGGCCAGCGCGGACCGCGGCCTCGCCGTGCCCGACCTCTCCCTGCTGGTCGACGGGCTGCGCTCGGAGCGGGAGCAGGGCATCACCATCGATGTCGCCTACCGCTACTTCGCCACGCCGGCCCGGTCGTTCGTGCTCGCCGACACCCCCGGGCACGTGCAGTACACCCGCAACACGGTCACCGGCGCGTCCACCGCCCAACTGGCGGTGCTGCTGGTGGACGCGCGGCGCGGCGTGGTCGAGCAGACCCGCCGGCACGCGGCCGTGGTCGCGCTGCTCGGGGTGCCCCGGCTGGTGCTCGCGGTGAACAAGATCGACCTGGTCGACTACGACGAGGCCACCTTCGCGCTGATCGCCAAGGACTTCCTGGTCCACGCGACCGCGCTGGGCTACCAGCCCGAGGATGTGGTCGCGGTGCCGCTGTCGGCGCTCGTCGGCGACAACGTGGTGCACCCGTCGGAGCGCACCCCCTGGTACACCGGACCGACACTGTTGACACACCTGGAAACCGTGCCGATCGAACCCGACTCGCACGACGTGCCGCTGCGCTTCCCGGTGCAGTACGTGATCCGCCCGCGCACCTCCGAGTACCCCGACTACCGCGGCTACGCGGGCCAGGTCGCGGCCGGCACGGTCAGCGAGGGCGACGAGGTGGTCGTGCTGCCCGCCGGCCTGCGCACCCGGGTGCAGCGCATCGACACACCCGACGGCCCGCTCACCGAGGCGACCGCGGGCCGATCGGTCACCCTGCTGCTGGAAGACGAGCTGGACATCGGCCGGGGCGACATGATCACCGCCGCCGGCGCGACCCCGCCGCTGCTCACCGACGAGCTGGACGCGACGCTGTGCTGGCTGTCCGAAACGCCGCTACGACCCGGCGCCCGGGTGCTGGTCAAGCACGGCACCCGCACCGTGCCGGCCGTGGTGAGCACCCTGGTAGCCCGCCTGGACGAGCAGAACATGTCCCGTGTGGACAATCCAGAAGCCTTGCAGCTCAACGAGATCGGTCAGGTCAACATCCGCACGGCCGAACCGCTGCCGATCGACGACTACACCGCGAGCCGGCGGACCGGTTCCTTCCTGGTGATCGATCCCGCCGAGGGCAACACCCTCGCCGCCGGCCTGATCGGCGCACCGCTGCCCGTGCTCGACAACTCCACGCCGTCCCCAGCTCCCTGAGTTCGATTCCCACCGAGAGGCAGTCCCACCGTGGCTATCGCACTGCGCCGCCGACGAGCCCTGTTCAGCGCGACCATCACGGTCCAGGCGCTGGCCCTGGTCCTCGCCGGTGCGGCGTGTTCCCGCGCCAACACCAGCTCGGCTCCCGCGGCCAACCAGGGCGCGGCGTCCGAGCTGCGCCTGGGCTACTTCCCGAACGTGACCCACGCGGCGGCGCTGATCGGTGTGCAGGAGGGCTTCTTCACCAAGGAGCTGGGCAGCACCAAGCTGACTACCCAGCAGTTCAACGCGGGCGGCACCGAGGCCAACGCGTTGCTCGGCGGTTCGCTGGACGCGGCGTTCATCGGTTCGGGGCCGGCGATCAGCGCGTTCTCCAAGTCCAAGGGCGCGGTCGAACTGGTCGCCGGCGCGACCTCCGGCGGCGCCCAGCTCGTCGTCGCCCCCGGGATCAACTCCCCCGCCGACCTCAAGGGCAAAACGCTGGCCACCCCGCAACTGGGCAACACCCAGGACGTCTCGCTGAAGACGTGGCTGCACAACAACAATCTGACCGGGCAGGTCACTGTCACGAACCTGGACAACCCGGTGGCACTCACCGAGTTCCAGAAGGGCGACATCCAGGGCGCGTGGCTGCCCGAACCGTGGTCCTCCCAGCTGGTGCTGACCGCGGGCGCGAAGGTGCTCGTCAACGAGACCTCGCTGTGGCCCAGCGGCCAGTTCCCGACCACCGTGCTCGTGGTGCGCACCCAGTTCCTGCAACAGCATCCGGCCACCGTGCAGGCGCTGCTGCGCGGTGAGGTGGACGCGGTCGACTTCGCCCAGAGCAATCCGGCCAAGGCCGAGTCCGACGTGAACACCCAGCTCAAGACGCTCACCGGCAAAGCACTGCCGCAGAACGTGATCGACCGCGCGTTCAGCAACATCACGCTCACCTTCGACCCGCTGGCCGGCGACTTCCCGGCGCTGGCCAAGGATCAGGTGATCGCCGGCATCACCAAGACGGCACCCAGCCTGACCGGCTTCGCCAAGCTGACCGCACTCAACGGAGTGCTCAGGAACGCGGGCAAGGCCGCGGTGAGTGCCGCCGGTCTGGGCAGCAACTAGCGAGATGAGTTCAGCCGAGGAAAGCAGGCACGACATGACCGCGACCCTGGACGTCCGCGCCACGAAACACCACGCCGATCCGGCGGTGCGCCTCACTGGCGTGCACAAGGCGTTCGGCCACGGTCCGCGGGCGGTGGCCGCGCTGGCCGGGGTCGATCTGCGGGTCGATCCCGGCGAGTTCGTCTGCCTGCTCGGCGCGTCCGGCTGTGGCAAGACCACCCTGCTCAACCTGATCGCCGGGCTGGACGCGCCGACCTCGGGCGAGCTCACCCTGAACACCTCGCGGCCGGCGGTGATGTTCCAGGAGGCGGCGCTGATGCCGTGGTTGACCGCGGCCCGCAACGTCGAACTGGCGCTGCGGCTGGCCGGCGTGCCCCGGGCCGACCGCAAGCAGCGCACCGAGGACCTGCTCGACCTCGTCCGGCTCTCCGGCGTCGGCGACAAGCGTCCGCACGAGCTGTCCGGCGGGATGCGGCAGCGGGTCGCGCTGGCCAGAGCGCTGGCCTCCCGGCCGGCGTCGGCCACCGATCAGCCGGCTCTGCTGCTGATGGACGAGCCGTTCTCGGCGCTGGACGCGATCAACCGGGACGTGCTGCAGGCCGAGTTCCTGCGGGTGTGGCGGGCCACCGAGACCGCGGTGCTGTTCGTCACGCACGACGTGCGTGAGGCGGTCCGGCTGGGTCAGCGGGTGGTACTGCTGTCCTCCCGGCCGGGTCGGATCGTGCAGGAATGGCAGGTCGGCGAGCTGACCGAGGTCGAAGAGGCAGCGGCCGTCGCGGAGATCAGCGGCCGGCTGCGGGAGGTGATCACCACCCATGCCGCAGCCTGACGGCCCGGTCCGCACCGAGCCGGCCGATCCACCGGTCCAGGACATCGCCCCGGCCGGTGACGTGGTCGACGGCCTGGACGCCCTGGACCTCCCCACCAACGCCGTGCGGACGGTCACCGCGGGCGAGCGCTGGCGCAGGATCGCCAAGGCGGCCGTGCCGCCGATCGTCGCGGTGATTCTGCTGATCGTCATCTGGCAGGCCCTGTGGGCGGCCGCGTTCTGGCCGGAGTTCCAGCTGCCCGCGCCCGCCGCGGTCTGGTCGGTGCTCTGGGGCCTGATCACGACCGGACAGATCTTCAGCGTGCTGTGGGTGTCGGTGCACCGAGCCGTCTTCGGCTTTCTGATCGGTCTGGTCATCGCCACCCCGCTGGGCCTGCTGATGGCCAAGGTCCGGATGATCCGCTCGGCGATCGGCCCGCTGCTGTCCGGCCTGCAGAGCCTGCCGTCGGTGGCCTGGGTGCCGGCCGCCGTGTTGTGGTTCGGCACCACCCCGCCCGCGATCTACGTCGTGGTGCTGCTCGGTTCGGTGCCCTCGATCGCGAACGGCCTGGTGTCGGGCATCGAGCAGATCCCACCGATCCTGCCCAGGGTCGGCACGGTCCTGGGCGCGGGTCCGCTGGCCAGCGCCCGCCACATCCTGCTGCCCGCCGCGCTGCCCGGTTACCTCGCCGGCCTGAAGCAGGGCTGGGCGTTCTCCTGGCGCTCGCTGATGGCCGCGGAACTGATCGCCAACTCGCCCCAACTCGGCCTCGGCCTCGGCCAGTTCCTCCAGGACGGCAGCTCGCTCAACGACATGCCTACGGTGATCGCCGCGATCGTGCTGATCCTGCTGGTCGGCGTCGGCATCGACCTGCTCGCGTTCCGTCCGCTGGAGCGGCGGGTGCTCCGCTCCCGTGGCCTGAGCGGAGCGCTGTGACCAGCGGCCCACCGCTGGTGGCGGTCGCCCACGGCAGCCGCGATCCCCGCTCGGCGGCCACGATCGACGCGCTGCTGGCGGTCCTGCGCGAGCGCCACCGCGACCTCGACGTGCGCACGGCCTTCCTGGACCTGTCCGCGCCGCGCCTGGCCGACGTGCTGGCCGCGATCCACGACGAGGGCCACCCCGAGGTCGTCGTCGCACCGTTGCTGCTGGGCAGTGCCTACCACGCCCGGGTGGACGTTCCCGGCGCCCTGAGCCGAGCGGCCCAGCGCCACCCGCGGTTGCGGGTGCGGGTCACCGACGTACTGGGCCCGGACCCCCGGCTGGAGTCAGCGGCCCTGCACCGGCTGATCCAGGCCGGCGCGGACCCGACAGACGCGTCCCTCGGCGTGGTCCTGGCCGGTGCCGGCTCCTCCCACCGCCCGGCCAACCTGGCCGTCGCGGCGGTGGCCAGGCGCTGGACCCGCACCACCCGCTGGTCCGGAGCCCTCGCCGCGTTCGCCGCCGCGGCCCGGCCGGACGTGCCCACCGCGGTAGCCGCCCTGCGCGCCCGGGGCGCACGCCACATCGCCCTCGGCAGTTGGTTCCTGGCCCCCGGCCTGCTCCCCGACCGGGTCACCGCGGCGATGCGCGACGCCGCCCCGGGAGCCCTGCTGGCCGCCCCACTCGGCCCCGACCCGTTCGTCGCCGACGTGATCGCCAGCCGCTACCAGGAGGCCCTTGCTGACCTCCGCGAACTGCCCGTCCCGGTGGCCTGAGCGGCCCGATCGTCGATCAGGTGCCCGGCGGACCCCGTCGGGACCAGGAACCGTTGATCAGCCGTCCGCACCGGTCGCGCCATCGGTCTGCTCCCGCAGGATGTCCGCCTGCCCGGCGTGCCGCGCGGTCTCCTCGATCATGTGCACGTAGATCCAGCGCAGCGACACCCGGCCCATCCGGGCATCCGGCACGGTGTCGTCCAGTTCGAGCCCGGCGG
The DNA here is from genome assembly GCA_036268615.1 of Pseudonocardiaceae bacterium. Taxonomy (GTDB): domain Bacteria; phylum Actinomycetota; class Actinomycetes; order Mycobacteriales; family Pseudonocardiaceae; genus DATATV01. The sequence goes on from DATATV010000092.1 coordinate 27,602, forward strand.
CCACCTCGCGCGACGCGGCGCACGCCCGGTCGTAGTCGGCGACGAGTTCGGCCACCGTCTCCCCCGGCTCCACCTGCCAACTGGCGTCGCCGGAGTAGGGGTTCGCGCCGATCTGCTCCACCGTCCGCTGCGCGAGCGCGAGCTGGAACCACCCGCGTTCCACCGCGGCCAGGTGCTTGACCAGTCCGGCCAGCGTGGTCAGCGACGGCACCAGTCGCCGCTGGGCGTCCTGTTCGGACAGACCGGTCACCTTGCGCCGGACGATTCCCCGATGGAGATCGAGAAAGGTCTCCAGCACCTCGCGCTCGCTCCCCGCGCTGACGAGTTCGTCGAGGAACAACGGCGGATCAACCGGCTCAGTCATGCCGACACCATAGGAGCTGACCCCGTCAGTCGAACTGCACGGACCGTTTCGCCAGGCCCATCCAGAAGCCGTCGATCACCGTGTGCTGCCCGTCGAGGTCACCGCCGGTCGCGCCGAGCGCGACGAACAGCGGCGCGAAGTGCTCGGTGCGCGGGTGCGCCAGCCAACCGGCGGGCGCCTTGCGCTCGAAGTCGAGCAACGCGTCGAGGTCATGCCCGGCAAGCATTTCCGCACCCCACTGATCGAACTCGGCCGACCACGCCGGAGTGTCCGCACCACCGAGCGCGCGCAGGTTGTGGGTGAAGAAACCGCTGCCCATGATCAGCACACCCTCGTCCCGCAGCGGGGCGAGCTTGCGGCCCACCGCCATCAGCTGCCGTGGGTCCAGCGTGGGCATGGAGATCTGTAGCACCGGGATGTCCGCCTCCGGGTACATCTCCACCAGCGGCACGTAGGCACCGTGGTCGAGCCCGCGATCGGGCACGTCCTGCACCGACGTCCCCGGACCGGACAGCAGCTTGCGCACCTTCGCCGCCAACTCGGGAGCACCCGGCGCGGCATAGGTCACCTGGTAGTACCGCTCGGGAAAGCCCCAGAAGTCATAGACCAGCGGCACGGTGGTGGTCGCGCCGATCGCCAGCGGGGCCTCCTCCCAGTGCGCGGACACGACCAGGATCGCCTTCGGTCGGGCCAGTGTGGTGGCCCAGTCGGCGAGCTGGCCGGTCCACAGCGAGTCGTCGGCCAGCGGCGGTGCGCCGTGGCTCAGGTAGACAGCCGGCATCCGGTCGGTGGTGCCGCCGCTCGGCGTGGTGATCTCGGTGGACATGCGCTCGCCTCGTCCCGAAAACGATGTGACCAAAATTTACTTGAACTCTCATATAATAGCGCGCGGAGCGCCCGCGTACAGAACAAAGCCGGCGCCATCACAGTGATGACGCCGGCCCGAACGCTACGAGTTCGAAGGAAGAGACCTACCGGACGAAGACGATCTTGCCGACCGACTCGCCGTCCAACATGCTGCGGAACCCCTGCTCGGCGGACTCGAACGGCAGTTGGGCGCCGATCAGCGGGTGGATGTCGGCCTGCGCGCAGAACCGCAGCAGGTCGTTGAGCTCGTCCCGGGTGCCCATGGTCGAGCCGATCACCCGCAGTTGCAGGAAGAACAGCCGCTGTAGTTCGGCCGCGGTGGCGTCGCCGCTGGTAGCGCCGGAGATGACCACTGCCCCACCGGGCTTGAGCGACTTCAGCGAGTGCGACCAGGTCGCCTTGCCGACCGTCTCGAACACGGCGTCCACCCGTTCGGGCAGCCGGGCACCGGACTCGAAAGTGGCGTCGGCGCCGAGTTGCTCGGCGACCGCCCGCTTCTGCTCGGAACGCCCGGTCACCCAGACCCGCATACCGGCCGCCTTGCCCAACGCGATCAGTGCGGTCGACACCCCGCCGGACGCGCCCTGCACCAGCATGGTCTGCCCCGGCCGCAGCCCCGACTTCACGAACAACATGCGGTAGGCGGTCAGCCACGCCGTGCCCATGCAGGCGGCCTCGGCGAAGGACATCCCGACGGGCTTGGGCAGCGCGTTGCGGGCCGGCACCACAACGCTGTCGGCGAACGTGCCCTGGTGCTTCTCGGTGAGCAGCGTGCGCTTGGGGTCCAGTGTCTCGTCGCCGGACCAGTTCGGGTCGCCGATCACCGAGTGCACGACGACCTCGGTGCCGTCGTCGAGCACACCGGCGCCGTCGCAACCCAGGGTCATCGGGAACTGGTCGGGCTTGATGCCGACGCCGCGCAGGGTCCACAGGTCGTGCATGTTCAGGCTCGCCGCCCGCACCGAAACCCGCACCCAGCCGGGCGGTACCTCCGGTTGGTCTCGTTCACCGACCACCAGGGAGGCCAGCGGATCATCACGGTTCGGCTCGGCAGCGTAGACGGCGAACATAGAGGCAACTTACCTATCCGAACCGGTCCTCGATACCGGTCGAAGGCCCACGGTGACGGTAGTCACCCTGCGCGAGCGGACCGGCGAACCAGCGCAGGGCCGGACGCGGGTGGGCGGGTATGGTCAGAACGTGTTCCTGTGGCTGGCGAACTGGTGGGACGGGGTGGAGCTGTGGCTCACCGGCACGTCCTTCGCTGTCCAGTTCGCGCTGGTCATCGTCGTGCTCGGACCGGTGTGTCTCGGCGTGGCGTGGGCCATCGACCGAGTGGTGGACCTGGTGTCCAACCGGCTGCCGCTAGCTCACCGGAACGAGCCCGCGGTCGACCCGCAGGTGGTGGACCCGGCAGGTGACGGTCACCCGGCGGATACGCTGAGTCGATGAGTTCGGGTAGACG
>DATATV010000093.1:0-31537 GCA_036268615.1 Pseudonocardiaceae bacterium
GTTGTTGGAACAGGGACGGACCGAACGCGCCACCGAGTATTCCAGCGCACAGCGCTGTCGGGCTCAGCTGCGCGCCACGGTCGACGACGACCTTTCGGGTCTGGACGCCCTGCTCACCCCCACGATCGCGACTGTGGCCAAGCGTTGGGACGCACCCGACCTGGATGACTGGTCCATCGCTCGGTTCCTCCCCGCGTTCAACCTCACGGGGCATCCGGCGATCTCGCTCCCGGTGCCGAGCGAGCGGCTGCCGGTCGGAATTCAGGTCGTCGGCCACCGTGGCCAGGACCACGCGCTGCTGGCAACCGCACGATGGATCGAGCAGCACTCGCCATGAGCCACCGACAAGGCGGTGGTCTGCTGGCGACGGCACCCCCAGGTGATCAGGAACCACCTGGTCACCGACCCGGCCGAGACCGTGCTGTTCGAGCAATCCGGTCGGTGTCTGCCGCGGATTATCCGGCGATCGGCCGGTCACTCACGTCGGCCGGGTCGGGTCCGGGTTCTCCTCGGTGAGCAGCCAGCAGCGCGCGGTGTGACCGGGCCGGGCCACCAGCGCGGGCGGGCGCTGGGCGCACCGGTCCATGGCGTACGGGCAGCGGCCGCGGAAGCGGCAACCGGTGTCCGGCGCGGACTCCCGGTTCTCCGCCGACCGGTCGGCCCGCGCCACCCGGCGGGTGTGTCGGGCGGTGGCCAGTTGCTGGCGGGACAGGCTGGGATCGGGCGCGGCGGAGGCCAGCAGCTGGGTGTAGGGGTGCGCCGGGTTCAGGATTACCTCGTCACTGGGCCCGTGTTCGACGATCTCACCCCGGTACATGACCATGATCTCGGCGGCGAAGTGCCGGGCGGTGGCCAGGTCGTGGGTGACGTAGAGCAGCGCGAGGTTGCGGTCACGCTTGAGCCGGTCGAGCAGGTTGAGGATCTCCAGCCGGATGGACACGTCCAGCATGGACACCGGCTCGTCGGCGAGCAGCACGTCCGGGTCGGGCGCCAGTGCCCTGGCGATGGCCACGCGCTGGCGCTGGCCACCGGACAGCTCGTGCGGATACTTGCCGGCGTAGTCCTGCGCGGGAGTCAGGTTCACCGAGCGCAGCAGTTCGTGCACCGCCTCGGTGAGCGCCGCCCCGCGCGGTGCGCCGGGCTGCAACCGCAGTGGCCTGCGCAGGTGGTGGTCCACGGTGTGCATCGGGTTCAGCGAGGCGAACGGGTCCTGGAAGACCAACTGCACGGACCGCCGGTAGGCACGCAGCCCCGACCAGCCGCGCCGGACCGGTCGGCCGGCCAGTTGGATCCGCCCGTCGGCCGGGCGGAGCAGCCGGCCCAGCGCCTTGACCAAGGTGGACTTGCCGCTGCCGCTCTCGCCGACCAGGGCGAGGGTCTGCCCCTGGCGCAACGCCAACGACACCCCGTCCACCGCGGTGAGCTTGCGACCACTGCCCCGGCCGAACTCGACCCGCAGGTCGGCCACCGTCAGCACGTCCTGACCGGTCATCGCGGGCCTTCCTCGGTGTGGGCTGCTGGGATGTGGACCGCTTCGGTGTGCAGGTGGCAGGCGACGGTCCAGTCGGCGTCCGGCCGGCCGACCGGGGCCAGGGTCGGCGCACTGACCGGGCACGGTTCGAACGCGGACTCGCAGCGCGCGGTGAATGCGCAGCCGACCACGTCCGACCGCAGGTCCGGTGGGGTGCCGGGGATGCCACGCAGTTCCCGACGGCCGCCGCGCAGATCGGGGAACGAGCGCAGCAGCCCCCGGGTGTAGGGATGCGCCGCGTCCAGTCGGACCGACTCGGCCGGCGCGTACTCGACGATCTCGCCCGCGTACATCACTGCCAGCCGATCGCTGATCTCCAGCAGCAGGGACAGGTCGTGGGTGATGAAGATGACGCTGAACCCGAGCCGCTCCCGCAGGTCCTCGATCTCGTCCAGGATCTCCCGCTGCACCACCACGTCCAGCGCGGTCGTCGGCTCGTCCATCACCACGATCTCCGGGTCCAGGGCCAGGGCCATGGCGATCACCACCCGCTGGCGCATTCCACCGGACAGTTCGTGCGGGAAGGCCCGCACCCGGTCGGGGTCGATACCCACCAGGTCCAGCAACGCCCTGGCCCGCTCGTCCCGGGCCCGCGCGTCCATCGCCGGCCGGTGTGCGACGAAGATGTCGGCGAACTGGCGGCCGACCGTGGTCACCGGGTTCAACGCGTTCATCGCGCTCTGGAAGACCATCGAGACGGTGTTCCAGCGGAACGTGCGTAGTCGCTCGGCATCCAGCGCGAGCAGGTCGACGGTGACACCGTCGCGGCCGTGGTAGGTGATCGATCCGCTGGTGAGTTCTGCCGGCGGGCGCAGCATTCTGGTCAGTGCGTAGGCCAGAGTGGACTTCCCGCAGCCACTCTCGCCGGCGATGCCCAGCACTTCGCCGCGGCGCAGCTCAAGACTGACGTCGCGCACCGCCCTGGTCGGCCGGGCGCCGGCGTAGGAGACGGAGAGGTGTTCGGCGCGCAGCACCACGTCGTCGTTCATGACCGCGCTCGTTTCGTCGGCCGGTACACCCGAAGTTTCGGGTTGAGCACCTCGTCCAGGCCGAAGTTGACCAGCGCCAAGCCCATGCCGACCAGCGCGATGCACAGGCCCGGCGGCACGAAGTACCACCACGCCCCGCCCTGCAGGGCTTCGTCGTTGTTCGCCCGGTAGAGCATGTTCCCCCAGGTCATCAGGTTGACATCGCCCAGTCCGAGAAACGCGAGGCTGGCCTGGGTGAGGATGGCGAACACCATCGCGAAGATCAGCTGGGACACGATGATCGGCAGCTCGTTGGGCAGGATCTCCACGAACACGATCCGCCAGCCGCGTTCACCGGAGGACTTCGTGGCCAGCACGTAGTCCCGGCTGCGCACCGAGAGGGTCTGCGCGCGCAGCACCCGGGCCGAGGCCGCCCAGCTGGTCAGCGCGATGATCAGTACCACCGACAGCACGCCGCTGGTCTTCAGGAACGCCGACACCACGATCACCAGCGGCAGCGTGGGAATCACCAGCACCACGTTGGACACCAGCGACAACGCCTCGTCCAGCCAGCCGCCGACGTAGCCGCCGGTGATGCCGATGGCCACCGAGATGATGGTGGCCAGCGCGCCGGCGGCGGCCCCGATCGCCAGTGACGCCCGGGTGCTGATCACCAGCTGGGCGAACACGTCCTGACCGGTCTGGGTGGTGCCCAGCGGGTGTGCGCCGGAGGGTGGCGAGTACTTCAGACCGCTGAACGTGCTCGCGCCGTGCACGAACAGCGGCCCGAACACGCCGAGCAGCACGAAGAAGCCGAGAATGCCGAGGCCGACGGTGAGCCGCCGGCTGCGCAGCACCCCGGTCAGCCGCCGGGTGGCCGGTAGCTCGGTCCCGGCGACCACCGCCGTGTTCACGGTGGTCATCGGCCCACCCGGGTGCGCGGGTCGATGAGCCCGTAGAGCAGGTCGACAATCAGGTTCGCGCCCAGCACGGCCAACGTGATCACCAGGAATATCCCTTGCATCAGTGGATAGTCGTCGTTCTGCACGGCGGCGAACAGCTTCGCGCCGATCCCGGGGTAGGAGAAGACCTGCTCCATCACGACCGAGCCACTGACCACAAGCCCCAGCGACACCGCGAACCCGGACACGCTGGGCAGCACCGCGTTGCGCGCCGCGTACCCGATGGCCACCCGGTGCCCGCGCAGCCCCTTCGCCTCCGCGGCCACCACGTAGTCCTCCGACAGCGTGGACACCATCATGTTGCGCATGCCCAGCAGCCAGCCGCCGATCGAGCTGAGCACGACGGTCAGCGCGGGCAGCACCGCGTGCTGCACCGCGGAGGCCAGGAACGGCCAGTTGAAGCCGACGTCGAGTTCCGAGTTGGTGTCATAGCCGCCGTAGCCGGGAAACACGTTCCACACCGTGTCGGCGAACAGGTACAGCAGGATCAGTGCCAGCCAGAAGTACGGCAGCGCGGTGAGGAAGGTGGTGGACGGGATCAGCGCGTCCAGTTTGGTGCCGCGCTTCCAACCCGCCAGCGCGCCGAGGCTGATGCCGATCACGAAGCTGAGCACGGTGGCGGTACCCACCAGCACCAGTGTCCACAGCATGGTGCTGCGCAGCTCCTCGGTGACCGGGGTCGGGAAGTCGGTCACCGAGAGGCCGAGCCGCAGGTGCACCAGGTTGTCCAGGTACTGCCAGTACCGCTGGAACACGTTGCCGCCGCCGAGCCCGAGCAGCTTGGTGAGGATCTGTTCCTCACCGGGCGGCACCGGTCCCGAATCCTGCATCTTGGCGATCAGGATCAGCACCGGGTTGCCCGGGATCAGCTGCGGCAACACGAAGTTCAGCGTGATCGCGGCCCACGCGGCAACCAGGTAGAAGGCGAGCTTCCGGCCCAGGTAACGCATCTACGTCCCTTCCGGTCAGGACGTCGGGCTGCTCAGCCGCATGGCCACCCAGCCGATGTCGGGCTGCATGTAGACCGCAGCCGCGGCATAGGGATTCTGCTGGGTCGGGAAGCCGGTCACGTGGTGGCCGTTGAACTCGATCTCGTCCTGTGCCTCGAACAGCGGGATCACCGGGATGTCCTGGGTGACGATCTGCTCGATCTGGTAGAAGTCCGGCAGCGCCGAGGTCTCGTCCTGGTGGTTGGCGATGTCGGTCAACAACGAGTTCACCTGGTCGTTGTGGTAGCGACCGTAGTTGCCGACCGTGTCGGTCTGGCCGATCGGCGGTGCGATCGAGCTGTCCAACATCTCGTCGTAGTAGGAATACGGGCTGGGAGTGAAGCCGAACGCATTGATGATCAGCTGAAAGTTTCCGGTGTCCTGGTCGGCGGTGAAGGCCGCATAGGACTGCCCGTCCACGGTCAGGTTGATGCCCGCGGCCTTCAGTTCCTGCACCACGATCTGCAGCGTGCTGACGTAGTCGGTGTAGCCGGAGATCACCTTGATGGTGATGTTCAGCGGCGCGCCGTCGGGGCCGACGAAGATCTGGTTGGCGCCGAGGTGGTAACCGGCGGCCTGCAGGATGCCCTTCGCCTTGGCCACGTTCGGGCCACCCAACTTGCTGCCGGCCAGCGCCGGGTCGAGCACCGAGCTGAAGTTCGGGGTGAGCAGGGCTTCGGGATTGCTCGGCGGCGTTTCGCCGTCATAGACGGTGTTGCTGATGAAGTCGCGGTCCAGTGCCGCGCTGATCGCCTGCCGCACCGGCAGTTGCGCGGTCGGTCCGCTGACGTAGTTCGGGATCAGCACGTTGGTCGCCAGCGGCAGGTTGACCAGGGTGTACTTGGGATCGTGCGCCACGTAGGCGGTCTTGATGTTCGGGATGAACCCGCCGGCCCAGTCCACCTGGCCGGACACGATGGCCGCGTCCGCGCTCTCGTTACCGCTGAAGGCCAGGAACCGGAGTTCCTTCACCTTGGGCAGGCCGGGCTGATAGTAGTGCGGGTTGGCGGTGAACTCCTCGGACTGCGAGCTGATCTTGCTCAGCTCATAGGCACCGGTACCCACCGGCTTGGGGTTCTGCCAGGTCGTCGGGTTCGGGATGGACTGCCAGATGTGCTGGGGCACGATCCCGACCTTGCCGGCCACGTAGTACAGGTCCTCATAGGCCGGTTTGGTGAAGTCGACGGTCAGCGCGTACGGGCCGTTCGCGGTCACGTCGGCCAGCGGCAGTGCGTACTTGTTCAATGCCTGGTTGTGTAACGCCAGATTCAGCGTGAACACCACGTCCGCACTGGTGAACGGCTTGCCGTCGGTCCAGGTCACGTTGTGCCGGAGTTGGAACTGCAACGTCCGGCCGCCGTTGGACCAGGTGTAGCTCGTGCCCAGCCAGGGCGTGATGTCGTCGGTCTTGAGCGTGTTGAAGTAGAACATCGGCTCGTAGATCATCCCGTTGGCCGCGTCCTGCACGTTGGGCGAGTACGGGTTGAAGTTGTCCACGAACGCCCCGGTGCTGCCGGTGGTTACCGTGACCACCCCGTCGGAACCACCCGACCCACTGGAGCCGCCCCCACACCCGGCCAGCAGACCGGCCGCCACCAAGCACACCGAAACGGTGGTCAACCACCGCCGACGACGGTTTATCGCCATCGCGGACACCCTCTTTCACCTCAACGTGATCGCGGTCACCAGCGTGCGATAGAGCAAAGCACTTTACCGGTTAAGCGTCAAGCATCAGAAATTCACGGCTCTCCGGGAAGGAACAAATCAGCCGGCCGGGGCCGGGGCCGGGCCGGTGCTGCCCCGGCGGACCAGCAGGTAGGGCGCCTCTTCGAGGCCGCCCACGGTGACCCCGCGCTCGGCGTCCATCAGCCGGCGGGCGGCATGGGCGCCGTGCGCGCCGATGTCCCGGTGCAGCGCGGTCAGCGCCGGGTGCACCAGCTCACACAGCGGCGAGTCGTCCCAGGCCACGATCGACAGGTCGGCGGGCAGCCTGCGGCCCATTCGCTGCGCGGTGAGCGCGCCGGAGATGGCCATGATGTCGTTGTCGTAGACGATCGCGGTCGGCGGCTGCGCCGATTCCAGCAGTTCACGGGTGGCCCGCACGCCGCTGTCCTGGGTGTAGTCGCCCTCGGCGCACACACCGGTCACGCCGAGGCCGCTGGCCGCGTCGAGGAAGGCGTCGGTGCGCAGTTTGGTGTGCCAGAGGCCGGGAATGCCGGTCACCCGGGCGATCCGCCGGTGGCCCAGGGCGACCAGGTGCTCGACCACGGTGCGCACTGCGGCGTCCTCGTCGAACCAGACCGCGGGCAGGTCACCGGCCCCCTCCGCGCTGCCGATCACCAGGGTGGGCAGCCGCAACTCGGCCAGCACGTCCACCCGTCGGTCGTCGACCTGCAGGTTCACCAGGAACACACCGTCCACCCGGCGCTGCGCCCACCAGGACCGGTACAGTTCGATCTCCGCGTCCTGGTCCTGCGCCACGGTGAACAGCAGCGAGATGTGCGCGTCCGCCAACTCGCCCTGGATGCCCGCGATGAGCTGCATGAAGAACGGCTCCACGCCGAGCATCCGGGCCGGCCGGTCGATGACGAGGCCGAATGCGTTGGCCCGCCCGTCCGACAGTGCGCGGGCCGCGCTGTGCGGCTGCCAGCCGATCTCCTGGGCGATGTCCAGCACCCGCCGCCGGGTGTCCTCGGAGACCCCCGGCTGGCCGTTGAGCGCGAACGACACCGCGGTCTTGGTCAGTCCGGCCCGTCGGGCGATGTCGGTGATGGTCGGGCGTCTCATCGCTACCCTCGCTGTCATTTTCGGCAAGTGTAACCAGGCCGACCTGCCCAAACAGAATCCCAACACGCCCGCCGCCGTGTCCACCGAATAAGTCAGTTGACACTTAACCGGTAAAGTGCTTCCATCTTTTCACAGAGGAATTGATGTTGGTCGCCCCAGCCTGATTGGAGCCGTACCACCATGCGCCGAACCGCAGCCGCACTCCTGGTCGATGGTCAGCCGGTCAACTGGCTGGGGGCGAACTTCTGGTCCCGCACCGGCGGACCGCTGATGTGGCGGAACTACCAGCCCGACGTGATCGACGCCGAACTGGCGGTGCTGCGGGAACACGGTCTGTGGGTGACCCGATCGTTCTTCTACTGGCCCGACTTCATGCCCGAGCCCGACCGGATCGACGAGCAGTTGGCCGGCCGGTTCGCCGACTTCCTGGACCGGCACACCGCCCAGGGCATGAGCACAGTGCCGACCTTCGTCGTCGGGCACATGTCCGGCGAGAACTGGGACCCGGCCTGGCGGCAGGGGCGCGATCTCTACGCGGACGTGTGGCTGGTGGCCCGGCAGGCGTGGTTCGTCAAGGAGATGGTCCGCCGCTTCGCCGGTCACCCGGCGGTAGGCGGTTGGCTGATATCCAACGAGATGCCCATCTACGGCGGCAAGACCGCCGGCCGGGAGACGGTCGCCTCCTGGGCGCAACTGGTGGTGGACGCGGTGCGGGCCGGCGGCGGGCAGCAGCCGGTGTCGCTGGGCGACGGCGCCTGGGGTATCGAGGTGAGCGGCCAGGACAACGGCTTCTGGCTACGGGACGCGGCCCGGCTGTGCGACTTCATCGGACCGCACGTGTATCGCATGGAGGACGACCAGATCCGGCAGAACTACGCGGCGGCGTGGGCCTGCGAGCTGAGCGGCACCTTCGGCAAACCGGTCGTGCTGGAGGAGTTCGGTGTGTCCTCGGACTTCGTGTCCGAGCCGAATGCCGCGCACTACTACCGGCAGGTGCTGCACAACAGCCTGCTGGCCGGCGCGACCGGCTGGATCGCCTGGAACAACACCGACTACGACACGCTGCTCGACCAGGACCCCTACCGGCACCACCCGTTCGAACTACACTTCGGCCTCACCGACGTGCACGGCAATGCCAAGCCGCAGCTGGTCGAACTGCGGGACTTCGCCGCCACGCTGGCTGCCATCGACTTCCCGCACTGCCAGCGGGAGGACGCGGACACCGCGCTGGTCGTATCCTCCTTCTTGGACACTCCGTACCCGTTCACCGAGCCCGCCGACGGCCCGTACCTGCACGACACGCTGCGGCAGAGCTACGTCTCGGCCCGGCTGGCCGACCTGCCGGTCGTCCTGACCAGGGAGAGCGACGGGCTGGCCACCGACGCGCGGCTGTACCTGGTGCCCTCCACCAAACAGCTGCTCGGCCCGACCTGGCACGAACTGGACCGGCTCGCGGTGCAGGGCGCGACCGTGTACGTGTCCTACTCCCCCGGTACGCACAGCAACCAACGCGGACCGTGGTACGCCAACCTCAACACCCTGTTCGGGGTACGGCACCAGCTGCGCTACGGCCTGGTCGAACCGGTCGAGGACGAGCGGATCGTGTTCACCTTCGAACGCGATTTCGGTGGTATGGCGGCGGGTGCGACGCTCTCCTTCGCCGCGGGTGGCACGGTCAACAGCCGGACCTTCCTGCCGGTCGAGCCCGACGGCGCCGAGGTACTGGCGGTGGACGCCCACGGCCGGCCGGCCCTGCTGCTGCGTCGAACCGGCACCGGCTCGGTGGTGTTCTGCACCTACCCGATCGAACACATGACCGCGGTGACCGCGGCGGTGAACCCGAACGACACGGTCGGGCTGTACGAGGCGCTGGCCGACCACGCGGGCGTGCGCCGCCCGGTGACCGTGGCCGACAGCCGAGTCGCCGTGGACACGCTGCGCCACGAGGACGGCCGACGGTTCGCGGTGATCGTCAGCCATGCCGACACCGAGCTGGCGGTGAAACCGGTGCTGGCCGAGAAGGGCGCCCTGCACACCCTCACCGGTGAGGCCATCACCGGCCCGCTACAACTGCCGCCCTTCGGCGTCACCCTGCTCCGCCTGGAAACCTGAGCTGCCTGGGCGGTGACCGGCGAGTGGCCGCCCGCGCCGGTGATCAGGCGGGGAACCCCGACGTCCCGGCCTCCAGGTTCGGCCCGTACAGGGTGGCCCTGACGACGTCGAGCAGGTCGTCGATGCCCATCCCGCGCGGCTCGGCGGCGTCGCCGGTGAAGTCCCACTGCCCGTCCACCCACTCGACCCGCCGGACCTCGTGGCGGTAGTTCTCGAACTCGACGAACCGGTCCGGCCGGTCCTCCAACGCGCGCAACTCGTTCACCAGTGACCTGAGCGACGTGAAGATCCGCTCGGGGATGACCCGGGTGTCGGTCTTGTACCGCATCTTCAGGAAGGGATGCGGCTCATGGTCCAGCTCGGTCGACGGCACGCCCGACGCTCGGTTGACGAGGAACGTGGCGTCCTCCTCGCGCTCGTCGCCGGCGAACTCGCAGCGGAAGGCCGGCTGCACCGCTCTGATCGCCTGGTGCACCTCGGGAGTGTCCGCATGGTGCCGGTGCAGGCCCGGACCGAAGGCGACGACCGTGTCGAACCGGTACCCCGGATGAGCGAAACCCTCAGCCATCACGAGCGGCCGCTCCGGCGGCGCGACCAACACGTCCGCGTGCTCACGGGCGAAGGACAGGACGGCGGTGACCAGGCCCTCGTCGTAGGAACGCAGCGCGAAACACTGGAGGACGTGCTCGCCGTCCGCGCTCAGCGCCACGCCGAAATCGAGACCGGGAGCCATCGCCCAGTGCCACGCCTCGGACAATCCCGCCAGCGGTCCGGCGCCGGGCATCCCGGAGAAGGTCGACGCGAGGTCCACATCCGCCTCCACTAACTGCACGAACAGTTCAGGCCCCGCGCCTTGTCGATGTACTGCGGCGTCTCCTTGGCAGAACTGCTGGCGGACCCGGTCACGACGCCAGCCCTCGAAGGCTAGAACAGCCGGCCGCCCCGCCGGACTCGTTTTCCGAAGTTCCCGACCCGCCAGGCCCGCCCACGGCGCCAGCCGTTGTCCCCGAAGTCGACCTCGCACACGTCCTGGAACCGGAGCGCCGGGCAGGCGGCTGTCAGCCGGTGGCGAACAGCGCCGGCCCCACGCCGCAGAGCACGAGACTCGGCCTGACCGCCACCCTCCGGAACGGACATATGGCGAGGGACAACCTGCCGGCACCCGGTCGAGCGGCGCGGTGCACACCATCCGCTGTCCGGCTCGCCGATCACATCGCCCAGCGCACCGCGTGATAGGACGAAGTCTGGTCGTCCCACTCGTAGCCGACCACGGTGCCGCCCGCGTTCAGGCCGGTGGCCATACTGTTGTTCGTGCCCGGGATGAGGCTCAGGTCGGTAGCTCGGCCGAGCCCGTTCCACCGCACGGCCCGGTAGGCGGCCGGCGTGCTGGTGTAGCCGGCCACCACGCCTCCGTCATTGATCGCGACCACCCATGAGGCGGTGCCGCCGGCCAGGGTGTCCAAGTCGGTCAGCGTTCCGGCGCGGCTCCAGCGCACCGCGTTCTGCTGGTAGTCGGCCGTCGTGGCCTCGCCCGCGATCAGGTCGTAGCGGTTGACAGCCACCGCGGTGCTCCAGTTGCCACCCGCGATCGTGCCCAGGTCGGTGATCCGGCCGCTCGCGCTCCAGCGGACCGCGTGCCATTGGCCGCTTGCGGTGTCCGAGTAGCCGATCACCGTGCCGTCCGGGCTGAGCCCGGTCGCACCCCAACTTCCCCCGCCCGGCAGCGAGGCCAGTTCGGTCACCCGGCCGGCCGCGTTCCACCGCACCGCGTGGACGCTGTTGTCAGCCAGGTACACCGCGCCGACCACAGTGTTCGCCTCATTGATCGCCACCGGCCGGTATCCGGTCGCCCCGGCCAGCGGGTCCAACGTCGTGGTCCGGCCGAAGGCGTCCCAGCGCACGGCCTGGGTCTGGCTGCCGTCCGGCGTTGTCTCCCAGCCGACCGCCACACCCGCCGCGTTGAGCGCGACCACCCCACTGTCCCCGCTACCGGGGTCGAGTTGGGTGAGCCGGCCGGCGGCGTCCCAGCGCAACGCATGGCCGGTCGAGCCATTGCTGTCCACGGCATTGCCGACCACGTCGCCGCGGTCGTCGACCGCGGTGGCTGAGCTGTGCGGCATTCCCGTCGGGGTGGGGAGAACAGTCGCGCGACCGCCGCGATCCCAGCGGGTGGCCACGGAACGGGTCGACGGAACGGCGGCGTCTGCCGACTCGCCGACAACGGTGCCCCGGTCGTTCACCGCCAGTGCCTCGGCCTGTTGCCAGCCTGCCGCGGGCGGGAGTTCCGCTCCCGTCGCGCCGCCGCGTTGCGGCGCGGCGTTGGCGACGAGCGCCGGTGCGCCGGCCAGCATCACGGCGATGATCAGCAGGCTCCGAGTTCCATGACGGCGACCAGTCATGACGAATTCTCCGTTCCCGGCCGACCACGCCGGACCGACGACAGTCGCGGTCCACGATCGCCCGGTTTCTCTGTGCCGTGCAGAGGAAAAGGTCCCGATTCCTGAGTCGCCAGGCCGATGCCGACGCCCATGGACGCGACGGTCACGGCTGTCCGGCGACGCTGAACCAATCCGGAGAAAGGCCGACAAAGATGCGTCGCTCGGTTTTCGACATTATCGTGGCTTGTCGGCCGGGCACGGTCAGTCGGTCACCTGGCGGAACGGCCACGCATGCGGCGGACGCTCGGACAACTGGTCCGGCGGATCGGGCAGACGGCGCGGTGGAGCGTCGCCGACCGCGATCACCACGACCCGGTCGTCCGCCGCGACGAACACGTCAACACGGTCGACGCCGTCGTCCGCGCGCAGGGTGGGCACTGCCGTGTTCACCACCCAGTCCAGCAGTTCAGGACCGTGTCCGTCGGGTGCCTTCGCCTCCCACATCAAGGTGTTCGCCGCCATCGGTGTTCCTTTCCGGATAGTCGGGCCGCCGGCGACAAGGGTACGGGCAGCCGGGATCATGGCCGACACGAGCCGGCCCAGCGGTCGAGCTCGAATGTAAATTACATTTCCCGAGCCGGTCGCATTTCCGATTCTTTGTTTCGAAACATTGGCAACCCATTGACGGCCAGTTGTGGAAAACACACACTCGACGTCATGAACGATTCCCGGCATATCCCCCGAACTCACCATCGTTATCGGCTGCTGTTGAGCGTCGTCCTCGCCATGATCGTCGGTGCGGCCATGTCCGCATTGACCGGCACCGCATCGGCGGCGACGACGCTCTGCTCCAACCAGAGCGCCACGAACAGCGGTTCCTATTACCAGATGTGGAGTGCCGGCACCGGGTCGGCCTGCATGACAATGAACTCGGCCACCAACTACTCCACCACCTGGAGCGGCATCGGCGACTTCGTTGCCGGCGTCGGCTGGAACCCCGGCAGCAACCACACGGTGAACTTCACCAGCAGCCTCAACACCTCCGGCGGCACCTCGCTCGTGTCGCTCTACGGCTGGTCGACCAACCCGCTCGTCGAGTACTACGTCATGGAGAACTACAACGGCTCGCCGCCCACGGCAGGCACGTTCAAGGGCCAGGTCACCAGCGACGGCGGCACCTACAACATCTACGAGCACCAGCAGGTGAACCAGCCCTCCATCGAGGGCACCACGACGTTCGAACAGTATCTGGCGATACGGACCTCTCCGGTGAGCAGCGGGACGATCACCATGTCCAACTTCTTCAGCGCGTGGGCCAGCCACGGGATGAACCTGGGCACGCTGAACTACCAGATCCTCGCCACCGAGTCCTTCGGCGGCGGCAGCGGCAACTCCAGCGTCTCGGTCAACTCCGGAGCCGCGGGCGGCGGCGGAGGAGGTGGCGGCTCCGGTGGTTGCACCGCGACGCTGTCCGCCGGATCGTCGGGGAGCAACTGGTACAACCTGAACGTCTCGGTCGCCGGTTCCAGCACCTGGACCGCGACGGTGAACTTCGTCGCCCCCGCGGTCGACTACTCCACGTGGAACGTCAACGCCACCTTCCCCAGCCAGTACGTCATGGTCGTGAAACCCAACGGCAACGGCAACAACTGGGGCATGACGGTGTCGCCCGACGGCCAGTTCACCTGGCCGTCGGTCTCCTGTAGTACCGCTTAGTTCCCGACCCGATCCGACGATGGCACAGGTTTCGGCGCTGGATCAGCGAGCATTCGCGACGGTGTTCCGCCGCGTCATTGCGCCACGGCGTCGGCGGTGCGCTTGAGGTGGGCGGCCATGACACGGCGGGCGTGCTCCGGGTCGCGCCGTTCGATCGCGTCGACGAACGCGCGGTGCTCGTCGACACCTTGCGTGCCTTCGTGGTGCGCGTGCCACATCGACATGAGGATCGCCTCGCGGAAGGAGGTGAGCAGCATCGCGACGGCCGGGTTGTGCGCGGTGACAGCCACCCGGAGGTGAAAGTCGAAGGACACGTCGACGGTGTAGGTGTCCTGGCTGCGCGTCCGCTCCTCACGGTCGCACAGCGCCCGCAGCTCCCGGATGTCCTCGTCGGTGGCGCGCTCCGCGACGACGCTCACGATGCCGAGTTCGAACAGGGTCCTGGCCTCGGTGACATTGGCCGCGGACAGACCGGACGTGCTGAGCAGGTCGACGATGCCCTCGCCGGCCTGGCCCGCGGTGGGCGCGGTGACGAACGCGCCACCGCGCGCGCCCAGCCGGACTTCGAGCAGCCCGCTGGACTCCAGCACCCGAAGGGCTTCGCGCAGCGAAAGGCGGCTCACCCGCAGCTGCTCGCACAGCTCGCGTTCGGACGGAAGGCGTTCGCCGATGGGCAGGTCGCCGGTGCGGATCATGGTGCGGAGCTGCTGGACGACCGCCTCGGACATGCGACCACTGTTCACCGGACGGAACGGTCCCGCCTGCGGGTTCGTGGTCACGCATCCTCCTGTTGTCAGCTGAGCCAACCGTATGCCATCCGACTGCGCCACGTGCATCTGCTTGACACCTCCACGATCGCCGTCCTACGGTTCATATATTAAACCAATGGACGGCGGTGGGCAGCCGCCCGGCTCGCGCGATCTGGCTCGCCGCAGGCGTCGGCTGAGCCACTCCCCCGTCCACTGTGGTCACGGGTTCCGGCGACGACCCTGATGAAGAAAGGTGCCCAGCGTTGAGCGTGCTTCCTGAGCGAGCAGATCACCTGGTCAGGGACCTGGTTGACGTCGAGCGTGGGGAGATCAGCCGCGAGATCTTCGTCAACGAGCGCATTCACCGGCTTGAGCTGGAGAACCTGTTCCCGCGGGCGTGGCTGTTCGTCGGGCACGCCAGCCAGGTGCCGCGACCGGGCGACTTCTTCTCCTCCTGGACGGGTTCGGACCCGGTCCTGCTGACCAGGGACGACAAGGGCGAGTTGCATGTGCTGCTGAACTCGTGCCGGCACCGCGGGATGCGGGTATGCCGCTACGACGAGGGCAACACGATGCAGTTCACCTGTCCGTACCACGCCTGGTCGTACTCGATCGACGGATCGCTGGTATCCACCCCCGGCGACCTCCACGGCGTGCCCCAGCTGAAGGCCGCCTACAGCGGCAAACTCCGCAAGGAGCAGTGGGGGCTGGTCCGCGCGCCGAAGGTGGTCAACTACAAGGGCCTCGTCTTCGCCAACTGGGATCAAGACGCGCCGGAGTTCGCCGACTACGTCGGTGAGTTCCACTGGTGGTTGGACAACCTGGCCGACGCGTTCGACGGAACCGAGGCCGGTACTGAAGTCTTCCGCGGTGTTCAGCGGTGGCGGATCAAGTCGAACTGGAAGTTCGTCTCGGAGAACTTCCTCGGCGACACCTATCACGGCGCGTCGACGCACGCCTCCGTCGAGGCGGTCGGGATCGGGCCCGGCGGTCAGGGCAAGCGCCGGCACGGCGAGCGGCGCAACGAGGGCGGTTTCGCCGGCGGGCGGCGCAAGACATCGTTCCGCCTCGGCCACGGCGCGTCGGACAACCTCGGCTACGAACTGGCCTACCCCGAGTTCGCCGAGCCGAAGATGGACGAGTACTTCACCGCCGCGTGGGCCACCCGCGCGGAGAAGCTGCGCGCGCAGGGCCGCCCGCTCGGTGGCCGGGGGCCGGCGACCCTGTTCCCCAACATGTCCTTCTCGGCGGGGTTCCCGCGCACGATCCTCGTCGCGCACCCGATCAGTGCCACCGAGACCGAAGTCTGGCGGTGGTACCTGGTCGACCGGTCGGCGCCGGACTTCGTCCGGGACTGGCTGCGGCACTACTACCTGCGCTACGCCGGCCCGGGTGGCATGACCGAGCAGGACGACATGGAGAACTGGGACTACGCGACCCAGGCCAGCCGTGGCGTGGTGGCCCGCCGGTATCCCTACAACTACCAGCAGGGCCTGGGCGAGGAGTTGCCCAGCGACCTCGACGGTGCGGTCCATTCGCACCACGCGATCGCGGGCGAGGTGAACGCGCGCGCGTTCTATCGGCGCTGGGCCGAGTTCGTGGACAACCTGTCCTGGGCGGAGTTGACCAAGCTGGCCGAAACCGATGACCGCGCGAACCGCGAGGAGGCCCGATGACCGTCGACGAGGCCGTGCTGGAACGACTCGCGCTGCACCACGAGGTGGAGGATTTCCTCTACCGGGAGGCGGACCTGCTCGACGAGCGCCGCTACGAGGAATGGCTGACCCTGCTCGCCGAGGACTACGAGTACACGGTGCCGCTGCGGCTCAACGTTCGGTACGCGGACGTGCGCGAGCGCGAGGACACCGGTGCCGGCGAGATCGCCTGGTTCGACGAGGACAAGTCAACGGTCGACCTGCGTGTCAAGCAGTTGATGACCGGCAGACACTGGGCCGAGGAGCCGGTGTCCCGGGTGTCGCACATCGTGTCGAACGTTCGGCTCGAATCGGTGACGCTGCCGCAGGTCGACGTGAGCTGCCGGTTCCTGGTCTACCGCAACCGCGTTGCCGACGAGACCGACTTCCTGGTCGGCCGCCGCCGCGACCGGCTACGCAAGGTGGCCGACGGCTGGCAGGTGTGTCGACGGCAGCTGCTGCTCGATCAGTCGGTACTGCTGGCCAAGAACCTGTCCATTTTCATCTGATCACCAGGAGACGGCCGGATGAATCAACCACGGATCGGGCTGATCGGACTCGGCGGCATGGGCACCGCACTCGGCTCCTGCCTGCTGGCGGCGGGGTACCCGCTGCACTGCCACGACGCGCGCCCGGAACCGGTGTCGCTGATGGTGGCGCGGGGCGCCGGCGCGCTCCCGACTGCCCGCGCCCTCGCGCAGGCCTGCGACGTGGTGTTCACGTTCCTGCCTGGCCCCGCAGAGGTGGAGTCGGTCGCCCTCGACCCCGAGACGGGTGTGCTCGCCGGGCTCGCTCCCGGTGCGGCCATGTTCGACCTGTCGACCTGCGCACCGGACACCGCGCAGCGGATCGGTGACGCCTTCGACGCCGCGGGACGGACCTTTGTGGACTGTCCGGTGAGCAGGAAGCCACCGGAGATGACGGTGCTGGTCGGCGGCGCGCCGGGCGCACTCGGTGCCGCCGAGCCCGTGCTCGCCCACGCGGCGCGGACCATCATCCACACCGGACGGCGCGGTGCCGGGTACGCGGTCAAACTGTTGAACCAGCACGTGAAGTACGCGTGGTACCTCGCCTCGACCGAGGCCCTGCTGATCGCACGGGCCTACGGTGTTGATCCGGCTCTCGCCGCGGATGCCATCCAGCAGTCCAGCGGCGGCGAGTCGGGCCTGTCCACCGCGGCCAAGTACTTCCTCGGCGACACCGAGGGCATGGCCACGCACGCGCCGACCCGAACGATCGACAAGGACATGCGCCTCGCCCAGGCGTTGGCCGAGTCGGTGCACGTCGAGAGCCCGACACTCGACGTGGTGGCCGAGGCGTTCGCGACGCTGGCCGGGACGCCCTACCGGGACCGTCCCTACCCGGAAGGGTCCGAGCTGATCACCGGCCTGCGTATCGGCCACTGAGCCCGGACCCACCTTTTCCGTTACCCACCTGATTCAACGAAGAATGAGGGCACATGAGTAGCGTCCGGTCGTACCAGACTTCCGCCGAGAACACCGCCGGCGGCTCCCCCGGTGTTCGCTGGCGGATGTTCGCGCCGGCAATCGTCGTCATCTGGATCGTCGGCATGATCGACAAGACGGGTGTCGGCATCATCGCCACGGACAAGGGCTTCCTCTCGGCCATGCACCTGGCCGGAAAGCCTGCGACGATCGGCTTACTCACCACGATCACGCTGGTCTTCTACGGTGCGTCGATGCCGGTGTGGGGCATGCTCGTCGACCGGTTCGGGCCGCGTCGGTGCGCACTGTTCGGCCTGGTGTTCTGGGCCGTCAGCACGCTGATCGCCGGCTTCGCGAACAACGTCCCCACGCTGCTGGCGGCCCGCGCGCTGCTCGGCGTTTCCGAGGGATTCCTGTGGCCGCTGTCCAACGCGCTCACCGCGCGCTGGTTCCCGCTTGCCGAGCGGGCGCGGGCCAAGTCGTTGTGGATCGGCGGCATCAACCTCGGTTTCGCCCTGTCCGGATTCGTGATCACCGGTGCGATCGACGCAAGTTCCTGGCGTGGCGCGTTCTTCGCCCTCACCGCCATGGCGGTGGTGTTGTGTCTGCCCGCAGCCTGGTTCTTCCTCCGCGACGACCCAGCCGCCCAGCCGAAGGTGTCCAAGGCCGAACTCGACCTGATCCGGCACGACAGCATCGAGACGACGGTGGGCGAACACGGAACGGTCGCGTTGTCGTCGTGGACGTTCGCGGTGGTCGTGGTCGCCTGGATCGCGAACAACATGGGCGTGTTCGGCCTGGCCAGTTGGTTCCCGACGTACCTGAAGACCGAGCAGCACGTCAGTGGTGCCAGCGCGAGCGCGTTCATCGCACTGGCGTTCGTGCTGTGCATCGCGGTCGGTCCGGTTGTCGGGCTGGGCATGGACCGCACCCGGCGCAAGGCGATCTTCCTGTTCGCCGGCTTCGCGCTGGCCGCCGTGTTCCTGCTGCTGTCACGTGTCGTCGGTTCGGTCGGGTTCCAACTCGCCGCGGTGATCGTGGCGATCGTCGGCATCGAGGGCTTCACGACCCTCGCCGGCCAGGGCGTCCTGCACAGCATGATGCCCACCCGGCGGATGGGTCGGGCAAGCGGCCTGATGACCGGGATCGGCAACTTCGTCGGCGCGTTCGGCTCGACCATCATGGGTGCGCTGATCGGCGTCGGCGGCTTCACCGCCGCTTTCACCTTCCTGACCGGCGTGTTCGTGGTCGGCGGTGGCTGCGCGCTGGTCCTGCACCGATTGAAGTACTGAACGAGGGGCGCGGCTGGTCGGTGGTGGTCGCGCTCCCGTCGGCGTGCGCGCCAGTGGATGTACATCGTTTCTCTGTGGCGAGTCACCGGGATCCGGTGACGACCTCTCACCTTGTCCGCGGCGAGCCTGGACCTGTCACGAAAGCGCGCACGACCACCAGGGACGTGTGCCGAGGCCCAGGGAGATGCCGTGACATCAGCACCCTCCGGCTCGGACAACGGCCTCGACCCACCGCTTCAGGAGCGGACACATCGGTCGGCACAGACAAGGCTGCCGCACCCGGATCGAGAACTTCGGTCTCCACCTCAGCAAGTCGGGCAGCCGAGCGGGCGGCAAGAACCAACTGCGCTCCGTCCCGGGCGAACGCCAGGGCGACCGCCCTGCCGATTCCCCGTGATGCACCCGTGACGAGGACCACCTTGTTCGCGAAGGACGCGCTCATCCCGTTCCCCTTATCGTTGTATCTGCAACATATGGTCGTTGAGATAGACGTGGCCTGAACCTGTTCGCCTACACGCCGGGCGGATACCCCATGCCGCTCGCGATCTCCCGGACCGCGAGCACGCCCGTCGTCCCGAGGAGTTCGGTGGCCTGCCGCTGAGCCTGCCGCCAAGCGGGCATCACCGACTCGATCTTGGCTCGCCCGGCGCCCGTGAGCGCAACCTCTCGAATCCCTTTCGCGTCAGACGACACGGCCTCGATCCAGCCATGGTTCAACAGGAGATTGAGATTCCGGCTGACCGTGGACCGCTCCAGTTGCAGCACATCGCCAAGCGTCGACGGCGGGCACGGACCCGCCTTGCCCAGCGCGGCAAGGAGATTGAGCTGGGCGATGGTCACACCGTGGCCACCGAGGGCTCCGTCGTAGAGGCTCGTGAGAGCCCGGCTGATCAGCCGGGTACGCACCGCCACACAGTCGCCCACGATCTCATCGACGGAAGAGGTCTGCACCTCCGCCAGTGTTGCATATACATCACCTGGGTCAATCGGGCGCGAACCGCAGGAGCACCTTGCTGGAGCTGTTCACGTCGTCGGCGACGGCGAACGCCGTGGTCGCCTCGGTGAACCGGTGGACGTGGGTGACGATGGCGTCAATGTCCAGGTCCGGCGCGGCGAGGAAGTCCAGGACAGCGGGAATCTCGGCGTCCAACCGCAGCGACCCGGTCACGGTCAGTTCGTTGGTGACGATCAGCCAGGCGGGCACGGAGGCATCGACGGCGGGCAACTGGCCGATCGTCACCACCATGCCGCCCCGGCGGACGGCGCGCAGTGCGGTGCCCAGGCCGGCAGCCGTACCCGAGGACTCGAAGGCGATGTCCACGGTCGGAAGTTCCTCGCCTGCTCCGAACACATTGTGCAGACCCACTTCCCGGGCGACGCGGAGCGGGTGGTCGTGCACGTCGACCAGGGCGAGTGAACCGGCGCCACGCTGGTGGGCGACGGCCGCCACCAGCAGCCCGATCGGGCCGGCACCGACGACGAGAACCTCGGCGCCCGCGAGTCGGCCGTTGAGAAGTTCGACTCGGCTGACCGCGTGCCAGGCAACCGAGGTCGGCTCGGCCAGCACCGCCCGGCGGGCGGCCATCCCCGTGGGCACCGGGATCAGACGGGCGGCGGGCACGGTCAACTCCGTCACGAAACCACCGTCGGTGTGCGGCCACTGCGCGGCGCTCCCCAGGTAGCGGCAGGCAACACACAAATGCCGCTGACCGTTGCGGCACCACTCGCACACACCGCAGGTCTGCGCCGGATGGGGCACGACCAAGTCACCCTCGACTGGTCCCGAACCATCGGGCGCGGCTCGCACGACCGTGCCGACCACCTCGTGTCCGAGGGTCATCGGTGCTCTGAGCACCGACGCGCCGGCCGCGCCGGCCCGCCAGTAGTGCAGGTCGGACCCGCAGATCCCGCCGTACTCGATCCGGACGACGGTCTCGTTCCCGGCCGGGCGGCCGGCCGCCAGCTCATCGATCCGCAGGTCGCCCGGTCCGTGGATACGCAGGGCCCTGATGATGTGCTGACTCACGTGTCCGGTCCCCTCCTGATTGGACGGATCAGATGACGGCCGTCATGCCGCCGTCGACGTAGATCACCTGGCCGTTGACGAAGTCGGACGCGCTCGACGCCAGCCACACGGCCGGTCCCACCAGGTCGGTCGGGGTGCCCCAACGCGCGGCCGGGGTGCGACCGACCACCCAGGAACTCATCGCGGCGTCCTCGATCAGCGCCGTGTTCAGTTCGGTGTTGATGTACCCGGGCGCGAGACCGTTGGCCTGGATGCCGTGCGCCGCCCACTCGGCGCACATGACCTGGCCCAGGGCGCCCAAGCCGGCCTTGGCCGCCGCATAGGGCGCGGTGCTGCCGCGCACGAGCTTGTTCTGCAACGAACACACATTGATGATCTTTCCCCGGCCCCTGCTGATCATGCCGACGGCGAGGTGCTTGGCCAGCACGAAGCAGCTCGTCAGGTTCGTTGCGACCAGGTTCTCCCATGCCTGCATGGGAAAGTCGACCAGCGGTGACCGGTACTGCATCCCCGCGTTGTTGACCAGGATGTCCACGCCGCCGACCCGGTCGGTGAACTCGCCGACCGCGGCCAGCATCGCGTCGTGGTCGGTGACGTCGAAGCTCAGGCCGTGCGGCACCGCGGTGCCGCCTGCCGCGGTCAACTCCTCGGCCAGCCGCGCCCGCGCGGACTCGACCACGCCGGGGTCCCGACCGTGGATCGCGACCTCGGCGCCGGCCTGGGCCAGTCCGGCGGCGATGGCGGCGCCGATTCCACGGGTGGAACCGGTGACCAGGGCTCGACGCCCGGTCAGGTCGAAGGGCGATGCGGTAGGTCCCACGTGTCCCATCCAACTCGATTGGCGTGACCTGCACCAACTCGCCCGGGACGCGTCCCGGGTGCGGCCCCCGAACAGGTGACACCGGACGGTTCGCTCAGGTGGCGGCGCACCGCACCGCCTCGGGAGGGGCGACGACGGCGACCGGGAAGCCGCCTGACTCCAACGACTCCACCGCCGCGAGCACGACCGCCAGGTCGGCAAGGGCGTCCTGCGCGGTGACGACCGGGGCGCGGCCCTCGCTGATCGAGGACACCCAGTCCTCGATGATCAGCCGGTGGCTGTCGTAGTAGTTCTCCGCTGGCGAGATCGCCACGCCACCGGGTGTGCTGCCGTCGTAGCGGCGCGCGTGTCCGCTCACCGAGTCGTAGGAGACACCGATGTCGATCCGCGCCGTGGCACCGAAGACCGTTGCCTCGGGTTCCCCTTCGATGGCCGGCGTACACCAGCTGTAGAGGGACTGGCCGACCTGGCCGGACGTGAAGCGGACGGACAGCAGCACCGTCTCGGCGGCGGCGCCGTTGCCCGGCGCCGACGCGCTCACCGACTCGATCGGGCCGCCGAGGCGCCGCAGCAGACTGGTGTGGTGTGTGCCCTGGTCGAGCAGAATCCCGGCCGAGGGACCGCCGCCCTGCCGCCAGCCGTCACGGGTCCACACGCCGCCAAGCGGGTAGGCGCGGGTGGTGCGCAGCGCGCCGACCGGACCGGTGTCACCGCGCTGGATGGCGTCCGCCGCGGCCCGCACCGCGGCGAGGTGCGGGTAGTTCTCGGCGACGGCGGCCACGACACCATGACGCCTGGCGGCCTCGACGATCCGGGTTCCGTCCGCCATCGAGGTGGCCAGCGGTTTCTCGATGAGCACATGCCGGTCGAGGTCGATCGCCGCCAGTGCCGCGGTGGCGTGCAGGTGGTGTGGCAGTCGGATGTCCACCGCGTCGATGCCGACCCCCGCCGCAATGGCGCTGTGCAGCGAGTCGAAGGCGGGAATGTCGAGCAGCTCGGCGATCTCGGCGGCGCGTTCCGGCCGGGTGTCGACGGCCGCGACGAGCGCGTAGCGCCCCTCCGCACGGTTGGCATACACCCGGCGCGCCACCACACCGCCCATCGCACCGCAGCCGACCAGCGCGATACCCACGCCGCTGGCGACGCTGCTATCGGAGTCGGTTCCCACTGGCCGGTCCTTTCACGAGGGTGCGGCAGGTTCACTGGAAGTCGAACGTGGTATAGGAATTCGGGGCGACGGTGACGGTGACGGTACTGCGCGGACCGCTGGAGTGGAGCACCGAGCTGGTTGGCGTGACGTAGGACGGGTCGGCGAAGGTGTTGGCAGCAGAGGGCTGCCCGCTCAATGTCGTCACCGCCACGGTGTCCGACGACCGCCGCAGGCCGGTCAGGTCCACGGTGTACTGCCGTGGCACCGGCAGCGTGTTGACCACGTGCAAGGTGAGTTGCCTGCTGTCGGAGCTGACCGCGCCGGTGGCGTCCGCGGTGTAGCTCTCACCGCCGGACACCGTCGTGGCGACGGCCCACGGCTGGTAGTTCTGCGCATTCATCTGTTCGACGTAGTAGGGCGGTTGCTGCCATACCGCGCTCTGGTTGAAGAAGATCAGCCCCTGATCCCAGCCGTTGTCGTTCTGGCCGTCCACCTGTAGCGCGTTGGCCGAGCTGACCACGTCGACGTTGTCACCCCGCCGGGCCAGTTGGTTGACCGCGTAGGCGTTGGCCAGTGCCCGCCCCACATCGTGGCTGTCGGCGTTCAGCTCGAAGATCACCACCTTGAAGGTCGCGCCGTCACTGAGTTGACCGAGCCAGTAGTCATAGCTGTCCAGGGCCTTGACCTCCTGCAGCACGTCGGGAGTCTGCTCGGTCCAGATGTGCACGTCGAAGTCGACCTCGGCGTGCTGTGCCTTGGCCAGGGCGAGGATCTTCTGGTGCGCGGCCAGGGAGGTGATCAGCGGCGCCCCGGTGAAGTTGAACGGGTCGGTGATGACGTCGGCGTAGCTGAAGTCACCCACCACGATGCGCATCGCCGGGTCCTTGTGCCAGATGATCGGCGCCAGCACCTGGAACTTCTGCCAGTAGGCATCGTTGACCGCTTCTTCGTTGCCCAGTTCGATTCGGTCGATGGTGTACGGGGCGGGGTGACCGTCCGCGGCACGACGGGCTCCCCACGGGTTGGTCGTGGGCGCCATCAGGTAGTCCATGAAGTCGGAGATGTCCTGCGGCGTCTCGTTGACGTTGAGCGTGGGTACGGCCTGCACGCCCAGCGCCTGCGCCAGGTTCAGGAAATCGAAGATGCCGAAACCGTTCGACTCGTAGGGATACCAGGTACCGGTGGTGACGGGTCGATCCTGCGGCGGGCCGATCATCGTCTTCCACTGGTAGCTGGGGGCGTTGATCACGCTGCCGCCGTAACGCAGCGCCGTGACGCCCTCCGCTTCGAGTGCGTCGGCGACGTCCTTGCGGACGGGCAGGTTGTCGTAGCGGCCCCAGGTTCCTGGTTCCACGAACGCGTAGCCGGCGTCGATCGTGCCGGGTGCGAGCAGCTGGATGGCGAACTGCGCGTGGGTGTCGGTGGCGGTGGCGTTGGTGGTCAGGGTGAAGTGATATGTCTGCCAGGTGTCGGAGTCGACGGTGAGGGTGGTGGCAGCGTAGGTGGTGGCGCCGTCCGCGCTCTGGAAACTGAGCCGGACGCGCTGGAGGGCCGGCGCGCGCAGGGTGACCATTCCGTCGTAGTCCTTGCCACCGACGACGTCCAGACCCTCGCGATTGAGGCCGCGGTTGGCCACGCCGGCACTGCCGGTGCCGCCGGTGTCGGTGATCTGCTGGCTCCGGTCGCCCTTGTCCGGCGCGGTGGTGTCCGGCGCGAAGCTGCCCCGAGCGGAGCCGGTGAGGTCGGCCGACCACATGTCGCTCACGCCCTGGGCGTCCGGCGGCTCCTGGAACGCCTCACCGAAGATCATCTGACTGTAGATTCCGCCGTAGATCTCGTGGTTGACGTCCTCCAAGCCGGTGGCCGAGGTAGCGGTGGGAATGTGGTTGGTCCGGCTGCCGGCATCGACGGAGATGGTCGACGTGGTGGGCACGATCCGCCAGTTCTGACCGGCGCGACCGGCCACGGAGTCCCACAGCTGCACCGGACTGCCCGCCGCACCGTCGCCATCCTGGGTCGACAGCAGCCGGTTTCCGGTGCCCTGGTTGACGATCTGCGCCGTGCCATCAGCCTGCTGGCGCAGCGCCCAGTGCTGGTCGGGGTAGGTGCTCAGGTAGTCCCATAAGTGCACCACCGCGCCGTTGCCGCTGCCGCCGTTCACCGTGGACAACGACGTGCCGGTGTGATCGTTGACGATCCGGGACCAGCCCGCCCCGAGATCGGCAAGGTGCCAAAGCTGGTCCTCGGCACCGGTGAGCGCGGTGATGGTCATCGCCGGATCCAGACCGGTCCCGGTGCCGGCGGCCGAGAGGGCGTTTCCGCTGCTCACGTCGATGATCTCGAACGAGGTCGCCGCGTCGTAGCCGGTGCCGGCGGCGTCCGCCACGTTCCCGAAGGACGGAGGCACCGAGATGGCGACCGTAGCCACCAGCAGGGCGATCAGTCTGGCTCTCCTGCGCATGGCCACGTCCTTGTCCGATCCGGCATACCGCGCGCTGGCCGACGCCGTTGGTCCCGACCTTCGCGTGGTGCAGTCCAACCCGTTAGAGTAAGATAAATCATACTTAAAACGGGAGGCGTTTGTGAACCCGCATCTTGACCGGGTCGGGTCCGGCGGTCTGCACGCCCACGTCGTCGACATCCTGGGTGGTCGCATCGCGCACGGCGACCTGCCGGCCGGCTCGGTGCTGTCCACCGAGCGGATCGAGCAGGAGCACGGTGTGTCCCGGTCGGTGGTGCGGGAGGTGCTCCGCACGCTCACCGGACTCGGGATGGTGCGACCGCGGCATCGCATCGGCACCATCGTGCTGCCGGTGTCGTCATGGAACCTGTTGGACCCACAGGTGATCGCGTGGCGCGACGGTGGCCCGGACGCGCGCGAACAACTCAAGGAACTGCTCACGCTGCGGGAGGCACTGGAGCCGGTGGCGGCCCAACGAACCGCCGCGAGTGACGACGGGTCGACTGCGCGGACCCTGCGCGAGCAACTGGACCGGATGACGGCGGCCTACCACGCCGGCAGGTCCGGTGACTTCGGCACCGCGGACACCGCCTTCCACGAGGCACTTCTGCGTGGTGCCCACAACCACGCGCTCAGCCAACTCGTGCAGACCGTGCTCGCGACCCTGCGCGCCCGCTACTCCAGCCACCGAATGTTCAGCGAGGACACCGCCAGCTCCCTGATCCTGCACCAACAACTGGTCGAGGCCATCGCGGCCGGCGATCCGGCGACCGCCGAGGAGGTGTCCCGGACTCTCGTCCGCGCCGCACGAGTCGAGGTCCTCCGGGGCAGCTGAGTGTGCTGCGCGCGGCGGTCTCCGCGATCTGTTCCCAGTTCGGGTCGGCCGCGAGCACCCGGCCCGAACAGGTGCTCACCGCAGCCAGGCGTAGGCCGTCTGCCGGGAGATGCCGAGCGCCTTCGCCATCGCGCTGATCTCCAGCCCGCACGCCTTGCCATCGATCAGCAACTCCCGCTGCCGCACGTGCAGCGCCTCGATCTCGACCGCGACCGCCCGCATCCGCGAGAGCAACTCCTCGACTTCCGCGCCCGCCCCCGCTCTCGAATGACCAACGCCGGGGCGGGGGAACGCGCGGACCTCGTCAGCGTCCCACCGATTGGTCGCGCCCCCACCCGGCAACGGCTTGGGTGCCTGACCGCGCGACACGTAGCCCAGCCAGGTCGGCGTCTTCACACCCCACGCCGCAGCGCACTCGGCGCTTGTCCAGGTCTCCGACACGAGCGGCAAGAGTAGGCCCGACCGTCGACGAGCGCACCAGCGACGGCTGTGCCCGGGTTATTCGATTGCTCGCCCGCCAGGACCAGGGGTACGAACGACCGGTTCAGGCTGCGGGCGGCACTTCCCGTTGGCCGACGAGCGTCTCCCAGGCGGCCATCGCGCAGGCGATGACCGTCGTCAGCTCGGCGCGGTCGGCGCCGTCGCGGGCCTGAATGGACATGCCCTGCACGACGGTGGTGTAGAACCGCGCGATGGCGTCGAGGTCGGCCGCCGCCACGGTCAGCTCGGCGGCCAACCGCTCCCGGATGGCCTCGAACTGGCCGTGCCGCAACTCGGCCAGGAACTCCCGGACCCGGTGGTTCTCCACGGCGCCGGTGGGTGCGGCGAGGATGAGCATGCAGCCGGGCGGCGAGTCGGGGCGGGTGATCTCGTCGGCGGTGGCGTGCAGCATCGCCTCGATGGCGGCACGCGCGGTCGGCTGCTCGCGCAGTGCTCGCCGGGGCGGCTCGCCGGACAGTGTCCCGTACAGCGCGATGACCTGGCGGAACAGCGCCTCCTTGCTGCCGAAGCAGGCGTAGATGCTGGCCGAGGCGATCCCCATGGCCTTGGCCAGGTCGCTCAGCGAGGTCCCCTCGTAGCCCCGCTCCCAGAACACATCGAGTGCCTTGCGCAGGGCCACGGCGGCGTCGAAGCCGCGCGGCCTGCCACGAGTAGTCATCCAGCACCTCTCCGCACTTCTTAGCCGTTCGATCCAGAATACCTTGACCCACCAGGAGACCAATGTCACGATTTCTTGGTCGTTCGAAAAAGAAATCATCGAAGGGGACCACATGCGCGCTCTCCAGCAGACCTCACTCAACGGCCCCCAGGACCTCCGGCTCATCACCGACGCCCCGACGCCGGAGCCCGGACCAGGCGAGACAGTGATCCGCGTGACCGCCGCCGGGATCAACTTCGCCGACCTCTCGCAGGCGCACGGCACCTTCGCGAACGGCCCGCAGCCGCCCTACCTGGCCGGCTTCGAGGCGGCCGGCGAGGTCACCGCGGTGGGCGCGGACGTGACCGGCCTGGCGCCCGGTACGCATGTGGTGGGTACGAACGTCGTCGGATTCGGCGCCTTCGCCGAATCCATGGTGCTGCCGGCCGTCGCGGCGATGCCGGTGCCGACTGGCTGGTCGGCCGAGCAGGCACTGGGCCTGGTGGTCAACTACCCCGCCGCACTGGCCGCGCTACGACCACTGGGCGGGCTCGCCGCCGGGCAGACCGTACTGATCCACGCGGCGGCCGGGGCGACCGGTCAGGCGGCGGTGACGATGGCCAAGCACTACGGCGCCACGGTGATCGCGACCGCCGCACCGGAGAAGCACGCGGTGCTCCAGGCCGCCGACCACGTCCTGGACTCACGCAGCGCCGACCTCGCCACCGAGGTGCTGCGACTGACCGACGGCGCCGGTGTCGACCTGGTGCTGGAGTCGGCGGGCGGCACCACCTTCCACGCCAGCCTGGCGTCGGCGAAGCGGGTCACCGGCCGGGTCGTGGTCCTCGGCAGCGCCGGCGGCGACGCGGCACTCACCAACTGGGACCTGATCTACCGACACCAGGTCCACGTGATCGGCTTCAACCTCGGCATCCTGATCCAGACCGCCCCGCGGATCTTCGGCGAGGTCATGGGCGAACTGTTCACGCTCATCGCCACCGGGGTGCTCACCCCCGGCCGACCCACGATGTACGACCTGGCCGACGGCCCGAAGGCACTCGCCGCGTTGGCGGCCCGGGCGACGGTCGGCAAGCTCGCGCTGCGCCCCTGAGGTTCCGCTGCGCGGCTTGGCCGGCCCGCCGAGGTTTCACCGCCCAGCGGAGAGTGCGGTCATGCTGCCCGCTCGGCGCGAGGGCAGCCCGGCCAGGCCCGAGGGAGACGCCGTCGCCGCGGTCTCGGTGTTCATCCGTTCCGGGCGCGGAGCGCGGGAATCAAACCGCGTCCCGAACGCTTGGAGATCGAGTGAAGAAGATTGGATTCCTGTCGTTCGGCCACTGGTCGTCGAGTGCGCACTCCGAGACCCGGTCCGCCGCCGACTTCCTGCACCAGTCCATCGACCTGGCGGTGGCCGCGGAGGAGCTCGGTGCGGACGGCGCGTACTTCCGTGTGCATCACTTCGCCCGCCAGGCAGGCAGTCCGTTTCCGCTGCTCGCGGCCATCGGCGCGCGCACCTCGGAGATCGAGATCGGCACCGGTGTGATCGACATGCGCTACGAGAACCCGATGTACATGGCTGAGGACGCCGGCGCCGCCGACCTCATCGCCGGCGGCCGACTCCAGCTCGGCATCAGCCGCGGCTCACCCGAGCAGGTGATCGAGGGCTGGCGGTACTTCGGCTTCGCGCCGGCGGAGGGCGAGACCGACGCGGACATGGCCCGTCAGCACACCGAGGTGTTCCTCAAGGTGATCGAGGGCGAGGGCTTCGCGCAGCCGAATCCGCGGCCGATGTTCGCCAACCCGCCCGGCCTGTTGCGGGTCGAGCCGTACTCCGAGGGACTCCGCGAACGGATCTGGTGGGGCGCCGGGTCGAACGCGACCGCCGTCTGGGCCGCGCGGC
The DNA here is from genome assembly GCA_036268615.1 of Pseudonocardiaceae bacterium. Classification (GTDB taxonomy): domain Bacteria; phylum Actinomycetota; class Actinomycetes; order Mycobacteriales; family Pseudonocardiaceae; genus DATATV01. Next base: position 28,951 of record DATATV010000093.1, read on the forward strand.
TGGGCATGAACCTGCAGAGTTCCACGCTCAAGAACGACGAGACCGGTGAACCGCTGCATGTCCAGCAGCGCAAGCAGATCGAGGCGTACCGCGAGGCGTGGCAGGAGGCAGGCCACGAGCGCGAACCGCGGGTGTCGGTCAGTCGCAGCATCTTCGCCCTGACCAACGACCTGGACCAGGCCTACTTCGCCCACGACCGCGACTCGCAGGATCAGATCGGCATGATCGACGACACGACCCGGGCGATCTTCGGGCGCTCCTACGCCGCCGAGCCGGACGTGCTGGTCACCCAGCTCAAGGAGGACGAGGCCATCCAGGCCGCGGACACGCTGCTGCTGACGGTCCCCAACCAGCTCGGGGTCGAGTACAACGCCCACGTCCTGGAGAGCATCCTCACCCACGTGGCGCCGGAGCTCGGCTGGCGCTGACCGCCTGGACCCCCGCTGGTCAGCGCAGAGCGCCGATCGCCGCGCCGACCTGGTCGAGCGGGTCGCGGGCGGTGATGGCCCGTCTGGCGGCGACCAGGGCACGCGGCCAGTTCACGGTGACCGCTCCGGTGAGCCGCTGGTCCCCGTCCGGGTAGAGGACGGCGAACGAGTCGCCGGGGCCGGGCAGCAGCACGCCGGCGAGGCCGTCGCCGGTGCGGCCGGCGAGCTGGATCTTCCAGTCGTACTGGTCGCTCCAGACGTATTCGACGGAATCGTGCGCCCGGCGCTCCGCCGGGCGGGCGATGTTGTGGGCGACACACCTCGCCTGCTCCACCGCGTTCGTCCAGTGTTCGACGCGGACGGTGCGGTCGAGCCGCGGGTGGTGCCAGCGCGCGACATCGCCGACGGCATACACGCCGGCGGCCCGGACGGCCTGGCAGTGGGGGTCACAGATCACGCCGTCGTCGATGACCAGGCCGGAGCCCGCCAACCAGTCGTCGTTGGGTACGGCGCCGATGCCGACGACCACGACGCGGGCCGGGAGGGCGGACCCGTCGGCGAGCCGCACCACGAGTTCGTCCGCGTGCTCGTCGATGCCGACGACACCGGTGCCGAAACGGGTCCGCACACCGTGATCGCGATGCAGGGTGGCCATCCGCTGCGCCACCTCGGGGCTCAACGCCCGGCTCATCGGCACCGGCACCGGGTCGACCAGGGTGACCTCGGTGACCCCCATGGCCCGCGCGGTGGCGGCGACCTCCGCGCCGATGAAACCGGCACCGACCACGATCAGTGGTCCGCCGCCGCGCAGATCGGCACGCAGCCGGTCGGCGTCGGCGAGCGTGCGCAGCACGTGCACGCCCGGTGCGCCGGCCCAGGGCGACGGCCGGGCTCGGGCGCCGGTCGCGATGACAAGACTGTCGTACGACACCGGTTCGCCGTCGGCGAGCACGATCCGACCGGCTGCCAGGTCGAGCTGCCGCGCGGCCCGGCCGAGCAGCAGCGTGATCCCCGCCTGCGCGGCGGCGGACTCGGTCAGCAGTTCGGTGGCCGGCGCGGTGCCGGCGAGCACCGCCTTGGACAGTGGGGGCTTGTCGTAGGGCGGGACCGCCTCGTCACCGATCAGGACGATCTCGCCGTCATAGCCGGCCGACCGCAGGCCCTGCGCGGTCCGCACGCCACCGATCGACGCCCCGACCACGACTGTCGTCTGCTTCATGCGTCCTCGACCGTCAGGGCCGAGACCGGACAGCTGCGCGCGGCGTCGGTGACCTGAGCGCGTTCGGCCTCGTCGATCTCGGTCCGCAGCAGCACCACAACACCGTCGTCCCCGAGGTCGAACACGTCATCCGCGCCCACGACGCAGTTGGCGTACCCCTGACACTTCTCCAGGTCAGCCTTGACCACAGCCATGATTTTCCTTTCTCCCGTCGCGACGTTCTCGCTCGCCGCGGTCATGCCTTGACGGCGATGCCCCCGTCGGGGTGCACCACGTCGCCGGTGATGCCGCGCGCCCGCTCCGATGCCAGGAAGACGTAGCTCCAGGCGTGGTCGGTGCCCGACAGCGCCACCCCGAGCGGCACCCGCGCGGCCAGTTCCGCTGCCCGGTCCGGTGCGTCGCCGAGTCGCCGCTCCCCCAGGCCGAGGCTGTCCAGGCCACGGAGGTCGGTGTTCAGCGTGCCGCCGGGGGCCACCCCGTTGACCCGGATGTCCGGGGCCAGCTCGTGGGCCAGGGCGGTGACCAGGCCGCGCACCGCGAACTTCGACGGCACGTACAGCACCCCACCGCGACCCGGGTAGTACGCGGAGGTGGACTCGGTGAGGATCACCGAACCCCTGGACTCCCGCAGCGCCGGCAGCGCCGCCTTCACCGAGTGCAGGTGACTCTTGACGTTGGCATGGAACATCTCGTCGAAGGCCGCGTCGATCAGGTCGGCGTCCAGTTCGCCGATGCCACGGTAGAAGTCGAACACGCCGACGCAGTTCACCAGCACGTCCAGCCCGCCGAACGCGGCCACTGTCGCGGCGACCGCCTCGTCGTTGGCGGTGCGGGTGGTGGCGTCGCCGACGACCACGGGCAGCCCGGGAATCGCCGCGCCCAGCGCCGCGCACTTCGCCTCGTCCCGTTCCAGGACGGCGACCTGCGCGCCTTCCGCGCG
>DATATV010000094.1:0-86305 GCA_036268615.1 Pseudonocardiaceae bacterium
GGATCTCCGTCGACTCGTCAGCGCCGCGCCACGGCCGGCATCCGGTGGCCGGCGTCCGGCGGTGGTGGACTGGTCGACGACGGCCGCGCACCCGGCGTCACGCCCGCACCCCGCCGTCGACCCGCAACACCGTGCCGGTCACGAAGGAGGCGCGGTCGCTGAGCAGCCACGCCGCGGCCTGGGCGATCTCGTCCGGGTCGGCCGCGCGCCGCAGCGGGGTCGCCGCGGCCAGCCGCTCGCTGATGCCGGGGGAGGCCTCGTTCCACTCGCGTATCATCTCGGTCGCCGTGTTGCCGGGCGCGATCGCGTTGACCCGGATGCCTTCCGGGCCGTAGGTGATGGCGGCCGACTCGGTGAGGCTGTTGACCGCGCGTTTCATCGCGCCGTAGGCGGGCAGTTCGGGGTTGCCCATCAGGCTGCCGACGCTGGAGTTGTTGACGATGGCCCCGGTCCTCGCGGTGGCCCGGATCGCGCCGACCTCGGCGACCATCGCCAGCCACGGGCCGCGCAGGTTCACCGCGTAGACGTGGTCGAAGTCAGCCTCGCTCACCTGGTCCAGCGGCCCCGGCGGGATCATCGTCGCGCCGTTGTTGAACGCGACGTCGAGCCGGCCGTAGCGGTGCACGACGTGGTCGACGGCGGCTCGCACACTGGCCGCGTCGGCGAGGTCGCACCCGACGTGCTCCGCGGTGCCGCCGGTGGCCCGGATCTCCTCGGTCACCGACTTCAGCTGGCTCTCGGTCCGCGCCGCGAGCACGACCTGGGCACCTTCCCGGGCGAACAGTCGAGCGGCGGCGGCGCCGATGCCGCGCCCCGCGCCGGTGACAAAAGCTACCTTGCCGGCCAACAGGCCGATGGATTCGTTGGTGGTCATGGCATCGAGCCTGCGAGCCGGTGCGCTGCCCAGCCAGGCCCTGCCGATACCTGGCTGGGCGCCGGGAGTCCGCGCACACTGGAGGCGTGGACAGACGAGAACTGGCCGCCTTCCTGCGCAGCAGGCGGGAACGGATCACGCCGGCCGAGGTGGGGTTGACCGCCGGACAGCGTCGGCGCACGCCGGGTCTGCGCCGGGAGGAGGTCGCCCAGCTGGCGTTCATCTCGACCGAGTACTACACCCGGCTGGAGCAGGCCCGCGGGCCGAGTCCGTCGCGCGAGGTGCTCGGCGGGCTGGCCCGGGCCCTGCGCCTGCCCGACGCCGAGCGTGCGCACCTGCACCACCTCGCCGGCGCCCCGCCCGGCCTGTCCACCGGCCCGCGCCGCGATGTCCGGCAGAGCCTGCTCGACCTGCTGAACCGGCTGCCGCAGGCCGCCGCGATCGTGGAGTCGGCGACCTCCGAGGTGATCGCGTGGAACGAGCTGGCGGCGGCCCTGATGGAGGACTTCTCGACGCTGTCCCGGCGGGACCGCACCTTCGTGCGTCGCGTCTTTCTCGGGCCGCACCCGGGCGGGCGCCGGCTGTACGGGCTGTCGGACGTCGACGCGTTCGCCCGCGCCTCGGCCCAGCGCCTGCGCGCCACCGCCGCCCGCTACCCCGACGATCCAGGGGTGACCGGGTTGGTCGACGAACTTCTGGCCGGTAGCAAGGAGTTCGCCCGACTGTGGGCCGCCCATGACGTGTCCGTCGAACTCACCCTGCGCAAGACCTTCCAGCACCCGCTGGTCGGCCCGGTCACCGTCAACTGCGACGTGCTCGACATCGCCGACCGGGATCAGCGGGTGGTGATCTACACCGCCGATCCCGGCTCGCCGTCGGAGGAGGCGCTGCGACTGCTGTCGGTCATCGGCACCCAGCGGATGGACGTGCCCGGTTAGTTGTCGGCCGCGACCGAGGTGGCGGTGCGGATGAAGGCGCTGACGGCGAGCGAGCGGGAGTGCTGTGGCCAGGCGAGATCGAGTTCGAGCGGGGCCAGGTCGCGGACCGCCCGGTAGGCGATGCCGGGGCGCAGCTGGCTGCGCATGATCGAGACCGGCGGAAACAGGATGCACGTACCCATCTCGATCAGGTTGAAGATCTGGGACAGGTCCAGGCGGCGGAAATGCGCGGCGGGGCGCGGCAGCTCGCGTTCCTGATCGGCGGGTGTCCCGTCGGGCAGGGTTTTGCCGGCCAGATCGGCCAGACACAGGGTCGGCCGGGCGGCGAGCGGATCGGTGACCGCGAGCGCGACCATCCGGGGTTCGCTCAGCAGTGGTTCCACGTCCAGGCCCCGGATCTCGAACGGGCGGGGCAGCAGGGCGATGTCGGCGCGGCCCTCGCGCAGTGCCGGCAGTTGTTCGCCGTGGCCGCCCATCACCAGGTCCACCGGCAGGGCCGCCGGCTCATTCCGGTAGGCACTCAGGATGCGCGGCAACAGCCCGCCGTCGTAGTCGGCCTTCAGCGCGACCCGCAGCGCCGGCTCGGGCCGTCCGGCGTGCCGGGCGCGCCGGCCGGCCGCGGCCACCGCGTCCAGGGCGATCCGTGCGTCGTCGAGCAGCACCTGCCCGGCCGGGGTCAGCATCACCTGGCGGGTGGTGCGCTCCAACAGCTGCACCCCGAGGTCGTGTTCCAGGTGGCGGATCGCGCGGGACAGCGGCGGTTGGGCCATGCCCAGCCGTTCGGCGGCCCGGCCGAAGTGCAGTTCTTCGGCGACAACCACGAATTTTCTAATGCGCTCTAGATCGAGCGTTGGCCTGGCATAATTCGCCATGTCGACCTCTGGTCGTCTTAGTTTCCCGCTCAGAAGCGAGACGATCACTTGTGGTAGCGGTGAGCTTCCCCGGTTGTGCCTGTGCGTTCCCCGGCTGTGAGCCTCGATACGGTCATATCATCTCTCGTCCCCGAGACTGCTCCGGTAGCGTCCATCACGTGACTGCCGACGACAGGGCCGAGGCGACTCGTTGGACCATTCACGGTGAGCGCGTGGTGGACGACAGTCGTCGGGCTCGGCTCAGTATCGCCTCCGTCGAACTGCCGGACGGTGTCAAGTTTGAGCAGTATGTCCTGCGGATGCCGAAAGCCTCGATCATGGCCGTGATCAACGATCAGGATGAGGTCCTGATGATGTGGCGGCATCGCTTCATCATCGATCGTTGGGTCTGGGAACTACCGGGCGGTTATGTTGATCCAAACGAGGACCCGGCGGTCACCGCCGCGCGTGAGGTAGAGGAAGAGACCGGGTGGCGACCTCGGAACGTCGAATTCCTGGTGTCGATGCAACCGACTGTTGGTACGGCGGACTCGGAGAACTTGCTATACGCCGCACGCGGTGCCGACTACACCGGAAACCCTACCGATATCAACGAAGCCGCCCGTGTTGAATGGGTGCCGCTCGCGTCCGTACGAGAGAGGCTAACCAAGGGCGAGATTGTCGGGGCAGGCTCGCAGGTAGCCCTGCTCTATGTGCTGGCGTTTGAATCCAATCGCCAGTGATTAGACCTTTGGCACCGGGATACCTGAGTTCACCATCGTTCCATACAGTGATCGCACCTCGGCTGCCCCACGATAAGGTTCTAGGCGTTTAGCCAGGTCGGCAAGGTATGCGGCGCTGCGAACGGACCGAACTGAAGCCGACATGTGCAGGGCCGACGATCCCATTTTGGAAGCTTCGTCTACTCGTCCCTGGTCGGCCAGGATCGACGCCAAAAGCGCGGTGTTAAATAGCTTTCCGCGCTCGTATCCATCGCTCATTTCTAGCGATTGCCGCGCGAACAACTCGGCGTCTTGTGTTTGTCCGAGGTCTCGGAAAGTGTGAGCAAATTTGGCTGCCAGATAAGCGCTATCGAAGTATCCGAGCCATGCTGGCGCGTCTGCTAGATCGGCAGTCGAAAAAAGATGCTCTGCCCGCCGAAGCGCAGTCAAACTTCCTTGCCTGTCCTTCTGCAATGCGAGGCCGTGAGCTTCCATCACCGCAGCTTCAGCCCCTAGAAGGGGGATGCCAAGACGTTTAGCGATTTGACCCGACGCCAGGGCGAGGTCAACCGCGTTGTCGGGATCACCGTGGAATGCGGCGTGGTGACTCATTCCAGCCTGCATTTCTGCCGCGAGCGCGTCGTCTCCCGCGTTCTCGCTCAGCCGCCAAGCTTCCCGCATGTGTCGACGGCCGTCACCGGCCTGGCCGATGTCATACGCCATCCAACCTGCCAATTGGTGTAGCTCGGCGACCGCCGAGAACAGTTCGTTACGGGCTCGGCCTGTTGCGCGGGAATTCCGCAACTTCGGCTCCACGACGCCAGTTATGAACGTGGACATGGCCATTCGGCTATGTCCACCACCGAATCGGTTGTCTAGCCGTCGATAGGTCTCGGTGAACGCCCGAACCTCGGCTACGTCAGGATTCTCGGCCAGGTCGGTGTCTGCGATCGGTTGGTGTGCGCGGCGCGCGCCGGTCAAGAGCGATGTGCCCACTGTTGCCACACCGAAACCTGCCGTCTTTAGGAACTGCCTTCGGCGCACGTCATCCCCTTCTGCATTGACTGTTGATTGCAGGTTAGAGAGATCCGAGGGTTCCTCGTAAACATCAGATGATTGCGACGCTGGGAACCACAGACAGCGGGCTGGGATACCTAGTACACCCGACCAACGCGCCAGTTTTGTGAGGTTGTCCGCAGGACTAACCCGCCGCTCAAGGCGGCCGACGTGTACTTGCGAGATCCCAAGCCACTGGCCGACTTCTGCCTGTGTGACCTTCTGTCCCCGCTCGGTGCGGTACGCCTCCCGGTAGGCTTCAAGTACGGCGCCAAATTGCCTGGCCCGTAGGGCTTTCCGCATGTTCGGCTGATCCCAGAACGCGTCTGGCAGCTTCGGCGGGCGAGATCCGGAATTGGCGCTCGCCAGAACGCACGGCCCGCACAGGTTCGCGCGGTTGTCCCGTGCGAGCCGGCCTCCGCATCTCTGACAACTGCGGCTCTGCCGCTGACTGTCCATCGTGCTCCCGCCGCTATCTGATCAGAGTACAACGTACCCGATGAGCTGCGGATAAACATAAAATGTCTAACTCAAACATGGTGTGTGTTCGCACTTCCGGGGTTTGGGCCGATGGTTGATCCAGAGCCGAACGACCGGGAGGAGCGAGCGTGAACGCGGAGTTCTGCGCATCAACGGCGCTAGCCGCCAAGGTCTCACCGATATGGGTGACGGCAATTAGTCACGGCGGTACCCACGCGGTCGCCGAGGCCGAGATGGAAGCCGGGATCTGCGCTGGCATGGGCCGGTACCGGGCCATGTGCGGTGAGGTAATCACCACTGCGGCGTCGACCGTCCCACCCGGTACCCGTTGCCCCTCTTGCGTCGCGGCACTGCTCTCTCATACGAAAGCCGCCCCCGACATGGTCGTGTCCCGGAAACGGCACGGCCAGACCGGGCGGCATCACTCACCGGGCTGGTGGTCGCGGGTGTTTCTCCGCCATCCGTCCGACGATGTCCACGAGCCGCCGGTCCCCCCGCAATCGCGCCCCGCTTCCGCGTTGCTCGGCAACGTCGGGCGCGCGGATCACGCTCGGGGCGACCGGTCCTCGGCCACGGCAGACCCACAGTGCGCCTCCTCGGCCTGTGGGTCTGCCGTGGCCCCTCAGCGCGCGGCAGGGCCGGCGACACGGGATGCCCCGACCCCCTCCCGCCATCCCGGCGGTCCCGGCCCTGCCGCGTCACCACCCGTCTTGATCGGCGAGCAGCACGCGGAAACGACACCGCTCAACGAAGACGAGGACGACCCGCCGAGCGCTGTGGTGTTGGTGCGGTTGCGGGTGGGTCCACCGCGAGACCGCGTGTCACACCTGGTGGTGCTGTGGGTCGCCGACCTCGCTGCCGCCCGGGTGCCCGACATCCTGACTGTGGTTTGCGGAGAGCAAATGGTCAGCGTCCACTGTGAGTTTCTGGACTCGATCGTGGGAATGCCGTGTGACCTGTGCCTGGCCCGTCACTCGGGGACCACGACATCGCCCAGCGCCCTTGACGCCGCCGTGCCGGCGGACGACCTACAGGACGTGCCACTGACGGTGGAGGCCATCTGGTCGGGTCGGGGGCGGGGGTAGGCCGTGATCACTTTGTTGGATACCGAGGTCATCAGCGTGGCCAGCCTGCCGCCGGTCGCGGACGTCGTCGCGCAGATTCGGCACACCGCCAGTCTGAGTCCTGACAGGGCGTGGGCGTGGGTGTTCGTGTCCGGTACTGCTGGGGTGAACCCGGCCCATGAGGCTGCTCTGACGGTGGGCGTGCGCGGCCAGATCGGGGCGTTGCGCTGGTCAACGGGGTCGGGCATCACCCTGGTTCCGCAGGCGGGCGTGAACACCCACCCGGTGGTGTACCGGTTGGCGGGTCGGCAGGAGCGGCTCTTGCCGCCTGGTGCGGAAGTTGGCGTCGAGGTCGTCTATCGGGCGCTGACTGAGTTCGTGAACACGCGGGGGCTGCCGGAGTGTCTGGGGTGGCGACCGGCCCCGGTGGGGCCGTGGAACGCGGGGTGGGCACGATGACCGACCTAGCACGCGAAACCTTGATCCACATTGACGACGCCAGCATGATTCGCCAGCTTCGGGCGCTCAACGCGACTCGACCCGGTGAGGTCGGTTTCTGGTGGGACTTCGTGGGATCGGTGACCGGTCACTCCAGTGTCTGGGCTGCGGGGCGTCCGACCCTGTCGATTGGCCTGCGTGGCCGGTTGGGGACAGTCGCGTTCGGACCCGGACCCGAACCTGATCCGTGGGAGATCCCGGTCAGTTCGGGGCCGACGAATTCCGTGGATGTGGTGTACACGCGGGTGGCGTTGGGGTTGGCCGCCGAGCGGATGGTGGTGCCTCCTGGCAGAGAACTGCCTATCGAGCAAGTAGAGGCCGCACTCGCCCATTTCCTTGATACGGGTGAAAAACCGCCCGGGTTGGCGTGGCGCACGGTGTCGGTGGCCGAGGTCTACCAGGACGTCACTGGACCAGAGCCGTGTCCAATAGGCGCGGAAGTCGGCCAACCCGGCAGTGATCGCCGATGACCGACTCACAGCAAAGCGGCCGTGTGCGTGTCTGGGCATTGATCGAGCGGGTCCGTCAGGAAGGGCTGGCCGTCGAACTGGACTGGGATGACGAGCCTACTCCTGCCCGGGACTGGCCCGCATCTGTTCGGCCTCGGCACGCCCTGCGTAGTGACGCCACCGGCCCGGCCAGCGTCGGCCTGTCACACCGCGCGGTGCCGCAGGGATCGGTGGAGTTGTACCGGGAGCCGGTGCGGCCCCGGCCTTACCTCCCGCCGGGATCGGGGGTGCACACCAACTACTACTAGCCGAATGGGAGGCCAGGCCACCCCCTCTCCCTGGAAAGAATCGGGGATGGCCTGGCTGGGGAACCCGCAGGAACCCCGGTAGCGAGGCTATCGGGGGTTGCCAGGCCACGCGGCATGAACGCGGGTCATCGGTCAACTCCTCTCCGATCGAGGGAGGTGATCTGTGATGTCCGACAACGATCCTGTGCGGGGTAGCGCCTATGGAGTGAGCTGGGAGTTTGTTCGTTTTCCGCTGGTGGATGCGGGTGATCTGGTGTGGCTGCGCCCGGTCGCGGCGGGTGAGGCAGTGAACTGTGTGGCGCAGTTCGTGCACGCCCGGCGCATGGCCGAGCAGTTGCGGGCCACGTTGGTCCAGGCCGGGGTGATCGGCGCGGATGCGCGGGTGGTCCCGAGTCTGACCGACGCGGGTGCGCCGGTGGTGCGGGTGTTGAGGTTGAGCCCGACCGAGGCCTACCGGTTACAGCGGCTGCTGGCATTGGTCAGTAGCGAGGGCTCATCACCGGAGGGGCAATCCGGAGGTGAGCGGGGCATCTCTGCGGGTCGCGCCGCATAGGACGCGCTTGCCCATTGCGTGATGCCCCGGTCAGGTCAACCTGGCCGGGGCACCACATTTGTTCTATCCCCATAACGCACTGTCGAGTAATGGAGACCTGCCGTATGCCTGAAATAAGTCCGTCCAGCCGGGGTCGCGAACTCGGCGAGAGACTCCGCATATTGCGCAACAAGGCGGGTTTGACGTCCGAGGTCGTAGCGAAGCAAATTAGTGTCTCTGAGAGTAAGATTTCCCGACTGGAAAATGGCTTGCGTTCACCCAGGGTTATGGATGTAGAGAATCTACTGTTCCTGTACGGGGTGGATGACGAAACGGAGCGGGCGCGGATACTTGATCTGGCCAAGGATCTCACCGCAAATGGGTGGCGTAGTCAATTGAAAGCATCGTGGCTCAGCAAAGAGGAACAGTTTCTGGTCGGCTATGAAAACGATGCGACCGGGTTTCGATGCTTCGCCGACCTCATCGTGCCTCCACTGCTGCAGACCGGGGCGTACGCCCGTGCGCTGCTGACCGACTCGGTGACGGTGCCGCTCGACAAGATCGAGCAGGAGGTGGCCGGCGTGCTGGCCCGGCAGGCGATTCTGTCTCGCGCGCAGCCACCGACGCTGTCCGTGGTGCTGACCGAGCTGGTTCTGCGCACTGTGGTAAAGAGCCCTGCGGACATGGCGGCGCAACTGTATCACCTGGTCAATAGCACGGTTGACGCACCGGTTGAGCTGCGGGTGCTGCCGACGGTCGCTGGTGCGCACGCAGGTATCGACGGCCGGTTCACGATTATGGACTTCGCCGGCGTCGGATCTGTGGTGCATATGTCCTACGGCACGTCTCACGGATTCACCTGTGACGCGGGGCCGCTCGCGATGTATGAGCGGATGCACGCGCGACTGGTGGAGAAGTCACTCGACCCGGACGCGTCCATTGATTTCATCTCCAAATTGGCAAGCGGATTCAATCGTGGCCGCTGACCACGCGTCACGCGTACGGAAAAGTGGGAACAGTGAAGCCCGGGGTATGGGTCGGAAGGATGCTCAGCATATGGGCGCCGAGGACCGGTGCGGGCGATGCGGCAGAACTCAACGAAGGGAAATTGCAACGAATGGGCAAGTTTGAGCGGCAGCAGAAAAAGCTTGACAAGCTCGAAAAGGAGGAGACGAAGGGTAAGATCGCGTACGAAAAGCTTGTCGAAAAAGGAAATAAAGTGGTGGACAAGATGGTAAAGGTGTGCCCGCACAAGAACACGGAAACTGAAACCGTTGATGGTCAGACGATCGTGTGGTGCAACGATTGCACGGGGCAGGTCTCATAAGTCTTGGATAGTGCGCTGGTAACGCGGCGTGGGCGAGAGGAACAAATCCGTGAACGCCCGTGATCGGCGAGAGCGCTGATCACGGGCGTTCATGAACGCTGACGGCGTTCACGTGGGCAGAGATGGCCAGCGGATCGTGATGACCACGGAATCTGCCTCGGCGTACCAGGAATGCTCGGTGCCCGGTCCCCATGTGACGTAGTCACCCTGCCGGACGAGTATGGCGCTCCCGCCGACCAGGTCCACGCGGAATCGGCCCTGAACAAGGATCACCAGCGTGGCCTGTGGGCCACCGGGCGCCCACGTGGCGCGGCGCTGACCTGCGGGGTGGCTACCCCATTTGACCTCCACATCGGCGGTCGACCGGCCGCTGAGCGTGGGGTCGATGAAACTACCGACGATCCAGCCGCGATGGGCCGTCCCGTCTTCAGCGGCGTTGCCGCAGTACCACCGGTGACCTGTCATGAACGGCTCATGCCGAGCTGGTCTGGGGCATCGGTGTGACCAGGTAGGACAGTTGAGCGTCCTCGGCGGAAAGTCGCGTTTCCTCCATCGCCAGCACCCGTACCGGCCCATCCTGCCCATGCCCGATCTCTTGATCGGTGGCGTGATTCGCGGCGCCGCCAGGATTGACTACGGTCACGCGTCGCGTGAGCAGCATCGGGGTTCCGTCTGGGATGTGCAGAGTGTTCGCGTCGTCGGGGGTGGGCATCTTGGCGCGGACCTGCTCCACGAACGCCAGCGGGAACCCCCCATCGGCCAGCGCGGTGTAGAGCGCGCCCGGGGTGCGGAACGGGTCCTCGGCCAGCGCGGGTATGTCCACACACGTGGTGATCGGCAAGTACAGCCGGTGAGACAACCGCCGCCCGGCCTTGTCGGTCAGGAGCCGGTCGGCGATGAACAGTGGGGTGTGTTCGGGTACGCCCAGCGCCAACGCCAGCTCGGGAGTCGCCTCTCCCCGGTAGGTGGTCGGCTCCTCCACCGGACGCCAGGTGTCGGCGTCAATGTCGGTGTCGGCGAACCGTGCGCCCGTGCCGGCCGGGGCGGTAATGCCGGTGTCTGTGATGGCGCGGTGGTGGGTGTGGGCGGGGCGTTCGGAGCGGGCGCGGACGAACGCGCCGCGTCCGTGCAGCACGGTTACCAGTCCCTCGGACTTGAGGGCGTTGATCGCGGCGCGGGCGGTGTCCCGGGACACCGCGAACCGCTCCACCAAATGTGCCTCGCTGGGCAGCAGCGCGGCCGGGGGCAGGACGCCGTTGGCGATGTCCTCGCGCAGCGCGTCGGCTACCTGCTGGTACTTGGGCGCTTTCGTGTAGGCCATCGCTGCTCAACCTCGCTCGTGTCTCGTCTCTCGTAGGTATCGCCGTGCCCGGTTCGCCGGGTTCTCCGACCGTTAGGCGCGTGATAGCGACCACTCATCGCTACGTCCCTACAACTCATCACCATAAGCGTTGCGGACGTCGTTGTCCAGGTGCTTCACTCATCGGCGTCACTCATGGGTATGAGTTGGTGAGATGTGTCGAGCGGGGTGGTCACCAGGACCGCCCCCCTGAGCTAGGGAGCTACACCACATGATCGAGACCTGGGAACACCTCCAGGCACGCCTGTTCCACCTCGGGTGGCTGGGCGAGGAACTACCCGCGTTCGTGGCCACACCCGGCGGGGCGTGGCTGTTCCGCCAGATGATCCGCGAAGCGCTGACCGTGGCCGAGGTCGCGGCCGAGTACGTGGCCGAGTGTGAGCGGGCCGGACTCACCGGGCCGAACGGCACGACCCCGACCACCCCTGCCACATGGCGCCACCTCGGACCAGTCCCGGACCCGACCGCGTCCCCCGATCTGGCCCCGATGGCCGGTCGCCGGACGGCCGGCACAGAGCGGGACGGGACGGGTGACCGGGCGGCCGGCCTTGGTGGGGTGCGGGATACCGGTGCCGAGGTGGACGGGGGTGGTGCCGCTTGATCAAGCACCGCGTCCCCTCCGCTGGCCGACACCGCACCGGCACCGACCTGGTCCCGTTCGCCTGGTCCTCGCCCGTCAGCCTCGCCCGCCGGGCGTGGCTGCGGGCGTGGGCGCTGATCGTCATCGGCTCGGCCTCGGCCGCGTCGAGCATTTCGGCATCCTGGCTGGAGTGGCTGGTCTACTGGCCCGGTCTGGAGTTCGCCCTGTCCCGCACCGCCACCGCTGTCCGCAGCGCCGCACGGTGGGTTGCGCGCATCGCACGGCGGCTTGTCGACTGGTCGGGCTGGTCACGCCTCACCCGCCTCGCCTGCACGGTCGATCGGTTCGCCCGGCGGCGAACCCCGGTCGTGCTCCGGCACGTCGGCCGTGTGCTCTGGTGGGTCACGGTCCGCGTCAGCCGTGTCCTGCGGTGGATGGCCGTCCGGGTGTGGCGGTGGGCTGAACCGTCCCTCCGGGACGCTGCCGGGTGGCTGGTGCACACCGCGCCGCGCCTGTTCGCCCGGTGGGCCGGGCGGATGCTGGCCCGGTTCCTGGGGTGGGCACCCGGCGCCCTGCTGCGGATGCTGGGCTGGGCCGGGATCGGTGCGGGCTGGTTGGTAGCGCGGGTGGTGATCTACTGCGCTACCTACCCCGAGTACGCCGCGATGATCCGCGAGGCGAGGGAGCTGGACAAGCCCCGTCGCGTCCATGCCCTTCAGATGAAGTGGCGGCGCGCGGCCGGTCGCCGTACCGGTCTGTTCGTTGTGCTCGGCTTGTTGGGCTGGCTGGGCTGGACGCTGGCGGTGGACCGGTTCGGGCTTCGCGCCGAGGTCATGATCATGTCCGCGGGCGTGATCATGCTCGCCATCCTCGGCCGCGCCGTGAAACCCGCCAAGGAGCGTGACCCGGACGCACCGGAGGAGCCGGTGGACGAGAACGCGCCCTATCCGATCGCCGACGCGAACACCCGTGCCGAAGCTGCCGACTGTGTGGCCCGCGCGTTGGGCGCGGAGAACATCGCGCTGCGGATGGCCGGGGAAGCCGTGCGCACCGAATGGGGATGGGAAATCCCGGTCATCCTGCGGGCCGGGACACCGACGGACATCGTGGCCAAAACCGGGAACCTGGAGACCCACCTCGACCTCCCTGCCGGTGGGCTGTTGGCCACCCCGGACCAGTCTCGGCGAGCGCGGGTGGTTCTGCGCCTGGCCCAGCAAGACCCGTTCCTCCGGCTCGGGGACGCGGTCGCCCGGGGGCCGAGGTCGGCGACGATCGCCACACGGGCGGTGGTCGGTCGGCGCATCGACGGCGACGCGCTGACCGTGCCGCTGCTCGGTGTACATGGGGTGGTGATCGGCTCCCCGGGCGGAGGGAAATCCAGCACCCTACTGGCGTTGGCCGACGCCGTGACCGCGTGCGTGGATGCGGTCGCCTGGGATCTGGACCCCGCCGGATACGGACTCGATGCCCTCGGCGATGCCGTGGGTCGGCGGGAGCGGGACACCGCCGGGATTGAGGACGCGTTGGCCGACGCAGTCGCGCTGGCCGAGGCTCGTCCGAAGATGCTGCGGGCGTTGGGCATGACCTCGGCGTGGGAACCCTCACCCGAGCGGCCAGCAGTGGTGGTGTTCTGCGACGAATACCCCCGCCTTTCCAACCGTGCCAAGGAATCAGCGGTCAACCTGCTGCGGATCGGCCGTAAGTCGCGGGTCACGTTGATCCTGGCCGCGACCGAGGCCACCGCTGATGCGTTGGGCGCTGCGATCGCCGACACCACCGCATTGCGGATCTTGCACGCCTGCCGCAACACCGACGTCCGGTTGGTGCTGGGTCCGCAGATGGCCGCCGAAGGATGGCGACCAGACAGGCTGCGCCCGGCCACCGCTGATGACCCCGGCGACGTCGGCCGCTGCTACGTGGCAACAGCGGGATCGTGGGAACCGCTGGTGTCCAAGATCGCCCCGGTCTGGGAGGGCGATGCCATCGCACGCGGACAGCAGCGGGCTGCCGCCGGTATGCCGCGCATCGATGCCGAGTCGTGGGAACGAGCACGCGCCCGCCGGGCGACCGGGACCGGGACCGATCGCGCGGCATCGGGGCCGGTGCTGGACCGGACGGTGCTCAGTGACGTGGTCGCGGTGTTCGGTCCGGACGCGCGGTTGTGGACCGACGAGATCTTGTCTCGGCTGGCCGCGTTGGACGACCGCTACACCGGATGGTCGGCCGAGGACTTGGCGGGCACGCTGCGGCCTTGGGGAGTCAGCCCCCGCCAAGTACGGATCGGCGCCGGAAACCGCAACGGCTACCACCGCGCCGACCTGGAAACCGCCCGCGCGAACCCACCCGACGACGCCTTGTGACCGCCGGCAGGGATCTACGCGGGCGCTACCCGCCTCTACACGCGTAGACCCCTGTAGGCCATGACGTAGACCCGAAAAACACCGCTTCACCAGGCACGTAGGTACGTAGACCCCTGAGAACAGAGAGGAGGTGATTATCCCGGAAAACCCCGTGATTCTGGCCGCCGGGACACACCCGGCCAGCGGCAGCGCTACCGCTGTCGTGATCGCTGTGCCGATCCTGTTGCTGATCTTGATCGGCTATCTGTGTCGGCACCGCAAACACAAGATCAGTACAGCGGTGTTGGGGTTCGTGACCGGCGCGATGCTGGGCACCACCCTGATCGGTACCGCCATCACCAGCACGGTCACCACCGTGATCGTGGGCGCCGTGAACGCCGTGGGCGGGCTGTTCCACTAACCCGCCGGATGGTCCGGTGGTCGCGCTCGTCTCGCCGTCTGGGGGGCACAGCCCGCCCACGGCGCGGCCACCGAACCACCACTTCACCACGCCCCCTGTCCCCGAGGAAAGGACCAACAACCTGACCAAGATCACGAACAACTCAGCACAACGGAACAGCACCACCACGACGCACAGGAGCGCCAACCATGCACACCCCGCAACGCCACCGGCCGACACGGCCACCGGACCGGACGCCAACCCGACCGACGACAGCACCGACCCGGCCGGCACCACGGAGTCGTCCGACACCGACCCTGCATCGCAGCCCGGGCCGGGCGCCCCCGCCCGGCGATCCCGCCGAGTCGCAGGACGGGCCGCGCGGCGCGTCACGGACCGTCGGGGCGCCGAACCCTCCGAAACGGCCAGGGGCGCGGTGGCGGCCGCTGTGCCCACACCAGAGCAATGGGCACACGAGCAGTTGAAGCACGCGCCCGCGCGCTCCCGCGCGTGGGGGCGCAAGGTTGCGGCCATCTACGGCTACGACGTACCGCAGGAGTAGTCCTGACGACACAGGACGGCGGGGGCTTGCGCAGCCCCGGCCGTCCTGCGAGTCGGTTGACGCTGTGCCGCTACGGTTCTTCCCGAAAGATCGGCGTGAGCTGATCCGGATGGAACCCGACGCCTTTGCCCGCTGGGCCAATCACGACGGCGATCAAACTCTGCGCAATCGCGGCCTGCTTCTGTTCCATCGTGAAACTCGGCTTGTCCCACTCCTGCGCGAGGTTGGCAATGATCGCCCTACGCGCGTCCTGTCGAGACGAATGCTGACGCTGTTCACGTCGAAGGTTGGCCACAGCCGTTTCCATGCGGGCGAGACTCGGGAAGTAGCGCTCGGCGGAGTACTGGCCAGACTCGTACTGTCGCGTGGACTCCGCGATCCGACCTTCCAGATCCTTGAGTTCCTTTTCTTTCGGCCACTGCGGCAACTCTTCGACCTTTCGGAACTGAAACGTCTGCTGTTCCGTGATGACCAGCGCCTTGACATAGGCATCAATGGGCGCGGCCACCCGCCCAACACCGGCGCATCCACCCTGACCCTTACTTGGGCACCGATAGATCTCCACCAAGTTTCCGGATCGGGGATCACGCCGATTCGAGCCGACCATGCGGGCGTTGCATTTCCCGCACCGGACGAATGGCGACAACAGATGGTTGGTGCGGTAGCCGCGTCCCTTGCCGCCCAGTCGTGAATGTTCGGACTGTTCGGCCGGCCCCCATGCGCGCACGATCTCGGCGTACTCGTCGTCGGTGAAGATCGGCTCCCATTTCCCGCGTACCGGAGTGCCCTTTTCATCTTTCAGGATCTCGCTACGGTAGACGACCATTCCGCACATGCGTGGTCGGAGAAACATGTTCCGGATCGTCGCGGCACGCCACGGTACGCCTGTCACTGTCGGAATCTTGTGCTCGTTCCACTCACGAGCGAGCGTAAGCGGACTTAGTCCCACCCTGATGCGCGGAAGGGCTTTGCGGATGTGCGCTGATTCCCTCTTGTTCAGGGTGAGTCGATCCTTGCGCCACCCGAACGAACGATTAGGCCCACCGTGAATCTTTCCAGCGTTCGCCGCCCGTCGTTTCCCATCGGCGACACGACGCGACGTATTCCGCGACTCGGCATTGCGCTGGTTGACCAGGTTCCGGGCGGCTGAGATTCCCGAGTCGGTGGACAAGTCGATGTTGCCGGTCATGCTGACCACGTACACGCCGTACAGCTCAACCGCGTCGATCAGATCTTCCAGAATGCGCGGATCACGGGTCGCACGGTCGATGTCTACCACCGCCAGTGCGTTGCACTCACCTCGCCGCAACGCGGTCAGGATGGCTTCCCAGTCCGGACGCACCACGCGATAGCCGTAGGTGCCGTCCGGCAACATGACCCGGCGCCGCTTGAACGACGACACGTTCGGCTCGGGCACCTCCCGATCGACCCGGCCGCCGATTCCGGCCACGAACTCGCGAAGGTCACTGAGTTGGTAGTCAACTTGACCCTCACCTGGCGCGTCCTGTCCAGGCGTGACCCTGGACTCACGAGCCGATAGGACCCAAACTACCTGGTCAGGTTCGTGTCGGATGAGTGTCCGACCCCGTTCACGAAGTGGCTGCGAAGCTCCCATGACAACGAGTGTGCACTAAAACATCCGTAGCTACGGCAACGAAATACCGAAGCTGCCGTACCTCAAGCTCACCACCCATACCCCCAGGGTATCAGTGCGGTTCGAATCGGTCCTTCTGATCAGCGGTGAAAGCGCCTTGACTGGAGAGCGTCATCGGGGCGGGCGACTCGGGTCAGTGTCCGCGATCCCGTTATCACCAGTGTTGTGTGCAGGAGTTGCTCATGATCGTCGTCACCACGCCCACCGGTCAGATCGGCGGACAGGTCCTTGACCGGCTGGTAGCCGCGGCGGTGCCGGTCCGGGTGGTCGTGCGGGATGCCGCGCGGCTGCCCGAGTCGGTGCGCGACCGGGTCGAGGTCGTCGAGGGTTCACACGGTGACCTGGACGCGGCCACCAAGGCTTTTGCCGGCGCGGAGGCCGTTTTCTGGCTGGCACCGGGCAACCGGCAGGCAGCGACCCTGACCGCCGCCTACCTCGACTTCACCCGGCCGGGTGCGGAAGCCATGCGGTCGCAGGGAGTCAGCCGGGTGGTCGGAGTGTCGGCGCTCGGTCGTGGCACGCCCGTGGCCGGCCACGCCGGGCACGTCACGGCTTCGCTGGCGATGGACGACCTGATCGCCGGCACCGGCGTGCACTACCGCGCGCTGACGATGCCCTCGTTCATGGACAACGTGCTGCGCCAGGTCGAGCTGATCAAGAGCCAGGGTGTGTTCACCGACCTCGTTGCCGGCGACCACAAGGCGCCCACCTGCGCCACCCGCGACATCGCCGCGACAGCCGTGGAGCTGCTGCTCGACGACTCCTGGAGCGGGGTGGGCGAGGTGCCCGTGCTCGGCCCGGAAGACCTGTCCGGCAACGACCTGGCACGCATCATGTCCGACGTACTGGGGCGCCCGGTGCGCTACCAACAGGTCCCGGCCGCCGCCCACAAGGACCGGATGATGGGTTTCGGGCTGTCCGAGGCGGTGGCGCAGGGCCTGGTCGACATGGGCGCGGCCAAGGACGCGGGTCTGGACAACGGGGTCGCCCGCACCGCCGGCAACAGCACGGCCACCAGCTTTCGCCAGTGGTGCGAGGACACGCTCAAGCCGGCCGTCGTCGGGTGACCCGGACCCTGCGGAAGCGTGACGAATGAACAGAATTCAGCGCGTTTCGGCGATGCCGGCGAGCGTGCCGGACGGGTTCAGCTGGCAACTGCGCTCGCCGATCCTGCACGACGCCGGTCACCACGTGCTCGCCTACGACCTGTGCAACCACGGTGAAGGCGAGGGCGGCCGCGATGACCTCCGGCCCCAGCACCGCCCTGGCGATCCGCCGGGTGCCGGTGGCGGTGTTCTGGAAGCAGTACGGGCAGCTCAGATTGCACGCCGTCGCGGTGACCAGAGTGAGGCTGTAGTGGTCGGGCTCCGCCGGGCGGTCCAGCCCGGCGGCGGTGAGCTGCGCGATCCCGGTCCCGGTCAGTTCACCGTTGTGCACCAACGACTCCGGCACCAACGCGGTGCCCGACCGGCCGATGTACCACCAGCCGGCGCGACCCCGTAACAGGCGCATCCCGATCACCTCCCTCCGCCGTGCGGGCGCGGACGTGGCCCGGCTGGAAAACCAGGCCACGTCCGGTGTCTCAGATCCCGTCGAAGTCGTCGTGGCCGTGAAAACCGGTGCCGATGCACCAGTTCACATCCTGGTTGTCGTCCTCGTAGCCGGAGTTCCGCGCGTTGAGCATCTGAGTCACCTCCCTCTGCTCGGCTGCCTCCTACTCTCCCGCCGCGCACCGGGCGCGCCCAGCCGGCGACGCGGCAGCAACGGGACAGCCGATGGCAGCAAGGTGACCTGACCACGGCACAGCACGAGGCCGAACAGCACTCAGGGCGTGTTCCGGTCGGAACACGCCCTGAGTCGGGGGTGGGTCAGCGCAGGCCGGCCTCGATCGCCCTGATGATCCGCGGCCGCAACTCGGCGGCGCGGATGACGGCGTCGACCGAGCCGACCTCCACCGCACGCTGGATGTTGTGCACCCGGTCGAACTCGGTGGCCACCTCGCCGACCTTCTCGGCCCGCACCGACGAGCGGATCTCGTCCAGCTCGGCGGTCAGCGTGGCGCGGTCGGTGCCGGACGCGGCGGCGACCCGGGACTCGATCTCCCGGACCCTCGGGTCGTTGGCCGTGCGCGCGTTGACATCGCCGGCGAACACCACCGCGGCGGCCGGTGCGCCACCGAGCACCGAGGCGAACGAGCCCTCCAGCGCGAGCACGGTCATGCTCGGGTTGAGCGCCTTGGAGAAGACCACGAACGCGCCGCCGTGGTATCGCGAGATCACGCAGAACACGATCGGGCCACGGAAGTTGACGATCGCCCTGCCGATCTCCGCGCCGTACTCCAGCTGAAGCTTGCGCAGCGACTCCGGTGAGCCGTCGAACCCGGACAGGTTGGCCAGCACCACCACCGGCCGGTTGCCGCTGGCCGCGTTGATCGCCCGCGCGGCTTTCTTCGACGAGCGCGGGAAGAGCGTGCCGGCAGTGTAGGTGTCCGGCCCGTCGGTGGGCGGGAAACCGCGGCGCGGCACCGAGCGCGACTCGATGCCCAGCAGGCACACCGGCAGCCCACCGAGGTGCACGTCCTGCACGGCGGCGGTGTCCGCGTCGGCCATGCCCGCCCAGCGCTCCAGCACCGGGTGGTCCTGGTCGGCGATGGCGCGCATCACCGTCCGGATGTCGAACGCCTTCTTGCGGTCGGGGTTGGCCTCGGCGGAGAAGATCTGACCGACCGTGCTGAAGTCGCTGTCCGCCACCGAGTGCGGGTAGCCGGAGACGTCCCGGTCGACCGGGTCGGTGGTGGCCGCGCGGCGCGGCCGCGACTCGCCCGGCACGATGTAGCTGTGGTCGTAGTGCGCCATCAGCACGTCCCGCGCGGCGGCCAGGTCGGGCGCCCAGTACTGCGCCTGACCGTTCGGGCCCATCACCCGGTCGTAGCCGCCGATGCCGAAGTTGTCCTCGGCCGACACGCCACCGGAGAAGTCGAGCGCCTGCTTGCCGGTCAGCACCATCGCCGAGTCCGGCGTCATCACCAGGATTCCCTTGGTGTGCATGAGCATCGTCGCCTCGGCGTTCCAGTACGGCTGCGCGCCGACGTTGATGCCGTTCACCACGATGTTGATCTCGCCGCCGTCCTGGGTGAACTCGACGATCCGCTTGAGCGCCGCGGCCACCCAGTCCATGTTCTCGGTGCCGGACTCCATCGAGATCCGGGCGCCGGACGACAGCGCGTACCACTCCAGCGGCACCCGCAACTGCTCGGCGAGGTCGAGTGCGGCGATGATCCGGCTGCACTCCGGTTCGGACAGTGCGCCCAGCGACTTCGTCGGATCGCCGAGCAGCACCACCCGGTGAACGCCCTCGGGGTGCCGTTCGGTCTGCGTGCTGGCCACGCCGGCGACGATCGCCGCGCTGTTGAGCCCCTTGGGCCGGTCCACCGGCGCGAGCACGCCGGTCTCGTCGAGGTCGTGCTCGGTGAACGTGCCGAGCAGACCGGTCAACTCGTACGGGTAGACGGTGTTGCGGCTGTTGGCGCGCAGCACCTTCTGCCGGTAGCCGTCCAGCGGCTCGACCGGCTCGTCGGAGGGCGCGCCGATGGTCAGGTGGCTGCCGCCGGTGACATCGAAGGCGACCCGCATGCTGACCTTCGTCAGCGTGCCGGTGTGCGGGTCACGCTGCCGGGCGATGAACAGGATCTCCTCCAGACCGGCACCGGCGGTGGTCGGCAGCACGCGGGCCGCGATCATCTCCAGTTCGGTCCGGGTGATCTGGCTCGGCGGCCAGATGTAGACGACGATCCGGTTGGTGGGGAAGCGGTTCTTCGCCGGCCGCCGCGACTGCGCACGGCGGATCGAGTCCAGGCAGGTGGCGATGGTGTCCTCGGCCGTCGGCAGCGCGACCAGCCGGCCGTCGTGCTCGCGCAGCTCGGTCAGGTCCCGGACCTGCGCGAACGCGACCAGCCGGTCGTCGGCCGGGTTCTCCCGCGCGACGCACTGGAAGAGGTAGACCTCCTCGTCCGAGGACGGCAGCCGGGTCAGGTCGAACTTGTGCAGCCGTTCCAGCTGCATCCGCTGCGCGATGTACGGGTGCAGGCCGCGGATCAGCCGTTCCTCGGTCATCCCGGTCGTCGACGGGCGGAAGGTGAAGTGGTGGTGCATCACCGCGCCGCCGCTACCGGCGACGGTGGTGGTGAGCCTGCGCACCTGACCGGGCAGCGGGTGCGCGCTGACCACCTCGTGCAGCGCGGCGGCCATCGCGTCGGAGCCCTCCGGCTGCTTCTCCCACGCCAGGTAGATGTCGGCGTCGATGTCGTCCCCGGCGGTTTCCGCGACCTCGGCCAGCCCGCGCAGCGCGGCCCCGAGCGCGTCGAAGCCCACCGCGGTGGACACCAGCCGGGAGCCCGCGCGCTCGGCGACCACGAACGTGCAGCCCGCCGCGTCGCTGGTGCGGACGTTGACCAGGCCCTTGTTGCCGTAGTAGCGCCTGGTCAGCACCTCCAGCATCGGCGCGTGATCCAGGCCGTCCCGGCCGAGCCGCTGGCCGAGCAGCCGCACCAGCGGCTCGGTGCTGCCGACCATCGCGGCGATCCGCTCGGCGCGGTCCGACGCGGCCGGGTTCGCGTCCAGGTAACGCAGGTGCTTGCGGACGTCGGCGTAGACGCGGGCGCGGTTGCGGCGCAGCAGCGGCTGCCCGAACCACGCGAACACGACTCCACGGGCGAGGTCGGACACCACCGGGAAGCGCACCTGGGTCGCGGCGATCAGCCGTTCCAGCGCGAGCCCAGTGGTCTCCCGGAGCGCCTCGCCGGGCGGCGCCTCGCGCAGCCACTCCCGCAGCAGCGTCAGCACCACCGTGGCGTCGGACGCCGCGCGCTGGAGCGCCAGGAAGATCCGGAACACCGCCTCTTCCAGCTCCGGCGTGCGCTCCAGCTGGGTGACGCCGTAGTGCCCGAGCGCCTTCGCCAACCGACCCCGGAACGTCTCCGACAGCCCGGCGCGGTCGACGTCGAGGCTCTGCAGGTAGGTGTGGAAGTACTCGCGCGCACTGTGCACATGGCTGTCACCGCCGGTCTCCTCGCCGGCCTGCTTGTTGCGGCTGAGCTCGGACAGGTCGGCGAACACCGACAGCAGCTCGACCTCCTCGGCGAGCGGGCGGCGGCCCGCGCCGAAATCGGTGCGGGCGACGAGGTAGTCGGCGAGCACCCGGCGCTCGTCGTGCGGGTCGACGTCGAAGCCGAGCAGCAGGCCGCGCAGGTCCTGCAAGCCGCGGGTGATCCGGTCGCGCGCCGGGACGGTGGCCGACTCGGCGGGCAGTTCCAGCTCGATGGCCTCGGCGGCTTCCGGGGCACTGTCGTCGCCCGCGTCGGCGAGCGGCTCCAGCCGCAGCAGCGGCTCGCCGGTCGCGACCTGGCTGCCGACCGACACCGTGCATTCCTTGAGCCGGGCACGGAACGGCGCCCGCAGCACCGTCTCCATCTTCATGCTCTCCAGCACCAGCAGCGGCGCGCCGGCCTCGACCTCGGCGCCGACCGCCAGCGGCGTCGCGACGACCAGCGCCGGCGCGGGGGAGCGGACGACGCCGCCCTCGTCCCGGCTGATCCGGTGCGTGACGCCGTCCACCTCGACCAGGTGGACCGGCCCGTGCGTGCCGGTGACCAGTCGGAACCGGGTGCCGTTGACGGTGATCTGGCCGGTGTGCCGGTCGAACCGGTCCAGCTCGACAGCGGCGGTGTGCGCCTGGCTGCCGGCCCGGGCGTCGATGCCGACCCGGAACCGGTGCGGGCCGACCCGGGCGACCTTCACCCGATACCCGGCGCCGCGCAGCTTCAGGTCCAGCGGCCGACCGCTCTCGTGCTGCACCTGCGGGCGCCCACCGAACGCGGTCGACAGCAGCCGCTGCCGCTCGACGCGTTCCTCCTCCTCGTACGCCTCGATGGCGGCCGCGGCGAGCGCGATCGCGGAGTGCCGGTGGGTCACCAGCCTGCCCTCGCCGCGGACCCGGTCGATCCAGCCGGTGTCCGCGCTGGCGTCGATCACCTCGGGCTGGTCGAGCAGGTCGAGCACGAAGCTCTTGTTGGTCGCGCCGCCCTCGATGATCACCGTGGTCTGCGCCATCGCCCGGCGCAGCCGGCCGAGTGCCTCGTCGCGGTCGCGGCCGTAGGCGATGATCTTCGCGATCATCGAGTCGAAGTCGGCGGGGATCGTGTCGCCCTCGCTGACCCCGGTGTCGACGCGGATGCCCGGCCCGGCGGGCAGATCCAGCCGCGCGATCCGGCCGGGCGAGGGGGCGAAGTCGCGGTCGGGGTCCTCGGCGTTGAGCCGCGCCTCGACGGCGTGCCCGCGCTCGGCGGGCTGCTCACCGGTCAACCGGCCGCCGGCCGCGACGTGCAGCTGGAGCTTCACCAGGTCGACGCCGGTGGTCGACTCGGTGATCGGGTGCTCCACCTGGAGCCGGGTGTTCACCTCCAGGAACGCGAACAGCTTGTCGCCCGGGTGGTACAGGAACTCGACGGTCGCCGCACCGGAGTAGCCCACCGCGACCGCGAGCCGCTCGGCCGATGTCTTCAGCTCCTGCGTCTGCGCGGGGCTGAGCACCGGCGACGCCGACTCCTCGATCACCTTCTGGTTGCGCCGTTGCACCGAGCAGTCCCGGACGCCGAGTGCCCACGCGGTGCCCTGGCCGTCGGCGATCACCTGGACCTCGACGTGCCGCGCGCCGGTGACCAGCCGTTCCAGGAACAGCACGCCGCTGCCGAACGCCCGCGCGGCCTCCTGGCTGGTGCGCTCGTAGGCGTCGGCCAACTCGGCCTCGTTGGTGATCACCCGGATGCCCCGGCCGCCGCCGCCCGCGGTCGCCTTGAGCATCAGCGGGTAGCCGATCTCGGCCGCCGCGCGGACCGCCGCGGGCAGGTCCTCGACCGCGCCCCGGCTCCACGGCGCCACCGGCACGCCGACCTCCTCGGCGATCAGCTTCGCGCCGATCTTGTCGCCGAGCTTGCGCATCGCCTCGGCGCTCGGACCGACGAAGGTGACGCCGATCTTGGCGCACAGTTCGGCGAACGCCGGGTCCTCGGCGACGAAGCCCCAGCCGACCCACGCCGCGTCGGCGCCGGACTCGACCAGCGCGCGCTCCAGCACGGCGAGGTCGAGATACGGGCGGGCGGACGCCGGGCCGAGATCGTAGGCGAGGTCGGCCTCCCGGACGAAGGTGGCCGTCCGGTCGACGTCGGTGTGCAGCGCCACCGTCTCGATCGACGCCCCGGTCTCCGCGGCGAGGTCCCGGACGGCATGGATGAGCCGCATCGCGGCCTCACCTCGGTTGACGATGGCGACACGACTGAACACCGAAGCGAGCCTTTCTTGTAGTCGACGCACAACAGGAGCCCACTCAGGGGTCTCCCGGCGCGATACAGATTTCCATATACCGACTGGTAGTGGAATGTCGTCAGCGGATCATGCGACGTGGCCCCGTTTGTGGAGAACCAACAAAGCGCCTGGTCGTGCCGCGCGCCCCCCGGCGCGGCGTCGACGCTACCCAGCCGGCCGCGTGGGCCCGCGGCCGCTCCGCACTCATGAGGTCGGCCGGGGTCCGGTCAGCACGTCGATCAGGCCGTGGGCCGGGTCGTCGCCGGCCATGATCTGGTAGACCTCGGCGCCCTCGGTGGCGACCGTGGCGCTGCGGGCGAACATGGCCTGCTCGTACTCGGTGAGGGCGGCCTCGCCGTCGTCGGGATGTGCGGCGAGGGCTCTGCCGAGTTCGGCGCCGTCCAGCATGGCCAGGTTGGCGCCCTCGCCGTTGGGAGCGGTGAGATGGGCGGCGTCGCCGAGCAGGGTCACTCCCGACACCCGATCCCACCGGTGCTCGATCGGCAGCGTGTAGAACGGCCGATGGACCGGTGCGGTGTCGCTGTCGGTGATCAGGGCGGTGAGTTCGGGTGCCCACCCGTCGAACTCCCGCGCGATCCGCGCGCCGGTCGCGGCGGGGTCGGTGAAGTCGATGGCGGCGAACCAGTCCAGCGGTTCGGTGAGTGTCGCGTAGGCGTGCAGGGTGTCGCCGCGCTCGCGATGAGCTGCGATCCCCTTGCCCTGCGCGGGCGCGCCCATCGACCCGCCGCCGACCGCCTTCGCGGCGGCGGGGTGCCGGGTGTCGGCGTCGAACAGGTAGGTCTCGACGAACGAGACGCCGACGTACCGGGGTGTTGCCTCGGTCAGCAGCGGGCGGACCCGGGACCAGGCCCCGTCGGCGCCGACCAGCAGGCTGGTGGTCGCGGTGCTGCCGTCGGCGAAGATCACCTCATGGTGGCCGTCACCGAGCGCGCGGACGCTGCTGACCTTGTGGCCCCATCGGACGGTGTCGGCCGGGAGTGAGTCGAGCAGGAGTTGGCGCAGTTCGGCGCGCTGCACTTCGGGGCGGCCGCCGGTGCCGTCGTCGGCCTTGTCGAGCAGCACGGTCCCGTTCGGGTCGAGGACCCGCATGGCTTGGCGGCCCTCCAGGATGAGGCCGCGGAACTCGTCCGTCAGGCCGGCTGCTTCGACGGCGAGTTGCCCGTTGTAGTCGTGGATGTCGAGCATTCCGCCCTACGAGCGGGCTGTCGGTGATGGCTCCGCTTCGTGGACGGTGGCCGGGATGCCGTGGACGTGCAGGACGCGGGCCAGGGTGAGGCCGCCGAGTCCGGCGCCGATGATCGTGACGGGAGTGCGCATGGCGGCTCCGTTTCCGGGCAGGTTCGAGCGCGCGCCGGCGGATACCGGTGCGGCGGGGGCAGCGGCGACTACGACCGGGTTGGTTGCGGAAGTTCCGCGGTGATCTTCGTGAGCAGGGCGTGCAGGGCGGCCCGCTCGGCTTGGTCCAACGGGGCCAGGATCGTCTCGTCGGCGGCGGCCATCGCGGTGTCGAGCCCGGCGATGAGTTCGCCGGCGGCCGGTGTGGCGTAGACACGTTTACTGCGCTCGTCGCCGCCTTCGGTGCGGCGCTCGACGAGGCCGCGGCGTTCGAGGCCCTGGAGCAGGCTCGAAACGCTCGCCGCGCTGGTGCGGGTCAGCTGTGCGATGTCGCGCTGGATCGCACCGGGGCGCTGGGCCAGGCAGCCGAGGACGAACGCCTGTTCGACGCTGAGTTCGCGTGCCCGGACCCAGTCCTCGCCTGCCTTCCGCTGGGCCCAGTTGATCCAGCGGACCAGCTCAAGGGCGCTGGTGAGCTCGGGCGCGTCCATAGTCAGGAATCTAACTGTTTGTATTCTAACAGTCAATGATCGAACTGATCGGTTCACCTCGCCCGCCGCCGCGTTCGCGGCGGCCCGTCCGGTCGCCTACCTTGTGGTCCCACCGAGTTGCGCCTGCCCGAGGCCGGAGGCCGGACCGTCCATGCTGTTCGAGTTGTTGACCGCGGTGTCGCTGGCGGTGTTCACCATCGGTGTGGCGCGGGAGCCCCGCCGGGTCAGCAACGCGGTATGGCTTGGCGTCACCGCGCTGTTCCTGCTGCTGGCCTTCGTGAACTCGGACGGCGCGGCGGGCGCGGTCGGCCGGCTCGTGGTGTTCGTGGTGGCGCTCGCCGTGCTGGTGCTGCCGGTCGCGCTGATCGCCAACGGGGTGGTGATGTGGCGGCGGGAGGCGCACCGGCTGGCCAACCTGCTCTCGCTGCTGGCCGGCGTGGGCATCGTCGGGGTGGCCACGGTGACCCTGGTCGCCGTCTTCAGCCGTAGCCGGCTGGCCGCGACCGGGGTCGCGTCGGTGCTGCTGGTCTGCGCCTACGTCACCTTCCTGTTCGTCTGCCTGCTCGCGTACTCGGTGTTCTACGCCATGCTCGG
The DNA here is from genome assembly GCA_036268615.1 of Pseudonocardiaceae bacterium. GTDB lineage: Bacteria > Actinomycetota > Actinomycetes > Mycobacteriales > Pseudonocardiaceae > DATATV01. The sequence goes on from DATATV010000094.1 coordinate 25,794, forward strand.
CCACCGTCGCGGCGTCAGCGCGATCCTGGTGCTGGGCTCGGGTCTACGTGGCGCCCAGGTCACGCCGTTGCTGGCGAGCCGGCTCGATCGGGGCGCGGCCACCTACCGGCGGGAGGTGCGCACGGGCGGCCGGCCCGCGGTCGTCGTCTCCGGTGGGCAGGGGCCCGGCGAGGCGGTCACCGAGGCCAGCGCGATGCGTGACTATCTGATCGACCACGGACTGCCCGCGGCCGACATCCTGGTGGAGGACCAGGCGACCACCACCGAGCAGAACCTGCTGTGGGGCAGGCGGATCGCCGAAGAGCACGGCCACAGTGGACGGATGGTCGCGGTCACGAACAACTACCACGTGTTCCGGACCGCCGTGTTCGCCCGCAGGCTACGGCTGCCCGTGCACGTGCTGGGCGCCCGCACGGCACTGTACTTCCTGCCCAGCGCGGTGCTGCGCGAGTTCACCGCGCTGGTGGTGCAGTACCGGATCGTCAACCTCACGGCCTGCGTGCTGCTCGCCGCCGCCCCGTGGCTGCTGTTCCTCACCGGCAACTGAGCCCGGAGCGCGCATCTGTTCACAATGGATGGACGCGCGCCCCGGAGGGTGTCAGTGGGTGCGGAAGTCCGCCATCATCGCCATGTCCTCGTGTTCGAGATTGTGGCAGTGCAGCATGTAGTGGCCCGCGTAGTCGGTGTAGCGCACCGCGACCTCGACCTCCTCGGCCGGTCGCAGGTCGATGGTGTCCTTCCAGCCCGCGTCGTAGGGGCCGGGTTTGCCGCCGTTGCGGCTGACGATCTGGAAGTGGTTGAGGTGCAGGTGCACCGGGTGGTGGAAGTCGCTGACGAACCGCCACACCTCGGTCGTGTTCAGCTGCGGCTCGGCCAGATAGCGGCCCGGTTGATAGGTGTCGCCGTTGATCGTCCAGCCGCCGCCCGACTGCTGGAAGACGAAGTCGCGGGTGGCCACGGCACTGTAGGGGTCGAGCGCGGCGACCTCCGACAGGGTGTCGGGCACGTGCGAGTCGTCGATCGAGCCGGCCCCGTTGACCAGGTCGAACCGCATGACATCGGCGGTGCTGCCGCTGCCCAGCGAGTTGACCAGCCGGACCTGCGTTCCCGCCGGGTAGCGGGAGAAGTCCACGATCACGTCGAACCGCTCGGCCGGCGCGAGGTCGATGCTGTCGTGCGCCAGCGGGCGCTCCAACAGCCCGCCGTCGCTGCCGATCTGGACCAGCGCGCCCCCGCCCGGCGGCTGCGGGTCCAGCGCGAGGGAGTAGCGGCGGGCGTTGGACCCGTTGAGAATGCGCAGCCGGTAGCGGGCCCGGTCGGTCCGCAGTACCGGCCACGGCGCGCCGTTGACCAGAATGGTGTCGCCGAGTACGCCGTTCATGTAGGCGGCGCTGACCCCGGGCACGCTCTGCGCGGGATCGAGTGCGGGATAGCGGAAACTGCCGTCCTCGGCGAAGGAGCGGTCGCAGATCATCAGCGGCAGGTCCCGGTCGCCGTGCGGCAGCGGCAGTGCCGCCTCCACGTCGTCGGTGATCAGGTGGAAGCCGGCCAACCCGTGCCACACGTTCGGCGCGGTGAAGCCCATCGTGTGGTCGTGATACCAGAGGGTGGTGGCGCGTTGGTCGAGCGGGTAGCTGTAGGTCTTGTGGGTCTGCCCGCCGCCGCTGTCCATCCCGACCAGACCCCGCATACCGGCGATCGCGGCCATCCCGGCCATGCCTGCCATTCCGGCGGCGCCGGTGGAGTCGGTGGAGTCGTCGGTGCCGGAGCCGGGGACCGGATGGATGAGATCGGTGGGATAGCCGTCGCTGTCGGTCGGGGTGTGGCCACCGTGCAGGTGCACGACGGTCGGGTGCGGCAGCTGGTTGGTGTGGGTGACCACGGTGTGGCGACCGGACGTCGATTTCAGTGTCGGGCCGGGAAAACTGCCCTGATAGGTCCACGCCTGGGTGGTCAGGCCGGGCAGGATGCGCAGCGCCGCCGACCGCTGGGTGATCTCGTAGTAGTCGGTGGTCGCATCCGTGCGCACCGGGGCGAGCACCGACGGCACGGGTAACTCGGTCCGGAACGGCTGCGGCAACGGGGCTTGGCTGGTCAGCAGCTGTCCGGGTTGGCCGGGTACGAACAGCTTGCCCAGGAACGGGGACGCCGCGAGCAGGCCGCCGGCGCCCAGCAGGGCCGCCGCACCCGTGCGCAGGAAACCGCGGCGGCTGAGTCCGGCGCTCACAGCCGGACCGCCGGCTGCTGGTTCGCCGGCCACCCGGCGGGAACCGGCCGCGGGGTGCTCAACGGCATCCGCCAGGCGAGCACCGGGAGGTAGACCACCAGAGCGACCAGCAGCACGCCGAGCGGCACGTGGATGATCAGGTCCCGGGTGTAGCCGAGGACCATCTGCGCGATGCAGAGCAGCAGTGCGACCGCGCACAGCACCGCGGCCCGGGCGGCCCGCCAGGTCAGCACGGCGCCGAGCAGCGCGACCAGCAGCGCCACCGCGAGGTAGACGGCCATCTTGTTGTGGGTCGCCAACATCGCGTAGTGCCCCTGCAACAATCCGCCGGCCAGGACCGGCTCCGCCGCGGCCAGCGCCGCCGCGGCGGTCGTGGCCGCCCGGAACAGCACGAGCGCCCAGCCGCGCCGTGCCAGCGGTGCGGGAGGGCTGGCAGCGACGCGACCTCTTTCGTTCACCGGATGCGGTCGGTCAGTGTTCATGTCGAGTGCCCTCCGATGGCGACCAGAAATTACAGTGGCAAGAAACTTACCGTAGCAGAAACTATCTGCCGGCCGGACTATCGTTGGCGCATGGAAGCGCGGACAGTGGACTGGGCGGCGCTGCGCACCCCGCGGACCGAGCCGCCGACCGCGGACGGGCTGCGCGAGCGCAAGAAGCGCCAGCTGCGTCAACAGCTGACCGACACGGCCACCGAGATGTTCGTCGAGCGCGGCTTCGACGCCGTCCGGGTGGCCGAGATCGCCGAGGCGTGCGGCGTGTCGGAGAAGACGGTGTTCAACTACTTCCCCACCAAGGAAGCGCTGATCCTCGACCACCCGGACACGGCGCTGGTCGCACTCCGGACTGACCTGGCCGATCCCACCGCCACCCCGATCGAGGTGGTGCTGCGTATCCTGGCCGACGAGTTGGGCGCGATGATCGCCTGGCTGGACGCCCAGGAGGACCTGGCGCTGATCATCCCGAAGGTGCAACGCTTCGACGAGCTGGTCCGCACCACGCCGTCGCTGCGCGCCTATCAGCGCGACATGCTCGACCAACTCGTCGCCGTGGCCGTCGAGATCCTGGCCACCCGGGCGGGGCTGAGCCCGGGCGACCCGGAACCGCAGATCGCCGCGACCGCGCTGGTCGGCCTCTGGCAGATCCAGTTGGCGGGGTTGAGCAAGTACGTGGACGGGTCACGTACGCCGGCAGAGGTTCAGGCGGCGGTCACCGATGATGTGCGGCGTGCTGCTCGGGTGTTGAGCGGTGGTTTTTCGGGAGGGCTTGGGGTTTAAGGGCTTGGGTTTGGCGGCCTTCCCCCTACCGGGCTTCGGGGAGGGTCGCTTGGCTGGGGTTCAGAGAGATCGCTTCGCTCGTAGCCCTGGAGCGTCGCCGGCGCGACAGGGCTCACGTATCCAACGAGTCGGCGGGCCAACTCGTGGACGTGTTCCCGGAGCGCGTCGGGGTACTCGATCATGAACGGCCGGTCCAGCCAGGCGAGCATGTTCGGCACCCAGTCCAACCGCTCGACCCGCAGCTGAAGCCGCACCCACTCGCCGTCCGAACCGTCCTCGGCGGGGATCTCCTGCACGGTGGCGATTCCGGCCGGGAGCCGGGACCGCAGTTGCTCGGCCGAATCGCGAACCAGCACCGAAACCTTGTGCGAGTACGGCACTTCGGCGAGGCCGGACAGCACCCGGGCCGATGGGTCGAAGCCGGCGGGTACCTCGAACGACCCCGGCAGCACCGAGGCGGACCCGATCCGGTCCAGCCGGAACGTGCGCACCTCGCCGCTCGCCGAGTCCGCGCCGATCACGTACCAGCGCCCGGAGTGGGCGACGATCCCGTACGGGTGCACCGTGCGCTCGCTGTGCTTGCTTTTGGGCGTGGGCTCGCCCGGCGGGGTCCTGGGGAGGTCGCTCTGCTCCCGGCCCTCCCGCGTCGCTGGCGCGACAGGGCCGGTGTAGCCGATGGTGACTGGCTGTCGGTTCCGGGCTGCCTCGGCGAGCACCAGCAGCACCTCCGTCTCCGGCGTGACCACCGGACGCGCCCGGGCGGTGAAGTCGGCGGTCGCCAGCAGCGCGTCCAGCCGGCGGCCGAGTACCTCGGGCAGCACCCGGCGCACCTTGGCGATCGCACTCTCCGTGGCCGCGACGGAGGTGGTCACCACGCCGACCCGGCGGCCGGCGACCAGGCCGAGCAGCACGGCCAGCGCCTCCTCGTCGGTGAGCATCAGCGGCGGCATCCGATAGCCGGGCGCGAGCCGGTAGCCGCCGTACCGGCCACGCACCGACCGGACCGGGACGTCCAGGTCGATCAGGTGGCTGACATAGCGTCGGACGGTGCGTTCGTCGACCCCCAGCCGGTCGGCCAGGTCGGCGACGGTGCGGGTGCCGCCGCCCTGGAGGATTTCCAGCAGGGCGAGCACCCGGGCGGTCGGGCGGGTCATGCGTCGAAGTTTCGCACGAATACCGGGCGGGTCTGGTCCGGTATTGCTTCTAGCGTTTCGGCCATGTCGACCTACGTACTACTTCCCGGATTCTGGCTCGGCGCCTGGGCCTGGCGCTCGGTGGCGGCCGACCTGCGCGACCGTGGACACGACGTCCACCCGCTCAGCCTGACCGGCATGGGTGAGCGGGCGCACCTGGCCCGGCCCGACACCGGCCTGGACACGCACGTCACCGACGTGCTCAACCTGATCCACTACGAGGACCTGCACGACGTGGTGCTGGTCGGGCACAGCTACGCCGGCGCCGTGGTGATCCCGAGCGTGGCCGACCAGGTCCCCGACCGGATCAGCCGGCTGGTGTTCGTCGACAGCGGACCGCTGCCGGACGGCATGTCCCAGGCACAGTTCGCCCCGCCGGACGAGCAGGCCCGCAACGCCGAACTGGTGCGCACGACGGGGGACGGCTGGCAACTGCCACCCCCGCCCTGGCAACAGCTCGCCGCCGAGGTGATCGGGCTGCCCGACGGCACGCTCGATCGGCTGGCACAGCTGTCCACGCCCCAACCGTGGTTGACCGCCACCACCCCGGTCCGGCTGGGCGCTGCCTGGGAGAAACTGCCGCGGCTGTACGTGCTGTGCAGTTTCACCGTGGCGCAGCTCCAGGCGATGATCGACACCATGCCCGCCTTCCAGCACCTGGCGACCGACGGCGGGAGCTACCGGGAACTGCCCGGTTGGCACTGGCCGATGTTCGACCGGTCGGCTGAGTTGGCGGCCATCCTGCATGAGGGCGCCTGACCGAAAACGGGCATCAGGCCACCGTGGACAGTTGTTGGCGCGAACAGATCCGCATTTCCTGATCCGAATTCGACGATTGTTCCGCACTTTCCCTGCCAACCCGGACCGGGTCATCCGCGCGTTAGTGAACGGTCACGGCGGAAGACGACACTCCTCCTCGCTCAACATCGAGATTAGGAGTGTTTGTGAACATATCAAGGAAGTCGATTCTCACCTGGTTGGTCGTGCCCGCGCTGGCGATCGGCGCGGTCACGGTCGCCAACGGGGTGGCCACCGCCGCTCCGGCGCCCGCGCGGACCGCCGCCGTGCAGACGGCGTGGACGCCCAAGCAACTGATGGAGGGCATTTTCTTCGACCTGGGACCGGTCGGCGCACTGTTACCCCAGTCCGACTTTCCCAATCACACCACGGCGACGGCCGCGGACGCGACCGCCTACGACCAGCTGATCGCGCACGTCGACGCCAGCTACCCGGGCACGTCCCAGTCGGTCGCGAACGCGATCGCCAGCCACAACCCGCTGACCGTGCGGACGGCGCTGACCACCGCCGCGCACGAGTTGGGTGCGCTGGCGACCACGTCGAACGTGCAGAGTCTGCTCACGCCGAACTGCCTGGCGCTGGTTGTCGTGGTGGCCGTCGGCTGGTTGCTCTATCTGGCTGAGTTCTACCAGGTTTCGGTCGACTGGGACGGCAGCAGCGCGGCGGAGTCGAGCGTGCAGATCGACGGCTTCGTGTCGAACGTGCTGACGGCGCTGGCCTAGTCATGCGGCCGGCTCGACATTCTGACCGCGACAGCGAAACCGGAACCGAAACCGGCGAGCCCGACAGTGCGCTGCTGGCCCGGCGTGGCCTGTGGTTCCTGGTCACGGCGGCGCTGCTGGTCGTCGGGATCGCTTACGTGGCACTGTGTGCGGTGCCGCCGACGGCTGTCGGCACGCCGTCGTCGGCCCGGACCGTTGCCGCCTTTCTGCCGGAGGGCTGGGCGTTCTTCACCAAGAGCCCGCAGTCCGCCGTGCAGACGCCGTGGACCGACACCGGCGCCGGCTGGCGTTCGGCCAGCATCGGCAGCAACTCCTCGCCGGCCAACGGGTTCGGTATCAGCAGGGCCGTTCGCAGCCAGAATGTCGAGCTCGGCCGGCTTTACGAGGAGACCGCGTCGGCGAAGCTGGCGTGGACCAACTGCGGCCCCGGCGACGTCGTGCACTGCGTGGCCGCGGCGGCGGTCGCCGGCACCGTGCACAACGGTGTCAGCGACCCGACCCTGTGCGGGGACGTGGCGATCTCGGAGACCACCCCGCTGCCCTGGGCGTGGTCGCAGCGATACACCCAGCAGATCATGCCCACCCGGGTGATGAAGGTGCGCGTCACATGTTGATCAGAATCGGCGCGTGGTGGACAGCGGCCACCCGGACCAGCGCGCACAGCAACGTCATCGGTCTGGCCAGGACGATGCTGGGTCTCGCCACGCTCGGCACACTGCTCGCCGATCCGTCCCGCATCCTGTTCGTCGCGACCGACCCGAAGGTGTCCGGCCTGGCGGCGCAGTGCACCGGGGCCAGCGGCCTCGGCCTGTTCTGTGTGCTGCCCTCGGTCGCCGGCGCGCAGTGGCTGGCCATCGGCGTACTGCTGCTGGTCGTGGTGGGGTGGCGGCCGAGATGGACCGCCCTGCCGCACTGGTACATCGCCTTCAGCCTCCAGGCAAACGCGACGGTGATCGATGGCGGCGACCAGATCACCGCCGTGGTGACGCTGCTGCTGATCCCGATCTGCCTGGCCGACGGTCGCCGGTGGCACTGGGACAAGCCATCGGTCGGCGAGGTCGCCGGACTGCCCTACGTGGGCCGGTTCGTCACGCTGGTGTTCCTGTTCCTGATCCAGTGCCAGGTCGGGTTGCTCTACTTCGACGCCGGGGTCGCGAAGTTCGGGGTGCAGCAGTGGGCCGACGGCACCGCGATGTACTACTGGCTGCACGATCCGACTTTCGGCCTCAACAGCTGGCAGCTCTGGCTGTTCCGACCGGTGCTCGAACATGGTCTGCTGCTGACCGCGTTCACCTGGTCGGTCGTGCTGGGCGAGGTCCTGCTCGGTGTCGGCGTGCTGTTGCCCTGGCGCAGACGCAAACCGCTGCTCGCCGCCGCGCTCGTCTTCCACTGCGGAATCGCCCTGTTGATGGGTCTGGTCACCTTCGGTCTGTCCATGATGGCCGTCGACATCCTCGCCTACCGCGATGTGCATGACGAGTTCTCGTTCGGCCTGATCCGCCGGGCCGTTCGGCGTTGGCGTCCGAAGCCGGGCGAGGGCCGCCCATCGGCCGATCCGGCGGCCAGGGCGGACACCCCGGCGGTCGTCGGCGCGGCGGAAGTTCTGTCCGATCACTGAAACCGAAGGTAGGTAACGAGTTGCGCACGAAGCTCAAGAGACACGCCGTTCTGGTCGCGCTGACGGCCGGTGCGGTCGTCCTCGCCGGCGTCACGGTGGACAACGTCGCCGAGGCGGCCCCGATCGCCGCGTCGGCCGTGGCACCCGCGGCGAATCACCAGCCGACGGCCGACCCGGCGGCGAACCATCAGCCGGTCCCGCCCTCCGCCGTCGCCGACAGTTCGGCCATGACCGATCCGAGGCAGGTGTGGCTCGGCGCGGTGTTCGGCCAGGGGCCGGTGGGCACGGTGATGGGTGCGCCGGCCAGCCTGTCCACGCCGGATCTGGTGACCGAGGCGAACACGCTGACCAGTGAGGTGGAGAAGAAGTACCCCGGCACGATCGACTCGATCAGCGCGGCGATCGCGACCGGTTCGCCGGTCGCGGTGACCGACGCGCTGAACACCGCCGGGCAGCGGCTGGAGTCCCTGCCGGACCCGAGCAAGCAGGCGCAGGCGCTGATCAGCCCGAACTGTGGCGTCTTCGCGATCGTGCTGCTGATCGCCCTGTGGGTGTTCGTGCCCGCGGTGGCGAACGACAGCAACTCGCAGCTCAAGGTCGAGCAGGAAGCCCAGCAGCTGATCGAGCTCGCCTAGCAACAGCAGGAGGTTCTGGCTGCGGGGAGGCAGCCGGCCGGCTTCGGCTGTCTCCCCGCACACCGCGCAGCACGAGAGGCACCAGATGCGGCCCGTTTTTCTCTACGACGGCGACTGCGGGTTCTGCGCGCGGTTCGTTCGCTGGGCCAACGACCGGCCGGTGACCGCGGCGACCGTTCCCTGGCAGGGCAGTGATCTCACCGCAGCCGGACTGTCCACAAGGGATGTCGAGGCTGCGGTGTGGTGGATCGAGCCGGGTGCCGTGCCGGTCGCCGGTCCGGTCGCCATCGGGCGGCTGCTGGCCACCGCGGGCGGCTGCTGGCGGATCGTCGGCCCGGTGCTCGGCGCGCCGCCGGTGCGCTGGCTGGCCTGGCCGGTGTACCGGCTGATCGCGCGGTACCGGCATCGGCTGCCCGGCGGCACCCCGGCGTGCGCGCTGCCCGGCCGGGGCGACTGAGCGTCAGCGGCTTTCCGCGAACTGATGAGCTAGCCGATGCTCACCAGTCCCGGGGCGAGTCGCTCCAGTTGGTCGATGCCGGTGGCGAAGTCGGTGCCGATCGGCGGCAGCAGCGAAACGTGATCGGCGCCAGCCGTCAGGTGCGCACGGACCAGGTCGGCGATCGCGGCCGCGTCGCCGTGGGCGACGATCGTGTCCACCAGTCGATCGCTCACCGCGGTGATCTCCTGTTCCGGGTAGCCGAGCCGGGCGAGGGCTGCCGCGTACGACGGCTGGCCGAGGTAGTTCGACACCGTCTCCCGGGCGGCTGCGCGAGCCTGCTCGGGGTCGGTGTCCAGGGCCACCGACAATCCCACCACCAGCAGTTTGTCCGGGCCGAGCGCCTGCCGTGCCACCGTGGTGAACTCGGGCGGGCGCCCGGCGGGCAGCGCGCCGTCGGCGATCTCGCCGGCCAGCGCGAGCAGTTTCGGACCGTTCGCCGCGATGATCCGCGGGTAGGCCGCGTCCGGCGCGGGCGGCCAGGTCTGCTCGGACATCCGGTCGACGTAGTCGCGGATGGTCGTGAGTGGACTGCCGAACTCATGGCCCACGCTCTCCGCCTGCTGCGGGTAGCCCACGCCCAAGCCGAGCACGAGTCGGCCGGGATAGGCCTGGGCCAGCACGGCCGCCGCACCGTGCATGGTCTGCGGTGGCCTGGCCCAGATGTTGGCGATGCCGGTGCCGAACACCATCCGTTCGGTGGCGGCCAGCAGGACGGCGAGTTGGACCAGGGCGTCCTTGCCGCCGACGCCCTCGTTGGTCCAGGCGGTGCGGTAGCCGACGGATTCCAGCCGGCCGACGGCCGCCTGCTGTTCGTCCATGGACAGGGCGGTGGTGAACGAGGCCGGCAGCGCCACGCCGACCGGCCCCAGCGCACGACGGGCCGTGTCGACCACGGTGGTGGTGCCCATGGAGATCCTCCTCGGATTGCGCTACCCGGCCGGCCCGATGCGCCGCTCGACGGTGACTCCACTCTGCGACCGCCGGGCGCCACCCGTCCAATGACTGTTTCGCAAGGCGCGTCCCGAATCACGCAACACCACAGCTCAAAGCGTTTCGGCGACGCCGACGATCACCGGATCAGGTGGCGCTCGGTCGTCCTGGGTCACGCGGGAATCCGGCCCGGAAGCGCCAACCGCCCGCCACACCGTCGGGCCGGAAAACTTGATTCATTCCAGAAAATGGGCCACACTTCGGCCTGTGCCCACGACTTCGGATCTCGAGCGCATGTTGCGTGGGGCCGCTCTGCGTGTGACGCGTCCCCGGATGGCGGTGCTGACCGCGGTCTTCGGCCATCCGCATGCCGACACGGACTCGATCATCGGGTTCGTCCGGGCGGATCTGGGCGAGGTCTCCCACCAGGCCATCTACGACGTGCTGCGCGCACTGACGGCCGCCCGTCTGGTGCGCCGCATCCAGCCGGCGGGTTCCGTCGCGCGCTACGAGTCGCGGGTCGGGGACAACCACCACCACGTCGTGTGCCGGTCGTGCGGCGTGATCGCCGACGCCGACTGCGCCGTCGGTGCCGCACCCTGTTTGACCGCGTCCGACGACCACGGCTTCTCGATCGACGAGGCCGAGGTCATTTATTGGGGCCTGTGCCCAGATTGCTCGACCACTCCCAGGTCCTGAGCGCACCCTCATCCCGGAAAGGATTCGCATGTCCGACAGTCCTGACGCTGTTGTTGGCGAGATGAACGAGCAGAGCGGGGGCGAGTGCCCGGTCGTGCACGGAGTCCCCAATCACCCGACCGAGGGTGCGGGGAACCGGGTTTGGTGGCCGGACCGGCTCAACCTGGGCATCCTGCGCAAGCACCCGGCCGTGGCCAACCCCATGGGCGGGGACTTCGACTACGCCGCCGCGTTCAGCACCGTTGACCTCGACGCCCTGGCCCACGACGTGGACGAGGTGCTGACCACCTCGCAGGAGTGGTGGCCCGCCGACTTCGGCCACTACGGGCCGTTCATGATCCGGATGGCGTGGCACAGCGCGGGCACCTACCGCATCAGCGACGGCCGCGGTGGCGCCGGCGCCGGTATGCAGCGCTTCGCGCCGCTGAACAGCTGGCCCGACAACGGCAACCTGGACAAGGCCCGCCGGCTGCTGTGGCCGGTCAAGAAGAAGTACGGCCGCTCGGTCTCCTGGGCCGACCTGATCATCTTCACCGGTAACCGCGCGCTGGAGACGATGGGCTTCACCACCTTCGGCTTCGCCGGCGGCCGTGAGGACGTCTGGGAGCCCGACGAGGACGTGTACTGGGGTCCGGAGACCACCTGGCTGGGTGACGAGCGCTACACCGGCGACCGGGAGTTGGAGAATCCGCTGGCCGCGGTCCAGATGGGCCTGATCTACGTCAACCCGGAAGGCCCCAACGGCGTCCCCGACCCGCTCGCCGCGGCCCGGGACATCCGGGAGACCTTCCGCCGGATGGCGATGGACGACGAGGAGACCATCGCGCTGATCGCGGGTGGCCACACCTTCGGCAAGACGCACGGCGCGGCCGACCCCGACCAGTACGTCGGCCCCGAGCCCGAGGGCGCCCCGCTTGAGGAGCAGGGCCTCGGCTGGAAGAACAGCTTCGGCACCGGCAAGGGGCGGGACGCGATCACCAGCGGCATCGAGGTCACCTGGACCGCGACGCCGACCCGGTGGAGCAACACCTTCTTCGACAACCTGTTCGGCTACGAGTGGGAGCTGACCAAGAGCCCCGCAGGCGCCAACCAGTGGCAGCCCAAGGACGGCGCGGGCGCCAACACCGTGCCCGACCCCGAGGACGGCTCGCTCTCGCGTCCGCCGACGATGCTCACCACCGACCTCGCGCTGCGCTTCGACCCGGTGTACGAGCCCATCTCCCGGCGCTTCCACGAGCACCCGGATCAGTTCGCCGACGCGTTCGCCCGCGCCTGGTTCAAGCTGACCCACCGCGACATGGGCCCGCTGCCGCGTTACCTCGGACCGCTGGTGCCGCAGGAGACGCTGCTCTGGCAGGACCCGATCCCGGCGGCGACGCACGAACTGGTCGACGCGGCGGACATCGCCGCGCTCAAGGGTCAGATCCTCGCCTCGGACCTGACCGTCGCCCAGCTCGTTTCCACCGCGTGGGCGTCGGCCTCGACGTTCCGCGGCAGTGACAAGCGTGGCGGGGCGAACGGCGCGCGCATCCGGCTTGAGCCGCAGCGGGAGTGGGAGGTCAACGAGCCCGACACGCTCGCGACCGTGCTGGCCACCCTGAGCGGGATTCAGTCGTCCTTCAACAGTGCCGGCGGCAAGCAGGTCTCGCTCGCCGACCTGATCGTGCTCGGTGGCGTTGCCGCGGTCGAGCAGGCCGCCAAGGCCGGCGGCCAGGAGGTCCAGGTCCCGTTCACCCCGGGCCGTACGGACGCCACGCAGGACCAGACCGACGTGGAGTCCTTCTCCGCGTTGGAGCCCTCCTCCGACGGGTTCCGCAACTACCGAGGCAAGGGGCACAAGCTGCCGGCCGAGTACCTGCTGGTCGACCGCGCGAACCTGCTGAACCTGAGCGCGCCGGAGATGACCGTGCTCGTCGGCGGTCTGCGCGTGCTGGGTGCGAACGTCCAGCAGTCCTCGCTGGGTGTGCTCACCGCGAACCCCGGCTCGCTGACCAACGACTTCTTCGTCAACCTGCTCGACCTGGGCACGACGTGGAAGCCGACGGCCGAGGACGCGGAGACCTTCGAGGGCCGCGACGGCAGCGGCACGGTCAAGTGGACCGGTAGCCGGGTCGACCTGGTCTTCGGTTCGAACTCGGAGCTGCGGGCCCTCGCCGAGGTCTACGCGAGCGACGACTCGAAGGCGAAGTTCGTGCGGGACTTCGTGTCCGCCTGGGACAAGGTGATGAACCTCGACCGGTACGACATCTGACCGCACTGCTTGACCGTCCGGGTCGGCCGCTCGTCGGCCGGCCCGGACTTTTTTGTGCCGGGTGGTTGATCGATGGTCAGCCCGGCGAGCGCAGGCCGTCGATGATCAGCTCCCGCAGCCGGTCGGCCTGCCGCGCGCCCTCGGGCCCGGGCGGAACGCGCCAGACGCAGCCCATCATCAGCAGCACGTCCTCGGGGTCGAGGCCGGGGCGGATGCTGCCGTCCTCCTGACCGGCCCGCAGGATCAGGCTGATCGCGCCGATCACCGGCGCGTGCGCCTCGTTGGTGACCGAGGCGTGGACGACGGCGGTGAGCGCGTCACCCAGACCGTGCTTGATGGCGATGTAGGCGGCCAGCCGCTCGATCCACCGGTTCAGCGCGACCAGTGGTGGTTCGGTGCGCAGCAGTTCGGGCGCCTGGTCCACCAGCTTCTGCACCTCCGACCGGAACACCTCAAGGATGAGCGACTCCCGGTTGGGGAAGTGCCGGTAGAGCGTGCCGGGGCCGACGCCGGCCAGTTTGGCGATCGAGTTGAGCGACGCGTCGCCGTCCTCGCTCAGCGCCTGCCTGGCAACAGCGAGGATGCGCGTCCGGTTCTGCTGGGCGTCACTGCGCTGCGGCATGGCGCGGGGCCCCTTTCCGCCGACTCGCGCGTCGTGGCCAACGTCACGGAGAGTTCTCCATTTCAGTAAACCACAGGTGGTCCCTGGTCCGGACCGGCCGCCCGACGAGGGCACACGTGGTCAAACGGAGAGTTCTCCGCTAAGGTTCAGGTCGTGCGGAGAACTCTCCGCTTGGAGGGTACGAGGTGGACCGGAGGCGTGCGCGATGAAGTACGTGAAGCTCGGCAGGACGGGCCTGGATGTCTCACCGATCGCGGTCGGGGCAATGACCTACGGCGAGCCCGACCGGGGCCATCCGGTGTGGTCGTTGGCGGAGGAGCGGTCCCGGTCGCTGATCCGGCACGCCCTTGCGGCGGGCATCAACTTCTTCGACACCGCGAACATGTACTCGCAGGGTTCCAGCGAGGAGATTCTCGGCCGCGCGCTGCGCGACTTCGCCGACCGGGACGACGTGGTGATCGCGACCAAGCTGCGGCACCCGATGCGATCCGGGCCGAACGGACAGGGCCTGTCGCGCAAGGCGATCATGACCGAGATCGACCACAGTCTGCGCCGGCTGGGCACGGATTACGTTGACCTGTACCAGATTCACCGCAACGACCCGGCCACGCCGTTGGTCGAGTATCTCGAAGCGCTCAGCGACCTCGTCACCGCCGGCAAGGTGCGCTATCTCGGCGCGTCCTCGATGCACGCGTGGGAGTTCGCCAAGGCGCTGCACACCCAGCGGGCGAACGGCTGGGCGCGGTTCGTGTCCATGCAGGACCACTACAACCTGTTGGCCCGCGAGGAGGAGCGCGAGATGCTCCCGCTGTGCGCCGACGAGGGCGTCGGCACCATCGTGTGGAGCCCGCTGGCCCGTGGTCGGCTCGCGCGGTCCTGGCCGGAGGCCAGGGCGACCGACCGCGGCTCGGACGACGGCTTCGCCGACCTGCTGTACCCGCCGCTCACCGCCGGGAGCGACGAGCGGATCGTGGCCGCGGTCGGCACGGTCGCCCAGGCCCGCGGGGTGAGTCGGGCGCAGATCGCGCTGGCCTGGCTGCGGACGAATCCGGTTGTGGTGGCGCCGCTCGTCGGGGCGAGCCGGACCAGCCAGCTCGACGACGCCGTCGCGTCCTTGGACCTCACCCTCACCGGCGACGAGATCGCCAGACTGGAGCGGTTCTACACCCCACGGCACGACTTCCAGGGCATCTCCGACGACCAGGAGTTGCAGGCGATCATGGCCCGAATCCCTCAGTTCGACACCGCATCCTGACCTCGACAGTCCGGAAAGGACGGTGAGGTCAGGATGGGACAGGCGGCGCGCTGGCTGGTGCCGCCAGAGGTTTCGAGGCGGAATCGGCGCGCGCGGGTTCCTGGCTCACCGCGTCGGGATCGCGACGCATGGCCAGCACGGCGATGTCGTCCCGGGCGGCCAGGTTGCCGACGAGCGCGGCCATCACCCTGGCGCACACCGTTTCCGGGTCCGCAGCGGTGACCGCCAGCCGGAGCCGTTCCAGCCCGACGTCGATCGAGCTGTCCCGGCGTTCGACCAGGCCGTCGGTGTAGAAGCAGAGCAGGCCACCGGGCGGCAGCCCGACCACGACCGACGTGTGGTGTTGGGGAGCGGTGCGGAAACCGATCGGTGGGCCGACGCTGCTCGTGATCAGCCCGCTCGACGCGTCGGTTCGGGCCAGGATCGGCGGCAGATGCCCGGCGAGGGCGAGTGTCACCTGTGTCCGCCGCTCGTCCACGACCGCGTAGGAGACGGTCGCGATCGCGTTGTGTTCGAAATAGGTCGCCTTGCGGTGCAGCTTGTTGAGCACTTCGGCCGGGTCCACCGCGTCCAGCGCGTAGGCGCGCAACGCGCTGCGCAACCGGCCCATGATCACCGCGGCGGGCAGCCCGTGTCCCACCACGTCGCCCATCACGATGCCGACCCGGCCGCCGGGCAGTGAGAACACGTCGTACCAGTCGCCGCCCACACCGGTGTCGGTACCCGGAACGTAGCGAGCGGCGAACTCCAGGCCGGGCAGCTCGGGCAGCACCGTCGGCAGCAGGCTGCGTTGCAGCGCGGCGGCCGCGGCCCGCTCGGCCACCGAGACCTCGGTGTGCGCGGCCAGCGCGATCCGGTCGGCGACCAGTTGCAGCAGGTGGATGTCGTCGTCGGTGAACGGCCGCGCGGCGACCGTACCCACGTGCAGCACGCCGATCAGCGTGCCGCCGGCGAGTAGCGGCACGCCCAGCAGGACCCGCAGTCCGCGCTCCCACAACAGCGGGTTGGCCACCGTCGTGTTGTCCACCTGGTCGACCATGACCGGCGCGCGCTCCACCGCGACCCGTCCGGCGAAGCCTCGGCCCACCGGTATCCGGACGCCCTGGCTGACCTCCTCCTCAATGCCCACCGCCGCGGTTGCCACCAGTTGCCGGCCGGAGGGGTCCAGCAACAACACGGTGGCGGTGTCCGCCCGCAACAGTTCGCGCACCCGGCCGAGCAGCTCGGTGAGCAGTTGCTCGGTGTTCAGATGGGCGAGGGCGGCGTCGGTGACCGCTTCGATCCTGCGGAGCCGGTCCGCGGCGCCGTCGTGCTCGGCCACCAATGCCCCGTGGGTCAGTGCGCCAGCGCGCCGAGCGCGTCGGCGACGGAGGGGTGCATCGGGAACAGGTCGCCCAGGCCCATCAGTTGCAGCGGTCGCAGCACAGCTCGCTGGTCACCGGCCAGCCGCACGTCCAGCTGCCTGGTCTGGGCGTCCTCGTAGAGCCGGATCAGCAGGCTCAACCCGGCGGAGGCGAAGAACCGCAGGTCGGTCAGGTCCAGGACGAGGGCGGTGGCCGTCCGAGCGGCCGGCTCGTCCAGCGCGGCGGCAGCGGTGTCCACGGTGGCGAGATCCAGGTCGCCGACGAGGCGCACCACGACCGCGCCACCGCGCACGGTGACCTGTGTGGTCAACAGTTCCGCACCGCCGACGGGGCCGGTCTCCGGGGAAAGTTGGTCGCTCATCCGCCGCCCCGCCCCCTCCCGTGTCCGCGCCGTCGTCAGGGCGGCAAGTGTGCCGCACGAACGTCCGTCAGGGAAGGACTCTACTCCGCCGGTTCGGTGTCGCCCCCAGTTCGGACACTCGATCCCGCATTGTCCTCCGCGGACCCGGCCGATGGCTGATGTCGAGCCGTTTTGTCTTCTCCGCCAGGGTCTTCCGCTCAGCCGACAGGAAGCGGTTCGGTGGCCGACAGCGGGGTCCGCCGGTCCCGCGCCAACGCGGACAGGGCCGTGATGTGCAGCACGAGCAGCAGCGGTACGGCAGCGGTCGGGATCAGGGCGAGCGGGAGATCTCCGATCGCCGCGGCGGACGGCGTGACGGCGATCAGCTGGAACCCGGTGAGCGCGCCGAGGGTCAGCGCGACGACCAGATCGGTGATGCCCAACTCGGCGAACCGGACGGCGACGCGGTGGCCGGTGCCCCGCGCGAGCCGCCGGGAGACCAGGGGTGCGGCGATGCCGACGGCGACGTCGCCGAGACCGGCCGGCAGTGCGAACAGGGCGGGCAGGTGGCCGAGGGCCATGGTGACCAGGAAGCTGACGCCGGCCACCCGGAACGTGTGTGGAAGCAGGAGTCGGCCGGCCATGCCCGGGGCGGTCAGCGCGCGGGCGACGAGCGGGATTCGGCTGAGCGCCAGCAGGATGCCGAAGAACCCGACCGCCACGATCGGCAGCCACGGCACCTGGTTGCCCAGCCGCGCCTGGTACCCGCCGTGGCCGGCGATCACCCCGCTGGCGGTGAACCAACAGCCTGACAGGACGGCCGCGCCGCCGGTCAGCAGTGCCGCGCGTTGTCGGTCCAGAGCGGCGCGTCGGGCGCCGCCGTAGAGCACGACGCAGGCCGTGACCGCGATCGCGGCGACCCCGGCGATGGTGATGGCCCACAGGTAGACGGGCAGGTTGTCCATGGCAGCACCCTTCGTAGAAGGTATCTAAAAGATAGTAACTACGAAATAGTATCTGTCAACTAGTATGATGCTGGCGTGCCTCGGAATGTTCGGACCTACGACCACTTCTGTGCGATCGCGCGCGCCCTCGAACGCGTCGGCGACCGGTGGACCCTGCTGGTGATCCGCGACCTGGTCACCGGTGCGAAACGGTTCACCGACCTGATGGACCGGCTGGGTGGGATCACGCCCAAGACGCTCAGCCAGCGGCTGCGTGAACTCGAAGAGACCGGCATCGTCGTGGCCGACCGCGAACCGGGCCGCCGGGAGGTCTGGTACCGGCTGACGCCGACCGGCGCCGACCTCGGACCGGTCATCGACTCGCTGAGCTGGTGGGGGCTCCGGCACGCCTGGCGGTGGCCGGAACCAGGTGAGCCGATGCACGCCGAGCACGTGCTGCACGCCGTCGTCCAGGCCATCGACCTGGCCGGCGACGACCACGAACCGGCCCGCTGGCACCTCCGGCTCGACGGCGCGGACTATCTCGTCGACAGCGACGGCCAGCAGTGGTCGCTCACCATGGGTGCCCCGTCCCCGACGGTCGATGTCACGATCACGGCGACCACCGAAGCACTGGCCGCCCTCATCTTCGGCGGTTCGGCTGATGGCCTTGAGATCGTCGGGGAAACCAAGCCGGTGCAACGGTTCCAGCGGTTGATCGGCACGCTGGCCACCGTCGTGGACCCGGCCGAGGTCTGATCACCGCGGGGGCCACACCGCCGGAACTGCTTGGCCGAGGCCGCCATCACGATCCTGATCAGAGTGCTCTCATTCGGCTCCCTTTCGTTGAACCCATCCGGCGCAGACCCGATACGCCGTTCTGCGTCCGTTGGTCGCTCTGGTAACAATGTCCGGATCACCTTCGACAAACCTCCGATGCGCTGGGAGTCCGCAGGTCGGACTCGCCGGGGCAAGGGGTGGGGAACACCGGCTCGGTGGGGGTGGGGAGTCCGTGGAATTCCGTGTGCTGGGCAGGATGACAGCGACCCACCACGCTCAACGGCGATCATGGGCGGTGAGGCACACCATGGCCGGCGACGGCCGCCGGGTTGACCGCCGCCGCCCACCACCGCCGCCTGCCTACTTGGCCGCGCGGAACCCCTCGGGCCGCTCGGTCCGGGCTTCGGCCAGCGCTCGCTCGGTGTCCGCGATGCCGAAGTCCTTGCCGTAGACGGGTGTTCCCGGCTGTTGACGCCAGGACTCCGCCAGCGTGCCACCGTTGACCGCGTCCAAGCCGAGGTCCTCGACCAGCGCGAACACGAGCCGCTTGGCCGGGCCGTCCGCACCGGCGATCGGCAGCGCGACGCGGCCGTCGGCGCCCTTCTGCTCGCCGTTCTCCAGCAGGTGCTTCCACCAGATCCCGTTGAACACCTTGATGACCGGCGCGCCGACGTGGTTGCCCACCCAGACGCTCTCCGGCATTCCGGCCTCGATCTTCTCGATCTTCTCGATCGGGCCGTCGCGCTGCCGCGGGTAGTAGTTGTTGGTCTCGATGACCGGTGCGTCCGGCTTCGTGCCCGTGCGGATGTCGGCGGCGAGGTCGGGCACGTTCTTCTGCGGGATGCTGATGATGACCGGATCGGCGGCGTCGGCGGCCCACACGGTGGTGGCGCCGGTCTCCCCGGCCAACTCGGCCAGGGTCGCCGGGCCCCTCGAATTCGACCCCCCGTCCTGTCGCCCCGACGACGCTCCAGGACGAGGAGCGAAGCGACCCAGTGCCACCAACGACGATCGCCGGCCGACCCCAGGAGAACTTCAGTCCGCCCAGTTCATCGAATGACTCAACCCGAGCTCGATCGTCGCCGCGGCATCCTGCAACTTCGGGACCAACCCGAGCATGTCGTCGACGGACTTCCGCCCGATATGAGTGGACAGGTTGATCGCGGCGCGCACCCGGCCGGCACGATCCCGGACCGGCACCGAGACCGCGATCAGCCCTTCCTCAAGTTCCTGGTTGACCAGCGAGAAACCCTGATCGCGCACCTTCTTCAGCTCGGCCCGGAACGCGTCCCGATCGGTGATCGTGCGCGGCAGCACCGGAGTCAGCTCGTATCTTTCCAGGTATTCGGCGAGATCGGCCGGCGGCAGGTTGGCCAGCAGCACCCGGCCCATCGCGGTCGCGTGCGCGGGCCGCCGCGCGCCGACGTTGACCGAGATCGTCATCAGTGCCGGGCCGGGGACCCGTACGACGTAGACCACGTCGCCGCGGTCGAGAATTGAGCCCTCGCTCGCCTCGGCGGTGTCGGCGACGAGTTTTTCCAGCCGGGGCAACGCCACATCCGGGAAAGACAGCGCGGAAAGATAGGAATAGCCCAGTTCCAACACCTGCGGGGTGAGTTCGAAACGATTGTTCTTGCCGTACACATAACCCAGTTCGGTCAGCGTCAGCAGAAACCGGCGCACCGCCGCTCTGGTCAGCCCGGCGACCTGGGCGATCTCCGAAACGGTCATTGACGGCCGCTCCGCGCTGAACACCCGGATGATGGCCAGACCGCGTTCCAGCGACCGGACGAAGTCCCGGGAACGCTCGGCACCGCCGGCCGCCTGCTCGTCCAGATCGCCGTCGAGTTCTGGATCCTCGGACGATGAGACGGGAAGCACGAGGCGACCTCCTGGGAGCGGAAACGGGGGACCGGATCTCGGTCCCGACCGGCTATCTGATGTACGAGGCGCCATTGATGTCGAGGGTGGCCCCCGTGAGACTAGGGCAGGCGTCGGAGGCGAGGAAGGCGACCAACGACGCGATCTCGTCGGCCTCCACATGCCGGCCCATCGCCAGTCCCTCGGCGACCGACTGCCGGGTCGACTCGTCCATTCCGGCGATCGCCATTCCGGCGTTGACCACCCCCGGCGCGAGCACATACACCCGCAGTCCCTGCCGCACATAGGTGCGTGCGAATGTCTGGGCGAGGTTGCGGATCGCGGCTTTCGACGCGGCGTAGGAGGACACGTCCTTGATCCGTGAGCCCTGTTCGGCCGCCCAACTGGACAGCACGATCACCGTGCCGGTCTGCCGGGTGACGAAGTAGCGGACGGCCTCGCGCATCAGCGCGCCGGCCCCGATCACGTTGACCTGTAGTGCCTCCTGCCAACCGGCGTCCCACAGTTCGTCCGGGCCGTCGACGGGGGTGTCCGGGATGACCGCCGCGTTGAGCACCAGCACATCGATCGGGCGGCCCCAGTCCAGGGCCGAGCGCCAGAGCGCCCGGGCGGCCTCGGGCGTGCCGAGTTCGGCTCGCAGCAGTAGTTTCTGCTCGTCGGGCAGCTTCTCGACGGCGCTGCGGGCGTCTTCGTCGCTGGTGCGGTACTGGGCGATGACGGTCGCGTTCGCGTCGGCCAACGCCCGCGCGGCCACCGCGCCGATGCCGCCGGACGCGCCGGTGAGCAGCACGGTCCGGCCGCTGAGTGCGTTCTGGTCGAGGTTCACCGGGCCCCTAGTGGATTCCGCAGTCGACGTTGATCAGCTGGCCGGTGACGCCCGAGGACAGCCGGCTGGTGAGGAAGACGATCGTGTCGGCGACCTCGGCGGCGGTGGCGATCCGGCCCAGCGACGTGCCGCGGGCCGCCTGTTCGAGTGCTTCTTCCACCGGCAGGCCGGTGGTCGCCAGCCGCGAAGTCATCCGCGAGCGCAGCGCGTCGGTGGCGATCGGGCCCGGTGCCACCGCGTTCACCCGCACACCGGCCGGGCCGAGCGCGAGGGCCGCGGACCGGACGACCCCCAGGGCCGCGTGCTTGCTGGCCGCGTAGGAGGTGAGGTTCGGGTCGCCGCGCCAGCTGTTCAACGAGGCGACCACGGTGATCGTGGCTCCGCTGCCCAACAGCGGCGCCGCGTGCTTGATCGTCGCCGCGACGCCACGCACGTTGACCGCGAGCACCCGATCGAGGTCGGTCAGGTCGAGATCGGTGGGGCGTTGCCAGGTGGGCACGACGCCGGCGGCGGCGACCACCGCGTCGAGACCGCCGAGCCGGGTGGCCGCCTCGGCGACGGCCGCCCGTACGGACTCCTCGTCGCGTACGTCGACCGGCAGCCCCGGCCAGTCGGTGGCCGGCCGGTCGGTCAGCGAGCCGGGCAGGTCCAGGACGACACCGGTCGCGCCGAGTTCGGCGAACCGGTGGGCGACGGTGGCGCCGATCCCGTTGGCGCCACCGGTGACCAGCACCCGGCGACCGGCGAGCAACGGTGCGGTCATCGGCCGATCGCCGCCTGTCGCAGGATGTCGTGGTCGGCCCGGGGGTCGCCGGTCGCCGGGTCGACGTCGACGATGATCTCGCCGACCCCGGCGGTGGCCAGCTCACCGAGCCGGTCGGCGACCTGCTCGGCCCGGCCGGTCGACTCGACCAGCCGCAGCACGACGTGCAGCCGGTCCGGGTCACGGCCGGCCGCGGTGGCGGCCGTGCGGATGGTGCTGATCTCCTCGGTCAGTCGCGCCGGATCAAGTTCGGGCACGGCCTGCTGGGCCAGCCAGCCGTCGCCGAGTTCGCCGGCCCGGCGCAGCGCGGTGCGGGAATGGCCCCCGACGTAGAGCGGAATCTCGTGGGCGGGGGTGGGCAGCACCAGCGTGTCTCCCGGGAGTTGGTAGTGCGCACCGGAATGGGCGGCGGGGTGGCCGGTCCAGCAGTCGCGTAGCAGCGTCAGCCACTCGACGAACCGCGCGCCCCGGGTGGCGAAGGGCGTGTCCAGCGCGTCGAACTCCTCGCGCAGCCAGCCCGCGCCGAGGCCGAGCGCGACGCGGCCGCCCGACAGTGCGTCCACGCTTGCCACCTGCTTGGCCAGCAGTACCGGATTGCGTTGCGGGAGAACAAGAGCCGCAGTGCCCAGAACCACCCGCTCGGTCGTCGCGGCGGCGGCCGCGAGGGCGACGAGGGCTTCCAGATAGGGAGTGCTGGTCGGCCAGGTCGCCCGGCCGTCCTCGGCGAACGGGTAGTGCGACTCGATGGTCGCCGGCAGCACCACGTGGTCGCTGACCCACAGCGAGTCGAAGCCGGCGAGTTCGAGGTCCCGCGCCCGGTCGGCCAGCCGCGTCGCGGGCACCGCTGTGCCCGTGTGCGGCAGTTTGACCCCGATTCGCATGACCACTGTGCACTGTCCTTCCTGGACTTCACCGGACCGGTGCGAACTGGATCGGGCACGGTGCGTAGTCGCGACGCTCCGGTGCGCGTCGGCACGCAACGGCTACTCCGGCGACACGGACGCGACATCGGACGGCGCGATGGTGGGGATGGTATTGACCGAATATCTGCGCGTCAAGCGCACAACTGCTCGCTATGAGTTGCGCTGTGCGTATTGCGCCCATCGGATCGGTGTGCGAGCATCCTGCGAACGCACATCGCTGGGTAGCGCTGTATCCCCGTTCGTCGGGCTGATCCAGCCGCCAGGAGGTAGCCGGACAAGATGGTCGACACCACTCGCAGGCACGGCACGTTGACGGGGCTGGACCACATCGGCGTCGGCGTGTCCGACATGGCCGCGTCGCTCGCGTTCTACGCCGAACTCGGGTTCACCGACGTCGCCTTCGACTATGCGGGCCCCCTGCCGGGGCTCGCCGCGGTCACCGGGCATGAACACACCGAAGCACGGGTCGTCTTCCTGCGCACCCGCAACCCGACCGTGCTGGGCCGGTCCTCGATCAAGTTGGTCGAGGTCACCGACCGACCGCGGCCGCCCGCTCCGCCCGGTCAGGCGTGGGGGGAGCCGGGGATCTGCGAGGTGTGTGTGCACGTCCACCAGCAGAGTGACTTCTACCGGGACCTCGTCGCCCGTGGCCACACCGGGCTGATGGAACCCAACGAGGCCGACCTGCCGCCCTACGAGACGCACTGTGGCCTGTCCTATGTGGCCGACCCGGACGGGGCCAAGATCGAGCTGATCGAGTGGTCCGACCTGGAGTCCGGCTGGCCGGTCGAGGACGGCCCGCAGGGGGTCAACCACGTCGCGTTCGGCGTGTCCGACCTCGACCACACCCGCGAGTTCTACCGTGGCCTCGGTTTCACCGGCCAGCTGTTCGAGTCCGACGGCTACTTCGAGCCGATGCACCCCTGGTTCCACCCACGAACCCCGCCCCGCCAGCGGATGATGTTGCTGACCAGCCCGTACGGCGGCGCGCTCGAACCGGTGCAGCACTTCCCGCCGTCGCCGGACATGCGCGGCGAATGGGGCCACCTGGGCACCTTCGAGTTCGCGATCGGCGCCCGCTGTATCGACAGCGCGCTGGAGCACCTCACCGCCAACGACATCAAGCTCGTCGGCGAGCCGGTCACCATCGACCTCGGCGGTGGCGCGACGTGGCGTTACGCGTACTTCCAAGACCCCGACGATCTCTACGTATGCGTGACGGAGGTCCGCGCGTGAACCAGTGGCCCAGTCAGCTCTCGGCGTGCCGGCGCGATGATCGGCCGGTCCGATGATCGCCGGCCCGAAAGCCGCCGACGCCGGTGCCGGCACCAGCGAGAAGGCCGCGCCGATCGTCCAGCTGCGCGGCATCCGCAAGTCCTTCGGTGACCTGGAGGTGCTGCGCGGCATCGACCTGGACATCCACGCCGGTGAGCACGTGGTGATCTTCGGCCCGTCCGGCTCCGGCAAGTCGACCGTGCTGCGCAGCATCAACATGCTCGAACCGCCCAGCGCGGGCTCGCTGCGGATCGGCGGGGTCGAGTACGGACCCGGGCTGCCCGACGAGCCGAACCCTCGGCGCGGCAAGGTGTTGGCGCTGCGCCGCACGGTGGGCATGGTGTTCCAGCAGTTCAACCTGTTCCCGCACCTCACCGCGCTGGACAACGTGTCGCTGCCGCTGCGCTCGGTGCGCGGCCTCAACCGGGCCGACGCGCAGCAGAAGTCCGCGGACGCGCTGCGCCGGGTGGGCCTGTTGCAACGCGCCGCGCACTACCCGCAGCAGCTCTCCGGTGGTCAGCAACAGCGGGTGGCCATCGCCCGGGCACTGGCCCTGGACCCCCGGGTGATGTTGTTCGACGAGCCGACCTCCGCGCTGGACCCGGAACTTGTCGGCGAGGTGCTCAAGACCATGCGCGAAGTGGCCGAGACGGGCATGACGATGGTCGTGGTCACCCACGAACTGGGCTTTGCCAAGGAGATCGGGGACCTGAACGTGTTCATGGAGGACGGTGTCGTGGTCGAATCGGGGCCGCGCGGATTCTTCGACGAGTGCAGCAGTCCCCGGGCCCGCGAGTTCATCCTGGCGGTGCGCTGATGGGACTGGGCAACTACGACTGGGGCCTGATCTGGCAGAACCACGGCATTCTGCTCAACGGTCTGCTGACCGCCCTGAAGGTCTCGGTCATCGCGCTGGTCATCTCGGTCGCCGGCGGTCTGCTGCTGGCCGTCATGCGCCTGTCCCGGCCGCCGATCTCGTGGCTGGCCGTCGCCTACATCAACGTCTTCCGTGGCGTGCCCGCGCTGGTCAGCGTGATCTGGGTGTACTTCGGGGTGTCGCTCGCGGTGAACGTCTCGTTCTCCGTTTTCCAGGCCGGCGTGATCGCGTTGTCGTTGCTGTACAGCGCTTTCATGGCGGAGATCTTCCGGTCGGCGCTCGGCGCCATCCCCAACGGCCACCGCGAGGCCGGGCAGGCGCTGGGTATGCGCTCGACCCGGGTGTTCTTCTCGGTGGTGTTGCCGCAGGCGGTGAAGATCGCGCTGCCCAACATCGGCAGCATGTTCATCGGGATGATGAAGGACACCTCGACCTTCACCGTCATCGGCCTGCTCGAAGTCGTCCGGGTCACCCAGAACCTGGTGTCCCAGACGTTCCAGCCGTTCGTGCTCTACACGGCGGCAGCTGCCCTCTATGTTCTCGCGGCGTTTGTCATCGACATCCTCTTCCGGCTGATCGAAGGCGCCTACGCCAGCCCGCCGCGCGGGGCCGTGTCCAGCGTCCTGCGGTCCCGTCAGCGGCGGCGCATCCAGCAGCTCATGGCCGACCTCGACCGTGAGCAACTGCCTCCAGTCGGTGTTTCTGTTTCGAGAGAGGAAAGCCTGTGACCAGAAGCGCGAAACCGTGGTCGACAGCCAGACGCCTCGCCCTGGCCGGTCTGGCCGTCGTGTCCGCCGTGGCCCTCGCCGCCTGCGGTTCGAGTTCGTCCAGCAGTTCCAGCGACACCAACGGCCTGATGCAGGCCGGCACGCTCACCGTCGGGATGAACCTACAGTTCAAGCCGGAGATGTACCTCGACTCCAACGGCAAGCCGGCCGGCTACGACGTCGACCTGCTCAACAAGCTCGCCACCGAGCTGGGCGTCAAGCTCAACATCCAGAACCTGGACTTCAACGGCCTCATCCCCGGCCTGCAGAGCAAGAAGTTCGACCTGGTCTCGGTCGGCCTGACCCCGACCGACGCGCGCAAGCAGGTGGTCGACTTCACCCGCGCCTACGTGCCCTACACCAGCGTGCTCGCGGTCCGGCAGAACGACACCTCGCCGGCCACGGTCGCGACCTACAACGCGCCAGGCAAGATCATCACCGCGTTGCAGGGTTCCACCGACGAGACGCTCGCGCACTCGACCTTCCCCAAGGCGACCGTGCAGAGCTACAGCGACCAGAACGCGGCCCTGCTGGAGGTCGCGTCCGGCCGGGCCAACGGCACCGTGCTGGAGGACTACATCCTGGCCCAGTACCAGCAGGCCAACCCCAACCAGGTGAAGAAGGCACAGCTGCCCAAGCCGCTGGAACTGTCCTACGGTTCGTGGGCGGTGCAGAAGGGTGACAGCACGCTGATCAACAAACTGAACACCTTCCTGTGCAAGGCGCAGACCGACGGAACCCTGGCCCAGCTGTACAAGCAGGACTTCGGGGTGTCGGACTTCCCGACCATGCCGGCAGGCTGCTGAGTGACCGGCGGCGGCGTGCGGCAGCCCGACCTGCTCGTGGTCGGCGGCGGGCCGGCGGGCATCTCGGCCGCCCGCGCCGCCGCCGGCGCCGGCCTGCGGGTCCTGCTCGTCGACGAACGACCCACCCTGGGTGGGCAGATCTTCAAGCAGCCGGGTCCTGGCTTCACCGTCACCGACCCGGCCGCGATGGACAAGCAGTTCCGCCAGGGCCGGGCACTGATCGAGTCGCTGGACGGCATCGGCGTCGAGGTGCGGCTGCGCACCGCCGTGGTCGCGGTCGAGGGCCGGCACGCGGTGCTGGTCACCGAGGGATCGCCGGCCGAGACCGTCACGGCGGCGCGGCTGCTGCTCGCGCCGGGCGCGCACGACCGGCCGGTGGCCCTGCCCGGCTGGACGCTGCCCGGGGTGATCACCGCGGGCGGTTTGCAGACATTGGCCAAGACCCAGCGGGTACTGCCCGGCGAGCGCATCGTGTTCGCCGGTGCCGGCCCGGTGGCGCTGGCCTTCCCGGCCCAACTCGCCCACTACGGCGCGCACATCGTGACCGCGTTGGAAGCCGGTCCGGCCCCGGGCGTGGCCGACGTGGTGCGGATCGCGCGGGCGGCACCGGGCAACACCGCGCTGCTGCGCGACGCCGCCCGCTACCGCGCGCTGCTGCTGCGCCACCGGGTTCCGTTGCGGTACGGGCGAATCGTCGTGCGGGTCGAGGGGGCGGGCAAGGTCGAACGAGTCGTGCACGCCGCGGTCGACGCGGACTGGCGGGTCATCACCGGCACCGAGCGGACCGTCGCGGCCGACGTGCTCTGCCTCGGTTACGGCTTTGTGCCCTCGCTGGAACTGACCCGGCTGGTCGGCTGCGAACTGGACTACGACGAGGACCTCGGCGGACACGTGGTGCGTCGGGACGAGTGGCAGCGCACCAGTGTGGACGGCGTCTACGCGGCCGGCGACGGCACCGGCGTCGAGGGATCGTTCGTCGCCATCGACGAGGGCCGACTCGCCGGGCTGGCCGCCGCACTGGACGCCGGGGTGATCAGCATCGGCGAGGCCGACCGCACGGCGGCACCGGCCCGGCAGCGGTTGGCCCGGCGGCGCGCGCTGAGCGCGGCGACCAACCGGCTCTACCGGGTCGGTCCCGGTGTCCACGAACTGTCCACGGCGGACACGGTGATCTGCCGTTGCGAGGTGGTCCGGCAGCGGGACCTGTTGCCCGCCATCGAGTCCACCGCCGACATCAACGTGGTCAAGGCGTACACCCGGGCCGGCATGGGGCCGTGCCAGGGCAAGAACTGCCAGCGCCAGGTGTGCGCGCTGATCGCCCGGCGGCACGGCCGGCCGGTCGCGGACATCCCGCTGGCCACGCCACGGATGCCGGTCCGACCGGTGCCGATCGGCGCACTCGCCGACCACACCATCAACAGCCCCACCCTGTTCCTGCCCGAGGACGACAGCGCCGGGCCGACCGCCGGGCCGACCGTGGAGGTGTCCGGGTGACCGGCCAGCAGTGGGTGTCGGCCGCCGACAGTTCGGCCGCGCTGCCGGCCAGCACCGACGTGCTGGTGGTCGGCGGTGGGATCGCCGGCACCGCGATGGCCTACTACCTGGCCCGCGAGGGCGTCGAGGTCACCCTGGTCGACCGGGGCGAACTCAACCGGGAGGCGTCCGGCACCAACGCCGGCAGCTTCCACCTGCAACTCGCCATCCACCAGCTCTCCGGCCAGGGTTCGGGCGCGGACCGGGAGCGGCTGCTCGCCGAGGCCCGGCTCAGCCTGGCGGCGTTCTCCGTCTGGCAGGGGCTCGACGCCGAACTGGACGGCTCGCTGGACGTGCACCTGACCGGTGGCTGGATGGTCGCCGAGACGCCCCAGCAGGTGCGGACGTTGTGGGACAAGCACGAACTGGAGCAGCTCGCCGGCATCGAGACCGAGGTCGTCACCGGTGCCGAGCTGCGTCGGCGCGCGCCCTACCTGGCGGAGAACATCACCGCGGCCACCTACTGTCCGGTCGAGGGCCACGCCAACCCACTGATCGTCGCGCCGCTGTACGCGCTGCGTGCCGCGCAGCACGGCGCCGTCATCCGCACGCACGCCGCCGTGCTCGGCATCGACCTGCACGGGGACTCCGGCGCGAAGCGGTTCACCGTGCACACCGACGCCGGCTCGATCGACGCGCACCGGGTGGTCGACTGCGCCGGGGCGTGGTCGGGCGAGTTGGCCGCGATGGTCGGTATCCGGCTGCCGGTACGCAGCGAGGGCCTGCACGTCAACGTGACCGAGCCGCGTCCGCACCTGCTCACCCCGATGCTGCAACACATCGGCCGCAGGCTCACGCTCAAACAGACCGAGCAGCACACCTTCCTGATCGGTGGCGGCTGGCCGACCCCGGCCGCGCCGGCGCCGCACCGGTACCCGACCAGCTGGCACAGCGCCGCGGGCAACACGGCGGTCGCGGTGTCGGTGCTGCCCGCGCTGGCCGACGTCCGGGTGGTGCGCACGTGGTCCGGGGTGATCGTGTTCACCGACGACTTCTCGCCGGTGGTCGGCGAATCCCGGCTGGTGCCCGGCTTCCATGCGTGTGTCTCGTCGACCGGCTTCACCTTCAGCCCCATCTTCGCCCGCCAGCTGGCCGAGCAGATGCTCGCGCCGAGGGCGGCCTCGCCCTTCCCCGACCGGTACTCGCTCGATCGTGCCTCGGTCGCGACCACGAAGTGAATCGAATGGAGGAGTCATGAACCGTGACGACGTGGACTGGCAGGGGTACTTCCCGGCCTTCGTCACCCCGTTCACGGAGTCGGGGGATCTTGATCTCGACACCTTGCGCGCGCTGGTCGACCACTACGTCGGCGAGGGCATGCACGGCATCGTGGTGAACGGAACCTGCGGCGAGTGGTTCTCGCAGACCGGCGAGGAGCGCCGCGCGGTCGCCGAGACCGCGGTCGCCCAGGCGGCCGGCCGGCTGCGGGTGCTCGTCGGCTGCACCGCCTACACGGCCCAGCAGACCGCCGAGTTCGCCCGGCACGCGCTCGCGGCCGGTGCGGACGGCGTGCTCGCCTCGCCGCCGCCGTACGCGAAGCTGTTCCCGGACGAGGTGATCGCCTTCTACCAGGACCTCAACACCATGGTCGAGGGCCCGATCGCGGTCTACAACTGGCCGCACGGCAGCGGTGTGGACATCGGCACCGAGCTGGCCGACCGGCTGGCCGACATCGACCAGATCGTCGCGATCAAGGACAGCACGCCCGACGGCGACCAGTTCTTCGCGACGTCCCGCCGGGTGCGCGACCGGGTGCGCGTCTTCGGGCCGTACATGACCGGGCGCGGCGTCGAGGTGTTGCGCACCGAGGGCGGCGACGGCACCGTCGGCGGCGGTTCGCTGCACGGCCGGCCGGACCCCGAGTTCTGGGAGTCCGCCTGGCGTGGCGAGTACGACGGTCCGCGGGCGCACGCGGCGGCCGGCGACCGGCTGTTCCCGAAGCTCTGGCTGCCCGGCGGGTGGGCCGGCAAGTACGGCGCCTACCAGAGCCAGCTGAAGGTGTTGATGCGCATGCTCGGCCAGCCGGCCGGCCACGTGCGCAGGCCCCGGCTGCCGATCACCGACCCGGAGAGCCTGGCCACGCTGCGCGCGGTGCTGGTCGAGGAGGGCCTGCTGCCCGTGGCGGCCACGCCGTGACGATCAGACGTCCCCGGCTGCCGGTCGGGCCCGGCCTGCGCCGGGGGCCGGCCGTGACCATCACGGTCGACGGCCGGTCCACCACGGCCTATCTGGGCGAGAGCGTCGCCGCCGCGCTGATGGCGGACGGCGAGCTGGCCACGCGGACGACCACGGGCGGTGAGCCGCGCGGGTTGTTCTGCGGGATGGGCGTGTGCTTCGACTGTCTGGTCGTCGTCGACGGCGTGCCGGGCACCCGGGCGTGTGTCACCTGGGTCCGCGAGGGCATGGACATCGCCCGGCAGGACGGTCCGGGCGTGCCCCGGGCCGTCCCCGGCGACCAGGATCATGCGGCCGCCGGCTGAGCGGCCCGGGTCAGCCGGCCAACCCGTCGACGCAGAGGTACTTCAGCTCGGTGAACTCGTCGATGCCGTGCCGCGAGCCCTCGCGGCCGACACCGGACTCCTTGACCCCGCCGAACGGTGCGCCCTCGTAGGAGATCAGGCCGGTGTTCACCCCGACCACGCCGAACTCCAGCGCCTCGCCGACCCGCCAGCTCCGGCCGAGGTCGGTGGTGAAGAAGTAGGCGGCCAGGCCGAACGGGGTGTCGTTGGCGATGGCGACCGCCTCGTCCTCGGTGTCGAACCGGATGACCGGGGCGACCGGACCGAACGTCTCCTCGCGGGCGATCAGCATGTCCGGGCGGACACCGGTGAGCAGCGTCGGTTCGAAGTAGGTCCGGCCCAGCACATGCCGGTTGCCGCCGGTGGACACGGTGGCGCCGCCGGCGACCGCGTCGTCGATGTGCCGGCGCACCTTGGCCACCGCGGCCTCGGAGATCAGCGGCCCCTGTTCGGAGGCCGGCTCGAAGCCGTTGCCGATGGTCAGCGCCTCGACCTCGGTGCGCAGTCGGTCGACAAAGGCGTCGTGAATGCCCGCCTGAACGACGATCCGGTTGGCGCACACGCAGGTCTGGCCGGCGTTGCGGAACTTCGAGGCCATCGCGCCGGCCACCGCGGTGTCCAGGTCGGCGTCGTCGAACACGATCAGCGGCGCGTTGCCGCCCAGCTCCAGCGCGACCTTCTTGACCGTGCGGGCGCTCTGCGCCATCAGCAGCTTGCCCACCTCGGTGGAGCCGGTGAAGCTCAGCGCGCGCACCGCGGGATGCGCGGTGAGCAACTCGCCGACCATCGCCGGCGGGCCGGGCACGACGCTCAGCACGCCGGCCGGAATTCCTGCCCGGGCCGCGAGTTCGGCCAGCGCGGTGGCCGACAGCGGTGTCTCCTCGGCCGGCTTGATGATCATCGGGCAGCCGGCGGCCAGCGCCGGACCGGCCTTGCGCAGGATCATCGCGGAGGGGAAGTTCCACGGCGTGATCGCCGCGCTCACGCCGACCGGCTGGCGCACGGTGAGCAGTCGTCGACCCTCCACATTGGTCGGGATGACCTCGCCGTAGGTGCGCTTGCACTCCTCGGCGTACCACTCCACAAAGCTTGCGCCGTAAAGGATTTCCCCACGCGCCTCGGCCAACGGCTTGCCCTGCTCCGCGGTGAGGATGGCCGCCAGGTCGTCGGCGTTCTCGACGATCAGCTCGAACCAGCGGCGCATGATCCGCGCGCGGGCCGGTGCGGTCTGCCGGCCCCAGGCGGGTGCGGCCGCGTGCGCGGTGTCGATCGCCTGGCGCACGTCCGCCTCGGTGGCGGCGGCCATCCGGGCGATGACCGCACCGGTGGCCGGATCGACCACGTCGGTGCGGTCGCCCGCCGAGCCGGGCACCCAGCTGCCCCTGATGAACAGGTCCTCCCGCAACAGGGTCGCGTCGCGCAGCTGGGAGCGATCGAAGATCGAGTCCACGCCGTCTGCCTCCATGCTCGAATACCGGCAAAAGTGACGAAACAGCCGTCCATCGGCCCTCGGATGGCCGGATTGCGGCCAACAGTACGCGCAGCGGCCATTTCTTGCTACATTGGCGGCGCGGCCGTGCGCCGCAAGCTCCGGCTCCGACCGAGCCCACCCCGACCCGGAAACATCGACTCTTCACGGATGCGCAGGCGCCAATGACCATCGAGGACATCGACAAAGAGTTCGTCTTCCACCCGTTCACCCACCTGCGTGAGCATGAGAAGAACGGCCCGTTGACCATCGTCGAGGGACATGGCTCGACCCTGACCGACACCCGGGGCCGCACCTATCTGGACGCTCTCGCCGGCCTCTGGTGCGTCAACATCGGTTACAGCAACCCGGAAATGGCCGAGACGCTGCGCGACCAGACCCTGCGGCTGCCCTACTACCACTCGTTCGCCTCGATGGGCAACGAGCCGGTGGCCCAGCTCGCCCAGCGGCTGATCGCGATGGCGCCGGGCTCGATGTCCAAGGTGTTCTTCGGCAACAGCGGCTCCGACGCGAACGACACCCAGGTCAAACTCGTCTGGTACTACAACAACGTGCTCGGCCGGCCGCGGAAGAAGAAGATCATCTCGCGCGGTCGGGGCTACCACGGCGTGACGGTGATGTCCGGCAGCCTGTGCGGCCTGCCCGGCATGCACAGCGGGTTCGACCTGCCGCTGCCGATGGTGCACTTCGTCCGCGCGCCGCATCGCCTGTGGGAGCAGGAACCCGGCCAGAGCGAGGAGGAGTTCGTGCGCTCGCTGGCCGACGAGCTGGAGCAGCTCATCCTCACCGAGGGCCCGGACACCGTCGCGGCCTTCATCGCCGAGCCGGTGCAGGCCGCCGGTGGCGTCATCGTGCCGCCCGCGTCGTACTTCCCGGCGATCCAGGAGGTGCTGCGCAAGTACGACGTGCTGCTGATCGCCGACGAGGTGGTCTGCGGATTCGGCCGTACCGGCGAGAACTTCGGCTCGCAGGTGTTCGGGATGCAGCCCGACCTGATCACCGTCGCGAAGGGAATCACCTCCGCCTACGTGCCGCTGTCGGCGTGCCTGGTGTCCGAACAGGTCTGGGACGTGATCGCCAACGGGTCCGAGCAGTACGGCGTGTTCAGCCACGGCTACACCTACTCCGCGCACCCGCTCGCGGCGGCCGCGGCGATGACCAATCTGGACATCATCGAGCGGGACGGCCTTGTCCGGCAGGCGAAGGCGCGCGGTGACCACCTCGCCGACCGGCTGCGCGCCGAGTTCGCCGGCCACCCGCTGGTCGGTGAGATCCGCGGCTACGGCCTGCTCGGCGCGGTCGAGTTCGTCCGCGCCACCGACCCGGTGACCGGGTTCGATCCGGTGGGCAGCGTGTCCGCCGCGGTCGTTCGGCGCAGCCGCGAACTCGGCGTGATCACCCGGGCACTGCCGGCCTCCGACACCATCTCGTTCTCACCGCCGTTCGTCGTCACCGAGGCCGAGCTCGACCAGATGGTCGCGGTCACCCGGCAGGCCCTCGACGATGTCACCGCGGAACTGAACCTGCTGCCATGAACCGGAGTCCGCGCCTCGGCCTGGTCGTCAACCCGATCGCCGGCATGGGCGGTCGGGTGGGGCTGCACGGCACGGACGGCAGCGCACTGGCCGCCGCGCGCAGCCGGGGCGCCGACGCCGTCGCACCGCACCGGGCCCGCCGTGCGCTCGCCCGGCTGCACCGCCTCGCCCCGACCCTGCCGGTGCTCACCCCGCTCGGCGCGATGGGCACCGACCAGCTGCCTGGCGACAGGTGGCGGGTCGAGCCGCTGGGCCATCGCCCGGCCGAACCCAGCACGGCCGCCGACACCCGGCTGGTCGTCCGGGAGATCGTCGACCGTGGGGTCAGCCTGCTGCTGTTCGTCGGCGGTGACGGCACCGCCCGGGACGTGCTCGACGTGGTGGGCGCGGACGTGCCGGTGCTCGGCGTGCCCGCCGGCGTGAAGATGCACTCCGGGGTTTTCGCGACCGGGCCGGAGACCGCGGGCGACACCGCGAACGCCTTTCTCACCGACCCCGGCCGGGTCGGTCTGGTCGACGCCGAGGTGGTCGACCTGGTCGGTACCGACGCCGCGACCCGGTTGTTCGGCTTGGCCAGGGTGCCCAACGTGCGCAGCTTCGTGCCCAGGGCCAAGGCGTCGACCGGGGTGGCCGCGGACGACGCGGAACTGGTCGCTCTTGGCCGGGAACTGGCCGCCGAGATGACCGGCGACCGGCTCTACCTCCTCGGGCCGGGCACCACCATCGCGCACGTGAACGCCGCGCTCGGCCTGCCGGCCAGCCCGCTCGGGGTGGATGCGGTGCTCGGTGGCCGCCTGCTCGCCGCCGACGCCACCGAGGCCGAACTGCTCGCGCTGCTGCGCCGGCACCCGGCCGCGACGCTGGTGCTCGGCGTCGTCGGCGGTCAGGGTTTCCTGCTGGGGCGCGGCAACCAGCAGCTCAGCGCCGCCGTGCTGAGCGCGGTCGGCGCGGACAACATCGACGTGCTCGCCGCCCGGGACAAGGTCGCCGCGCTCGACCCACCGGTGCTGCGGGTCGACCTCGACGACGAGCGTGCGAGCGCGGCGATCGTCGGATATCGCAAGGTACGCACGGGTCCGGGTCGGAGCACCGTCCTGCGGGTCGTCGCGTGAATCAACGGGTAGCCCGCACAGAAGGGATCGTGGCCTTGGCACATCCGTACATGCCGAACTCGACGCCGGCGGCGAAGAGCGCGATGATGCAGGCGATCGGGATCTCCGACATCGACGAGCTGTTCGAGCAGATCCCGGCCGATCATCGGGCGACCGAACCGATCGCGCTGGACCCGGGCATCCGGGCCGAGGCGACCGTGCGCCGACAGGTGCGGCGGCTGCTCGACCGCAACGACAGCTGCGCGGAGAACCTGAACTTCCTCGGCGCGGGCTGCTGGCAGCATCACGTGCCGGCGGTTTGTGACGAGATCGGCTCGCGCAGCGAGTTCCTCACCCCGGTCTGGGGCACCCCGTCCTCCGACCACGGCCGAAACCAGGCCTGGTACGAGTTCGCCTCCCAACTCGGCGAGCTGGTCGGGATGGACTTCGTCGGCCTGCCGGTCTACAGCTGGGGCGCGGCGGCCGGCCACGCGGTGCGGATGGCGGCCCGGCTGACCGGCCGGCACGAGGTGCTGGTGCCCGACACGCTGGACCCCGAACGGCTCGCGGTGATCCGCACCTACTGCGGGCGCACCGAACTGGACGGTGCGATCACCGTCGTGCTCGTCGGCCACGACCCGGCGACCGGCCGGCTGGACCTCGCCGACCTGCGCACCAAACTCACCTCCGCGACCGCCGCGGTCTACCTGGAGAGCCCCAACTACCTGGGCCTGATCGAGGTCGACGCGCCCGCTGTTGCCGCCAAGGCGCGGGAACACGGCGCCGAGACGGTCGTCGGCGTCGACCCGATCTCGTTGGGCGTGCTCGCCCCGCCGTCGGAGTACGGCGCGGACATCGTCGTCGGCACCACCCAGCCGCTGGGTGTGCACCTGAACGCCGGTGGCGGTGTCGGCGGCTTCATCGCCACCCGCGACGAGGAGCGCTACGCCCGGCAGTACCCGACCCTTCAGGTCAGCATGGCCGACACGATCGTGCCGGGGGAGCGGGCGTTCGGCATGACGCTGTTCCACCAGAGCTCCTACGGTTCCCGCGAGGACGGCAACGACTGGACCGGCAACTCGGTCTACCTGTGGGCGGTGGTCAACGCCGTGTACATGGCCCTGATGGGGCCACAGGGTTTCGCCGACATCGGCGAGACGATTCTGCGCAACAGCGCCTACGCCGCCCGCCGGATCGCCGGGATACCCGGCATCCGGGTGCGCTGGCCGAGTGGGTTCTTCAAGGAGTTCGTGGTCGATCTCACCGCCACCGGTCGCACGGTCGCGCAGGTCAACGCCTTCCTGCGGGAGGCGGGCATCTTCGGCGGCAAGGACCTGTCCGGGGACTTCCCCGATCTGGGCCAGGCGGCGCTCTACTGCGTCACCGAGATCCACACCGAGGACGACATCACTGCGCTGGTCAGCGCACTCACCGAGGCGGTATCGGCATGAGCGGCCCCCTTCGTCGGTACCACGCCGCGGTGTGGGACGAACCGTTGATCATGGAACAGGGCGGTCCCGGCCGGCGCGGCACGGTCCCGCCGGCACCGATCGAGGGCGCCGGCATCGATGACCTGCTGCCACCCGGTGTCCGCCGCCGCACTCCGCCCGCGCTGCCCGAGGTGGCCGAGCCCGACGTGCTGCGGCACTACCTGCACCTGTCCCAGCAGACCATGGGCATGGTCGGGATCAGCCTGTTCGGCACGTGCACGATGAAGTACAACCCCAGGGTCAACGAACTGCTCGCCGCCCGGGACCAGGTCGCCGAGATCCACCCGCACCAGGATGACGCGAGCATCCAGGGCCTGCTGGAGATCGTGCACCGGTTCGACCTGATGCTGCGCGGACTGTCCGGAATGGACCGGTTCGTGTTCCAGGCCGGCGGTGGCGCGGCGGCCGCGTACATCCACGCCTGCGTCACCAGGGCCTACCACGAGTCGCGCGGCGAACTGGCGCAGCGCCGGGACATCATCACCACCGCGCAGGCCCACCCGTGCAACCCGGCCACCGCGGCCGCCGCCGGGTTCAACGTGATCACCCTGCCGATGGAGGCGGACGGCTACCCGTCGCTCGCGGCGCTGCGAGCCGTGGTCAGCGACCGCACCGCCGCGCTGATGATCAACAACCCGGACGACATGGGCATCTACAACCCGCACATCAAGCAGTGGGTCGACACGGTGCACGAGGCCGGCGGTCTGTGCTTCTACGACCACGCCAACTTCAACGGCGTGATGGGCCGCGTCCGGGCCGCCGAACTCGGCTTCGACGCGTGCATGTTCATGCTGCACAAGACGTTCGGCGTACCCAAGGGCGGCGGCGGCCCGGCGGTCGGCGCCTACGGCTGCACCGCCGAACTGGAGCGTTTTCTGCCCGGCCCGCTGGTGCACCGCACCGAGTCCGGTTACCAGCGGCGGGAGAACGAGGCGGGCGTCGGCCGGGTGCGGGAGTTCCTGGGCAACCTGCCGCAGGTGGTGAAGGCGTACTCCTGGCTGCTCGCGATGGGCGCCGACGGCGTGCGCGAGGCCGCGGACATCTCGGTGCTGGCCAACAACTACATGGAGGCCCGGCTGCTCGCGATCCCCGGCGTCACCAAGTCCTACGACCAGCTCACCAAGCGGCGGCTGGAGATGACCCGGTTCAGCCTGGGGGAGTACACCGAGCAGACCGGCGTGACCGCGGTGGACGTGCAGAACCGGATGACCGACTTCGGCATCGACGCCTTCTGGCTCAGTCACGAGCCGTGGATCGTGCCGGAGCCGTTCACGCCGGAGGCCGGTGAGGCATGGTCGGTGGAGGACATCGACTACTGGATCGACGTGCTCGCGCACGTGCTGGCGGAGGGGCGTAGCGATCCGGCGCTGGTGAAGTCGGCGCCGCACAACCAGGTTGTCGGGCAGATCGACGGGTCTTCGTTGGACGATCCGGCGCGGTGGGCTACCACCTGGCGGGCCTATCAGCGTAAGAACTCCGCTGTGGGCGCACGGTGAACGCGCCCGTTCCCGCCGTGGCTGTTGTTGGCGCCGGCAGCATCGGGGTGGCCTGGGCGATCACCTTCGCCCGAGCCGGGTGTCCGGTGTCGCTCTACGACGTTTCCGCTGATCGGGTTGCTGTGGCGGTCTCGGAGATCGAGAGTCGGTTGGTCGAGCTGGCCGACTTCGAGCTGATCTCTGAGCCGGTGTCCGCGGTGCTGGCGCGGGTTCGGGTCGCGGCGGATCTGCCTTCGGCGGTCGACGGCGTCGGGTACGTGCAGGAGTGTGTGGTCGAATCGCTTGCGGTGAAGCAGGAACTCTTCGCTTCGCTGGACGCCCTCGCCGGGCCGGAGGTGGTGCTGGCGAGTTCCACGTCGATGATTCCGTGTTCCCGGTTTGCCGCCGAGTTGGCTGGGCGGTCGCGTTGTCTGGTCGTTCATCCCGGCAACCCGCCCTATCTGCTGCCGATCGCCGAACTGGCTCCGGCGCCGTTCACCGCCCCGGCCACGGTTGAGCTGGCTCGTTCGGTGTTGACGTTGGTGGGCATGGTCCCGGTGTTGGTGGGCAAGGAGAATGAGGGGTTCATCTTCAATCGACTGCAGGGTGCGTTGTTGCGGGAAGCCTATTGCCTGGTTCGGGACGGGATTGCCGCGCCGGCTGATGTCGACCGGGTGGTCAGTGCTGGATTGGGGCGGCGGTGGGCCGTGCTCGGGCCGTTCGCCACGGCCGAGTTGAACACTCGGGGCGGGATCGAACGGCATGCTTCGTTGTTGGGGCCCGCTTATGCCCGGATGGGGGCGGAGCGGGGGCAGGATGATCCGTGGACTCCGGAGCTCGTTCGGCGTGTTGCCGATGCGGTGCATGTCGAGTTGCCTGAGGACGAGTGGGCGGAGCATGTCGCTCGGCGGGATCGGGCGCTGATGCTGTTGGAGCGGGCTCGGCAGAGCCTGTCGCGACAGCGACATCCAGGCCAGGACCGAAGCGACCCGGTGCCGCCCAGGACAAACCCCTAGTCCGGAATCTCCCTCCTGGTAGTCACTTTCACCCCGGCCCTGGTGAGTAGACCCAGCGCTTCATCGGCCTGGTCAGCTGGCCCGGAGCGGCTTCGGACGATCTTTCCGCCGACATGAATACGCAGCGACGCCGACGCCGGGTCCTCTTCCCTACGGGTGGCGTGCACGCGTTCGACGGCGGCGGTGACATACTCGGCGCGGCGCCCGTCCACCCGCCGCACGGACAACCGGGAAGGGTCGACCCGCAGTTCCACCACCGCACGTCGATCCCGCCACCGGTCGATGGTCCCGATCAGCAGGCCGACCAGGACGAAGCCGGCGGCGCCGAGCGTGGCCCAGGCGTCGGTCCCGCCTGCGACGAGCAGGGCCACCGCCGGAAGCGCGAACACGACAACGCTCCATCTCATGGTGCGGACCCCGTCCTTGGGGTCGTCGCTGAACGCTCGCCACTCGGCCGCGTCGTTCGGTTGGGCCACGAACTCCATCCTGGCAGTCGGCGCACCTGCCGTCGGGTCAACGAGGCCTGCGCCGGGGCCCGGCGGGCGCACCCCGGACGGTTCGGCCAGTTCGCCTCGCTGCCGCTGCCCGACGTGGACGACGCGCTCGCCGAACTGGAGTACGCGACCGACCAGCTCGGCTGTGACGGTGTGGTGGTGCGGTGGTGCTGACGAAACCAGGCGGCAGCTACCTCGGCGACCCGCGCCATGCGCCGCTGCTGGCCGAAATTCGACCGGCGCGGCACGGTGGTGTTCGTCCACCCGACCTCGCCGCCGCACGCCGACACACTCGCGCTCGGTCGGCCGCGCCCGATGCTGGAGTTCATCTTCGACTCGACCCGGTCGGCCAGCGACCTGATCTTCACCGGCATGTTGCTGCGCCACCCGAACATCGCCTGGCTGTTCACCCACTGCGGCGGCGCGTTGCCGCTGGTGACCGGCCGGATGGAGCTGTTTCGGCGCGCGTTCCCGGCGGCCCATAGAGGCGCCGGCCGAGTCGATCCCACAGCAGGTGTCCCGGCTCTGGTTCGACCTGGCGGGCGTGCCCTTCCCGCACCAGGTGCCCGCGCTGGTCGCGGCCTTCGGCAGGGACAGGCTGTTGTACGGCAGCGACTACTGCTGGACCCCGGAGGTCGGCGTGCGGGCGCAGCTCGCCGGCATCGCCGCCCGCCGAGGGCGGCTGGGCGCAGCTGACCACCGGCAACGCCGCCCGGTTGTTCCCTCGGCTGGCCGACAGTGGCGGTTTCTGAGCCGGAATCATCGGACGACTTGCCCCAACTGGGGCTTTACAAGCTCCGGTTGGCGACCGCTACAGTGATTCATCGGATCTTTACGGTGTCACTGGCGTCGCCCAGGAGGATTTCGTGAGTGCGTTACACCGGGTGTTCCCGTCCAGACGCGCGCTGGCGGTCTCGGCAACGGTGCTGGTCGGGCTCGTGGGTGTGCTGACGCAGCCCGCATTCGCCGCCGCATCCGCCACCAGCCCGACCACCGCGTGGAGCCACGGCCAGTTCGTCGAGAACACCCAAGGTGTTGTCGACAGATCGGATGTCGTACTCGGCGCGCCGAACTACGCGCCGGGCCAGTCGCTGGCCCTGGGCAACGGCCGGCTCGGCGTGTCCGCGTGGGCCGCGGGCGGCTTCACCGCCCAACTCAACCGCGATGACACGATGCCGGCCCGCAAGTCACCGGGTGACGTGCAGATTCCCGGCCTGGCCGCGCTGACCGGCGCGCGGGACTTCCACGGCCGGCTCGACCTCTACGACGGCGTGCTCACCGAGTCCGGCGGCGGCATGACCGCCAAGACGTGGGTGCCGGCCGACACCGACGAACTCGTGGTGGACGTGACCGGCGCCGACCCGACCGTGCCGCAGACCGCGTCGGTCAGCCTGTGGGCCGGCCGCACCCCGACGGCCACCGCGTCCGGCGCGGTCGGCACGCTGGCCGAGACGTGGGTGGACAACACCGGTGTCGACCCGTCCGGCCAGACGTTCGGCTCGCTGGCCGGCATCACCGCCGGCGGCCGGCAGGTGTCCGCGTCGGTGACGTCGTCGACGCAGGTCACCGTGCGGTTCACGCCGAACCCGGACGGCTCCTACCGGATCATCGTCGCGGCACCACAATGGGCCGGCGGCAGTGCGAAGTCCACCGCACAGGCCACCGCGACGACCCTGCTCGCCCGGGACACCCACGCCGGCGAGCGCGCGCTGCTGGCCGCGCAGCAGCAGTGGTGGCACGGCTACTGGGCCCACGCGGGGCTGATCGAGGCTTCCTCGGCCGACGGGACCGCCGACTACCTGGAGAACGTGCGCACGATCTACCTGTACGTCGAGGCGCTGTCCATGCGCGGCACGCTGCCCGGCAGCCAGGCGGGTGTCGCCGACCTGGTGGACTACGCCCAGGACCAGTCGGACTGGGACCCGTCGGCCTACTGGCTGTGGAACCTGCGCACCCAGCTGTCGGCGAACATGAGTTCGGGCAACTTCGCGCTGAACACGCCGATCTTCGACATGTACCTGCGGGACATCCCGAACCTCCAGGCGTGGACCATGCAGCAGATGAGCGGGCATCCGGGCATCTGCGTGCCGGAAACCATGCGGTTCAACGGAAACGGCACGTACAACGGCGGCCTGGGCAATGCCTCGTGCAGCGAGCAGGCCAGCCCGAGCTACAACGCGTTGGACCTGTCCAGCGGGCCGGAGATCGCCACCTGGATCTGGCAGCAGTACCAGGACACGCATGACCTGGCGTTCCTGCGCAAGTACTACCCGCTGCTCCAGCAGACCGCGACCTTCCTGCTGTCCTACCAGACCCTGGGTTCCGACGGCCTGCTGCACGCGGTCGCCAACGCGCACGAGACGCAGTGGGCGGTGCAGGACCCGACCACCGACATCGTCGCGATGCGCACGCTGTTCCCGGAGACGGTCCAGGCCGCCGCACTGTTGCATGTGGACAAACCGCTGAGCGTGCGGCTCAGCAGGGCGGAGACGGAGATCCCGGACTACCCGCGGACCGACGAGCAGACGAAGCAGCAACTGCTACCGGCATCCGCGGACGCCACCGGTACCGACGTCATCGCCGACTCCTACCAGCCCGCGGCACCGTTGGAGAACGGGGAGAACATCGGCCTTGAGCCGGTGTGGCCGTGGGACCAGATCAGTGACCAGGACGGTGCGCTGACCCAACTCGCCGACCGCACCTACACGAACCGACCCAACGTGAACGCCGCCGACTGGAGTCTGGACGCGATCGACGCGGCCCGGCTGGACCTGCCGGCGCAGGTCGAACAGGAGTTGGTGAGCAACACCGAGCGCTACCAGAGCCTCATCGGTGGCCTGGCGAAAGGCAGTCCGTCGGAGGGCGATCCGTACCTGGAGCAGTCGGCCGGGGTGGCGACCGCGCTGGACGAGGCGCTGGTGCAGGACTACGACGGCACGCTGCGGATCGCGCCGGGCTGGCCGACCGACTGGAGCGCGGCCGGCACGGTCTACATCCAGGGCGGCAGCAAGGTTGATGTCCAGGTACAGAACGGAGTTCCGACCACCGTCGCGATCGAGGCGGGCTCGACCGGGACCATCGCGATGCGCAACCCGTGGCAGGGCAAGGCGGTCCAGGTCGTCGACGGCCGGACCGGCCGGCGGATCGGCACGCCCACGGCCGCGGCCACGCTGCACGTCGCGCTCCGGGCCGGTGCGTCCTACCTGGTCGAACCGGTGTCGGCGCCGACGACCGGGCTGCGGTTCGGCCCGGTGACCGGCACCGCCGCCACCTCGGCGAAGCACCTCGGTCCGGTGCAGATCGGTCTGGACCCGTCGGTGCCGTTCACGTCGCTGGCCGCGTCATTCAACGACGTGGGGATCTCCGACGACACGGCGACCAACGTCGGTAACTACGACGGCAACAACGCCAGCTTCTCCGCGGAGGCGTTGGCGGCGGTCGGTGCGACCCCGGGTGCTCAGGTGGCGTCCGACGGCCTGAAGTTCATCTGGCCGAACGTGCCGGCCGGCACTGCCGACAACACGGTGGCCGACGGGCAGACCATCGATGTCAGCGGATCGGGTGCCGAACTCGGGTTTCTGCTGGCCGGCAGCAGCGGTGGCGTGAGCGGTTCCGGGCAGATCGTGTACACCGACGGCACGGTGTCGGCGTACACGATCGACGCGCCGGACTGGTTCGACACGACTCCACCCGCGGGCGGCTCGGTCGCGGTGTCGGCGACGTACCAGAACCGGCCGGGCAACACCACGTATGTGCACTCCGCGGACGTGTTCGCCGAGACGGTTCCGCTCGATCCGGGCAGGACGGTCGCGCAGGTCATCCTGCCGGCGGTAGGTCCGCTCGCCAGCGGTGTGCTCAGCCTGCACATCTTCGGCATCACGATCGGCTGATCGCGCGCGGGCTGTGGACCCCGTCCACAGCCCGCGCGCTGGTCAGGCTTGGCGGGCCGCTGACTACGCCTTGGCCGCGGCCTTGGCGGCCTTCTTGAACGCACGCACTTCGGCGAGCGAGTCGGCGCCGGTGACGTCGGCGATCGAGCGGTGCGACCCCTCCTCGCCATATGCGCCGGCCGCCTCGCGCCAGCCCGCCGGCCGCACCCCGAGCTGTTTACCCAGCAGGGCAAGGAAAATGCGCGCCTTCTGCTCGCCGTAACCGGGCAGCCCCTTCAGCCGCTTGAGGACTTCCGCGCCGTCCGGCCTGCCCGCCCGCCAGATCCGCTCGACCTCGCCGTCGTAGTGCTCCACGACGTGCTGCGCGAGCGCGTGCACCCGCCGGCCCATCGCGCCCCCGTACCGGTGAATCGCCGGCTTCGCCACACACAGCTCGACGAACTCGTCAAGATCAGCCTCGGCGATCCTGCGGACGTCGAACCCGCCCATCCGCTCGGCGATCTTCCTCGGTCCGTTGAACGCGACCTCCATCGGGATCTGCTGGTCCAGCAACATCCCGGTGAGCAGGGCGAACGG
This sequence comes from Pseudonocardiaceae bacterium, assembly GCA_036268615.1. Classification (GTDB taxonomy): domain Bacteria; phylum Actinomycetota; class Actinomycetes; order Mycobacteriales; family Pseudonocardiaceae; genus DATATV01. Next base: position 69,174 of record DATATV010000094.1, read on the forward strand.
GTCGGCCGAGAGCAGCCGGTCGGCGTCGGGGTCGCCCACCAGGTGCAACGCGCGCTTCATGGCGGACAGAATGGCACAGTTGGCGGTCCTCGCGACCCGACGGTCTAGTCAGGGATATCAGGCGCAACGGGAACGAGGGAAGTTCCCTCGCCGCTCGAACCGCTCGACTCGCCGTGTCGGTGGCGGCGGCTACCGTGGTGGTCGTGCGGATCGCGACCTGGAATGTGAACTCGGTCAAGCAGCGGATGCCGCGGTTGTTGCCGTGGCTGGAGCAGCGGCAGCCCGACGTGGTGTGTCTGCAGGAGACGAAACTGGCTGATCAGGCGTTCGTCGACCTGCTCGGTGACGAGCTCGACCAGCGTGGTTACGCGATGGCGGTGCACGGCGAGGCGCGGTGGAACGGCGTGGCGATCCTGTCCAAGGTCGGGCTGAGCGACGTGGTGGTCGGCATCCCGGACGCGCCCGGCTTCCCCGATCCGGAGGCCCGTGCGATCTCGGCGACCTGCGACAACGTCCGGGTGTACTCGCTGTACGTGCCCAACGGGCGCGAGCCGGACTCCGACCACTACCACTACAAGCTCGCCTGGCTCACCGCGCTGCGCGCCATGGTCGACGCCGGCCCGGACGCCTCGGTGGTGTGCGGGGACATGAACATCGCGCCGACCGACGCCGACGTGTTCGATCCGGCCTCCTTCGCCGGGCACACGCACGTCACGCCACCGGAACGCGCGGCGCTCGCCTCGCTACAGGAACTGGGTCTGCGGGACGTCGTCCGGGACCACTGGCCCACCGAACGGGTGTTCAGTTACTGGGACTATCGCGCCGGGATGTTCCACCAGGACCTGGGTATGCGCATCGACCTGATCCTGGCCGCCGCGCCGGTCGCCGACCGGGTCAAGGCGGCCTGGGTGGATCGGCAGGCCCGCAAGGGCACCGGGCCGAGCGACCACGCCCCGGTCATCGTCGACCTGGACGAGGCACCCGACGGGGACATCGGGCCGATGGTGCCGCCGCCGTCCGCCCGACCCGGCCGGCGCGGCCCGGTCAAGCTGCCGCAATCGCGCTGAGGGAGAACGCCTGATGGCACGCGTCCTGATCACCGGGTCGAGTGATGGGCTCGGCCTGATAGCCGCCCGGCGGTTGCTCGGCGAGGGGCACGAAGTCACGCTGCACGCCCGCAACGCCGACCGGGCCGAACAGACCCGAGCGGCACTGCCCGCCGCTGAGACCGTGCTCGTCGGCGACCTGTCCAGCATCGCGCAGACCCGGGAACTGGCGGCCCGGGCGAACGACCTGGACCGGTTCGACGCGATCATCCACAACGCTGGTGTCGGCTTCCGCCAGCGACATCAGGTCACCGTGGACGGCCTGGTGCCGACCTTCGCCGTCAACGTGCTCGGCCCGTACCTGCTCACCGCGCTGGTCACGCCACCGGCACGGCTGATCTACCTCAGCTCCGGCACGCACACCGGCGGCGACCCGGACCTGTCCGACCTGGGCTGGCAGCGCCGGCCCTGGGCAGCGCCGCAGGCCTATTCGGACAGCAAACTCTTCGACGTGGTGCTCGCGTTCGCGGTGGCCCGGCGCTGGCCCCGGGTGCTGTCCAACTCGGTGACGCCCGGCTGGGCGCCGACCAAGATGGGCGGCCCCGGCGCACCGGACGACCTGGACCTCGCCTCGGTCACCCAGGCCTGGCTGGCGGTCAGCGACGATCCGGCCGCGACGGTGACCGGCCGGTACTTCTGTCACCAGCGCGAGCACGACACCCATCCGGCGGCCCACGACACAACGGTCCAGGACGGTCTGCTGGACCGCTGTGCGGAGTTCACCGGCACGCCGTTTCCCAGCAACCGGCCGTAGAGCGTGTCAGTCGCGGTAGTCGGTGCTGTTGCTCAGTTCTGCCCAGGTGTCCAGGTCGGTGCGCAGCCGGTCGAGCGTCGCGCCGAAGGCGGTGAACGCGTCCTGGCCGAGCACCAGCATGAACGGCGGTTCCGGCGCGGTGACGGCGGCGATGAGCGCCTCGACGCCGCGCTTGGGATCGTTGCGCTGGGTGCCGTCGGTCCGGTCGTTCTCCTTGCGCCGCTTGCCGGCCGTCTCCGCGTAGTCGGCGATGGCCGCTGGTGACTGCTGGAGTGAGCGGCCGGCGAAGTCCGTGCGGAACGCGCCCGGCTCGACGACCGTCACCGTGATGCCCAGTGGCGCGAGCTCCTGGCGCAACGAGCCGGACAGCGCCTCCAGCGCGGCCTTGCTGGCCGCGTAGTAGCCGGAGCCGGGCGGGAAGATGCGCGCGCCGATCGAGGAGATGTTGACCACCGCGCCACTCCGCCGGGCGCGCATCCCGGGCAACACCGCCCTGGTCATCGCGACGGCACCGAACACGTTGGTGTCGAACAGTTGTCGCACGTCCTCGTCGACGCCCTCCTCGACCGCCGCACGGTAGCCGTAACCGGCGTTGTTGACGAGCACGTCCACGCCACCGAAGCGCTGCTCCGCCTGCTCGGCCGCGTGCGCGATCTGGGCCTGATCGGTCACGTCGAGCGCGACGGCCAGCGCCGAGTCCTGATGCGCCTTCACGATGTCGGCCACGGCCGTCACGTCCCGGGCGGTGACCACGGCGTTGTCACCGTTGGCGAGGACCGCTTCAGCCAGTGCCCGACCGAGTCCGGTGGAGCAGCCGGTGATCAACCAGGTCCGCACGAGGTTGTTCTCCTTCGGGACGTCGGTGGTTCTGCTGGGGCTGAACGCTCTCGATGATAGCGGCGCTCACCCAGCCGAATGCCTTGTCTGCCGTCCACGCCGGAGTCACGCGCCAACCCTGACCGGCTTGATCGAGGTCAGGAGCCGGACCTGGCCGCGTCCGTGCGCGCCATCTGGGCGTCGCGCAGTTCGGCGTTCATCTCCCAGGGAGCGCGCGGCAGGACGTGTCCGGTTTCCAACAGGGACTTGAGATTCGAGAACACCGTGGGCCAGCCGGCGGAGATCGCGTGCACGGCCTCCTCGTCGGGCAGGTTCTCGTGGGTGACGGTGAGCCGGACGATCTCGTAGTAGGGCTCGATGTCGAAGGTCACCCGCGACGGGCCGTCCGCCGGGATGTTGCCCGGGGCGTCGAAGGTCAGGGTGAGCTGGCGGGGCGGGTCGGCCGCGAGCACGGTGCCGATCACGTCGGCGACGCCGGAGCCGTCGGTGCGCCGGTGTTCCCAGGCCGAGCCGACCTGCCAGTCGGAGATGTTGCTGTGCCCCCAGTAGTCGGCGGTCAGGTCCGCGTCGGTCAGCGCGGTCCATACCCGCTCCGGCGAGCTTTCGATGTAGGTGACGTACACGTAGCTCGGTCGATCGGCCATGAGGCCCTCCTCTGCTTGATGTTTGATCGCGCTGAGCGTGCGCAACCGGGGTTGCTCGAACTTCCTGGTCCAGCGCTCGTGGATGTCCCAGAGCGGCACCGGGTTGAGGTAGTGCAGCTTGCGTTGGCCACGGCGAACGGTGGTGATCAGGTTCGCCGCCTCCAGCACACCCAGGTGCTGGGTGGCCGACTGCCGTGCCATCGCCAGCGGCTCGCACAGCTCGCCGAGGGTCTGGCCGTCCCGCTCCCGCAGCCGGTCCAACAACGCCCGGCGGGTCGGGTCGGCCAGCGCCCTGAACACGAGGTCGGCGTCTGCCATGTCGCCACTATGCAGGTATTTACCTGCATACGTCAAGTCAGAAGTCGACCCGCATCACCACCCGGCGCGGAGTGGGGTGGCTGACCTCGGCGAACCCGGCGTCGGCGAAGACCTGACGGGCGCCGACGTGCAGTTCGCCCCAGGTGATCTCCCGGTCCGGCTGGGTGATCATCGGATACGCCTCCAGCGTCGCGGCGCCCCGCGCGCGGGCGTAGCCGATCGTCGCCCTGGCCAGCAGGTAGGTCAGGCCGCGACCCCGGAAACCCTTGCGGACGACAAAACAGGTCACCGCCCAGATGTCGCTGTCGTCCTTGCGCTCGGCGCGTCCGCTCCACGGCACCCGGGAGGTACGCAGCTTCGGGTAGGCGACGCGGGGCTCGACCGCCACCCAGCCCGCGGGCTGCTCGTCGACGTGGGCGATCAGTCCGCTGGTGGCCGGGGCGTCCGGCTGGTCGCAGGCGGTCTGCGCCCGCAACATCGCGGTTCGCCCGTCCTGGGTGGAGTCGCGCCAGATCCAGCCGGCCACCGTGAACCGCTGGCACTGGCAGCGGCCCGCGTCGCTGCCGCCGAACACGGCCCGCACGTCGGCCCGGGACGCCTCGTTGGCGGGCACGATCCGCACGTCCTGCTCGGTGATCGGGTCCATGGTCGGCAACTTAACCTCCGTTCCGGACATTCCGCTTCCGCAACGGGTGGGTGGACCATGAATGCCTCGCCGAGTCCGACGGCGAGGAATTGGTGCCGGCGGGTTGATCCAAGAAGGACAGTTCGTGTCGGTTTCGCTACAGGGGAAAGAGGTCGCTTCGCTCCTGGCCCTCCCGTGCCGCTGGCGCGGCAGGGCCCCACTAACATGACCGGAGTGACCGCCTACGACGATCTCGATGCCTTCGAACACCTGGACGCCTCGGCGCTGCCCGAGCGGCAGCAGCGAATTCTGGTCACGATCCGGGACTGGGTGGTCCGGAACGGGTATTCGCCGAGCAGCCGGGAGATCGGCGACGCGGTCGGCCTGCGGTCCTCGTCCTCGGTGTCCAAGCACCTGGCCAGCCTGGAGGAGAAGGGTTTTCTCCGCCGGAGCAGCACGATGTCCCGCCCGATCGACGTGCGGTTGTTCCTGCACGAGCCGGCCGGGCGGGAGTCCGCCGCCGATTCGGTCTCGGTGCCCGTGGTCGGCGACATCGCCGCCGGAACGCCGATCTCGGCCGAGGAACATGTGGACGACATCCTGACCCTGCCGCGTGAACTCACCGGCCGTGGCAATGTTTTCGGCCTGCGCGTGCGCGGTGACTCGATGATCGACGCCGCGATCTGCGACGGTGACATCGTCGTGGTGCGCCAGCAGTCCGAGGCGCATTCCGGCCAGATCGTCGCCGCGATGATCGACGGCGAGGCGACGGTCAAGGTCTACCGGCGTCGCAACGGCCACGTCTACCTCGAACCGCGCAACCCCGCCTACGCGGTGATCGACGGGGACCAGGCGGTCGTGCTGGGGACCATCGTCTCGGTGCTGCGCAGCGTCTGAAGCGGCGGACTTCCCGGTTCGGTGCGCGGGCATCGAACCGGGGTCCACCTGACAATCAGCCGCCCGCCGCGCGTTCCTTGGCGACCAGCTCCCGGACGGCCGGCGCGACTTCCTCGCCCAGTCGCCGGAGGTCATCGGCCGACTCGGCCCGGTAGAGCAGGAAGACGCTCATCCCGTGCTCGATGGCGACCTCGGCCAGCTGCTCCGCCCAGACCGCCGGCGGCCCTTGCAGGAAACCCTTGCCGGACAAGGTGAACTCGCCACCGATGTTGTAGACGCGACGCACGTCCGATGGTGAGCGGCCGGCCTTGGTCGCGGCGTCGTCGATGACCTGGTTGGCCGTCGACAGCTGCTCGGGCGGCAGGAACGGTGAGCTCGGCACCCAGGCGTCGGCGATCCGGCCGGTCAGCCGCAGCAACCGGGGCTGGTAGGCACCGAACCAGAGGCCCAGGTCGTGTGCGGGCGCCAGGCCGGCCGGGGTGTCGGTGAGCTGGTAGTGGCGGCCGGTGAACGTCACCGGAGTGGGTGACGTCCACAGGGTGCGAATGATCGAGATCGCCTCCTCCAGCGCCTCGATCGACTCGCCGGCGCCGTGGCGCGGACCGCCGTCGGCGACGATCAGGTCCCACATCTGCTGGGCGCCGGTGCCGATGCCGAGCTCGAACCGGCCGCCGGACAGGATGTCGATGGTCGCCGCGGTGCGGGCCAGCGTCGTGGGCGGGCGCAGCGGCAGGTTCGCCAGGTTGGCCACGACCCGCACCCGCGTGGTGCGGGCCGCGATCGTCGCCAGCAGCGCCATCGTGTCCAACCGCTGCGGCCAGTACGGGTGGTCGGACAGACTGACCACGTCCAGCCCGATCTGCTCCATCAACTCGGCGAGCGCCACCACGTCCTGCGGCCGGTCCGCCGGCGGCTCCAGCAGCGCGCCGAACTCAAGTTCGTGTCCGTAGTCGGTCATCACCGGCCGCCGATCCGCGCCGGGGTGCTCGTGCCGTGCACGAGCCGCGAGTGCGCGGCGAACGCCTCGGTGGCCATGCTGGTGAGGGCCGGGCCGACCTCCAGCGGCAGCTGCGCGACGATGTCCCGGACCACGTCGGGATCGGCTTCGTAGCTCATCATGCCGAACACCAGCGGCGTTTGTTCCGGGCTGACCTCCGCGCCGCCCTCGGCGATCATCGCGGTCCACTCCGCGGCCGTGATGTACTTGTTGATCAGTGGCACGGCCTGGTCCTCCTCGACGGCGAGGTGCTCGATCAGCAGCCCGTGCAGCCGGTCGAGCGCGTCGGCCAGCGCCGCGCCCTGGCGCGGATCGGCGGCGTCCCGCCAGGTGGCGATGCCGGCCGTCACCTCCGCGACGACCTTGTCGATCTGCTCGTGCTGCTGCTCCATCACCCGCACGATCGGGTCGACCTCGGCGGTGCCTCGGTCGAGCAGTCGCGGCCAGATGTGCTTGTCCTCGGCGTGATGGTGGTGGTGCAGGATCTCCTGGACGAGTTCGAGGTGAGCGGCGAGGATGCCGGCGCGCTCGGTGTCTCCCGCGGTGGCCGCGCGGACGAGTGCGGGCAGCAGGCCGATCTCCCGGCGGAACATGTCGTGCGCCATGTACATGTCGCGTGTGTCGGCCATTGGTTCGTTGGGCATGTGCTTTCCCCCGGATGGTGTGCCGAAGTGGTTTCCGGCCAGCCGGCCGGATCGACCGCACGCTATCCACGCTTTCGGCCGTTGCCCGGCGATCAGCCGGAAGGCGAAAGGAACTGTCCGCGAAGCGCAACCGAGCATCGAATGTGACGCGCTTCACATCGTTTTCGTTGGGCCGATTCGGGGCTGTCGGCCGTATTCCTACCCGGATTCGCCGTCGAGGACAGGGAGAGCCGGATCATGCCGACGGGTCAGCTGCGGCGCATCCGCACCGCGACGATCGACGCGACCAGCACCATGTCCGACCAGCTCGACATGGTGCAGCGGTACGCGCAGTTGGGCTCGGTCGGCATCGGTGACTACACGTTCCTGGCCGACACGATCGTCGACTGCGACGACGTCGGCGCCACCTACTACGTGCACCTGCCGATCACGGGTCGGCTGGCCTCCCGGTACGGCGGCTTCGAGCTGATCGCGACCCGCGAGGCCGCCGCCGTCTACCGGCCGGAGGGTGGGTCGTTCCACGGCCGGTGGCAGGCCGGTTGCCGGGCCCTGTGCATCGGGATCGATCGGGCTGCGGTCGACGCGGCGCTCGCGAAGCTGCTCGGCGACCAGCCCGCGTCGCTGGGCGACTTCGCCCTCACCATGAACACCGGCCGCGGTTTCGCCCGGACGTGGGTGGACCTGATGGCGTCACTGGGTCGGCAGGTGGGCACGCCGAACGGGCTGCTCTCCCAGCCGATGGTGGCCGGTCCGCTGGCCGAGAGCGTGGTGAACGGTTTCCTGATGGCGACCCGGCATTCGTACTCCGACGTGCTCGCCGCGCCGGTCACGCCGGCCCGGCCGCTCGCCGTCCGGACCGCGGTCGACCTGATGGAGGCCGATCCGGGCGTGCCGTGGACCGTGTCGACGCTGGCGGCCCGCTGCGAGGTGGGCGTGCGCACCCTGCAGGCCGGCTTCCGCGATCATCTCGGCCTGTCGCCGATGACCTACCTGCGGGACGTGCGACTCCGCCGGGCGCACCAGGAACTACGCGCGGCCGACCCGTTCGTCGACAGCGTCGCGTCGATCGCCCGTCGCTGGGGTTTCGGCCACCTGGGCCGGTTCGCCGCCGCCCACGAGGCGAAGTACGGGCAGACTCCACTTCGGACACTCCGCGCGGTGCGCTGAAGTCGGCCATCGCTCCGTCCGTCACGCAGCCATCAGGCCGCAGGTCGACAAGCGTGTCCTGGGGCCTCCAGGACGAAGAACAGGAAGCTCAGGAAGGCGCCGTCGGGATAGGGCAGTGGGCCGGCTACGTCGGTGACCCGCAGGTCCGGGTCGGCACCGAGCCGCTGCCGGGCCAACTCCACCATCTTCGCGCTGCGGTCGAAGCCGGCCACGATGGCGCCCCGGACACACAGCGCCACGGACACGGCGCCGGCGCCACAACCGGCGTCGAGAATCCGCCGACCGGTCACCTCCCCGGTCAGGCGTCGGGGCAAGAGCCGTGAAACGTACCAATCGAAGCGTCGAACGACAAGGCTTCGCCGCTGACAAAACGAGACAAGATGGCGATCCTTGACAGCCTATATCCAGGAAGTCATGATATTTGACGCCTGATTGAAACGTTTTGAGAACACGCCAACGCCGGCGTCAGTGCCCGACGGTGGTGAGTGAGGGGACTCCGCCATGCCGTCCTGGTCTGCCCGTCGTTTCGAACTCGGCGCCCGTTCGCGTGGCAGTCACCGGGCGCGAACCCGCCGCCGGGCCGTCGCCGGTGTGCTCGCCGCCGTGCTCGGTCTGGCGTTCCTGGTCGCCGTGCCGGTGCCCGCCGCCGGTGCGCCGTCGCTCGGCCTGCGGGTGGCGAACCTGACGGTCGACTACACGACCGATCCGTTGGGCATCGACGACACCCATCCGAGTCTCAGCTGGCAGCTGGACTCTCCGCTGAACGGTGAGCGGCAGACGGCCTACCGAATCCTGGTGGCCAGCACGCCGGCCCGACTCGTCGCGGGCCGGGCCGACGGATGGGACAGCGGCCGGGTCGACTCGGACGCCTCGGTCGGCGTCGGCTACGGCGGCCCGGCGCTCAAGTCGGGCCAGCGCTACTACTGGACGGTCCAGGTGTGGGGCGCGCGCGGCGAGGCGTCCGGCTGGGCGCAGCCGGCCTGGTGGGAGATGGGCCTGCTCGCCCCGGCCGACTGGCAGGGCGCGAGTTGGATCAGCCCGGACTCGGCCGGCGCGGACTCCTGGTCGGATTTCACCCTCGACGTCGACTTCACCATCCGCACCGGCGCGGCCAGTGTGCTGTTCCGGGCCCAGGACGCGAACAATCTCTATATGTGGCAGGTGAATTCAGAGGTCGACCCGGGCAAGGTCGTGCTGCGGCCGCATCTTGAGGTGAACGGGTCGTTCAGCCACCTCGTCCCGGACATCGACGTGAGCCAGCTGATCACCCCGCAGAACGTGACCGCGCAACACCATCTGCGCATCGAGGCCGACGGCGCGACGATCACCAGCTGGATCGATGGCACCCTGGTCGACACGCTCACCGACAGCACGTTCAGCACCGGCACGATCGGTTTCCGGGTGGGCGACTCGACCGAGGACTCGCGCTACGACAACCTGGCCGTGCACGCACTCGACGGTACGTCGCTGTTCAGCGACGACTTCGCCAGCAGTCCCGACCCGTCGTTCCCGCAGACGCCGGTCAACGATGGCCAACTGGAACCGGGCAACGGCATCGTGCTGGTGGACAGCGAGCCGGACGCGCCGATGCTGCGGCACTCCTTCACGCTCGACAAGAAGGTCGCCAGCGCCCGCGCCTACGTCGACGGACTGGGCTTGTACGAGCTGCATCTCAACGGGCACAAGGTCGGCGACAACGTGCTCAGCCCACCGGACGCCCCCTATCAGCAGCGTGACCTGTACCAGACCTACGACGTCACGAAGGATCTCCAGCGCGGTGCGAACGCGGTCGGGATCTGGCTGGGCAACGGCTACGGCACCCAGTTCAGCCCGTACGGTTTCCGTTGGCTGGGCCCGCAACAGGCCACCATGCTGCTGACGGTCACCTACACCGACGGCACTCGTCAGCTGATCACCACCGACAACAGCTGGACCTGGTCGAACGGTGCGATCACCAGCAACGACATCTACGCCGGCGAGACCTATGACGCGCAGCTGGCCCAGCCGGGTTGGGACCGGGCCGGTTTCGACGCCACCGCCTGGAAGGGTGTGTCGACGGTCAGCGCACCCAGCCCGAACCTGGTCGCGGACACCGTTCCGCCGGTCGCGGTGACCCAGACCCTGCGGCCGGTGCGGATGACCCAGCCGCGACCCGGGGTGTACGTGTTCGACCTCGGGCAGAACATCGCCGGTTGGGAACAGTTGCGGGTCATCGGGCCGGCCGGCACGACCGTGCGGATGCGCACCGCCGAGGAACTCGGCACCGACGGCATGTTGGACACGACGACCAACCGGAGCGCCGCGTCCACCGACACCTACACGCTCGCCGGCAGCGGCGGGGTCGAGACCTACCAGCCGCGTTTCACCTATCACGGCTTCCGCTACGTCGAGGTGACCGGTTTCCCGGGAACGCCGACGCTGAACTCCATCTCCGGTGAGGTCACGCACGCCGATGTGCGGTCCACCGGCAGCTTCAGTTCCTCCGACCAGTTGCTCAACCAGATCTGGCAGAACAACCGCTGGACCATCCTGAACAACTCGATGAGCCTGCCCACCGACAACCCGGTCCGGGACGAGCGCACCCCGCCGGGCATGGACGTGCAGGCCTACCACGACGCGTCGACCCGTGAGTTCGACATGGACCGCTTCTATGCCAGCTATCTGCTCGACATGCCGCCGGGCACCGCGTTGCCCAACGACGCGGGCAACGCGCAGAACCCGGACATGGGCGGTGACCAGATCTCGCTGGCCTGGACGCTGTACCAGCAGTACGGCGACAAGGCCACGCTCGCCCAGGCGTATCCGGCGATGAAGACGTTCGTGGACACCAATGCCACCACTGTGCCCGGTCACATCTGGCCGGCCGACCACGGTTTCGGCGACTGGTGTCCGCCGGTCTACGGGGACGGGGTGAACGGTGGTGTGGGCAGCCCGGGGATCGGCAGCTGCACCAGCGAGGTCTCGCTGGTGAACACGGCACTGTCCTACCTACAGGCCACCGATGTGGCCGACGCGGCGACCGCGCTGGGCCGGACCGCCGACGCCGCGCACTACACGGCGCTCGCGGCGGACATCAAGAACGCCTTCAACACGACCTTCCTCAACGCCGCGAAGAACGGCTACGCGGACGGCCGGCAGACCACCAGCATCCTGCCGCTGGCCCTCGGTCTGGTTCCGGCCGAGGACGTGACCGCCGTCGGCGACCAGCTCGTCAACACGATCCTGACCACCGACCAGGGCCACCTCGACACCGGCATCTTCGGCACCCGCTACCTGATGGACGCGCTGACCCGGATCGGCCGGGTCGACGTGGCGATGACGGTGCTGAACCAGCAGACCTATCCCGGTTTCGGTTACGAGATCAGTCAGGGCGCGACGACCGACTGGGAGCAGTGGACCTATTTCTCCAACATGGAATCTCACGACCACGCCATGTTCAGTGGTATCAACGCGTCGTTCTACACCGCGCTGGGCGGGATCGACACCACCGGTGCGGGCTACCGGACGCTCACCATCGCGCCCCAGGTGCCGCCGAACCTCAACCACGTCACCGCGTCGATCGACACGGTGCGCGGGCCGGTCGCGTCGTCGTGGACCAGGAGCAACCGTGCGTTCGATCTCAACGTCACGGTTCCGGTGAACGCGACCGCGACGGTCGAGGTGCCGTTGTTGGGTCACGGTGCTGCGAGCGTGACCGCTGACCGGGGCGCGACGTTGTTGCGGGTGCAGGGTGGAACTGCTTGGTACGCCGTGGGTTCCGGGCACTGGCAGTTCACCACCCAGCTGTCCTAGGAAAGCGGCCGGGTCTCCCGCGAGAGTGCGGGAGACCCGGCTTCCCGGTCGAATCGAGTGCGGCGTCAGTTCCAGTTGTCGATCTTGGTGTCGGTCGGCTCCGGGGCACCCTTCCCGGTTTCGATCAGCGCCTTCAGGCTCAGCAGGAAGACCGCCCACTTGGTGCTGCAGTGGTGCATGAACTCCACCGGTTCCCGCCAACCCTGGTGTTTGAACAGCACGATGGCGTAGTCGTCGACCTGTTCGAGGTCCCAGACCACCTGTGTGCCGACCCACTCCTCGGGGCCGCCGACCACTTCCCACCGGACTCGCTTGTCCGGGGCCAGCTCGACGACCTTGATGTCGAATCCGCCGGCATCGAACCGGAATTCGAGCACGCCGTCCAGCTCGTCGGCGTGGCCCGCGGTGTTGGTCGTCCACCAGCCGGCCAGCCCTTCGGTGGTGGTCAGTGCCGTGTAGACCTCGGTCACCGACGCTCTGGCGCCGACCCTGTGCAGAATGTCCACCATTGTTGGTTCTTCCTTCCGGTAGTGAACCGTCATCGCGGCAGACCGCGTTGGTCCTGCTCGCGCTGGATGGCCTCGGCGATCCGCTTGATCCGCCGGAGCCGGGCGTCCCACGCCGCCCCCACCGAGGAGAACTGGGCGATCGCGCGAGCAAGCTGCGCCTCGTCCACCCGGTACCGCCGCTCTCGCCCGGCGGGCGTGGCGTGCACCAGGCCGACGCGGTCGAGCACACCGAGGTGCTTCGCGATGGCCTGTCGGGTCACCGGCAGTTGCTCGCTGAGGCTGGTGGCCGTGCCGTCGCCGTCGGCCAGGAGCAGATCGAGCATCCGCCGACGGGTCGGGTCCCCGACCGCGGACCACAGGTCGTCGTCGACGGCGGCGGTCATCGGGTCGACACCAGCCGGGACAGGTACTCCCCGAGCAGGGGAATGAACTTGTCCCAACCGGAGGCGTGCTCGCGGTACTGCTCCTCCAGTTTCGCGGCTTCCCAGCCCATCTCCCGGAACCCGGTCTCGATGAGCCGGATCGTGGTGCCCGCGCCGGAGGGAGTCAGCTCGAAGGTGACCAGGATCGAGTTGGCCGAGTCGTCGACCTTGTCGGCGGGATAACACCAGCGGAACGAGAACAGCCGAGGCGGTTCGGCGGCCACCACGGTGATCGGGACGACCTGGGCCCGGTCGCCCCAGATCAGCTCGCCGACCGCACCGGGGGTCGAATCGAACCGGGCGTCGTCGGTCCACCATTCGGCGATGTGCTCGGGGCTGCTGACGACCTCGAAGACCACTTCGGGCGAGGCGTCGACGTGGATCTCTCGTTCGAGGGTGCCGAACTCGGTACTTGTCACGCTTCCTCCATGTGCAGCGTTTGGTTGCACATCAAGTTAGCCGACCGTCCGTCATTGCGCAACCATTGGTTGCTTGTGGCCGGGAATGATCGGCCCCGCCTGCCGGCCGGGCAATGTGGGAAAAGCTATTCTGAACGCTCGCCGTCCGCCGGTCGCCAACTTCCTGCCGTTACCGACCATCAGCGCAGCACTGTGGGGTCCCGACACATGAACGATTCTCGCGAGGTCGCGGGCGCCATCCTGCCGGGATATCCCGAGCCGCTCTGGGTTCAGGCGGTGGCCCTGGTCCGCGGCGAGATCGACAAGGGCACGCTGAAACCGGGGATGCGGCTGCCACCGGAGCGCGAGTTGTGCCAACAGCTCGGGATCAGCCGGGTCACCCTGCGCAAGGCGCTCGGGCAGCTCGTCGAGGAGGGCGTGCTCAGCGCCGCCCACGGCCGCGGCTGGTACGTCAGCCAGGCCGGACCCGGGCCGAAGAAGGAATGGCCGAACAGCCTCGAATCGTTCAGCGAGACCGCCGCCCGGATGGGCCTGAAATCGCACTCGACGGTGCTGCGCGCGGAGGCCAGCCCGGCCACCATCGACGAGGCCGAGCGGCTCGGCCTCGCGCCGGGCACCCCGTTGTTCTGCCTGGAGCGGGTCCGGTTGCTCAACGCCGTGCCGATCGCGGTGGACCTGTCCCGGATTCCGCTCGCGCTCGTCCCCGAGATCGAGGGCGTCGACTTCCGCACTTCTTCGCTCTACGCCACGCTCGACACGGCCGGCGTCGAGCCGGCGCGCGCGGACAGCACGATCGAGGCGACCAAGGCCGACGACCGGGTCGCCGGACACCTCGACATCGCGTCCGGTGATCCGTTGCTGGTCATGCACCAGTTGGCAGTGGGCATGCAGGAGGAACCGCTGTTCGTGTCGACGATCCGGTACGCGGGTGACCGGTACCGGCTGCGCACCTCGTTCGCCCGGTCCTACGACTGATTCCTGAGCGGCCCGGCCGGGATCAGGGCAGCAGCACGCCTTTGACGAAGTCGGCGGCGCCGGTGTGCATCGCCTGGAACGCGTCGTCGACCTGGGTCAGGTCGAACCGGTGGGTGATCAGCGGGACGTAGCTGAACCGCCGATGTGCGATCAGGTCGAGCGCATCGCCCATCGCCCGCACCACCCGGGTCCGCTCCGGGCAGAAGCCGTTGACGACGGTCACCGCCTTGTACCAGAGGTCCATGTCCATCATGGCGTCGCCGGTGTGGTGGTAGCCCAGCACGCACAGCTGACCGAACGGCCGGACCAGGCTGCCCGAGGTGCGCAGGCCGCCGGTGCTCCCGGTCGCCTCCAGCACGTTGTCGAATCGGGCCTCGGTGGCGCGGCCGGTGTCCGACCGGTACCCCGCCGGCAGGTCGTCGGGCGCGAAGGCGAGGTCCGCGCCGAGGGCGAGGGCGCGCTCACGCCGGGCCGGGTCCGGGTCGACGCCGACCAGCAGGCCCGGCGCGTGTCGCTTGGCCAGCTGGACCAGGCCCAGGCCCATGAAGCCCAGCCCGACCACCGCGACCCGCTCGCCCGCGGCCGGGCTGGTCCGGGCCAGTGCCTCTTCGAGCACCGCGACCGGCTCGCCGATCGACAACGCCGGTTCGATCCCGGCCGGGATCGGCAGGATCGCGTTCGCGTCCAGTACCGCCAGCGTGGCAAAGCCTTCGCCGCCGAGGCCGGTCACCAGGTCACCCGGCGTCCAGCGGTCGGCATCCCGGCCGGTGGCCACCACCCGGCCGGCGATCTCGTGGCCGAGCCGGACCGTGGGAGCGGCCGGGTCGTGCCGCAGCCACGGGGCGAGGTCCGAGGTGCACACTCCGCAGGCCAGCACCTCGACGAGCACCTGGTCGGCCGCCGGTACCGGATCGTCGGTCTCGACCACCGCGGACGTGCGCGGCCCGACGAGCTGACTGATCTTCATCCTGGTCTCCTGTCCGAGCGGTGACTGCGGCGGTGCGTCAGTGTAGCCGGATGGTCTCAAGTGGTATACGGTGTCGCGTCAGTCGATGCGCGCCGCTTCGGTTGATCCGTCAGCCGGTGTCGGCGTGCGCGACGATGCACTTGATTGCTGTGCCTTGTTTCTGTTGCATCACTACTCTGTTCGGCCTCTAGACAGGACCGTGATCGGTGCCGAAACTGGCATCGAGTGGTATTGATATGGCTTTAACTGGCATAGTCCCGGGACGTACCAGGCGAGAGAGGGAAAGCGATGGAGCTACTCTCGGCGGCCGTTGTCGGCGCCGGCTCGCAGGGCCGCGTGCACGCCCTCGGCTACCGCTCGACGCCCGGCGTCTCGCTGGTCGGCCTCGCCGATGTCGACGAGACCGCCGTCGGTGACCTCGCCGCCGAGCTGGACGTGGCCGGCGTCCACCGGGACTACCGGGAGATGCTCGCCGCGAGCCGACCCGACGTGGTCAGCGTGTGCACCCCGCCCGGTCTGCACCGCGAGGTCGTCGCGGCCGCGGTCGCTGCCGGAGTGCGCGCGGTGCACTGTGAGAAGCCGGTCGCCCTGTCCTACGGCGACGCGGCCGCGATGGTGGCGTTGGCCGCCGACGCCGGGGTGCAGCTGACCGTCAACCTCCAGCGTCGGTTCGACCCGGTCCAGCGCGGCGCCCACGAGTGGATCGCGGCCGGCGAGCTCGGCGACGTGGTCACCATCGAGGGCTACTGCCCGAACCTGTTCGACTGGGGCAGCCACATTCTCGACCTCGTGCTGTTCCACCGGGACGACGCCGTGCCCGACTGGGTGTTCGGCCAGCTCGACGTTTCGGTCAACCGGTACGTCTACGGCGTTTTCGTGGAAACCGCCTCGTTGACCCAGATCGCCTGGCCGGACGGCGTCCGGGCGACCGTCTCGACCGGACGCGAGCCGCACACGCCGGTGCTCAACCCGTTGGCCAACCTCGGGCTGATCGTGCAGGGCACCCGGGGACGGGCCGTCATCCAGGGCGCTCGGGCCACCTTGCAGCGGTTCGGCCGGGACGATCTCGTCCTCGACTCGCCGTTCGACCAGGACACCCGGCACTGGGACCGCGGGGTTGATCCGGCCATCGTCGCCGGCACCGCCGAGGCCGTCGTCGACCTGGTCGAGTGCCTGCGCACCGGTGGCACCCCGGTCCTGGACGCCCGGCACGGCCTGCGCGGCGCCGAACTCATCTTCGCCACCTACGAGAGCAGCCGGTCCCGGCGACGGGTGCCGCTGCCGCTGGACCGGTTGGACAACGCCCTGTTCACCGGGCGTGAGCAGGGTTTCTGGTCCCCCGTCGGCGAGCTGCGCTCCACCTACTGAATCGAGCCCCACGATGCGAGCACCGCAGCACGACGTGACGCCGAACCGTCCCTGGCCGACCGCCCTGGTCGTGGTCACCGGGGACGACGTGTACGAGGACCTGTTCACCGCGGTGGACCAACTGCGCGACCTGCTGACCGCCGAGGGCTTCGTCACCCGCACGGCGATCGGCACCGATCGGCTGGCCGACGCGGGTGCCGACGACCTGATCGTGCTCTACACCGCGGCCGGCCGGTTCACCGTGGCGCAGCGGCAGGGCCTGGCCCGCGCCGTCGAGACCGGCGCCGGCCTGCTCGCCGTGCACTCCACCGCCGTGCTCACCTCGCCGCCCGACCAGGAACTCTTCGAGCTGATCGGCAGCCGGTACGTGTCCCACGGGCCGCCGCCGCACGAGAGTCGGCTGCGAGTGCGCCTGGACCCCGACCATGAGCTGACCCGCGGCATCGAGCCGTTCGAGCTGACCCACGAGCACTACCGGCTTGTCACCGCACCCGACGTGCGTGTGCTCGCCTGGCGGACGACCGCTGACGGGCCGGAACCGCTGGTCCACGTGCGGGCGCACGGCCGGGGCCGGGTCTGTTACCTCCAGTTCGGACACGACCGGCGGGCCTGGGGCGAACCGGCGGTGCGGCAGCTGTTCCGGCGGGCGGCGCGGTGGGCCGGTCGCCCCGGTCCGGACCGGGGCGACGAC
>DATATV010000095.1:0-83977 GCA_036268615.1 Pseudonocardiaceae bacterium
GTCGAGGCCCAGCGACTGGGCGAACGACCGCGCGGTCAGCGTCTTGCCCAGACCCGGCAGGTCCTCCAGCAGCACGTGACCGCCGGCCAGGATGGCGGCCACGGCCAGCCGCAGGGTGCGCTGCCGGCCGACCACCACGCCGCCGACCGCGTCCAGCACGGCCCCGCAGTCGGTGGCGATCTCCGCCACCGGGACGGTCGAGGTGGTGGCCGCCGGTGTTGTCACAGTTCCTCCAGTTCGCGCAGCAGTGCGGCCAGTCGCGCCGGGTCGGGCAGGGTGGCGGTGGGACTGGTGACCAGCGCGTGCAGGTCGGCGCCCAGCGCGCGGGCGGCGCGCGGGTCACGCAGGTCGGTCAGGTCGTGGGTGTCGGGCAGTTGGCGCAGCCGGGCCAGTGCGATGGTGGCCAGTCTGGGCTGCACCCGGCCGCGGAACCGGGCCGGGTCGGCCGCCGCGTCCACCAGTCGGCTGGCCAGCGTGCTGGCCTCAAGATGGGTCGCGGTGACGGTCGGCTCGGCCAGCGGGTGCCAGCTCGGTTCGACCGCGCCGGGCAGGCTCAGCCAGACCAGCACGAACGCGGCCACCGGCAGGCTGATGAGCACCGACCAGAACACCGACGTGCCGACGAGCACGTCCAGCCCGATCGCCAGCACCGCTTCGGTGGCCAGCGCGAGCAGCACCGCTTTCAGCCCGATCACCGGGTCACTTCCGGCTCGGTCTCGGCGCGGGCGGCCAGGTCCACGGCGATCCGGGCCAGGGCGTCGATCGCGGCCTCGGCGTCGGCCCGGGTGACCGCGTCGGCCGGGCCGAAGCGGGCCCGCTGGTAGCGCTCGCGCAGCACGGCGAGGGCGGCCGGGTCGACCTCGTGGGCGGCGAGCAGGCTGCCGGTGAACTCGGTGGGGGTCTGTTCCGGCCGGCGCCGGGTGCCCTGGTCGGCGGCGGCGTCCTCCAGCGACAGCCAGGCCCGCTGCACGGCGTCGGCGGGCGGGCCGCCGGGTCGTTGGCGCAGGTCGGCCAGTGCGCTGCGGGCGCCACGCAGCAGGGCCGGCGCGCCGGTGGCCTCGACGCCCTGTTCGTCGGTCCGTTCCGTCGGCTGGTCGACCCGCGTCCGCCGCCTGCGGTGCAGCCGGATGCCGGCCAGCAGCGCGATCCCGGCGGCGAGCGCGAGCAGCAACACCACCAGCCCGAGCCCGAACGCGGCGGTCGCGGCGACGGTGAACACGGTGGACGTGGGTGCGGTCAGGGAGACCGGTGGCAGGGTGGGCTGTGATCGGGGCGGCGGCGGGGACATGACCAGGCCGGCGCCGTGCGGGATGCCGGAGTGTCCGCGCGCGACGATCAGCGCCAGCACCAGCAGTGCGGTCATCGACACCAGCAGGGGCGCCCGCTGCCTCATCCTGGCAGGATGCCTCATCGGCACGGGTCACAGTGGCTTTTTTCGCCGAACGCCCCCGCCCGCGCAATAGAGTGATCGTCATGGCAGCAGCAGCGGACGGCTCGGCGCACGGGTCGGCAGAGGACGGCAGGGCCGGGCAGCCGGCGAGTACGACGGCGGAACCGAGCGACGACCTGGTCACCACCCGACACACGCTCACCCTCGGCGCGGAAACCTTGGCGTACACCGCGACCGCCGGCCGGATCGTGCTGCGCCGGGAGATCGTCGAGGACGGCGCGTTCACCGGGCACAAGGCCAAGGCCGAGATGTTCGTGACGGCCTACACGTTGGACGGCGCCGACCCGAGGACCCGGCCGGTGACCTTCGCGTTCAACGGTGGGCCCGGTTCGTCCAGTGTGTGGCTGCATCTGGGGCTGCTCGGCCCGCGTCGGGTGGTGTCGGGTGACGCGGGTGCGCTGCTGCCGCCGCCCTACGAGCTGGTGGACAACACCGAAACCCTGTTGGCGCACACGGATCTGGTTTTCATCGACCCGGTGTCCACCGGGTACTCGCGGGCCGCGCAGGGCGAGAAGCCCGCGGAGTTCCACGGTCTCAAGGGTGATCTGGAGTCGGTGGGCGAGATGATCCGGCTGTGGACCTCGCGCAACGGCCGGTGGAACTCGGCCAAGTTCCTCGCCGGGGAGTCCTACGGCACGCTGCGCGCCGCCGGGCTCGCCGAGTACCTGCAGGAACACTGCGGCATGTACCTCAACGGGATCATGCTCATCTCCTCGGTGCTGGACATGGGCACGATCCGGTTCACCAAGGGCAACGACCTGCCGTACACGCTGTTCCTGCCGACCTACGCC
Source organism: Pseudonocardiaceae bacterium (assembly GCA_036268615.1). Taxonomy (GTDB): domain Bacteria; phylum Actinomycetota; class Actinomycetes; order Mycobacteriales; family Pseudonocardiaceae; genus DATATV01. The sequence goes on from DATATV010000095.1 coordinate 2,242, forward strand.
GCGGTCGCGCACTACCACGGGCGGCACGGCGACCGGCCGCTCGCCGAGGTGGTCGCCGAGGCGGAGGAGTTCGCCGAGCGGGACTACCCGTGGGCGCTGAGCCGGGGCGACCGGCTGACCGACGAGGAGCGGGCCACCGCGGTGGCCAGGCTGGCGGCGCTGACCACCTTGTCGCCGGACTATGTGGACCGGGTGAACCTGCGCCCCGAGCACGTCCGGTTCTTCACCGAGTTGTTGCGGGACAGGGGTCTGGTCACCGGCCGGCTGGACGCGCGGTTCACCGGGTCCGATGTGAACCGGGGCATCGAACAGTTCAGCGAGGACCCGTCGTACTCGGCGATCCTCGGCCCGTACACCGCGGCGCTGAACCAGTACGTGCGCGCGGAACTGGAATATGCCAACGATCTGCCCTACGAGATCCTGACGGGGAACGTACAACCCTGGTCCTTCAAGGAGTTCGAGGGCGCGTCGGTGACCGTCGCCGATCGGCTGGCCGCTGCGATGCGCGCCAACCCGCACCTGAAGGTGCACGTCGCCTTCGGTTACCACGACGGCGCGACCCCGTACTACGCGGCCGAGTACGTGCTGGCGCACCTGGCCATCCCACGTGAGCTGCGGGCCAACATCGAGACGGCCTACTACGAGGCCGGGCACATGATGTACGTGCACGAACCCAGCCGCATCCAGCAGTCGGCCGACCTGGCGCGGTTCATCAACACCAGCTCGAACCGTTAGACCGCAACAGAAAGCGTGGGGGGCACCGGACGGTGTCCCCCATCTGCGGTCACCGACCACAGTGACCGACCGCTCGACCCCGATGTGCTGGTTGTCCGGACGGGGCCGCCGGCGCGAAGGAGTCGCCATGTACGAGCAGCAACCGCCGGATCAACCCGGCCGGCCGGACCACCCGCCGACGCAGCCGTACCACCCGCCGGGCCAGGCGATGTACAACACCTACGGCGCCGACAACCCGATGCAGCCGCCCTATCCGCAGTTCGGCTACTACCGGCCCTCGACCAGTGGGCTGTCCGTCGCCGGCATGGTCATCGGCATCCTGTCGCTGACCATGTGGTGGGTCCCGGTGCTCGGCCTGGTGATCTCGCTGGTGGGCCTGCTGCTCTCGGCCCGCGGCATCGCCCACACCCGCCGCGGCCCGCGCTCGGGCTACGGCATGGGCATCGCGGGCCTCGTGTGCTCGCTGCTCTCGCTGATCCCGGCGATTGTCGTCGCCGTGTTCGCGGTGGGTCTGGCTCTGCTCTGACTCATTCCCAGACGAGGTAGGGCGCGAGCACGCCGGTGGACGACGCGGTGTCCCACTCGATCGTCACCGAGGACGTGCCGGAGGACGCCTGCCACCACCAGCGGGTGTTCTGCGCGAGCGTGGTGCCCGACTGGTTGCTTCCTACCGGGACCAGGCCGGCGGCGGTGTCGCTCTCGAACACCACGGTCACGCCGGAAAGGTCGCCGTACAGGGCTTTCGCGCACACCCAGAGGCTCTTGACGATCTCCGAGTTCACCCCCACCTCGAAGGCCGCGTAGGCGCGGCCTGCGGTCGGGTCGATCACCCACTGCGAGTTCATGCCCATGTCATCTCCTGGTGGTGGTTTCAGGGCGAGCGAGTCGACGCCGGGCCAGTAGTCGGCCACGATGCTGGTGTCGTATCCGGTGCCCTCGGCGAACTGTTTGGCGACGGCGGTGATGCCGCTCTGCACGGGCAGGGTCTGCACGCCGTCGTACTTGGCGATCCAGTAGTGCGGCTGGGCGACCCGCGCGGAGTTGAACGCGGCCTGCACGCTGGGCCAGGTGCTCGCGTTGCAGTACACCGACGGGTCCATCCCGGCCCCACGGCGCAGGTTGACCCAGCCGGGTGCCTGCGCGGCGGTGACGTCGCCGGTCTCCACGTCGAGCACGTGGCCGTCGTTGGTGCTGGCCTTCTTCGCGATCCGGACCTTCACCGCGTTCGGGAACCGCGCCCAGTCCGCCGCGGTCCAGTCCGGAATCCTGATCGTGTCGACGTAGCCGGCCACCATCGCCGCACTGGCAGGGATGTTCGCCGCCGTGACGGCGTCGTACATGATGCGCATGGCTGCTCCTGAGCCCCGACCGATTCGACAAAGATCAAACAAATCAAACGGCGAGCAGCACCCTAGCGACGCCGTGGCTGCCTACTCGTACCCGCCCGGGGCTGGTTCGAACCCGCCCGGGTGACCTGCGCAATCCGGTGGAACGGAGCGCTGAGGGGCACCGAGATAGTGGAATCCGGGCCGAACATGCATCAGAAAATCGTGGTGTGAGATATTCCACGCGTACGCACCCGCCAGGCCGAAGACGACCCGGTCGCCGACCCGGATCTCGTCCACCGGCACCGCGCCGGCCAGCACGTCCTTGGGGGTGCACAGCTGGCCGGCGATCGTCACCGGCTCGTTCCGCGCCGCCGGCCGGTCCCAGTCGTACCTCCACTGTCCACACGGGACGATGTCGAACGGGTGGTTGTGGGCTTTTGCCGCCGGCGTGCGGAAATGGTGGGTGCCACCCCTGATCAGCACAAAGACCTGGCCGCCGCTGCGTTTCACGTCGGCGACGGTCGCGGCGTACCAGCCGCAGTAGGCCGACAGCGCCCGGCCGGGCTCGATCCGCACGGTGGTCCCGGGCAGGGCGGTGACCAGCGAACTCAGGCCGGCGCCGAAACCGGCCCAGTCGAACCGCTGCTCGGGTCGCCGGTAGTCGACGGTCATCCCGCCGCCGATGGTCAGCTCGGCCAGTGGCAGTCCGGTCGCGCGGCTCAGGTCGACGGCGAGTTCGGCGATCCGGTGGGACATGGTCAGCTGGGCCGGCGCGGTCAGGCCGCTCGCCAGGTGCGTGTGCACGCCGACCAGTCGGATTCCGGGCTGGTCCGCTGCGAACCGGACGCAGTCGGCGACCTGGGCCGGGTCGATGCCGAACTGGCTGGGCCGCCCGCCCATCGACAGCGCCACCGCCGGGTCGACCGGCACCGGGAAGTTCACCCGGAGCAGCACGTTCGCCTCGACGCCCCGCTCCGCGGCGAGCAGGGCGAGCAGCCGCAGCTCGTGTTCGCTCTCCACGTGGAACCGGTGCACCCCGGCGGCCAGCCCGGCGGCGAGTTCGGCCGGGCTCTTGGCCGGCCCGCCGAACGCCGTGCGGACGGTCGGCAGGGCGGCGAGGACGTGCGCGAGTTCACCGCCGGAGGCCACCTCGATGCCCTCGGCGTGCCCGGCCAGCGCGCGCAGCACCGGTTCGGCCGGGTTCGCCTTGGCCGCGTAGTACAGCTCGACCTCGGCGGGCAGACAGCGCCGCACCCACTCGACGTGCTCGGTGAGCGCGGTCAGGTCGTAGAGGTAGGCGGGCAGTTGCTCGTCGGACAGTTCGGCCAGCCGGGCGCGCACCGACTCGGTGATCATTGCCCGGTGCCCAGTGGCAGGGCGAGCGGGACGTAACCGGACTCGCGGTCGTTGCTGCGCCGCCACCGGGTGAGCAGGTTCGTCTTGGCCGGCACCGGAACGCCGGCGAGCACCGCGGTCAGCTCGGCCGGCCGGCCGTTGTCCTCGGCGCAGTCACCCAGTTGCTCGGTGACCAGTTCCCAGAGCGTCGACTCCAGGTCCGGACGCTGGTCGGCGAGCGCGGCGAGCACTTCGGAGAGGTGGTTGACCAGCAGGCAGTAGGCGGTGCGGCGCCAGCCCTTGGCGCGGTCGTAGGTCAGCGGGCCGGCCACCGAGGGGTCCAGTTCGGACAGTGCGGCGGCGTGTCTCGGGCCGACGAGTTTGGTGCCTTCCATGTCCCGCAACAACATCTGCGCCGGCATCCCGTCCGGGTCGACGCCGACCAGTACGTTCTGCAGGTGCGGCTCGAACACGACACCGTGCTGGAAGAAGGCGGCCAGCACCGGCGGCAGCAGCAGCCGCAGGTAGGCCCGCCACCAGTCCAGCACCCGGTCGGTGGTCGGCTCGCCGAGCAGCCGGGACACGTGCGCGCCCGAACACGGGTACTCGTCGGCGATCGCGCCGGCCAGCAGCGGCGTCACCCCGGGCAGCAGGTGCCGCACCGGGCTCTCCCGGACGATCACCCCGAAGCCCTCCAGCAGTTCCGGACCGAGGCCGGCGACCGTGCGGTAGGCCGGCTCGCGCAGCACCGCGAAACCGGGGAACCGGGTGCGCAGGCCGGCGAGTTCGGTGTCCAGCAGGCGGGTCAGTACCGGCGCGCCGGCCAGTTCGTAGGCCGAGTTCTTGCGCACACAGTTGGTGATCCGCACGTTCAGGCTGAACTTCAGGAACCCGCCACCGCCGTAGAGGGTGCGCACCGAGGAGGTCGCCGCGAACGGGGTCGATCCGGGCCCGAGGTCGAGCACGTTCCCGGACCGCAGCGCGGCGTCCAGCGCAGTGTTGCCGCGCAACAACTCGTACTGCCAGGGATGCACCGGCAGGAGCAGGTGTCCGGCTGGGACGTCGGCGAGGCCGTCCAGCGCGGCGAGGTCGCCGGGGGTCACGGCGTCCTGGCCGACCAGGTCGTGCAGCACGGCGAGCTTGCGCAGCATCATCGTGCTGCCGGTCTCCGGGGCGTAGACCTGCCAGCGGTCCGAGTCGCCCGACCGCGACTTCGGCGTCGGGTGGAACCGGTGCCCCAGCAGCAGCGCGCGTTCCGACTCCAGGTAGCGCGCCTCGGCGGAGGTGGACCCGGTGGGCGGATGCGGCCTGCGCAGCAGCGAGCGGGTGACCGCGTGGCTCTGTTCGACCTGGTCGACGAACTCGTCGTTGACAACGCCGGTGGCGCGGTGCAGTTCCTCGGCGATCCGCTCGGCGAGCGAGCGCCAGTCCAGCGTCGAGCACAGCGTGCCGCGCAGCAGCGACACCGGTCCGGTGAACCGGTGCGCACCGGAGCGCGCGGGCCGGCGCACGGCCACCGACAGGACCACGTCCTGGCGCGGCAGCCGAATGCCCAGCCGACCCGCCAGCAGGGTCGCCTGCCGCTCGGGTTCGGCCACCTCCCGCAGGTAGCAGTTCAGCAGCGTGTGCGCGACCACGTCGTCGGCGGTGGCCGGGACGGGTGGCGCGGTGGCGCTCGACGCGGGCGCGAGGTCAGCGGTGCCGGACATGTCGGCTACTCCCAGGATCAACGGTGTCGGGATGGAACGTGGCGGCGACGGATGGGCCGGGTCGGCTCGTCCTCCAGAATGCCCGCCGGCCGGGCGGGTGATCGCCGTCGTCGGCCGGTGCGGCCCGGTCGGTGCCGGCGCGGCGGTGCGACCGACCGGGTCAGCGGCCGTCGGTCCGCAGGTAGTTCGGACCGGACCGCAGGTAGAACTTGTTGATGTCGACCGCACCGGAGCGCTGCTTGGTCAGCAGCGTGCCGGCGGTGACCATCGCCTTCACCGGCAGCGTGTCCGCGTCCAGCAGCCGCGCGCGCAGCAGCCGGGCGTCGGCGGCCGAGCAGCGCCGGCTGGCCTCCTCCAGCCGGGCGCGGATCAGTTGCAGGCCGGTGTGCAGTTCGGCCCGCGCGGCGGCCTCGCCGGTCTGCCGGCGGGCCAGCGCGAACATCGGCGCGGCGGCACACAGGTGCACGGTGATGGTGATGAACATGTCCAGCAGCGGGTCCAGGCTGTCCACCAGCATCCGGGTGTCGTCCAGCTCGGCCAGTCCGGCGGCCGACAGCGCGGCCGGCCCGAGGGTGTCGGTCAGCCGGGCCTGGTGCAGCCGGGGGCCGTCGTTGTCCCGGAACAGCAGCCGGGTCCTGGTGCGACCGCCGGCCCGGTCGAGCAGCAGCGAGATGTTCTGCTGGTGGGATTCGAGCGCGATGCCGTAGGTGAGCAGCGTGGCCTGCCAGTCGAACAGCAGCTCCAGGCACGCGTCCAGCAGCGCGAACGGCTCGCCGGCGAAGTACCGGTCGGCCAGATCGTGCAGCACCAGTCGGCCGTCCGGCGCGGGGGCGAGCAGCGCGGCCAGCGCGACGATCTCGGTGTCGGCGAGCGTGTCGGGGTGCCGGCGGACCAGGTAGGCGAGCTGGTCGTGGCCGCCCTGGCCGTAGGTCTGCTCGTCGGCCAGCAGCACCCGGCCCGGGAACCGCGCCTCCCGGGCCAGCACCTCGGTGAGCAGCCGCTGGGTGATCGCGCCGTCGGGCAGTGTGCCCGGCTTGATGCCCCGCCGGTTGCGCCGGCCCAGCGTGCTGGTCGGCAGCGGCAGCTTGACGTGTGTGGTCGGGTCGTCGAGCACCGCGACGGTGCGCATCGACAACGTCGGCATGACCGGTCGCGCCGGCACGTCGGTGAGTTCGCGGGCGTCGGTCAGGCCCGCCTCGCGCAGCGCGCCGGCGAGCGCGCGGTCGGCGGTCAGCGGGTGCACCGGGAACACCGCGCGGTCCCCGTCGGTCGGCCACCAGTCCGGCAGAACTCCTTGCCGGTCAACGGATTCGGCCGGCAGGGACAGCCAGCGCAGGGCGAACAGCGGGTGGAACTCCGGGGCGTAGCGGCGCAGTTCGGGCTGGGACAGGTCGAACCGGCAGCGGCCGGTCGGGTACACCGGATGGTCCAGGTAGGCCGCGAGCGTGTCGTAGTAGAGACTGCCGGCCGGGCCGCGCCGGGTCGCGCCGGCCAGCAGGCCGAGCGTGTCGGCGCGGTGTTCCTGTTGGCTGCGCACGGTGTTCAGCGTCTGCGCGCACTCCACGGTGAAGTCGTCGAAACCGGGCAGGTCCGCCGGGTCGACGCCGGCCCGCAGCCGGCCGAGCACCTCGGCCAGACCACGGTAGGGCTGCCCGTCGACGACCAGCACCGGCTCGCGGACCTCGATCGGGCTGAGGAACCGACCCGGCCGCACCGACAGCTCCGCGTCGTGCGGGCCGAGCCGGAAGCGCAGCCGGTCACCGGTGCGCGTGCCGGTGCTGCGGATCTGCTGGAAGTCCTCGCGCAGCAACGTGTCCAGCACCCTGGCCAGCAGGTCGCGCTCGGCCCGGTGATCGTCCACAACGGACTCGTCCGGGCGCACGGCGGTCACCGCCGCAGCTCCCACCGGTTGGTCGAGACGAACCGCGTGGCGGCCTCGGTCAGCGCGTCCTGGTCGGTTCCGGTCATCCGCAGCACCCCGAGGTAGTCACGATTGGTGTTGGTCCTCGGTCGATACTCGCCGATCTCGCGCAGCGGGCGATAGGCCAGTCGGACGCCGTCCTCGGTCCAGGTCCGGGCGGCCGGCGCGGCCACCAGGGTGCCGTCGGCGGTGGCGCACTGCCAGTCGATCCGGGCCCGGCGCCCGGTCCGCGGTGGCCAGTGTCGCGGCAGCGACTCGCCGAAGTGCACCCGCAGCACCTGCTCGAACAGCGGCACCGCCAGCAGGTCGGCCAGCAGCAGGTCGCACTGGTCGCCGACGATCCGGTAGTTCACCTCGACCAGCCGGGCCTGCCCGGCCGCGTCGCACACGTACTCGGTGTGGCAGGCGCCGAGGCCGACGCCCAGCGCGGTCAGCTGGCCCAGCACCTGCTCGACCAGGTCGGTCGGTGGTGTCGGGTCGAAGACCATGTTCTCCTCGATGAAGTACGGCGGCGCGGAGATCGCGGTGCGGAAGCCGCCGACCACCCGCAGCTCGGCACCGTCGCCGAGGGTCTCCAGCGTGTGCAGCTGCCCGGCGACGTACTGCTCGACCACCAGCGCCGCCCCGGGCCTGCGGGCCTGGATCTCCCGGCAGCGGGCGAGCAGTTCGGTCCGGTCGCCGGCGAGCACCACGTCCTCGCTGGCCACCCCCTCCCGGGGCTTCAGCACGCACGGGAAGGGCAGCTCGGCGGGCAGCGTGCGGTCCGGGTCGGCGTCGGCCGGCAGCTCGGTCCCCCACACGCCGGGCAGGCCGGCCTCGGCGAGGTGCCGACGCATCTGGGCCTTGTTCTTGCCGCGCAGCGCGGCCCGCCAGTCCTTGGCCGGCAGGTCGAAGTACGCGGCGGCCAGCGCGGTCTGGGTCTGTAGGTGGTCGGAGTTGCTGAACACCGCGTCCGGCCGGCCGTGTCGGCCGATCAGCCCGACGATCTCGCGGAAGTCGCCGACCTCGCAGCCGATGATCTCCCGGGGTGGGGCGGCGTGCCCGCGATACGCGGCGGCGTGCCGGTCGGGCTGGTCGGTCAGCAGGACCACGTCGAGACCGAGCGCGCCGGCGGCCGGCAGGAAGCCGTGGGTCACCGAGTCGGTGGGGTTGACGGCGATCAGGTAGAGCAGCACGAACGTCCTTCCGGTTCCGCAGAGCCGAGCACGACCGTGCCTAGATTAGGTTAGCCTCACCTAATATCACAACCTAGGTCCACGATCAGGTGATCAACTGCGGCCACCGGATCACGCCTGGGAAAGCGCGATGCCGTCCAGGATGTCGTGTTCGCTGACCACCATCTCGGTGATCGCGGCGCGCATCGCCAACTGCTCGGCCAGCGTGCGCACGATGATCGCGCCCGCGCCGATCACGTCCACCCGACCGGGATGGATCACGCTGATCGCGGCCCGCTCGTCCCGGGACAGGCCGAGCACCCGCTTGCTGGTCGCCCGCACGTCGGCCAGCGACAGTCGGGACAGGTGGGTCTCGGCCGAGTCGTACTCGGTCAGCCCGAGGTTGACCGCGGAGAGCGTGGTCACCGTGCCGGCCACGCCGATGAACGTGCGGGCCTGGTCCACCGGCACCGCCCGGAACGCGCCCTCAAGCACCTCGATGGTCAACGCGACCGCGGCGGCAATCTCACCCTCGGTGGGCGGATCGCTGTGCAGGCAGCGCTCGGTCAGCCGGACACAGCCGATGTCCACCGACCGGGCGGCCCACACCTCGGCCTTGGTGCCGTTCCAGGTGCCCAGCACGAGCTCGGTCGAGCCACCGCCGACATCGGCCACCACGAACGGGCCGTCGGCCGGGTCGAGGTCACCGACCGCACCGGTGAACGAGAGCCGGGCCTCCTCGTCGCCGCTGATCACCTCGGCGGGCACGCCCAGCACGTCCTTGGTCATGTCGAAGAACTCGTCGCGGTTGCTCGCGTCCCGGGTGGCCGAGGTGGCCACCATCCGGGTCCGCTGCACGCCCTTGCGCAGCGCGATGGCCGCGTAGTCGACCAGCGCGGCCCTGGTCCGGGCCAGCGCCTCGGGGGCCAGCCGGCCGGTCGCGTCCACGCCCTGACCGAGCCGGACGATGCGCATCTCGCGGTGCACGTCGCGCAGCCACGCCGTGCCGTCCGCGCGCACGGTCAGATCGGCGACGAGCAGTCGGATCGAGTTGGTCCCACAGTCGATCGCGGCGACCCTGGCCATCAGCTCCTCCTCGGCGAACCGACTACCAGCGGTTCGGCCCGATCACCGTATCGAGACGCGCCGATCGCGTCAGCACCGACCGCGTCGGCGCGAGCCGGGTCGGCTCAGCTGGTCGGGGTCACGTCCGGGGTGGTGGTCACCGTCGGCGGGGTCGTGGTGGTGGTCGGCGGCGGGCAGCTCGGGTCGGTGGGCGGCGCGGTCGTGGTGGTCGACGGCGGCGGCGTCGTGGTCGTGGTGCTCGTCGGCGGCGTGGTCGTCGGCGGGTCACTCGGGCAGGTCGGGCTCGTGGTGGTCGTCGGCGGCGCGGTCGTCGTGGTCGGCGGGGCCGTCGTGGTCGTGGGCGGTGCGGTGGTGGTCGTGGGCGGCGCCGTCGTGGTGACGGGGGTTCCGGTGCCGGTCGGCGGCGGGTTGCCGCCGGTGGTGACCGGCGGGATCAGGCCGCCGGTGGTGTTGCCGGTCTGGCTGTCGGCCAGCACCGGACCGTAGGGCACCGAGGTCTCCGGCAGCGGCGTCACGCCCGCCTCGTACGCGTCCGCCCAGACCAGCACGAGCTGCACGTAGCTGTCGGAATGGTTGTAGTTGAACACCGCGACGGCCTGCTGGGCCGGGTCGGACAGGTCACCGCCGCCCTTGCACAGGTACCGGCCGGCGGCCAGGGCCGCGTCATAGACGTTGTTGGGGTCGCCGCCCTGGCCGTACTCCAGCCAGGTGGACGGCAGGAACTGCATCGGGCCGACCGCGCGCTGCCAGACCGGATCACCGGTCCAGCGGCCGCCGAGGATCGCCGGGATGGCCGCGGTTCCGTTGCGCCCGTTGAGTTCGGGGCCGAGGATCGGACGCAGCGTGGTGCCGTCGGTGGCCACCTCGCCGTTCTCCGCCTGGCTCGACTCGACCTTGCCGATGCCGGCCAGCAGCCACCAGGGCAGGTGACAGGCGGGGTCCTCGGTCGCCATCGTCTGCTGGGCCTGTAGATAGGCGTTGAGCACGATGCCGGGAATGCCGAGCGGGCCCGAGGGCAGATCGGCGGCCGAACCGGCGCCCTTGGCCAGCGCGGCCGGATCGCCGGAGTCGTGCAGCACGTCGGTGGACAGCTGCGAGTCGTGCGGGTTGGCGCCGGTCGCGCCAAGATAACCGGGGGTGCCGGTGGGGACCTGGTTGCTGTCCGGGCCGGTCAGCGGTGTGCTGTCGGCGGCGTTCACCCAGCCCGCAGCCACATCGCCGAACAATGCGACCGGCAGGGTCACCAGGGTGCTGGCCACCAGGGCCATGGTTCGCCGACGGCGCCGGGACAGCGGTGCGGAGTGCTTACCGACTTTGGACTTTCTGGTCGGCGCCACCGCGGGACCACCGTCCTCCCTGTTCGCTCACCCGGCCGGTCGGCCGCTGAACCTTGCGCTCGGCCACCTACCTTGCCCGATTCCCCCTGCCGATGTCAGCCTGCAGGGTGATTTGTCGAGAAATAGGCTGCTATCAGTAACCTAAACGTCGCAACGGCGTCAACCTGGTGTCACATTCATGTGAAGAAATGTGCCAATTTGCGCATTACTCACCGGTAGCCAAGGGCTAGAGTCGTAGTTATGACCGCGACCCAGCTCCCGCCGGCAGTGGTCGGCAGTGACCGTGTGGACGAACCTGGCAACGAGACCGCCAGTGTCTTCCACCCTACCCACGAGGTGACCAACCAGGTTCCCCCGCTGTCCGGCTTCGACCCACTGGCCTGCGATCCGGCGCTGGCCGACGCGCTGCGGGCGGCCGACGCCGAACCGGAACTGACCGCCCTCGGCACGCTGGCCAGGGCCGCGGGTTCCGCCGAGGCACGGGAGCACGGCCGGCTGGCCAACGAGCACCCGCCGGTGCTGCGCAGCCACGACCGGTACGGCAACCGGATCGACGAGGTCGAGTTTCACCCGTCCTGGCACTGGCTGATGACCCGGGCGGTCGGCGCGGGCCTGCACGGCTCGCCATGGGAACCCGACGCCGGTCCACACGCACACCTGACCAGGGCCGCCGGCTTCTACCTGTGGTCGCAGGCCGAGGCGGGCCACAGCTGCCCCATCTCGATGACCTACGCGGCCGTGCCCGCGCTGCGCGCCGCGCCCGAACTGGCCGCCGCCTACGAGCCGGGCCTGCGTTCCCGGGTCTACGACTCCGGCCTGCGCCTGCCCTCGGCCAAGGCCGGGCTGCTGGCCGGGATGTCGATGACCGAGAAGCAGGGCGGCTCCGACGTCCGGGCCAACACCACCACGGCCGCGCCCAACGCCGACGGCAGCTACACCCTGGTCGGCCACAAGTGGTTCACCTCGGCGCCGATGAACGACGTCTTCCTCACCCTGGCGCAGGCGCCCGGCGGACTGAGCTGCTTCCTGCTGCCCCGGGTACTGCCCGACGGCACCCGCAACAACATCCGGTTGCAGCGGCTCAAGGACAAGCTGGGCAACAAGTCCAACGCCTCCGCCGAACTGGAGTACACCGGCGCGACCGGCTGGCTGGTCGGCGCCGAGGGCCGGGGGGTGCGCACGATCATCGAGATGGTCTCGCTGACCCGGCTGGACTGCGTGCTCGGCTCGTCGGCGACGATGCGGATCGCGCTGTCGGAGGCGGCCTGGCACGCCGCGCACCGGTCGGCCTTCGGCGCCCGGCTGACCGACCAGCCGGCGATGACCGCGGTGCTGGCCGACCTGGCCCTGGAGACCGAGGCGGCGACCGCGCTGGCAATGCGACTGGCCACCGCGGTGGACCGCAAGGACGACCCGGCGCAGGCCGCGCTGCTGCGGATCGCACTGCCGGCCAGCAAGTACTACGTGTGCAAGCGGGCCCCGATGGCGGTGGCCGAGGCACTGGAATGCCTGGGCGGCAACGGTTACGTCGAGGAGTCGCAGCTACCCCGGCTCTACCGGGAGGCGCCGCTGTCGAGCATCTGGGAAGGTTCGGGCAACGTCACCGCGCTGGACGTATTGCGCGCCATCGGCCGTGAACCGTCCACAGTGGACGCGCTGCTGGCCGAGTTGGCCGGCGCCGCCGGCACGGACCCCCGCTACGACGCCGCACTGGACACGCTGCGCACCGAACTGGCCGACCCGGAGCCCGCGCGGGCCCGCCGGCTGGCCGAGCTGATCGCGCTGTGCCTACAGGCGTCGGTGCTGCTGCGGCAGGCGCCCGGCGAGGTCGCCGACGCGTTCCTCGCCACCCGGCTGGGTGGGCAGGCCCGCAACACCTTCGGTGTGCTGCCGCGCGGGCTGGACGTGCGGACGCTCGTGGACCGGGTGACGCCGACCCGGTGAATCAGCCGGCCGGGGTCAACCGGCCTGAGTGTCGGACGGCCCGAGTGCAGGCCGACCTGAGTCAGGCGGCGCGGATCAACCCGCCCGAGCGTCGGGCGGCCCGGGAGGAAGCGGCCGGGTTCAGACGGACCGAACGCAGGCCGGTCTGAGTGCGGCGGCCCGGGTCAGGCGGCGCAGTCGCCGGTCGGCCAGGTCTGCTTGACCCGGGCCAGCGTCTCGTCGCCGAACGGGTTCACCCCGGGCCCCTTGGCCAGAGTGTGCGCCAGGTGCACGTGCAGGCACTTGACCCGCTCGGGCATCCCGCCGCCGGTGAACTCGGTGCCCAGCGACTCGATCGCGTCCCGCTCGGCCAGGTACGACCGGTGCGCCCGCAGGTAGGCCGCCGCCAGCTCCGGGTCGCCGGCCAGCCGCTCGGTCATCTCCCGCATCAGCCCGCTGTTCTCCAGCGTCGACACGAGCGAGGACAGCTTCGGGCAGGTCAGGTAGTACAGCGTGGGGAACGGGGTGCCGTCGGGCAGCCGGGGGTTGGTCTGCACCACCGCCGGATGCCCGCTGGGACAGCGCGCGGACACCTCCCGCACGCCCCGCGGCGTGCGCCGCAACTGGGCGCCGATCATGGCCAGATCGGCCTCGGACACCGGCTGGCCTGCGTGCGCGATCATCAGTGATTCCCCAACACGGAACTCCACAGCTGTTGGTACCAGGACGTGTTCGGCGGGGCCTGCTGGCCGGTCGGCTGCGGCCCGACCGGCGGCAGCCCGCCGGGCAGCTGCACGACGTAGGGGGTCTCCCCCGGCATCACGTAGCCGAACCGGGTGCGCGCCTCCGCCTCCACCTGGGCGGTGTCGGACAGCCGCTGCTGGGCCTGGGTGAGCTGCGCCTCCTGCGCCCGCAGCACCTGCTGCTGCTGCAACTGCGACTGCAGGTCGGCGCGCTGGGACAGATAGGTGTGCAGCGGCACCGCGACGCTCAGCACCAGCGCACACACCACCAGCGCGAGCAGCGCGGCCCGCCGGGTGGTCAGCCGGCCGAGGATGCGGTGCAGCACCAGTTGTCGGGCCGACCGCAACCGCCGGGCCGGCCGCTCGGCCACCGGCTCGGCCGCGGGTTCACCGGCCGACCGGCGGGCACGCTCGGTCCGGCCGGCGCGCGAGCCCAGCTGGGTGTCCGCCCGCCGGCGCGGTCCGTCGTGCTCCCGACCGGTCATGCCTGTGCCTCCGCGTCTCAGTCCTCGGGGGAGAACCTCGGAAAGGCGAGTTCGCCGGCGTACCGGGCGGCGTCGCCGAGGGCTTCCTCGATGCGCAGCAACTGGTTGTACTTGGCCACCCGCTCGCTGCGGGCCGGCGCGCCGGTCTTGATCTGGCCGGCGCCGGTGGCCACCGCGAGGTCGGCGATGGTGGTGTCCTCGGTCTCGCCGGACCGGTGGCTGATCACCGCCTTGTAGCCGCAGGTCTGGGCGAGGTTCACCGCGTCCAGCGTCTCCGACAGCGTGCCGATCTGGTTGACCTTCACCAGCAGCGCGTTGGCGGCCCGGCGGGCGATGCCCTCCTCAAGACGCTCCGGGTTGGTGACGAACAGGTCGTCGCCGACGATCTGCACCTGCTCGCCGATCAGCGCGGTCAGCGCCACCCAGCCGTCCCAGTCGTCCTCGGCCAGCGGGTCCTCAATGGACACCAGCGGGTAGGACTCGGTGAGTTCCTTGTAGTAGGCGGAAAGCTGCTCGGCGCTGCGCTTGCTGCCCTCGAAGTTGTAGGCACCGTCGTGGTAGAACTCGCTGGCCGCCACGTCCAGCGCGAAGGCCACGTCCCGACCGGGCGTGTAGCCGGCCTTCTGCACCGCGGTGGTGATCAGGTCCAGCGCGTCGCGGTTACTGGGCAGGCTCGGCGCGAAGCCGCCCTCGTCGCCCAGTCCGGTGGCCAGGCCCTTGCTCTTGAGCACCGACTTGAGCGCGTGGTAGACCTCCGCGCCCCAGCGCAGCGCCTCCCGGAACGACTCGGCGCCGATCGGGACGATCATGAACTCCTGAATGTCCACGTCGGTGTCGGCATGCGCGCCGCCGTTGAGAATGTTGAGCATCGGCACCGGCAGCACGTGCGCGTTGGGGCCGCCCAGGTAGCGGAACAGTTCAAGGCCGCTGGACTCGGCAGCCGCCTTGGCCACGGCCAGCGACACGCCGAGAATGGCGTTGGCGCCCAGCCGGGACTTGTCCGGCGTGCCGTCCAGGTCGACCAGCTTCTGGTCGACGATGCGCTGGTCCACCACGTCGATGCCGGCCAGTTCCGGGCCGATCTCGTCGAGCACGGCGTTGACCGCGTTCTCGACGCCCTTGCCGCCGTAGCGACTCGCGTCGCCGTCCCGCCGCTCGACTGCCTCGTGCTCGCCGGTGGAGGCACCGGAGGGCACCGCGGCCCTCGCCAACGTGCCGTCGTCCAGCGCGACCTCGACCTCAACGGTCGGGTTCCCACGCGAGTCCAGGATCTCCCGCGCGCCGACCTGCTCGATGACCGCCACCTGCGCTCCTCGCTGCTTCGCTGTTTTTCGGATGCTTTTCGGCACGAGCCTAGCTGGCCGCGAATATCCCCCGGTGGAGGCGCGCTCGCCGGGCCGGGAACGGAGCATGACGATCTTCTGACGGACCGGCAGGAACAGGTTCACCGCGGGTGGCGGTGGCGAAGGTGACCATCATCCGGACAGCGGTCGAGGAACAGTTGTCCGGCCGGTAACGTTGCTCTGACCATGACAGACAACGGCGCGTTCGAGTCGTTCCGCCGAGCGGAGACGCTGCTGGGGCAGCGCCGGCCGCTTGATGCGCTACGTGAGTTGGAAGCCGTCGTGCAAGCGGCTCCCGACGCGCCCAGCGTGCATCTGCTCGCCGGGCGCGCTTATTTTGGTTCCGCGCAGTTGCAGCGCGCGGAACTGGCCTTCCTGCGGGTCCTCGAACTGGACCCGTCCGACCACTACGCGCGCTTCGCGCTGGGCCGCACCCTGCACCGCCAGGGCCGGCTGACCGAGGCGCGCACCCAGCTGCGGATGGCCGTGGCGATGAACCCGCTGCCCGAGTACCAGGAAGCGTGCGGCGAGGTCAGCGCGCGGATCGCGCTGTCCGGCCAGGACAGCAACAACGGCAGCAACGGCGGTGGCCCCAATGGCGGCCCCACCGTCGGCGAGCACGACCAGAACTGAGTTCGATCAGCGGCCGGCCGACACCGCTCGGCTGGCCAGCGCATAGGCGTTCGCGCCACTGAACACGGTCTGGCCGTAGCTGACCGAGTTGTTGTAGACGAAGGTGGCCTTCCACCAGCCGGCGGGCGTGCCCAGATCCCCGCCCGAGGCACACAGGTAGCGGCCGGCCGTCAGCGCGGCGTCATCGATGTCCTGCGGGTCGGCCGGCTTTCCGTCCCCGCTGGCCCGCAGCCCCCACTTCGCCCAGGTGCTGGGCAGGAACTGCATCGGGCCCAGCGCGTGATCCCACACCGGGTCCTGGTCCAGCGTGCCGTGGTCGGTGTCGGCGATGCGCTGCCGGCCGGGTGAGCCGTCCAGCGCGGGGCCGATGATCGGGTCCTGTTCGGTGCCGTCGGCCAGCAGTGTGTCGCCGTGGTACTCGCCGTGCCGGCTCTCCACCCAGCCGATGCCGGCCAGCGTCGTCCAGGCCAGGCGACAGCTCGGGGTGCTGGTGGCCAGCATCGCCTCCGCCCGCACGTAGGCCGACAGCGCTCGGCGCGGGATGTCGGTGTGCGCCGACAGCGTGTTGATCCACCGGGTCCGTGGGTCGGCCGGGCCGGGTAGGTCGGCCGGCACCGCCGGGCCCGCGATCGGGATCGCGTTGCCCGGCGCGACGTCCAGCAACTCGACCTCGAACGGCGGCGGACCGGCTGGAACCGCCCGATGGTGTGGGGTCATCCGCATGTCACGCAACCAGATCAGCCCGGCGCAGGCGAGCAAAACCAGTACCAGCAACAGAAACAACCACCGCCGCCAGTGCCGTCGGCGCGGCGGCTCCGGTTGCAGGGACAGGACCAGGTCCAGCCCTCCGGACGTCGGCGACGCGGAATTCACCACACCGGCCAGGCTACGGGGTGACGCATCGGGCCAACCGAAGTTCGGTGAGGTAACGCTTGCTGATCCGGCCGTGGTACCGGCCCTCGATCAGCGTGCCGATCGCGTGCAGCAGCCCCTCCCGGGCCACCGGCCCCAGCGCCAGCGTCGAGGAGTAGGTGCGCAGCAGGTCCAGGTACTGCGCGGTGGCGTAGGACTCCTCCCACTCGTACCGGCAGAACTGCGGCCGGCCGAACCGGGTGGAGTGGCCGAGATCACGATCGACCGGAATCCGGCTCGCCGGTGGCAGTCGGACGTCCGGCGGGGTCGACGGGTCGAACCGGCGGTAGGTCGGCTGCACGTCGGCGAAGAACCGTTCGGTGCCACCGGCGATGTGATAGGTGGTGATGGTGGCCAGCGCACCACCGGGCCGCAGCGCGTCGGCCACCCGGTCGAACCGGGTGAGCGGGTCGAGCCAGTGCCACGCGGTGGCCGCGAGCACCACGTCGAACCGCTGTTCGGGCGGCATCCACCGTTCGAAGTCGGCGACCTCGATCCGGGCCGAACCGCCCTCGGGTGCCGACTCCAGTGCCGCGGCGAGGTTGCGCCGGGCGAGCGCGGCCAGGTTGGGGCCGAGTTCGACCGCGGTGACCCGGCAGCCGCGGACCGCCAGCGGCACGGTCGCCTGCCCGGTGCCGCAGCCGATCTCCAGCACCCGACAGCCGGGACCGACGCCGGCCAGCGGGGTCAGATCGTCGAACAGCGCGACCGGATAGCCCGGTCGCGCCCGATCGTAGGTTGCGGCGACGGCGTCGAAATACGCTCGCGATCTCACCCGATCGACATCCGGCACTCACAAACCGTAGCGAATGCCCGGTGTCGACGTCGGGCCGTGCCACCCAAGCGATCAGCCGGGGTGTACCGGGGTCAGCGGGTTGCCGGCCAGAACTTGCGCCAGGTGTCCGCGTCCAGCCGGGCCGGGTCGAAACCGGCCTGGGCGGCGGCCCGCTCGGCGGTACGCACGTCCTCGGCGAACTGCCGGGCCACCGCGCGCAGGTCGCCCTCGGGTTCGCCGCCGGCCAGCCGGACCGCGGCGACCAGTGCGAACAGCGACCTCCCGGTCGGCTGGTCGTCGGCGGCGGGCAGCAGGTCGGTGGGCAGGCCGCTGCGGGTGGCCCTGGTGACCAGCTTCGCGGCCAGGTTCACCGCGGGCTGACCGAGCGCCACACCGTCCACACTGGACTCACGACGCTTCTCCACCCGCTTGAGTTCCTCCCAGCGGTGCTCCAGCGAGGTCAGGTCGGCGTCGGCCGGGTCGTCGGTGAGGAACACGTGCGGATGCCGGTGCACCAGTTTGCCGACCAGTCCGTCGGCGACCTGGTCGATGGTGAACGGCTCGGTCGGGTACTCGGCGGCCAGCCGGGCGTGGAAGAGCACCTGTAGCAGCACGTCGCCGAGTTCCTCACGCAGCGCGGGCCGGTCCTCGTCCTCGATCGCCTCAAGCAGCTCGTAGGTCTCCTCGATCAGGTACTGGCGCAGCGAACTGTGCGTCTGCTCGGCGTCCCACGGGCAGCCGCCGGGCGAGCGCAGCCGGTCCATCACCGCGACCGCGGCGAGCAGTTCCACCCCGGGCGGGGCGGGCGTGCCGACGAGTTCGGCGCCGGCGGCGAGCAACTCGGCCGCCGCCGGTTCGGTGACGCTGCCGGTGACCAGGACGACCGGACCGGCCGGCAGCCGAGCCGGCACCACGGCCGGATCACCCAGTGCGGCCACCAACTCCGCGGGCAGATCCGGGCCGGCGTAGATCCGCTCGGCCGACCGCAGCACCGGCAGGGCCGCGGCCGGCAGCACCGCACCCAGCCGGCTGTCGACCACCACCACGAACGAGGACAGGATTGACGCCGAGGTCACTTCTTGGCCGCCGGGGAGGCCGGGAACTCGGCGACCGAACCTTCCTGCGCCGCCGGGGCGACCTCAAGGCTGGCCGAGTCCCACACGCCGTAGCGCGGGCTGATCCGCACGTCCAGGCTGTCGGCCACCGGCCGCAGCAGGCTCGCGCCGACGGTCGCCAGCACCGGCGTGGACGCGGTGCCCGCGGCCGCACTGGGCGTCGCGGTGCGGGTGGCACCGGTGCGGCTGTTGATCCGCATGACGTACCAGACCGGCTGGCTCTGCGCCTGGCCGAGGTTGGGCGAGAAGACGATCACCGTGTTCGGCTTGGCACCGAACAGCGGCGCGAGGTCACTGCTCTGCGGGTTGGCCACGTACTGGGAGAGCTTCACGCTCAGCCCCATGTTCGCGTCGCCGCCCTGGGAGGCCACCGAGGAGGCGATCGTCTGGAACATGCCCGGCGTCGCGGCGACCTGCTTGGCCTCGCTGAGCGCGTCGGCCTGGGTCTGCGCCTGGAAGTAGTCGAAGTTCACCGCGAGCGAGTCGACGAAACCGGTCGCGTACTCGGCCTCGATCAGCTGGTCGCGGGCGGTCGACCGGCGGTCGGCGGCGGACAGGTCGGGCGAGGTGAGCTTGTCGATCCCGCCGCTGGCGCTGATGTACTTGTCCAGCTGGGCATCGGTCACCGCGAGGCGGTACTGCCCCGCGGCCGCGGCGGTCACCTTGTGCATGACCTGCTCGGTCAGGATCTCCCGGGAGACCTGGTCCAGCTGCCCCTGGGCCTGCGCCTGCTTCACGGCGGCCTGCGAACTCACCGCGGCGTCCAGTTCCTGCTGCACGGTGCTCAGCGGGATCGCGGTGTTGCCCACGATCGCGGCCGAGCCTGCCTGGGCGGGACCGGAAGCGCAGCCGGCAAGCACCAGTCCGGCCGCGGCGGCCGCGAGGCTCAGCCGGACGGCCCGCGTCCTGGTCGGTGCGGCGCTGCCGCCGGTGGTACGGCGAATGGCGATCGTCACAGTCGCCTACCTTCTCACAACGGCGGCAGGCCGCGCCGCCCCCGGGCGGATCATTGTCCGCTTCGTTGTCAGGATCAGCTCCGCTGCCGGAGGAATCGGGCGGCGAACTCCTCGGCGGACAGCGGCGGCGACAACTCGTCACCGGAGCCGGCGACCGCGCCGACCGCCCGCCACCAGGCGAGTTGGTCGGCGGTGTCCACGCCCCGGACCAGCACCGGCAGCTGCCGGTCGCGCACCGCGGCCAGGCCCGCGGCGGCGGTCCGGTTGAGCACCGATTCGGCCGAGGTGGCCTGCAGCCGGCTGACCAGCCGGGTGGACACCTCGATCGCGATGGCCGGGAACTCGTCCAGGATGCCGACGTCGGTGGGGCTCGCGCCGACCTCGCCGAGCACCAGCCGCACGCCCATCTCGTCGAGCACGCCGGCGTTCTCCCTGGCCTCGCCGTCCAGCGGGTTGAACGCGGCGGCCGGCATGCCCAGGGTCAGCTTCTCGTGCGGCAGCCCACTGGTCCGCAGCGCCGCGGCGACGCCACCGACCAGGTCGGGGTCGCGGGCCTGGGTGCCGGTCAGACCGATGCCGATCGCCGGCACGTGCTCGCCGAGCTCCTGCCGCCAGGCGGCGGACTGCTCGCACGCGGCGCGCAGCAGCCAGGAACCGATCGGCAGGATCGCCCCGGTCTCGGCGGCCAGTTCAAGGCAGGTGTCGTGATCGATCGTGCCCTGTGTGGGGTGGTCCCAGCTCAGCCGCGCGGACACCCCCATCAGCTCGCCGGTGCTCAGCGAGATCCAGGGCAGCCAGGCCAGGTGCAGTTCACCGAACTCCAGCGCGCCGGGCAGCGCCGCGGCCAGCCGGAGCCGCCGCCGCTCCTCCTGGTCGCGGATCGGGTCGAACTCGGCCCACTGCCGGTGGCCGGCCGCGAGCATCCGGCGCAGCGTGATGTCGGCCGCCCGCAACAGTTCGTGCGGATCGATCTCACCGGCCCGGCCGTGGGACACGCCGATGCTCGCCGACACCGCGACGCCGACCTCGTCGAGGTAGACCGGCTCGGCGAGGTGTTCGTTGATCCGGTTGATCGTGCCGAGCACGTCCAGCGGCCCGGTGTCGCTCCACTGCAGGACGGCGAACTCGTCGCCGCCGGTGCGCACGACCAGCGAGTCCGGACCGTTGAACAGGTTCTCCAGCCGCCGGGCGACCATCATCAGCAGCTTGTCGCCCGCCTCCGGGCCGAGCCCGTCGTTGATCACCGAGAAGCCGTCCAGATCGAGGTGGTAGAGCACGACCCGCCGGTCGGAGTTCTGCTCCCCCAACACTGTCTGCAACCGGCTGAGCAGGTACTGCCGGTTGGGCAGCCGGGTCAGCAGGTCGTGCAGCGTCTGGTGGCTGAAGCCCTCCTGGAGCAGGTGCAGGTCGCTCACGTCCTCGACCATGGTCAGTTGCAGGCCGTGACCCTCGTCGGTGTCCTCCAGCGTGGACACCGCGAGATACACCCACACCGTCTGCTGGTCGGTCCGCATCAGCTGGCGCCGGGCCCGCTGCGCCTGGCCGTCACCCGGATAGGACGGCTCCTGGTAGCTGGTGCGCAGCGCGCCCGCGTCCGTCGGGTGGAAGAACTCCTCGACGTTGCGGCCGACGAACTCGTCCGGCTCGCCGCCCAGGATGCGGCCCAGCGCCGGGTTGGTCATCAGGATCTTGCCGCCGGGAGCGCTGATCGCGAAGCCGACCGCGGACCGGGTGAACACCTCACGGAACCGGGTTTCGCTGCGCTCGAACCGTTTCTCGGCCCGGGTGCTGGCCACGAACAGCGCCCGCTTGACCTGTTCCTGCTCCTCGAAGAGCCATTCCCGCACGGCGTCGGCGTGGCCGGCCGACAACGCGGCGAGCAGTTGGATCACCCGGATGTCGGCCTTGGGCAGGCCGCGCTCGGCCGACCAGGCCAGCAGCGGGGGGCCGAGTTCCTCGATGGTCACCCGCAGGCTGTCGGCGTTGGAGAACCGCGCGTCCACGAGGGTGTCGCCGACCGGTCTGGCCGCGGCCGGCGAGAACGGCTCGGCCCACAGCGCGACCAGCAGGTGGTCCACCATGGCCAGCAGGGTGGCTTCGATCTCGGGTCTGGACAGCGGTGAATAGGCGACGTTGAGCAGCGCGCGCATCCACCGCTCGACGAGCCCGGATCGATCCTCCGGGCCCATCGGCGGGGGCGGCGGCTGCTCAGGCGGGGAAATCGTGCTGCCTCTCACGGGTTCTCACTGCTCATCGGGTCTGGCCGGAACGGACGCCTGGACGACGGATAGGACGCGACGGCGTCAACAAAATGACACCGTGTTCGTTCCGATAATTCACCACCAGTCAACGTCGACGGCCCACCCCCGCCAACATTGCGGATTTGTGCAGGTCATCTCGTTCCGCCGGGATACTGTCCGGCCGCCAGCGGGGGGTCGGCACGACACCCGGTTCGGCCAGATCGAATCCGGCGAACAGGTCGGCGATTTCCGAAACGGATCGCGAATGGACAGGTTTTCTGTCGTTGGTCATTGAATCGTCCGTCGACTCGATATCGGCTGCGGCTCGCGGCGGCGCACCGCAGAGCTGGGAGACGACCAACCAGCTGCCCGGCGCGAGCCCGGCGCGGTAACCGGCCAGCACCCCGGCCAGGTCCTGCTCCGGGCGCACGAACTGCAGCACACCCACCATCAGCAACCCGACCGGGCGACGAAAGTCAAGCAGTGCTTGGGTTCCGGACTCACCGAACACGTCATCGGGCCGGGTCAGGTCGGCCCGCACGACGGTCGCCAGCCGGTTGTCCTCCAGGATCAGCCTGCCGTGTGCGACCGCGGTCGCGTCCTGGTCGACGTAGACCACCCGGGCGTCGGCCGCGCCGCGCTGGGCGATCTCGTGCACGTTGCCGATGGTGGGCAGACCCGAGCCCACGTCGAGGAACTGCCGGATTCCGGCGTGCAGCAGGAACTGCACCGAGCGGCGCAGGAAGTCCCGGTTCAGCCGGACGAGCACCCGGGCGTCCGGGTGACCGGCCAGGTATTTCCGCGCCAGCGCCCGATCCGCGGCGAAGTTGTAGGCGCCGCCGAGCAGGTAGTCGTAGAGCCGGGCGGCGCTCGGCGTGTCGATGTCGACCTGGCCGGGTGTCAGGTCAACCGATTCGGTCACGGGAGGCTCCTCGTCCGGTGTCGCCGCACGGATTCACGTCGCGCCTCAGGGTTCGGCGAAACCGCTGGACAATTCGGCTGTCCGGGCCGATTTCGCGCGGCCGGTCGGCAGCACACCACCCAGCACGGTCACGACAGGAACTCCTCAACCGGTTGGTCCGTATTCACGCTCCCGAATCAGGGACTTTAGTGAATATCATCATCCGGGCACACCGTCATACTTCGATCGGCGTATTTCTTCACCCAGAAAGACCAATGGCCTGCCGCCGTGCTGGTCACTATTGGTGCCGCTCGGCGTCCGCCAGTGACCACCAACAGTGCCGGAAGCCGCCGTCGACCGCCAGTGGCTTCCGGCCCTGGGCCCGGCCGGGCGCGGCCCGGGCCGGTCAGCCCACCGGTGCCGGCGTGCCGGCCAGCGACTCCAGGAAACCACCGCACCAGGCCAACAGCTCGCGGTCGGCCAGCGGCGGCGCGCCGATCCGGCCACCGGCCGGGCCCTCGGTCGGCCGGGGCACCGACACCGTGTTCGTCGCCGGCTTGTAGACCGCCTTGGGGTAGAGCCGGTGCAGCCGGACCAGCTGCGAGTCGCGCAGCGGCATCGGGGCGAACCGGATCGTGCTGCCCTGCGTAGCCACCTCGGTCACCCCGTGCGTCCGGCAGCCCTGCCGGAACGCGGCGACCGCGAGCAGGTTGTCCACCGGCGTCGGCGGCTGCCCGTAGCGGTCGATCAGCTCCTCGCGCACCTCGTCCAGCCCTGCCTGGTCCAGCGCGGCGGCGATCTTGCGGTACGCCTCCAGCCGCAGCCGCTCACCGGGCACGTAGTCGTGCGGGATGTGCGCGTTGACCGGCAGGTCCACCCGCACCTCGGCCAGTTCGGCCGCCTCGTCGGGACCGTCGGCACCGGAGTGCTGGCGGAACGCCTCGACCGCCTCGCCGACCAGCCGCACGTACAGGTCGAAGCCGACGCCGGCGATGTGCCCGGACTGCTCGGCGCCCAGGATGTTGCCGGCGCCGCGGATCTCCAGGTCCTTCATGGCCACCGCCATGCCCGCGCCCAGCTCGGTGTTCTGCGCGATGGTGGCCAGCCGGTCGTGCGCGGTCTCGGTGAGCGGCGTCTCCGGCGGGTACAGGAAGTAGGCGTAACCGCGTTCCCGGCTGCGGCCCACCCGGCCGCGCAGCTGGTGCAGCTGGGACAGGCCGAGCAGGTCGCCGCGCTCCACGATCAGCGTGTTGGCGTTGGAGATGTCCAGCCCGGTCTCCACGATCGTCGTGCACACCAGCACGTCGTGCTCGGCCTCCCAGAACCCCTGGATGATCTTCTCCAGCCGGTCCTCGTTCATCTGGCCGTGCGCGGTCACCACCCGCGCCTCCGGGACGAGCTCACGGACGTGCCGGGCCGCCTTCTCGATCGAGGAGACCCGGTTGTGCACGAAGAAGACCTGCCCGTCGCGCAGCAGCTCGCGACGGATCGCCGCGGCCACCTGCTTGTCGTCGTAGGCGCCGACGTAGGTCAGGATCGGGTGCCGCTCCTCGGGCGGGGTGAGGATGGTCGACATCTCCCGGATGCCGGCCAGGCTCATCT
Organism: Pseudonocardiaceae bacterium; assembly: GCA_036268615.1. Classification (GTDB taxonomy): domain Bacteria; phylum Actinomycetota; class Actinomycetes; order Mycobacteriales; family Pseudonocardiaceae; genus DATATV01. Next base: position 26,475 of record DATATV010000095.1, read on the forward strand.
CCAGGGTGCGCGGGATCGGCGTCGCGGACATGGTCAACACGTCCACGTGGGTGCGCAGCGCCTTGATGTGCTCCTTGTGCTCGACGCCGAAGCGCTGCTCCTCGTCGACGATCACCAGCCCGAGGTCCTTCCAACGGATTCCGGTCTGCAACAGGCGATGCGTGCCGATCACGATGTCCACCGAGCCGTCGGCCAGGCCGGCGATCACCTGCTCGGACTCGTGCGGGTCGGTGAACCGGGACAGCCCCTTCACCGTCACCGGGAACGCGCGCATCCGGTCGATGAAGGTGTTGAGGTGCTGCTGGGCCAGCAGCGTGGTCGGCACGAGCACCGCGACCTGCTTACCGTCCTGCGCCGCCTTGAACGCCGCCCGCACCGCGATCTCGGTCTTGCCGTAGCCGACGTCGCCGCAGATCACCCGGTCCATCGGGACGCTGCGGCGCATGTCGACCTTGACCTCGTCGATGGCAGCCATCTGGTCGGGCGTCTCGGTGAACGGGAACGCGTCCTCCAACTCGCGCTGCCACGGGGTGTCCTCACCGAACGCGTAACCCGGCGCGGCCTGCCGGGCGGCGTAGAGCTGCACGAGTTCCGCGGCGATCTGTTTGACCGCCTTGCGTGCCTTGGACTTGGTGTTCTTCCAGTCCGAGCCGCCGAGCTTGTTCAGCGTGGGCAGCTCACCGCCGACGTAGCGGGTCACCTCGTCGAGCTGGTCGGTCGGGATGAACAGCCGGTCGCCGGGGTGGCCGCGTTTGCTCGGCGCGTACTCGACCACCAGGTACTCGCGGGTGGTCCTGCCGCCCATCGCGTCCTTCAGCGTGCGCTGGGCCATCTCCACGTACTTGCCGATGCCGTGCTGCTCGTGCACCACGAAGTCGCCGGGCTTGAGGCTCAGCGGATCGACCCCGTTGCGCCGCCGGGAGGGCAGCCGCAGCTGCTTGTCACGCATCTGCCCGGTGGAGGTGCCGCCGCGGCCACCGGTCAGGTCGGTCTCGGTGAGCACGACAAAACCGAGATCAATCGCGGTGAAGCCCTCCTCCAACGCACCCCGGACCACGGTGACCAGGCCACCGGCGGGCGCCTCGGCCAACCCGTGCTCGGCCAGCGTCGCCGGCACGTCGGCCTCCCGCAGCTGTTCCACGGCGCGCTGCGCGGTGCCGGTGCCGGGCACTACGAGCACGGCGGTGGCGCCGGTGCTGACATGAGCGCGCAGGTCGGCGAACGCCCGGGGCAGCTCGCCCCGGTAGGACTCGACCGGCCGCAGGTCCAGCCGCAGCACGCCCGCGTCCTCGGAGGTCAGCTGGGACAGTGTCCACCATGGACGGTCATGTTCCCGGGCTTGCGTTGCCACGTCGGCAAGTCCACGGTAGGCCGACGCGCCGAGGTCGATGGGCGCGCGCCCGCCGCCGGCCGCGGCCATCCAGGACGCCTCAAGGAACTCCTGCCCGGTGCGGACCAGGTCGTGTGCCCGGGCCCGGATCTTCTCCGGGTCGCAGAGCAGCACGTGCGTGCCGTCCGGGACGACGTCGGTGAGCAACTGCATCTCGCCGGGGCACAACGCCGGGATCAGCGCCTCCATGCCCTCGCTGGGGATGCCCTGGGAGAGCTTGGTCAGCATCTCGATGAGGTGCTCGTCGCCGGGGTGCTCCTGCGCGAGTTCGTCGGCGCGGGTCCGGACGGCCTCGGTGAGCAGCAGCTCCCGGCACGGCGGTGCCACGATCGAGCTGTGCGAGATCGGCAGCGAGCGCTGGTCGGCGACGCCGAACGCGCGGATCTCGGAGACCTCGTCGCCCCAGAACTCGACCCGGACCGGGTGCTGCTGGGTGGCCGGGAAGAGGTCGACGATGCCACCGCGCACGGCGTACTCACCGCGCTTCTCGACCATGTCGACGTGCGCGTAGCCGAGTTCGGTGAGGCGGTCGGCGAGCTGCTCGAACTCGTACTCCACGCCGACGACCAGCTGGATCGGTTCCAACTCGCCGAGCCCCGGCGCCATCGGCTGGATCAGGCTGCGCACCCCGGTGACCACGACCCGCAGCGGCGGCCGGCGACTGCCCTCGGCGCCGTCCTGCGGCCGGTCCTCGGGGTGGGCGAGCCTGCGCAGCACGGCCAGCCGCTGCCCGACGGTGTCCGCCCGGGGGGACAGCCGCTCGTGCGGCAGCGTCTCCCAGGACGGGAAGAGTTCGACGGCGTCCGGACCGAGCAGGTCACTCAGCGCGGCGAGCAGTTCCTCGGACTCCCGGCCGGTGGCGGTGACCGCCAGCACCGGCCGATCGGCACCCTCGGCGGCGGCGAGCGCCGCGATGGCCAATGGTCGGGCCGCCAATGGCCCTTCCAGCTCGAACTGCCCGGTCCCGGCGTGTTCGACGATCGCGCGCAGACCGGCGTCGGGCAGCAGCGCGCGCAACAACCCGGCAAGCGCTCCGGGTGCGGCAGTCGCGTCCGGCACGGGACAGACCCCCTCGAAATGACATGCGGACACACCCCTGCCCGGGACGAGTGCGTCCTGGGAGGGGTCTCCGGTCCAGCCTACGTTCCCGACCGACAGTCCACCCAGCCCGTTGTTCGCCCGGCTCGGGACGGGCGTGGCTCGGGCCGGGTTGTGGGCGACTGGTCGGACGGGCCGCGGGGCGCTGGTCGGACGAGCGGCGGGCCGCTGGTCGCGAAGGCCCGCAAGGCCCGAAAACCTCGCTGCCGCAAGGAAACCGGGGAATCGAGCCCCGGTGTCGCGGCGGGAAAACCGGCACCGGACAGCCCCCACCCTCCCTGGGGGGGTCACCCTTTTGTGTACCTAGTTGTTACAGAACTCCAGACAACAGCCAAGCTACCCGCTGAAGTAGGAGCCCTGTCGAGCTGCCCTACTGGGGGTGGGCTCCGGGGTCGGGTGCTGGTGGGACAACGGTGCGGTTGCCTAGAACGCCGTCCAAGACCAGGGCCGGGGTATCTCACCCCGCAGGCAGGCGATTCGGTGACGCGCCTCCTTGCTGGCTACACCGCTGCTCGCGGACTTGCTGATCACGAAACAGACCCACCGAAGCTCTTGGATCTCGGCCAGCGTGCGGAACCCCGGTGTCGTCGTCACGTCGTGGCCCCCGTAGGCATGTACGAAGGAGCGGTAGTCCTCGGCATCGAGGCGAGCGAAGTCTGTGTAGTCCACCGCCAGCGGGATGAGATCCCAGTCCGGATGGCCAATCGAGACGTGTTCGAAGTCCAGCAGGATCGGTACCCCCGATGGGGGAACCGCGACGTTGCCCTGCCAAGCATCACCGTGGATCACGTGCTGAGGCTCGCCAAGCGACAACCGCCTGTAACGTTCCCGCAGGTCAGCTAGGTGCTTTGCGAGCCACGCCCGGTCATCCACGCCGATCCCAGCGGTGTCGGCGATGCGTTGATCAAGATCAGCGAACGGATCAGACACGGGCAGCCCCAACAACGAGGGCACCGGCAATCCGTGCAGCGCGCGAAGTACCGAGCCCAGTTCAGCGGGCGTGGCCGCCCGGTGCTCGGGAAGCAAGCGCCACCAGGTGACCGGCCGATCCTCCACCACGATCGGCTGCGGGATATCACCGGCGGCCTGAGTGACCGCCAGCCCGGACCCGGCAAGCCATCCGGAGACCTCGACCTCGCGTTCTGCTGTGCTGACCGTTCCTGGCCGGCCGACGCGGGCAACAAGGTCGCCAGGCAGCCGGTACATGACGTGTGATCCATCTCGGATCACCTCTGCGCCGGTGGCATCCACTCCGGCGACGCCAGCGGCTGTCCGCAAGACACGGTCAGCGTCTACGAGATGTGCGGGCACGCTAGCGATGATCTCAGGTGCCGGGGAGAGCCAGGACAGCGATGTCGTGGCGCAACTCGGCCACGTCGCCGATCAGGGCGTGTTGCTCGGCCGCTCGTGCCAGGCCGTGTAGTTCGCTGACGATGCGTTTCGACCGCAATGGTGTGGCGTCGATCAGGGCTTGTCTGCCGATCGGTATCGCCTCGTGCGGGTCACCCGACGCCATCATCAGCGACGCGAGCCGGGTGCGCGAAAACGTCCGCGAGCGCGGATAGGCCGCGTTGTGCAGCCGTATCGCCGCCTCCAGACGCGGGGCGGCCAACTCAACGCTGTTCATCTCCCGGGCGACCGGGATCAGGGCACGCCCTGTGCTTCCGTGGTGTTCGGCCTCGTCGTAGTAGCACAGCCAGGGTGGATCAGCAGCCGGATCACGATCAGCAAACCGCGTATCCGCCCGGTCGACTTCTGCCCGTGCCTCGTCATGCCGGCCGAGCAGCGCGAGTAGTCGTGCGCGGATGGCGGACATCATCGCCTGCGCGGTAGCCGAGACCCGGTCTGATCTGACTTGCGCGAACTCGATCAAGGAAAGCGCTTTGTCGATGGCTCCGAGGTACACCGCCTTTCGAGACATCTCGGCCAGCGTGTTCGCGCGTAGCGCCCATGATCCGCCCTGGTCAGCGCACCATAGGGCGAATTGGAAGCATTGATCAGCGGTTGGATGGTCAGCGATATCGAACGCGGAAAACGCGACCACGCTGCTCAGGTTGCCCACGGCCTCGAACATCGCTCGTCGGACATCGTTACTGGCAGTCACTTCGAGAAGTCGACCGGACCACCGGAGTTGACTGATGCCCGCTTCGGCAGACAATCCACCGCCGTGCAGATTCTCCGACATCGCCACAGCGCGCGTAGTGGCCCGGACACTTTCGACTTCAGACCACCCGATGCGCTGGGGTACGGGTGTTTCTGCGGTGATTCGCGCCAAGAAGTCCGTCGGCCCCATACCGATGTCAACAGCGCCGCTGTAGTCGACAACGAGCATCGTCTGAGCACCTGACGATGTGGTGTTGCCTCGACGGGTGGGCCAAAAACCCAAATCCGCGTCGGTCGATGCGTTCAACTCGGCCCGGAGTCCCTGCCGGTAGGCCGCGCTGGGCCAGCGGATCTCTCCGCGTTCGTATCGCCCGATGGCGTGCTCGTCCAAGCTGTAGCGTCGTTTTCGGTTCGAGGCTTCCCACAGATAGGAGTTGACCCCCTCGGCCAACTCAGCCCGACTCATGGGCTCGCCAGGAACGGCGCGTGACGGCAGTGCCTCACGCGCTTCACGCAGCTTCTGGTTTGACACAGCCACGATAGGCGTCCTCCAGGACGTTGGTTTGCCGATTGTAGCGCCTCTACCAGCGTCAACGTCGCAGACTGCCACGTCTGTGCAATCCAGATTGCCACTTGTCCGGCCAGCAATGTGCCCTACAAGTAGTAGATCACCTGGCCGACGCTATGAGCATGACAACGGCCAGCGCAATCTCGATGCTGTGGGTGACGTCGATCGGTAGCGACACGCACGCGGTCGAGGATGCCGACATGGAAGCCGGGATCTGTGCTGGCATGGGCCGGTACCGGGCAGTCTGCGGTGAGGTGATCACCACTGCGGCGTTGACCGTCCCACCCGGTACCCGCTGCCCGTCTTGTGTCGCGGCGTTGCTGTCTCGCACCAAAGCCGCCTCTGACATGGGCGTGCCCTTCGCACGGCGCGGCCGGACCGGGCGGCATCACTCGCCGGGCTGGTGGTCACGGCTGTTGGCCCACCATGAGTCCAGCGGTGCCGGTGAACCGCCGGTCACCCCGCAACCGTGCCCCGCTTCCGCGTTGCTCGGCAACGTCGGGCGCGCTGACCACAGTTCGGGTGGCCGGTCCTCGGCCACGGCGGACCCGCAGGAGCTTGCCTCCTCCGCTTGCGGGTCCGCCGTGGCCTGTCAGCACGCGGCGGGGCCGGTGATTCGGGATGCCTTGACCCCCTCCCGTCGTCCCGGCCGTCCCGGCCCCGCCGCGTCCGCACCAGTACTGATCGAAGTGGCGGGCAGAGGAGCAACATTGACCAGCGAGGACGGCCTGTCGCGCGTGGTGGTGTTCGTGCGGTTGCTGGTGGGTCCACGGAGAGACCGCGTGGTGCATCTGGTGGAGCTGCCGGTCGCCGACCTCGCCAACGCTCGGGTGCCCGACACCGTGACCGTGGCGTGCGGCGAGCAACTGGTCAGCGCCCAGTGCGAGTTTCCGGACTCGATCACCGGAATGCCCTGTGACCTATGCCTGGTCCGCCACTCAGGGACGACGGCCTCGACCGTTGCCCTTGACGCTGCCGCCGTATCGGCCGACGACGCGCAGGACGTGCCATTGACGGTCGAAGCCATCTGGTCGGGGCGGGGGCGAGGGTAGCCGTGATCACCTTGTTGGACACCGAGGTCATCAGCGTGGCCACCCTCCCAGCAGTCGCGGAAGTCGTCGCGCAGATTCAGCAGATCGCAGGTCCGAGTCCAGCCACCCCGTGGGCGTGGGTCTTCGTGTCCGGTACCGCTGGGGTCAACCCAGCCCATGAGGCTGCCCTGACCGTAGGCGTACGGGGCCAGGTTGGAGCCTTGCGCTGGTCAACGGGATCGGACATCTCGCTGGTGCCAGACGCCGGTGTCAACACTCACCCGGTGGTCTACCGGTTGGCGGGTCGGCGGGAGTGGCCGTTGCCGCCCGGCGCGGAAGTCGCCGTCGAGATCGTCTACCGAGCGCTGACCCAGTTCGTCAACACGCGGGGACTGCCTGAGTGTCTGAACTGGCGGCCGGCCCCGGTCGGGCCGTGGAACCCAAGGTGGCAGCGGTGACCGACCTGGCCAGAGAAACCGACTCGCAGCAGAGCAACGGTGTGCCTGTCTGGGCACTGATCGAGCGGGTCCGCCAGGAAGGGCTACCCGTCGAACTGGACTGGCACGACGAGCCCACGCCCGCCCGAGACTGGCCCGCACCTGTTCAGCCCCGGCACGCCCTGCGCAGCGACCCGAGCAGTCCGGCCAACCTCGGCCCGTCGCAGCGCATCGTCCAACAGCCAGGTGATCAGTGGGCTGACGCGGTGGCGCGGGGGCCGGTGGAGTTGTCCCGGGAGCCGGTGCGGCCCCGGCCCTACGTATATCCGGGATCGGGGGTGCACGCCAGCTACTACTACTGACCGAATGCGAGGCCAGGCCACCCCCTCTCCCTGGAAAGAATCGGGGATGGCCTGGCTGGGGAACCACAGGAACCCCGATAGCGAGGCTATCGGGGGTTGCCAAGCCACGCGGCATGAACGCGGGTCATCGGTCAACTCCCCTCCGATCGAGGGAGGTGATCTGTGGTGTCCGATAACGATCCTGTGCGGGGTAGTGCCTATGGAGTGAGCTGGGAGTTTGTTCGTTCTCCGCTGGTGGACGCGGGTGATCTGGTGTGGCTACGCCCGGTCGCGGCGGGCGAGGCAGCAAACTGTGTGGCGCAGTTCGTGCACGCCCAGCGCATGGCCGAGCAGTTGCGGTCCACGTTGGTCCAGATCGGGGTGATCGGCGCGGACGCGCGGGTGATCCCGAGCCTGACCGACGCCGGTGCACCAGTGCTGCGGGTGCTGGGCTTGAGCCCGGCCGGCGCACGTCGATTGCATCGGCTGCTGGCCTTGCTCAGCAGCGAGAACTCATCACCGGAGGGGCAATCCGGGGATGAGCGGGGCGTGTCTGGGAGTCGCGCCGCGTAGTACGCGCTTGCCCGTTGCGTGGTGCCCCGGTCAGGTTGACCTGATCGGGCACCACCGTTGTTCTGTCCCTTTAACACACTGTCGAGTAATGGAGACCTGTCGTATGCCTGAAATGAGCCCGTCCAGCCGGGGCCGCGAACTCGGCGAAAAGCTCCGCGCATTGCGCGACGCAACGGGATTGACCTCCGAGACCGCCGCGACGCGAATCGGTATCTCCCCGAGTAAACTGTCCCGACTGGAAAACGGCTTGCGTGGACCCAGGCTCGTAGACGTGAAAAACCTACTAGGCCTCTACGGGGTAGGCGACGAAGCAGAGCAGGCGCGACTACTCGACCTAGCCCAGGATTTCAACGCAAACGGGTGGCATAGCCAGTTGAAATCATCGCGGCTCACCAAAGACGAACGCCTCCTGGTCGGCTACGAGAACGATGCGACCGATGTTCGATGCTTCGCCGACCTCACCGTGCCCCCTCTGTTGCAGACGGGGGCGTACGCACGTGCGCTGCTCACCGAGTCGGTGACCGTGCCCAGGAACAAGATCGAACAGGGGGTCGCCCACGTGCTGGCCCGGCAAGCGATTCTGTCCCGGGAGCAGCCACCGACGCTGTCAGTGGTGCTGACCGAGCTGGTTTTGCGTACGGTGGTCAAGAGCCCCGCGGACATGGCAGCACAACTGTTTCACCTGGTCAACAGCACTTCGCGTGCGCCTGTTGAGGTGCGGGTGCTGCCGATGGCCGCTGGTGCGCACGCGGGCATCGACGGCCGGTTCACGGTCATCGACTTTGCCAGCGTCCGGTCTGTGGTGCACCTGCCCCACGGCACGTGCCACTCCTTCACCGAGGACACAGAGCGGCTCGCGCTGTATGAGCGGATGCACGCGCGACTGGTGGACAAGTCGCTCGAACCAGAAGCATCCGTTGACTTCATCGCCAAGTTGGCGAGCGCTTTCAACCGTGACGCCTGACCACGGTGTGCCGAGGCGACCGAAGGAGGTGGGCTCGCCATGATGACGCGATGACTTCAGACCGGAAGGGAACAAACATGATCACTATGACCGTTGCAGACGTGATGCTGGACCACCCGTCGTGGCTGGCAGCAGCCGATGGCTCGGCCTGTCGGGCGGTGCGGTCCGGCCGATCGGTGTGGACGGTGGCCTGCTCACCGCGCCGCGACGATGGCCGGCAGGTGCGTGTGGACCTCCACTTCGGTGAGGGGCCGACGCCGGTCGTGGATGTGATCGACCCGGCTAGCGTGACCGGCTCGGACCCGGTAGCGGTTGCGTTGCGCGCGGCCGGCCCAGTGGCCAGGTTGCGTAACCCGGACCTCTGGGACGCCATCGCGACATCCATCGTGCGCCAGGTCATCCGCGCGGGGCAGGCACGCAAGCTCTACCGCACGTTCAGCCAAGAACACGGCGACCCCGTGGTCACTACGGCCGGCACCGGCCGCCTGTTTCCCTCACCGGACACCGTTCTTGCACTCCCGGACGACGAATTCGCACGGCTGGGCATGGCGTTCAAACGCCGGCCGCTGCGTGCCGCCGCCGAGGCATATCTCGAATTCAGCCCCAAATGGACCGAACTCGACCCGCACCGGCTACTCGCCGAGATCCAAACCGTGCCCCGCATCGGGCCATGGACGGCCGGCGCGACCGTGGCCGATGCCACCAACGATTACACCTTGTATCCGTTCGCCGACCTCGCCGTGCGCACCTGGGCGAAACACTTGGCATCCGAGCGAAACTGGCCGGATACCGAGCCGGAATTCGCCCGCGTCTGGCAAGGCTTGGCGGCAGAGCAATTGTCCGAATGGACTCTGCTCACACTTGCCTGGGGAGTTCGTCATGCCAGTACCACCGGAACAGTCGCGCTGTGACCTGCACCGTGATCTGATCGCCGGAGCCGACCTGACCCGCGAACTGGACGCGCTGTTCGTCAACGCGCCCCTACGGGACTACGCACAACGACCGCGCGTCAATGACTTCACCCTGCCTGTGCTGGGGATGGGCTACATCGCCACCTACGCCGCCGCTCAGGGCTACAACGTTGGCGTCTTGGACGCCGAGGCCCACGGCCTCGGAGTGCACAGCACAGTCCAACTGATCAACGCACTCGCCCCACGGTGGGTTGGATTCAACCTGCTCGCCCCCACCTACGAGATCAGCGCCCAGTTGGCTGCTGGCCTCGATCCCGACATCAAGATCATGCTCGGTGGCCACCAAGCCAAGGCGATGCCCACCGAGATCCTCACCGATCCCCGCATGGCCCGCTGCGAGGCGCTGGTGATCGGTGAAGCCGAAACCCGCGTAGCCGTACTACTGGCCGATCACCGCAACCGCGCCGACCTACCCGGTGTCATGTGGCTCGACCCCATCCTCAAGACGCCAGTCACGGGCGGTACGGCCGGCAGTTCCCACCACCTCGCGCCGGATATCAATGCCCTGCCGTTCGTCGACCGCGCCTTCCTGACCCAGGACCCGCACGAGGAGAACGAGAGGCTGGAGGCGAACATGGTCGGTGCGCGTGGCTGCCCCTATGATTGTTCGTTCTGCGGCGCGGCCGTCTCGGCGAATCCCGACGTCACGATCCGTACCCGCGATCCGCACAACATCCTCGCCGAGATGCACCTCCTCCGCGTCGCCGGGGTGACCGCATTCCGGTTCGTGGATGATCTGTTCCTCGGCGCTCGCCGCGTCATCGACCAGATGATGACCGCGTTCGCCGCCGAGCGGGTCGGTGCGTGGGCACGGTGGGACGCCACCGGACGGATCAACGTCCTGCACCGCGCCAACGATGCCACCCTGGATCTGTTGGCGGCCAATGGGTTGCGAGAAGTCGCGCTGGGCGTCGAGTCCGGTAGCCAACGGATGCTCGACTACATCGATAAGCGCATCACCCCCGACATGGCCCGCACCGTGGTACGGCGGCTGACCGAACGCGGCATCAACGTCAAGGGCTACTTCATCCTCGGCTTCCCCACCGAAACCGCCGCCGAGATGGACGCCACGGCGCGCCTGGTCCACGACCTGTGGGAACTGACCGACCGGTCACCGGGGCGCTTCCGCGCCAGCGCGTTCGAGTACCGGCCCTATCCGGGAACGCCGGACTGGCACCGCTTGATCGCCACAGGCCGCTACACGCCTGCCCAGTTGCTCAACTACAGCGCGGTGGACCTCACCAGTGCCGGGGTGGACGAGTCGATGCGTGAACGTGACGAGTTCAATTTCTCGGTTAACCTTCCTCTGGCCGAGGCACCGATCGACGACATCCGCGCCCATCTCGTCGCGCTGGCCCACGAGCAATACCAGCGGAAGGCCCAGGCCGCGTGACCGGCGCACGACCCGGCTTGTTCGTCACCGTGGACGGGCTCGGTGGGGCCGGTAAGACCACCGTGGTCGCGCACCTGGCCCGCTACCTGACCGATCGCGGTTACCCGGTGCACGCCACCACCGAGCCCTCCCACGCGCCGCTGGGCGAGATCGCCCGCCACCAGACCGACACCTACTCCGGCCACGCCCTGGCCTGCCTGGTCGCAGCCGACCGCTACCACCACCTCGCCACCGACATCCGCCCCAACCTGGCCACTGCCAAGATCGTGATCTGTGACCGCTATGTCGCCTCGTCCTACGTGCTGCAACGTATGGATGGCGTGCCGCTGCCATTCATCGAAGCCGTCAACGCCGACACCGACCGGCCTGATCTGGCGGTGATCCTCACCGGCGACCCCGAGATCACCGCCGCCCGTATCTCCAGACGTGGCGCCCACACCCGCTTCGAGTCGGGTATCGACGCCAGCCGCACCGAAGCCGATCTTTACCGCGACACCGCCGAACGGCTCGCCGTCCTCGGATACCCGCTGTTCAGCGTCGACACCTCCGAGGCTCGGCCTGAGAGTGTGGCCGCCCAGATCGGAGCACGAATTGCCGGTCTCGCGGGGGTGCACGGCCTGACGCCAGCCGCCGAGTAGCCTGCGGGGCCGACCAAGTCATACGGCACCGCGACCCAGAAGGACACCAGCGCACATGGCTGACCGCCACCTCGTTGACGTGCACGTACTACTCATCCGTGACCACGAGGTACTGCTCACCCAGCGGCGCGACACCAACCCCGATTTCGACGGACGCTGGCACCTTCCCTCCGGCAAGCTCGACGCTGGCGAATCTGTCCTCGACGCCGCCGTCCGTGAAACCGAAGAAGAAATCGGCGTGCTGGTCGACCCGGCCGAGCTACGTCACGTGCACACCATCCACGTCAGCGGCTCCGGCCCCGAACCCCGCCTCGGCCTCTTCTTCGAGGCACGCCGTTGGATCGGCGAGCCCACCAACCGCGAACCAGATAAGTGCTCGGCCATCGCGTGGTTTCCGCTCGACGCGTTGCCCGATCAACTCATCGAATACCCAGCTAGTGGCATCCACGCCTACCAACACGCACGATCGTTTAGTGTGCTTGGTTGGACTTCCGTCCCGGTCGCTCTGGGGTCGAAGTAGCGGGATGCGTTAGGCCCACGATCAGCACGGCAGGTTCACCCCTCGTGGTGTGCCCAGTGCCACGGCGAACGGCAGGGCGGCCGGCCTGCCCATCATCTGACTAACCAGGCGAGCGCGAGGACCAAGCCTCCCTACAGTACCTACTGAACGTAGCGTCACGAGCGACAGAGAACCATGGTGCTGGTCTCGTCGTGGGGTTTGAGGAGTGCGTGACGCTATCCCACCTGGCCGTTGACGCGATACTGCAGGTTGTCATCCTCGCCACGTCGGTCCGTCGTTGAGCCTTCGCTCGCAATGTCCGAACGGATGATCCGTAACACTTGCGCTCCGCCAAGCGACCATCTGAACGCGGCGCAGCGAACGGAGTGGGCCATGGATGAGTGTGTGATGGCGGGACCTCTGACTGATAGCCCGCTGTGCCGTCTGTCGCCGAGCGGGATCACCCGCCCAGCCAACGCCGGCAGCCCCAACTTTCTTCTTCGACCACCCATCGGTTCCGCCGGCAGCGCTGTCTGGACTAAGCGGCGAAGCCGCGCTGCCAGTAGTGCATCGCTGTGAGCGGAGCGGCAGTCTGGTGCGCCGGACAGACCGCGTGGGTGCTAATACAGCCGGATTGCGTGCCCTCGTCGAAGGCGGGGCTTAATTTATAGTTTCCAAATTCGGCAAGGCGCAACGGTCGGCGGTCAACCGAAAATAGATCAAGGCTGAAGATCATGACACTAGGTATCGACTGCGGAGATACAGATAAGGGGCTCAATGTCACACACACCGTGCTGGCCGAGGTGGCGGGCACCACCCCGACCACCGTGGCCGCGTGCGAACACGGCGCCACGACCCCAACCACGCCGATGGTCGCCGCGTGGGCCGCCCGCCTGGGGTGCCGGGCCGACCAGTTGCGCTCCACCACACCCACCGGGCCAGACGAGTACTGGAGTGCCGCCAACCAAGCCATGGGAGCCATGTCCACACAAGACCTCGCAGTGGTCGCTGATGTCATTCTCCGCAACCGAGCCCGCCGAACAGAACACCCCGACAGCGACCGCAGACCAGACGGTTAAGCAGCGGCCGGGGGCCGGCCCACTCACCGGCCCTCGCCCACGGTCAGCCCGGTTGCTCGGTCGACTGCGGCTCGGCCGGCTGGGGAGCGGCCAGCCGCAACCGGGTCGGATCGAAGCGGGGTGCCCGGCTGGTCGCCCGATCCAGGATCAGGTGGTGTCGGCCCAGCGCGCGGCGCAGCATCGCCCGCTGCCCGGCCACGTCCCCCACCTCACCCAACGTGTCCCACTCGGCTTCGATCTCGTCTCGGGTCGCGACCGTCAGCGGGCCGAGGTCCCCGCTCTCCAGCGAGTCCCGTTCCTGCCGCAACCCCGCCAGCCGCGCGGCCAAGGGCTGGTTAGCCGCGTCGAACGCGGTCAACGTCATCTCCACCCGACCCACCCGGGCCGCCATCGCCTCCTGCAACTGTTCGGTCTGCTCGATCTCCGCCCGGACCTGGGTCAGGCGCTCGGTGCGCTTGCTGGTGAACGCGGTCACCTGCGCGGCGTGCTCCGGGTCGGACAACCGCTGCACCACCAACCCGCGCAGTTCCCGATCCACCGCCGGGACAGTCGCGGTGACCTTGCCGCACCCACCCCGATGCGGCGCACAGAAATACACCCGCCGCTCCCGCGAGTACGCCTTGCTGGGCTGCTGAAGACGACCCGACACACCACGCCCACACTCCCCGCACCGCACAATCCCCGACCCCACATAACGCTTCCCCGGCGTCCGCCCCCGACGCCGACCCGCGATCAACGCACGAACCTGAGTGAACGTCTCCTCGTCCGCCATCGGCTCCCCTTCCATCCGGCCGACGATCACCCCCTCATGCTCGATCAACCCCGCGTTCAGCGGGCGGGCCAGCACATCGCGCAGCGTGTCGAACTGCCACCGATTCCCGCGCGGGGTGAGCAACCCCGCCGCGTTCCAGTCCCGGGCGAGCTGACCAAACGACACCCCCGCCAACACCGCCGACATACCCTCGGCCACCGCCCGACGCTCGGCCGCCACCTGCTCAACCGACACCACCGGCCGCTCAACCCCGGCCACCTCCAGCGCCTCCCGGTCAGCCTGAGACAACACCACATAACCCGGCAGGCCGAACGCACGAGCCCCACCGGTCCGCTGCCCGCTCGCCCGCAACGTCTCAAACCGGCGCTTGATCCGCCGCGACGTGTCATCCGAAGACCGGGCCGCGTGCGCCACCTCGATACGGAGGATGAACCGGTCATCCGGGTCGGCCAGGTCCCGTGCCCCGTGTGCGGAGGCCACCAGGAACCCCCGGTCGCCCAGTTCGATCAGGGCTTCCAGATCCCGGGGTTGACGAAACAACCGGTCGGTGTGCCACACCACGATCCCGTCCGAGTCACCCGACTCGGCCCGCTCCAGCAACCGTTCCCACCCCGGCCGGCGCACACCCTTTTTCCAGGCCGACAGCCCATCAGACAGTTCCTCACCCACCGTGCCGCCCAACCGGCCGATGACCGTCTGGTTGTCGGCCAACTGGTCGTCGATCTTCTCCAACTCGCCCGTTTCCGGGACGCGGGACAGACGACCGTAGGAGTCATAGACGGGCTGTTCGCCGCGCGCCCGACGCTCCTGACCTGGGCTAACCTTTTTCCTGGGGGCCATGTCACCGACACTAGGTACACAACCAGGTATCCGCTGGGGGGACGGCCCTTGGCCAGTCTATCGAGCCGAATCGACCGGCGCCGCCCCCGAGCGCGCCCCTGTGGACAACCTGGTGTCTGTGGACAACCCCGCTCGTGCGCCGATCAACTTCAGGCGCGCGCCGCTACCCTGACCGGCAAACCAGCCAACCGCTGAACCGAAGCCGGCAACGGGCCCGAGCTCATCCCGACCAGAAACCCGAGCCCGCCCGCAGAATCCCCAACAGCACAACCCCGGCAGTAAATCCAGAGATCAGGATCAGAACCGAGGCGTCCGCTTCGCCAGAAACGCGGCAACCCCCTCCGCGTACTCCGCGCTCCCCACGGCCTCGTCGTACAACGCCCGCACCCCGTCGTCCTCATCGTCCTGACCGGCAACGATCCGACCGATGATGTCCTTCGCCCCGCGCACGCTCACCGGCGCCCGGGACCCGATCCGCGCCGCCAGCTCGGCAACCCGGGAAGACAGCGAGCCGGCCGGGCACAGCTCGTTCACCAGGCCGATCCGCAGCGCGGTCGCGGCGTCCAGGATGTCGCCGCTGAACAGGATCTGTTTGGCCCACGCGGGCCCGACGGCGGCGACCAGCTGCTTCGTCGAGGTGAAGTTGTAGACGATGCCCAGCTTCGCCGGGGTGATGCCGAACCGGGCGTCGTCGGCGGCGATCCGCAGGTCGCAGGCGAGCGCGATCTCACAGCCGCCGCCGATGCAGAAGCCGGTGATCGCGGCGATCGTCGGCAGTTCCAGCTCGGCGATGGCCCGTTCGCCGGCGTGCACCGCCGCCCCGTACCGGCGGGCCCCGGCGGCGTCCGCGCGCAGGGTGGAGAACTCGCTGATGTCGGCACCGGCCGAGAAGTGGTCGGTGCCCTTGATCACCAGCGCCCGCACGTCCGGGTCGCCGGCCAGCGGAGCCAGCAGTTCCGGGATCGCCGACCACATCTGGAAGCTGAGCGCGTTGCGCCGCTCCGGTCGGTCGATGGTCAGGGTGGCCAGCCGGTCGGCCACGGTGAGTCGCAGGTGATCAGCCACCCAGGCACCCTAACCGGCCGACCGCCGCGAACGGCGCCGACGTGAGCGGGGCAACCGCTCCAGGTGCGAGAGCCCGTTCCAGGCCAGGTTGACCACGTGCGCGGCCACCTCGGACTTCGCCGGCTTGCGCACCTCCAGCCACCACTGGCCGGTCAGCGCGACGCTGCCGACCAGCGCCTGGCTGTAGAGCGGCGCGAGTTTCCGGTCGTAACCGCGCCGCTCGAAGTGCACACCGAGGTGGTGCTCGACCTGGCCGGCGATGTCGGAGAGCAGGCTGGAGAACGTCCCGGTCGAGCTGGCCACCGGGGAGTCCCGGACCAGGATGCGGAACCCGTCGGTGCACTCGTCCACGTAGTCCAGGAACGCGCTGGCCGCGCGGTCGAGCAGTTGGTGCGGGTGGGCGTCCTCCGACAGCGCCGACACGATCCGGTCCAGCAGCCGCTGCATCTCCCGGTCCACCACGACCGCGTAGATGCCTTCCTTGCCACCGAAGTGCTCGTACACCACCGGTTTGCTCACCCCGGCCCGGTGCGCGATCTCCTCGACCGAGGTCGCCTCATAACCCTTCTCGGCCAACAGCGTTCTGGCCACGTCGAGCAGTTGTTGGCGCCGCTGGCTACCGGTCATCCGAACGCGAGGCACCGGCCGGGGCGAGCCACGGCCGGTGTTCTCGTCTTTTGTCACGACTGCTCACAAGGGGAAACGCATTGGTCGAGCAATGGGTAACGCCGTGGGTAACGCACTGGGTCGAGCACTCCGGCGAGCGCGGGGTCGAGCCGGACGCCGAGCTACGCGGCGGACTCGGGCTCGGTCCCGGCGGCCAGCCTGCTCAGCCGCTGCGGGGTCGGCCAGCGCACGTTGGACACCCAGCCGAACTTCTCGAACAGCCAGATCAGCCGCGCGGACGTGTCGATCTGGCCGCGCTGCACACCGTGCCGGGCGCAGGTCGGGTCGGCGTGGTGCAGGTTGTGCCAGGACTCACCGAAGGACAGGATCGCCAGCGGCCACACGTTGGCGGCCTTGTCCCGGCTGGCGAACGGGCGCTCGCCGATCATGTGGCAGATCGAGTTGGTGGACCAGGTCACGTGGTGCAGCACGGCGACGCGGACCAGGCCGGCCCAGAAGAACGCGGTCAGCGCGCCCCACCAGGACCAGCTGATCAGGCCACCGAGCGCGGCCGGCGTGAGCAGGCTGATGATCGTCCACAGCCAGAACAGGCCACTGACCCGCACGACATCCTTGTCGGCCATCAGGTCGGGCGCGAAGCGCTGGGTGTTGGTCAGGTCGCGCTCGAACAGCCAGCCCATGTGCGCGTGCCAGAAGCCCTTGGTGATGGCCATCGGCGAGGTGCCGTAGAGCCACGGCGAGTGCGGGTCGCCGTCCCGGTCGGAGAACGCGTGGTGGCGCCGGTGGTCGGCGACCCAGATGGTCGGCGGGCCCTGCAGCGCCATGCTGCCGGCGATGGCCAGACCCACGCGCATCCAGCGCTTGGCCTTGAACGAGCCGTGGGTGAAGTGCCGGTGGTAACCGATGGTCACCCCGAGGCCGCTGAGGTAGAAGAAGACCACGCCGAGCACCACGTCGAGCCAGGACAGACCCCAGCCCCAGGCCAGCGGAACCGCCGCGACCAGCGCGACCATCGGCAGGATGACGAACACGTACACCGCGAACTGGGACCAGCCGTCCCGCCGACCGACAGTTATGGGTTTCGGGCCGCTGGCGGGGGCCTCCTGGGCCCGATCCAGTGTGCTCGTCATTCTTACACCTCTCGACTTAGGTCAACCTTACCTACGCCACCGTAACCTACGAGAGCGTAAGTTGGCGCTCCCTCATATTGCCAGTGCGAACCTGTGAAATATGTGTGGCATTCGGTGCACACTGCAGGTAGGACGCTTCGATTGTCGTCGAATTGGCCAGCCGGGCTGACCTTCGGCGCCGAGTCATGTCACCATGACTACCCACGGAACACCGGCGCTACCGTGCCGGCGTTCGATCCGCCGTGGTGTAAAGGCAGCACCTCAGATTTTGGTTCTGATGGTCCAGGTTCGAATCCTGGCGGCGGAGCGCGGCCAGTCCGCAGCCAGGATTCACCTGACGTGGTACCCAGGATTCACCCGGCTCAACCGCCGGGCAGCTCGACCGCTCGATCACGATGCTCGACGAAGATGCTCAACCACGATGCCCGGACGGGGGTGTCCCACTGCCCGACGAGGTCGAAGGCCCGTTTACCGGCGTGATGATGCCGGGGTATGCCGAGATATCCGAGGCGTGGCTGCTCGGCCGGGCACGCGAACTTGTCGCCGTCGCCCAGGGTAGCGACCCGGACACCCAGCGGGACTATCTCGAAGAACTGGACGACCTGCTGGCGGAGTGCCGGCGGCGCGCCGACCCGATGGTCGTCGGCCAGATGCTGCGCAGCGCGCTGCTGGTTCGGATGGAGATCCACGACTATCCCGGCCACGACGTGGACGTCGTGCTCGACGAGCTGATCGCGCACACCCGCCGGCACCGGCTGGTGGTGCTGGAGGCCGGCGCGCACGCGCTGCGGGCCCGGCAGATCCTGCACGGCCAGTACGAGGACGCCCCCGACCCGGCCGGACCCGACGAGCCGGGCCGGCCCAACGGTGCCGCGCCGCCCAGCCGGGTGATCGGCAACGCCGAGGACGCGGCCGTCGCCGCGATCGCCAGGGCGCTGGCCATGCTCGACCACGACTCCGCCGAGGACCGCACCCGCAGTTACCGCGGCTGGCAACGGATGTACTCCGCGGTGCTGGTGGAGATCGCGCTCACGCTGACCGAGCTGGGCATGTACGAAGAGGCCAACCAGGCGATGGCCCGGGCCGACGTGGCGGTCACCGCCGGTGGCGGCCCGCACGAGATCACCATCCACCTGGTCAACCGCATCCGCATCCAGCTGCACTGGGCACTGCGGCTGGAACGGGTCGGCGACAGCACCGGCGCGGCCGACCGGATCGACACCGGTGCCGCGATGGCCGCCGCCGCGGAGGTGCCCTTCCGGCAGTCGCTGTTCCCCCGCGACCCCAACCGGGCCGCCGCCGACCAGGTGCCCGAACTGGGCGCGGCGCACGCGCTGGCCCACCCCGGCCCCGAGCACCTCGACCGGCTGCGCGAGCTGATCAATCTGAGCCGGCAGCCCTCCCAGTTCATCCTGGTCACCATCGCACTGGCCCGCAGCCTGGCCCGGTCCGGTCAGGTGGAGGAGGCGCTGGAAACCCTCGCCGACGCCCGCAGCGAACTCGCCGACGACCCGTCCGAGCAGGTGCTGCGGCTGTCCATCACCCGGGAGATCGCCGAACTGGCCAAGCAGGACCAGGACGCCGACACCGAGCTGACCGTCGGCGCGCTGCAGGAGTACGTGGCCGAACTGGAGTCGGAGCTGTGGACCATCCGCGGCTCCCGGATCGCCACCCTGAACACCCGCCGTGAGCACGACCGGCTCTCCCGCGAGCACGGCGCGATCGCCCGGCAGGCCATGCAGGACCCGCTGACCGGCCTGCCCAACCGGCGGGCGCTGGACGAGCGGCTGGAGGAGCTGATCGCCCAGCCGGTCACCCAGCCGGTGGCCATCGCCCTGGTCGACCTGGACCACTTCAAGGGCGTCAACGACCAGGCCTCGCACGCCGAGGGCGACGACGTGCTGCGCGTGGTGGCCAGCACAGTGCGCCGGACGCTGCGCGGGGACGACCTGGTCGCCCGCTACGGCGGCGACGAGTTCGTCGCGCTGCTGCCCGGCGCGCCGCTCGCCGCGGCCGAGGCCGCGCTCAACCGGGCCGCCACCGCCGTGGCCGAGTTGCCGGTGGACATCTCGCACGGAGTGACCCTGTCGGTCGGCGTGATCGCCTTGCGCCCGAACGAAACCGCGGCCTCGGCACTGGCCCGCGCGGACGCGGCGATGTACGTGGCCAAGCGCGGCGGCGGCAACGCGGTGGCCGCGGTGTCGGGCTCCCCGTCGTTGACCGGCCCGGCCATCGGCGGCACGATCACCGGCCCGATGGGCGGCGTGATCAGCCACACCACCGCGACCGGACCGGACGCCGGGCCGGCGTGGGTGCCGCCGGACACACCGTAGGATCGAGGGCACCTTCCCGACCGTGACATACCAGGGGGGACGTGTGACCGCCCCGACGTGACCGGCACGACAACGCCACCAGGCTGGCAGCACAACGACACGGCAACGTCAGACAACGCAACAGCAACCGGTGCGCCGACAGGGATATCGGCCCAGGTGTTGCCGAACATGCCGACCAACAGCCGAAAGATTGCACTGTGACACGAGGGAGTGCCTCAATGCCCGAGGGCGGTACGCGCCCCGCCGGGCCGGTGAGCACCATCGTTCTCGCCGCGGGCGAGGGCACCAGGATGCGCTCGGCCCTGCCCAAGGTGCTGCACCGGATCGCCGGCCGGACCCTGGCCGAACACGCCGTACGCGCGGCGTCCGAGGTCGGCCCGGACCATCTGGTGGTGGTCGTCGGCCACGGCGCCGACCAGGTGACCGAACACCTCACCGAGGTGGCCGGCCGGCTGGACCAGCCGATCAGCATCGCGGTCCAGGACAAGCAGCATGGCACCGGGCACGCGGTGGCCTGCGCGATGACCGAACTGCCCGCCGAACTCACCGGAACCGTCCTGGTCAGCTACGGCGACGTGCCGTTACTCGAACCCGAGACGCTGCGCGCGCTGCTGGCCGAACACGCCGAACAGGGCGCCGCGGTGACCGTGCTGACCTCGAACGTGGCCGACCCCACCGGCTACGGCCGTATCCTCCGCGACCACACCGGCCAGGTGACCGGCATCGTCGAGGAGCGGGACGCGACCGAGGGCCAGCGGGCGATCACCGAGATCAACTCCGGGGTCTACGCGTTCGACGCGGCCGTGCTGCGCGACGCGCTGGGCAAGCTGTCCGCCGACAACATCCAGGGCGAGCTGTACCTGACCGACGCGTTGGGCATCGCCCGCGACCTCGGCCTGCGGCTGGCCGCGCTGATCTGCGCCGACGTGTGGCAGGTCGAGGGCATCAACGACCGGGTGCAGCTGGCCGGTCTCGGCGCCGAACTCAACCGCAGGCTGCTGCGGCAGTGGATGCGCGCCGGGGTCACCATGATCGACCCGGCGACCACCTGGATCGACGTGGACGTCCGGCTCAGCCAGGACGTGGTGCTCGAACCGGGCGTGCAGCTGCGCGGGCGGACCGTCGTCGGCGAGGGTGCCGTGGTCGGGCCGGACAGCACGCTGACCAACGTCGAGATCGGCGCCGGCGCCAGCGTGGTGCGCACGCACGGGTCGGACTCGTGGATCGGCCCGGGGGCCTCCGTCGGGCCGTTCGCCTATCTGCGGCCGGGTGCCCGACTCGGTGAGCGCGGCAAGATCGGTACCTTCGTCGAGGTGAAGAACGCCGAGATCGGTGCCGGCAGCAAGGTCCCGCACCTGACCTACGTCGGCGACGCCACCATCGGCGAGCACAGCAACATCGGCGCCTCCAGCGTGTTCGTCAACTACGACGGCGTGCAGAAGCGCCGCAGCGTGATCGGCTCGCACGTCAAACTCGGCTCGGACAACATGGTGGTCGCCCCGGTGCACGTCGGTGACGGCGCGGCCAGCGGTGCCGGCACGGTGATCCGCGAGGACGTGCCGCCGGGCGCGCTGGCGGTGTCCGCGGGCCCGCAGCGCAACATCGAGAGCTGGACCCTGCGCCGCCGGGCCGGCACACCGGCGGCCGACGCGGCCAAGGCCGCGCTCGCCGCCGAGGAGTCCGGCCGGGAGTCCACCGAGGAGTCCGGACCGGACAACCAGAACGACACCGACCAGTCAGCCGACCGCGGTACCGCCGACCGCACTGCCGAGAGCACCAGTCACGCAAAGGGACAGCACGCATGAGCACGAAGACCGGAACGCCGAAGAAGCACCTGATGTTGTTCTCCGGCCGCGCGCACCTCGAACTCGCCGAGGAGGTCGCCAAGCACCTGAACGTGACCATCACGCCGCAGTCCGCCTACGACTTCGCCAACGGCGAGATCTTCGTGCGGTTCGAGGAGTCGGTGCGCGGCAGCGACGCGTTCGTCATCCAGAGCCACTGCGAGCCGATCAACCAGTGGGTGATGGAGCAGCTGATCATGGTGGACGCGCTCAAGCGCGCCAGCGCCAAGCGGATCACCGTGATCATGCCGTTCTACCCGTACGCGCGGCAGGACAAGAAGCACAAGGGCCGCGAGCCGATCTCCGCCCGGCTGATCGCCGACCTGTTCAAGACCGCGGGGGCCGACCGGATCATGACCGTGGACCTGCACACCGCGCAGATCCAGGGCTTCTTCGACGGCCCGGTGGACCACCTGTTCGGTCAGAACCTGCTCGCCGAGCACGTCGCCGAGAAGTACGGCAACGAGAACCTGGTGGTGGTGTCGCCCGACGCCGGCCGTACCAAGCTGGCCGAGAAGTGGGCCGACCAGCTCGGCGGCTGCCCGATCGCGTTCATCCACAAGACCCGCGACCCGCTGCGCCCCAACGAGGTCGTCGCCAACCGGGTGGTCGGTGACATCAACGGCCGGATGTGCATCGTGATCGACGACATGGTCGACACCGGCGGCACGATCTCCAAGGCGATGGCGCAGCTGCTGGAGGAGGGCGCCTCCGGAGTGGTGCTGGCCGCGACGCACGGCGTGCTGTCCGGCAAGGCCTCCCAGCGGCTGGCCGAGTGCGGCGCCCGCGAGGTCATCTTCACCAACACGCTGCCGATCAGCGAGGACAAGCGCTTCCCCGGGATGACCGTGCTGTCCATCGCGCCACTGCTGGCCAAGGCGATCCACGAGGTGTTCGAGGACGGCTCGGTGACCAGCCTGTTCAACGGCAACGCCTGAGCCGAACGAGGCGCAGGCGGCCGGCCGGCCGTGTGGAGTTCGGCTGCCGGCCGCCTGTGTGTTCGACACAACCCCCGTCGGTCAGGGCCCATCCTGGCAAGCGGCGCTGACATATCGCTGACACCTCGCTGACTCCGGACGCCGAACCGGCTCGGACGCTGCTGTTGGAGCGACCCCGATGTCGGTGACCGGGCAGAACCGGCCTACACTGTCACGGTTGCCTCGGCGAGGGCGGGCCTGGTGCCTGACGTGATCGACGCGGCGGCTGGGATGCCGCGCGCCGCTATGTCAGGCCAGATTCGTGGACCCGCCGCCAGGGGTTGCCACCCGTCGTACCGACCGCCTATCCGCATTCCGTCGTGCAAGGAGTACCCCACCGTGTCCGAGGTTCGTCTCGCCGCCGAGCCGCGTACCGAGTTCGGCAAGGGCGCCGCCCGCCGCACCCGCCGCGCCGGCATGATTCCCGCGGTGCTCTACGGCCACGGCTCCGACCCGAAGCACCTGGCACTGCCGGCGCTCGAGTTCGCCCGTGTGGTCCGTGAGCATGGCCAGAACACCGTCCTGACGCTCGACATCGACGCGTCCGGCACGGAGCTGGCACTGACCAAGACGGTCACCACCCATCCGATCAAGAACTACATCGAGCACGTCGACCTGCTGCTGGTGCAGCAGGGCGAGAAGGTCACCGTCGAGGTTCCGGTCACGCTGACCGGCGACGCGGCCGCGGGCACCCTGGTCAACCAGGACCTGTCCACCATCCAGATCGAGGCCGAGGCGCTGCACATCCCCGAAGGTGTGGAGCTGTCCATCGAGGGCCTGGAGGCGGGCACCCAGATCACCGCCGCCCAGATCATCCTGCCCGCGGGCTCCGACCTGATCACCGACCCCGAGGCCCTGGTGGTCAACGTGGTGCCGGCGCCGACCGCGGCCCAGCTGGACGCCGAGGGTGGCGAAGGCGGCGAGGTCGCGGCCGAGTCCGAGGGCGAGTCCGACGAGGGCTGAGACGGCCCTGGCAGTACCCGCAGTACTGGTATGACGTTCGTATCGTTCGGACCGGGAGTTGCACGAGGCGTGACTGATGGCGGCGTGGTCGGCAGCGGCGACGCGCTGACCCTCATCGTCGGGCTCGGCAACCCCGGTCCGAACTATGCCGGCAACCGGCACAACGTGGGCTTCATGGTGGCCGACGAACTCGCCGGCCGGGTCGGTGGCCGGTTCAAGGCGCACAAGTCCGGCGCCGACGTGCTCGAAGGCAGGCTGGCCGGCCGCCGGGTCGTGCTGGCCAAGCCGCGCAGCTTCATGAACCTCTCCGGCGGCCCGGTCGCCGGCACGGTCCGGTTCTTCAAGGTGGAACCCGCCAACGTCGTCGTCGTGCACGACGAGCTGGACATCCCGTTCGACACCGTCCGGTTGAAACTGGGCGGCGGTGACAACGGCCACAATGGACTGCGCTCGATCACCAAGTCCCTGGCCACCAAGGACTACTACCGGGTGCGCGTCGGCATCGGCCGGCCACCCGGCCGGATGGACCCGGCCGACTTCGTGCTGCGCGACTTCGCCGGCCCGGAACGCAAGGACCTGCCGCTCGCGGTGGGCCGTGCCGCCGACGCGGTCGAGGCGTTGCTCACCAAGGGCCTCGAAGGCGCTCAGAACACCTTCCACACCAGCTGAACCACCTCGGGCAGTGCGTCTCCGGGCAGTGCGTCTCCGGGCACTGCCCCCAAGCAGTGCGCCTGGAGGCAGTGCGCCTGGAGGCAGTGCGTCTCCGGGCAGTGCGTCCGGGGGTCATCGCGCCTGGGGTCGGTCCGGCTGCTCGGCCCGCGTCTCCGCGCGTTCGGCCAGCCGCGCACCGACCCACTCGGCGGCCGCGGACCGCCGCAACTTGCCCGACGGCGTCTTGGGCAGCTTGCCCGGCGCGAGCACGAACACCCCGACCGGACGGACGCCGACCGCGTCCACGATCCGCGCGGCGACCTCCTTGCCCAGCAGGTGTTCGGCCTCGGCGTCACCGGCCGAACCGGACTCCAGCGCGACCGCGAACCGCTCCCGGCGGGTGCCCGCGTCCAGCCGGACCGCGACCGCGTTGCCGGCCCGCACGCCGGCCACCGCGGTGGCCGCCCGCTCGATGTCGGTGGGGTAGATGTTGCGGCCGCCCATGATGATCACGTCCTTGATCCGGCCGCAGACCACCACCTGACCGTCGACCAGGTAACCGAGATCGCCGGTGGACAGCCAGCCCTGCTCGTCCTGGGTGGCCAGCGGGCCGTCGACGGTGAGGTAGCCCGGGGTGACGGCCGCGCCGCGCACCCGCAGCTGGCCGACCTGGCGGTCACCGAGCACGGCACCGGTGTCGTCAACAGCGGTCACCTCAAGCCCGGGCAGCGGCAGACCCAGCAGCGAGAACGCCCGGGTCGCCTGGCCCGCGTCGGCCGCGTCGGCCGGATCGACCGGCACCGCCCGGTTGTCCTGCTCCAGCTGCACGGCGTCCACCACGTCCACCGAGAGTCCGGTGAACAGCGGGGCGAAGGAGACCGCGAGGGTCGCCTCGGCCATGCCGTAGGCGGGCAGCACGCTCTCGGCCGGCATCCCGAACCGGGCGCCGGCGTCGGTGAAGCCGCGCACCGCGGCCTCGTCGATGGGTTCGGCGCCGTTGAGCGCGAGCCGCAGCGTGCTCAGGTCGTAGGCGTCGTCGGCGTCCACCTTGGCCATCCGCCGGCCGACCATCGCGTAGGCGAAGTTGGGCGCCGCGGTGATGGTCGCGTGGTACTTGCTGATCAGCATCGGCCAGATCAGCGGGCCGGTGAGGAACTCCACCGGGGTGACCTTGACCAGCTCGATGCCGATGGTCATCGGCACGGTGAGGAAGCCGACCATGCCCA
The DNA here is from genome assembly GCA_036268615.1 of Pseudonocardiaceae bacterium. Taxonomy (GTDB): domain Bacteria; phylum Actinomycetota; class Actinomycetes; order Mycobacteriales; family Pseudonocardiaceae; genus DATATV01. The sequence goes on from DATATV010000095.1 coordinate 51,988, forward strand.
TGTCGTGGAACAGCGGCAGCCAGGACACCATCGTGTCGTGCTCGGGGTCGAGCGCCGCGGCCTGCGCCATCGAGGTGAGGTTGGCCATCAGGTTGCCGTGGGTGATCCGCACGGCCTTCGGGTCGGCCGTCGAGCCACTGGTGAGCTGGAGCAGCGCGGGCGAGTCCTCGCCGATCGGCACCGGCTCGGCGAGCGGTTCGACGAGGGGATCGTCGCCCTCGACGGTGCTGCTCAGCTCGGTGAGCAGCCGGTGGGCGACGCCGTGCTCGGTGAGCACACCGGCCAACGGTTCGAACGGCGAGCCGAGCAGGACCAGGCCGGAACCGATCATGTCCAGCACCCGCACGGTGTCCTCGGACCACTCGACCAGGTCGGTGCGCGGGGTGGGCTGGTGCAGCATGGTGACGCTGCCACCGGCCAGCCAGACCGCCTGCACGGTCGGCGCGATCAACGCGGGCTCGGCGGCCAGCACGGCGACCGCGGCGCCCGGCCGCAGCCCCCCGGCGACGAGTTTGCCGGCGATCAGCAACGCCTGCTCGTGGATCTGGCCCCAGGTCTGCCGGCGCGGAGCCTGCGGCTCGCCGGTGAGGATGCCCCGCGTTGAGTCGCGCGCGGTGGCCAGCAGTGTGTCGACGAACCGACTCATAGTGGGTGAGCCTATAGAGATTTGCGCCGGACGAACGGCCGGGTTCGGCAAGAGTGATCGAATCGCGCCGCGCGGCCCGGTAAACCCGCACGTGGACACCCCGTCCGCCGACGCGCGGCCCGGCACGCCGTTTCCGGCGGCGGCCCCCTAAGAGGCGCCCCGGGTACCCCCGAATCGACCCTATCGACGGGCGCGATCGGCTGCCGGGACGCGCGGTGGGAGTTCGCGCGTGTCGTCCGTTCCCGTGGTCGAAGTCCGCAGACAGTCGGGGCTCCGGCACCGTGCCGGCCGTGGACGGACTCACCGCCGGGTCATGATCGGCCGCACGAAAAGCCCACCCGGTAGGCGAATCCGGCCGATCAGCCGGCCAGTTCCGCCACTTCGGCGGCTTCCAGCCACTCCTGTTCGACCTCGTCCTTCTCCACCAGCACCGTGCGCAGCTCCGCGTCCAGCGCGGTCAGCCTGTCCGCGTCCGCGCCGGCCTTGACCATCGCCTCGTTCAGTTTGGCGACCTTGCCGGTCAGCGTGTCCAGCCGCCGTTCCAGCCGGGCCAGGTTCTTGCGCGCCTGGCGCGCCTCCGCCGACGCCGACGGGCCGGTGGACCGGGCGGCCGGGCTGGGCTTCGCCGGCTGTGCGGAGCCGCCGGGCAGCAGAGTCAGGTACTCGTCGATACCGCCGGTCAGCTGGGTGATCCGACCGTCGCCCAGCAGCGCGACCACCGTGTCGCAGACCCGCTCCACCAGGTACCGGTCGTGCGAGACGACCACCATCGTGCCGGCCCACGAGTCGAGCAGATCCTCCAACTGCTGCAACGTGTCGATGTCCAGGTCGTTGGTGGGCTCATCGAGCAGCAGCACGTTCGGCTCGGCCATCAGCAACCGGGTCAGCTGCAACCGACGCCGCTCGCCGCCGGACAGGTCGGCCACCGGGGTCCACTGCCGGGACGCCGGGAAACCCAGCCGCTCGGCCAACTGCGATGCCGACAGCTCGTACTTGCCCAGCATCACCCGGCTGGCCACCTGCTCGACCGCCTCCAGCAGCCGCAGCTCACCGGGCAGGTCGTCGAGTTCCTGCCGCAGGTGCGCCAACCGCACGGTCTGGCCCTGGATCCGCCGCCCGCCGTCGGGCTCGCGCTCGCCGGCCAGCACCCGCAGCAGCGTCGTCTTGCCCGAGCCGTTGATGCCGACCAACCCGACCCGGTCCCCCGGGCCGATCCGCCAGGTCACGTCCGTGAGCAGCGAGCGCTCACCGATCGACAGCGACGCGTCCTCCAACTCCAGCACGGTCTTGCCGAGCCGGCGGCGCGCGAAGGTGGCCAGGTCGACCCGGTCCCGCGGCGGTGGCACGTCGGCGATCAGTTCCTCGGCGGCCTGCACCCGGTAGCGCGGCTTGGACGTGCGCGCCTTGGCCCCGCGCTGCAACCAGGCGAGTTCCTTGCGGGCCAGGTTCAGCCTGCGGTCCTCGGCGGCGTCAGCCAGCCGGGCCCGCTCCGCGCGGGCGAACACCCAGTCGGCATAACCGCCCTCGTACTGCTCCACCCGGCCGCCGGCGACCTCCCAGGTGCGGGTGCAGACGGTGTCCAGGAACCACCGGTCGTGGGTGACCACCACCAGCGCGACCCGGCGGGCCAGCAGGTGGTCAGCCAGCCAGCGCACGCCCTCGATGTCCAGATGGTTGGTCGGTTCGTCCAGCACCAGCAGATCGAGGTCGCGGACGAGCGCGGCGGCCAGCGCGACCCGGCGCCGCTCCCCGCCCGACATCGTGCCGACCATCGAGTCCAGCCCGAACGCGCCGATGCCCAGGCCGTCGAGCACCGTGCGCACCCGCGCGTCCGACGCCCACTCGTGTTCGGCGGACGTGCCCAGCGGGTCGATCACCGCCTGCCGGACGGTCACCTCGTCGGCGAGGGTGGAGCGCTGGGTGACCACGGCCAACCGCAGGCCCCGGGTCTGGCTGACCCGGCCCTCGTCCGGCGGTTCGACCCCGGCCAGCACCTCCAGCAGGGTGGTCTTGCCGCCACCGTTGAGGCCCACGACCCCGATCCGGTCACCTTCGCCAACGCCCAGCGACACACCGTCGAGCAACGGCCGTACGCCGAAGCTCTTCTGGACCGACTCGAGATTGACCAGGTTGGCCATCTACCGACTTCCTCATCACGACAACGGATTACCGCAAGAACAACAGGACGGGTCGAGCTCAGGCGTGCACCTCAGGCGTTCACCTCGGGCGGCACCGACCGGGGACTGTCCTCGCCGCCGACCACCCGGGCGCCGGGCACCGGCCCCTGGGCGACCCGCACCGTGCGGCACACCCCGGCGCCGGCCAGCGCCGCGGCCACCCGCACCGCGGCCTCCGCGTCGGCACACAGGAACGCGCAGCTGGGCCCGGAACCGCAGACCAGGCCGGCCAGCGCGCCGGAGTCGACCCCGGCGCCCAGCGTCCGGCGCAGTGCCGGCCGCAGCGACACCGCGGCGGCCTGCAGGTCGTTGCCCAGCAGCAGCGCGAGCTGGCGGGGGTCACCGGAGCTGAGCGCCTCGATCACCGGTTCCACCGAGCCGATCCGCTGCGAGCGACCCTCCGCGCGCAGCCGGTCCAGTTCGCCGTACACCAGCGGCGTGCTCAGCATGCCCTTGTCCAGCGCGATCACCCAGTGGAAGGTGTGCCGGGTCAGCACCGGGACGAGTTGCTCACCCCGGCCGGTGCCCAGCGCGGTGCCGCCGTAGAGCATGAACGGCACGTCGCTGCCCAGCGTCGCGGCGACGCCGGCCAGCTCGTCCTTGGTGATGTCCAGTTTCCACAGCGCGGCCAGCCCCACCAGGGTGGCCGCCGCGTCCGCGCTGCCGCCGGCCATGCCGCCGGCCACCGGGATGCCCTTGCGGATCAGCACTCGGACCGGCTGCTCGGCCAGGTCCCGGCCGACGTGCTCGGCCAGCGACCGGACCGCCTTCCAGGCCAGGTTGTCCTCGTTCGCGGGGACCGTGGCGGCCCCCTCCCCGGTCACCTCGACCCCGGGGTCGTCGGCGGCGGCGACGGTGACCTCGTCGGTCAGCGACAGCGCGTGGAAGATGGTGGCCAGGTCGTGGTAACCGTCCGGACGGACGTCGCCCACGGCGAGGTGAAGGTTGACCTTGGCGGGTACCCGGACGGTAACCGGCGGAGGCACTACGGCGAGCACATCACCGAGCCTACGTAACCCCACCGGCCTGCCGCGCCCATGGGACCGGTTAACCGCCCGGGCCGGGTCAGGCGGCCACTCCCTGCGGACCGGCCGGCACCCGGTGCACGTGGCCGCCGCGCTCGGCGACCCAGGCCAGCGCGCTGTCGGCCCGCTCGCCGCGCACCCCGACCTGGAACCGGGCCACCGGGGTGTCCCCCAGTCGGGTCTGGCCGCCGCCGATGATGCTGATCTCGACGCCGAACCGGCTGGCTGCCTCCGGCAGCAGCGCGCCGACCCCGGCGAAACCGACCAGCACCAGGTCGGCGACGCGGTCGTGCCGGGCGGTCAGCGCCGCGCGGGTGGTGCTGGGCAGGTCGGCGTGCACCGGCGGCAGGATCGCCGAGGAGGTCCAGCTGGTCACGTCGGAGACCAGGCTGAGCAGGTTGCCGTGCTCCACCATCCGCCCGTCTTCCAGCACCGCGATGTCGTCACACACCCGGCGGACCACCCGAGGGTCCTTGGTGACCAGCAGCACGGTCACGCCGAGTTCGGCGCGCACCCGGTCCAGCACGGTCAGCACCGCACCGGTGTCCTGGTCGTCGAGGTTGTTGGTGGGGTCGTCGGCGAGCAGCACGCTCGGGCCGGTGGACAGCGCCCTGGCCACCACGACCCGCTGGCGCTGGCCGGCGGTGAGTTCGCCGAGCTGGGCACCGGCCCGTTCGGTCAGGCCGACCAGGTCGAGCAGTTCGGCGACCCGGGCCCGGCGGTGCGGGCCGTCCACGCCGGCCTGCTCCAGCGGCAGCGCGATGTTGCCGGCCGCGGACCGCTGGCCGAGCAGGGTGCCCTCGGCGGGCAGCGCCGCGATCTGCCGGCGGGCGGTGCGCAGCTGGTTGCTGCCCAGCGCGAGCAGGTTGGTGCCACCGACCCGGACCGAGCCGCGGTCGGGTCGCTCCTGCAGGGCCACGCACCGGGCGAGGGTGGACTTGCCGGCCCCGGCGGGGCCGACGACGCCGCAGAGGGTACCCTCCGGCACATCCAAAGTGATGTTGTCCAGTGCCTGGACAGTGCCCGATCGGCTGGTGAAGGACTTACTCAGGTTTTCGACGGAGATCATTTCTTCCGGCTCCCGACAGCGCGCGAGAACGCCGGCTGACGGCGTCTCGAAGTTAGAACGGATCGCCCGTGATGGGCAGCATGAAGATCAGGTTCTGACTACGCGGAGATACGGAAGCTACGACAGCCGGTGGCGGTTCGTCGGCATTGGTCGACCGTCCGGCGGCGGGTGAGATCCACAGCGTCCTCCATCGGTCCTGGCGTTAGCACCTGTCCGGATGTCCGGGGGGTTGCTGCGGCTTCTGCGAGCCAGGTCTCTCAGCCGCTCGGGATGGGTACCACCAGTAGAACCGATCCCACCCGCTCCTGGCAAGACAGCACTCGTGTGACAGACGTACGTCACACGGCGGTTACCTGACCGGTAGGCCGGCTGCCAGCGCCACCTGGGCGAGTCGGACGAAATCGGTGACAGCCAGTTGCTCCCCGCGCACCGAGGGCGACAATCCGGCCTCGGCGAGCAGCGCGCCGGCCGCGTCCGCCGAGCCCGCCCAGCCGGCCAGGGCCGCCCGCAGACCCTTGCGGCGCTGCGCGAAAGCCGCGTCGACCAGGGAGAACACCACGTCCCGGTGCGCCTGGAGCGGCTCCGGCCGACGGGTGAAGGCGACCAGTTTGGAGTCGACGTTGGGCACCGGCCAGAACACCGACCGCGGTACCGAGCCGGCCCGGCGGACCGCGGCGAACCACGCGGCCTTCACGCTGGGCACCCCGTAGGTGCGGCTGCCGGGGTCGGCGGCCAGCCGGTCGGCCACCTCGGCCTGCACCAGCACCAGCCCGGTGCGCAGCGAGGGCAGTTCGGCCAGCAGGTGCAGCACCACCGGCACCGCGATGTTGTAGGGCAGGTTGGCCACCAGCGCGGTGGGCAGCCCCGGCGCCCGCGGAGTGTCCAGTTCGTCGGCGCGCAGGCGCAGCGCGTCGCCGGTGACCACCCGCAGCCGGTCGGCCAGGCCGGAGGCGCGGGCGGCGACGGTGGCCGGCAGGGTGTCGGCGAGCACCGGGTCGATCTCCACCGCGGTGACCGCGCGACACGCCGGCAGCAGGCCCAGCGTCAACGAGCCGAGCCCGGGACCGACCTCAAGGACGACGTCGGCGTCGCCCAGTTCGGCGACGGCCACGATCCGGCGCACGGTGTTCGCGTCGTGCATGAAGTTCTGGCCGAGCCGCTTGGTCGGCCGGATGCCCAGCCGGTCGGCCAGCGCACGGATGTCCGCGGGACCGAGCAGGTCGACCGCGGCGTTCATGCGCCCATGCTGCCAGTCGCACGACGACGCCGGGTCGGCAGGGCCGGCCCGGCGTCGTCGGACACGGCGCTGTGGTGTCGGTGGGTCAGTCGAGGCCGAGCTCGCCGGCGCACTGCCAGGGCTCAAGGCCGCGGGCGGCCCGCACCTTGTCGGCTACCGCGATCTGCTGGGCCTTGGTGGCCAGGTCCGCGCGCGGCGCGTACGCCTGGCCGCCGTTGGAGTCCCAGGTCGGCTCGTTGAACTGCAGGCCGCCGTAGTAACCGTTGCCGGTGTTGATCGACCAGTCGCCGCCGGACTCGCACTGCGCGATCTCGTCCCAGACCGCGTCGCCAGGCAGCTGCTTGGTGCCCTGGCGGACCACCTTCGGCACCGCCGGGGTGACGATCTGCACCGACAGCTGGACCCTCTTGGTCTGCCGGCCGTTGACCGTGGTCACCTGGTAGGTGGTGATCTCCGAGCCCGGGGTGCCCGGGTTCGTCACGGTCGTGGTGCCCTCGTTGAGGGTCGGGTCCTGGATGGTCTGGACCGGCGGCACGATCACCGAGGTGACCTTGACCACGCCGGTGCCCTGCCGGTTGATCATGATCTGCATATCGGCGGTGATCGCCACGTTCAGACCGGGGTCGACCGAGTCGCCGGTGCCCAGCGTCATGTGCCGCGCGGTGAGCAGGTCGCCGATGGTGGCGTCGGTGGTGGTCAGCTGGATCGGCGCGTTGGCGCCGTCCATCAGGGTGATCGCCTTGGGCGTGCGCATCGTGACGGCCATGCCGTTGAGCGGGATCGCCGAGCCCGCCGCCGAGGACATCCACGCGCCGCGGTTGACCATGCCGAGCTCTTGCAGCGCCTGAGACACGGTGGTCGCGCGGGTCCAGTGGTCCTGCTCCACACCGTCCACGGTCAGCCGCAGCAACCGGCCGCGCTCCAGCACGATCTTGCCGCCGTCGGTGACCGGCGCGCTCGGCGAGGGCGACAGGGCGTCGTGCATGCCCGGGTGGATGCCTTCGTCGGCGAGCACCTGGCCGACGGTGGCGTCGTGGGTGGAGACCTGCTGGTTGTGCCCGTCGATGTCGACGGTGACGCTCTTGTTCATCGCCAGGGCCATGCCCCCGCCGCCGGTGGCCGACAGCAGGATGGCGCCGATGGCGGCCTTCAGGAAGCGCTTCTTCCAGCGCTTGCCGATGCTCTCGGTCTGCGGCTGGGGCTTGCCGAACTCGGGCTCCGGCGCGCTTTCCGCGGCGAACAGGGCCTCAAGTTCCTCGTCGATGCGCGGCAGCATCATCGTCTCGGCGTTGATCATCGAGATCAGCGCGTCGACATCGAGGTTCGCCGTGGCCAGCAGGTCGTCGGCGTCGGGGCCGAGCACCTCCAGCACGTCCTGGGTGGTGACCGAGAAGTCGTTGTAGGCCGACCGCATGCCGCCGCCGATGGCGGGGCGGTCCTGCAGGGACGTGCCGGTCGCATACATCTGGGCGGTCAGGTAGCCGGTCTCCTCGGCGTGCCGGGCCGCCACGTGCGGCGGCGGCGCCACCGGCATCATCCCGGGCAGCGACGGGTGGAACCAGTCCACGTCGTCGGCATTGCCGGTCAACACACCTGTCGTCGTGCCACCGGCGTTTCTATCGAAATAGTCACCGCTTGCGGTCACAGGGCCGATACCTCCATGCGCGTTCCGGACGAACTCGGACACAGGTCGGATCCATCAACGTCGATGTCTCGCCCTGTCTCCTCACTGCCCAGCACTCGTTGTGGTGCTCAAGCTCGAGCTCCCGAGGCAAGCGCGCACCCTTCCCGTCCGTCTGGACGGTCCGGCCCCGATACACGCCAACTTGACTACGGGTGCCCCTCGGACGGAAGCCCAAGGAGCATCGGTCACGGGACCGTAACGGACTCCGGGAGGTTGCGCAAACACCCTCACCAGATCCGTGTCCCCGGTCACACCAAAGACTGACAATTTGCTGCTGATGCGTGTCACGATTGCGCCGTCCGGTCCAATCCGAACACCCGATCGGCATTGTCGTTCACGGTCGTGGCGAACTCCGTGACGCTCACGCCGCGTAGTTCGGCCAGTGCACGCACCGTGTACGCCACACAGTACGGCTCGTTCGGACGGCCGCGATATGGGTGCGGGGTAAGGAAAGGCGCGTCGGTCTCGACCAGGATCTGGTCACTCGGGACGATCGCCGCCGCTGCGCGCAGTGTCGGCGCGTTGCGGAACGTAACAGTGCCGGAGAAAGAAAGGACATAACCGGCGTCGACGCACCTCGCGGCGAAATCCTCATCCCCGGAAAAGGAATGGAACACCACCGTGGGTGGCGCGCCCTCGTCGGCCAGAATCGCCAGAACGTCCTCGTGCGCGTCCCGGTCGTGGATCATCAGCGCCCGGCCGGCCTGCTTGGCAAGCTCGATGTGCCAACGGAAAGCGGCCCGCTGCGCCTCGGGAGGCGAGTAGTCCCAGTAGTAGTCGAGTCCGGTCTCGCCGATCGCGACCACCCGGGGGTGCCGGGCCAGCTCCTTGAGCACAGTCCTGGTCTTGTCGGTGAACCGCGCGGTCCGAGTGGGATGGACCGCGACCGCGGCGAACACCCGACTGTCCCATGTGGACGCCTGCACCGCCCAGCGGGCCGAGGTGAGGTCGTCGGCGACGGTGACAACCCTTGTCACGCCGGCACTCTCGGCCCGGTCCAGGATGGACCGGACCGACTCGGCATCCTTGGCGCCGCTCGCGTCGAGGTGGGTGTGCGCGTCGACCACCGGCGCCGGCAGACGCTCCGGCACCGGTGGTCGCTCGCTCCTGTCGGGCTTGCTCACGACCCGGCGGTCACTGCGGTAACAGTCACTGCGGGATCGGTCACTGCTCGATCGGTCACTGCTCGATCGGCGGTCACGCTGCGATCGGCGGTCACTGGGCGATCGGCGCGAAGTCCGGGCCGGTCTCGCCCAGCTTCGGGTCGAGCTTGGCGAACAGCGGCGTCGGCTTCTCCAGCGGCTTGCCCGGCTCGATCGGGATGGACTCCCAGCGGGCCTGCTCCTTGGCGTAGTCGCCGGTGATCACCGGGTAGTTGCGGCCGGGTTGGTCGAGGTCCTCGACCTCCCGCAGTTCCGGCTGCATCGCCCAGGTCCCCTCTCCGCCGAGCATCTCGTGCACCTTCTGCGCCGAGTGCGGCAGGAACGGGGTCATCATCGTGTTCACGTCCGAGACGACCTGCAGGGCGGTGTGCAGGATGGTGTCCCGGCGCTCCGGGTCGTCCTTGCGCTTCCACGGCTCCTGGTCGGACAGGTACTTGTTGGCCGCCGCGGCCACCCGCATCGTCTCGGCGATGCCGGCCCGGAACCGGGCGTGCCGCAGGTGCTCGCCGACCGCGTCGAACGCCTTGCGGGACAACACCTTCAGGTCCTCGTCGGCCTGCGTGGGCGCGGTCGGCACGGGCACCGAGCCGACGTTCTTGTGCGCCATCGAGATGGACCGGTTGACCAGGTTGCCCCACTCGTTGGCCAGCTCGTTGTTGATCCGGCGCACGTACTCGTCCCAGGTGAAGTCGACATCCTGGGTCTCCGGGCCGGCCGCCGCGATGAAGTAGCGCAGGCTGTCGGGCCCGAACTCACGCAGGAAGTCGCGCAGGTAGATCACGGTGCCGCGGGAGGTGGAGAACTTCGACCCGCTCATCGTGAGGAACTCGCTGGAGGCGATCTCGGTGGGCAGGTTGAGCGTGCCGTAGGGGCCGGGCGTGCCGCCGTGGTCGCCGGCCCCGTTGTGGCCCAGCAGCAGCGCGGGCCAGATCTGGGCGTGGAAGGTGATGTTGTCCTTGCCCATGAAGTGCACGATCCGGGCGTCGGGGTTGTTCCAGTAGCGCTTCCACGCGTCCGGCTCACCCGACCGGCGGGCCCATTCCACGCTCGCCGAGAAGTAGCCGATCACCGCGTCGAACCACACGTAGAACCGCTTGAGCGGCTGGTCGCGCCACCCGTCCAGCGGGATCGGCACGCCCCAGTCGAGGTCCCGGGTGATCGGCCGCGGCCGCATGTCGCCGATCAGGTTCTGGGTGAACTTCAGGACGTTGGGCCGCCAGTCGGTCTTGGTGGAAAGCCACTTGCCCAGCGTCTCGGTGAACGCGGGCAGGTCCAGGAACAGGTGCTCGGTCTCGACGAACTTCGGCTTCTCGCCGTTGATCTTCGACCGCGGGTTGATCAGGTCGGCCGCGTCCAACTGGTTGCCGCAGTTGTCGCACTGGTCGCCGCGCGCGCCGTCGTAGCCGCAGATCGGGCAGGTGCCCTCGATGTAGCGGTCGGGCAGCGTGCGCCCGGTGGACGGGCTGATCGCGCCCTGCGTCGTCTTCGGCACGATGTAGCCGTTGCGGTAGAGCGCGAGGAAGATCTGCTGGGTCACCTCGTAGTGGTTGCCCGCGGTGGTACGCGTGTAGAGGTCGTAGGTGACCCCGAGGTCGCGCATGTCCTCGGCGATCACCCGGTGGTACTTGTCCGCGGTCAGCTGCGGCGTGAGGCCTTCCTTGTCGGCCTGCACCAGGATCGGCGTGCCGTGCTCGTCACTGCCCGACACCATCAGCACGTCGTGCCCCGACATTCGCATGTACCGGGCGAACAGGTCCGAAGGGACTCCGATGCCGGACACATGACCGATATGACGGGGGCCGTTGGCGTAGGGCCAGGCCACCGCCGTCAACACAGGGGCGCTCATGTCCGCTTAGCCTACGGATGACGGACTGACGGCTTGCGTCCAGGCAAGATCGCGGCTGCGGGGAGTGGGGAGGACAGCGTGTCGATGACCCGGCTGCTGGTGCTGGGCGTGGTCCGGATGTACGGGCAGGCGCACGGCTACCAGGTGCGCACCGCGCTGGCCGGCTGGTCGGCGGACAAGTGGGCGAACGCGAAACCGGGCTCGATCTATCACGCGCTGCGCCGACTGGCCGCCGAGGACCTGGTGGCCGAGGTGGGCACCGAGGAGGGCGGCGGCGGTCCCGAACGGATCGTCTACCGGCTCACCCCCGCAGGCGACGGGGAGTTCCAGACCCTGCTGCGCAAGGCGCTGGCCGACCCCGAGGAGCAGGCGCTGCTCGCCGGCCTGGTGTTCATGACCGCGCTGCGCCGCCAGGACCTGCTGATGCTGCTGCGCGCCCGCCGCCGCACGATCGCCGCGACCCTGGCGACGACCGTCCAGCTTCGCGATCTCAACGGTGAGCTGGGCAAACCCGCGCACGTGGCCGAGCTGTTCGGCCTGTGGGCGGAGACGACGGACGGTGAGCTGCGCTGGCTGGACCGGCTGATCGAGCGGCTGGCGGCCGGCGAGTACGTCCTGGCCGACGACTCCCCCGATCATTTCGCCGCCCTCCGCGACTAATCAAACTTGACTAGCCTCACCGGGCTCTGCCACTCTCACGCCGACAAGGTAGTCAAAATTGACTAGAGGGGTAGCGCAGCCATGATCACCGCCCGAGGACTCACCCGGACCTTCCGCCCACCCGGTCGGCAGGCCACCCGCGGCCCGATCACCGCGGTCCAGGGCGTCGACCTGGATGTGCGCGCCGGGGAGTTGGTCGGCTTCCTCGGCCCCAACGGCGCGGGCAAGACGACCACCCTGCGCATGCTGGCCACCCTGCTGACTCCGACCGCCGGCCGGGCCACCGTCGCCGGCCACGACCTGCGCACCGACCCGACCGGCGTCCGCCGCCGCATCGGCTACGTCGGCCAGGGCAACGGCGCCGGCCTGGACCAGCGCGTCGGCGAGGAACTCGAACTCCAGGCCCGCCTGCACGGCCTCCCCGCGGCCACGGCCCGCCGCCGAGCTACCGACCTGCTGGACCGCTACGACCTCGCCGACACCGCGACCCGCACGGTCGTCACCCTTTCCGGCGGCCAGAAACGCCGGCTGGACCTGGCCCTGGGCCTGCTGCACCAACCGGACCTGATCTTCCTGGACGAGCCGTCGGCCGGTCTGGACCCGCAGAGCCGGGGCAACCTCTGGGACCACGTGCGGGACCTGCGCGCCGAACACGGCGCGACAGTCTTCCTGACCACGCACTACCTGGACGAGGCCGACGCCCTGTGCGACCGGGTGCTGGTGATCGACCACGGCCGGATCGTCGCCGAAGGCAGCCCCGACGAGCTGAAGAGCAAGGTCGCCGGCGACCAGATCACCGTCACCTCGACCGACCCGACCCGGACCGCCGCCATCGCCACGAACCTGCCCGACACGACCGAACTGACCGTCACCGCCGACACCGTCGGCTTCCGCGTCCCCCGGGGCGACACCGCGCTGCCGATCCTGTTGCGCGAACTGGACGCGGCCGGAGTCGCGGTCGGCGCCGTCCGAACCCACCGCCCGACCCTCGACGACGTCTTCCTCACCGTCACCGGTCGCAGCCTCCGCGACGCCAACTGATCCCCGACGCCAACTGGAAGGCAGTCACCGTCATGCGACTCGTCCACGACACCATGCTGATCTTCATCCGGTCGGTGCGCCCGACCCTGCACCGACCGTCGTTGATCCTGATCGGCATCAGCCAGCCACTGCTCTATCTGGTCCTGTTCGGCCCGCTGCTGGGCAAGGTCGGCGGCGGCGACTCGTGGCAGTGGTACGTGCCCGGCATCATGATCCAGATGGCGCTGTTCGGCACCGCGTACGCCGGCTTCGGCCTGATCCCGGAGATCCGGTCCGGCGCACTGGAGCGGCTGCGGGTCACCCCGGTCAGCCGCACGGCCCTGCTGCTCGGCCGGGTGCTGCGTGACGTGGCGCTGCTGCTGGTCCAGTCGGCACTGCTGGCGGCCGTCGCCACCGCCTTCGGCTTTCGCACGTCGGTCGGCCGACTGCTGCTGGGCCTGATCCTGCTCGCCGTCCTGGGCACCGCGGTCGCGTCGGCGTCCTACGCCCTGGCCCTGCGCCTACGCCAGGAGTACGCGTTCGCACCGGTGCTCAGCCTGACGGTGCTGCCGGCGATGTTGCTGTCCGGTGTCCTGCTCCCGATGACCCTGGCGCCGAGGTGGCTCTACCTCGTGTCCCGAGTCAACCCGCTGTCCCACGTGGTCGACGGCGAACGAGCGATCGTCGCCGGCGAGTGGGCCACCACTGCCACCTGGCTGGGCCCGCTGATGGCGGTGGCGCTGCTGGCTGCCGCCACCTACTGGGGCACCCGCACCTTCCGCAACGAATCGCACTGACCCCGGTTCGGGAGCGGACGGCGCCACGCCGAGCCCGGGAACGGACGACACGCGCCCCTGAGCAGACGACACGCCCTCCCAAGCCGTAACGTCCCCCCGCCGGCCCCCAAGATCACTAGGGTCCGGACCCGGGGGGTGCGCGTGAGCCTCTTAAGGGGCCGGCCGCTTCACGGGGGGCCGGCCGCTTCGGGGGCCAGCCGCTTCGGCGAGGCCGGGCGCTTCACGGGCCGGGCACTTCGGGGGCCGGGCACTTCACGGCTGCGCGCGTTTAAAGAGGTCGCTTCGCTCCTGGCCCTCCCTTGTCGCTGGCGCGACAGGGCCCCTTCGGGCAGCCAGCACCGCGTCGTACAGGGCTTTCCGCCCGACCTGACGCGCCAAGGCCACCTCGCTGACCGCGTCCTTGAGCCGCAGCCCCTCCGTCACCCGCAGCTCGACCTCGTCGGTCAACTCGTCCACATCGGTCGCCGGCGCGGGCGCGGCCCCGGCGACCACCACGGTCACCTCGCCACGCACCCCCGCCGCGGCCCATTCGGCGAGTTCGCCCAGCCCACCCCGCCGGATCTCCTCGTACGGCTTGGTCAGCTCCCGACACACCGCCGCCGCCCGGTCGGCGCCCAGCACCTCGGCCGCGTCGGCCAGGCTGGCCGCCAGCCGGTGCGGCGCCTCGAAGAACACGCAGGTCCGTTGCTCCCGGACCAGTTCGGCGAACCAGCGCCGCCGGTCGCCCTGCTTGCGCGGCGGGAACCCGTCGAAGCAGAACCGGTCGCTGGGCAACCCGGACAACGCCAGCGCCGTGGTCACCGCCGACGGCCCCGGCACGCAGGTGACCGGCAACTCCGCGGCCACACACGCGGCGACCAGCCGGTAGCCCGGATCGGACACGCTGGGCATCCCGGCGTCGGTCACCAGCAGCACGGTCGACCCCTCGCGCACCGAGTCGACCAGCCCGGGCAGCCGCGCGGTCTCCACCGACTCGTAGAAGCTGACCACCCGTCCGCCCGGCTTGACACCGAGAGCGGCGGCCAGCGACCGCAGCCGGCGGGTGTCCTCAGCGGCGATCACGTCGGCGGCGCCGATCAGCTCGACCAGTTTGGGTGAAGCGTCCCTGGCGTCCCCGAGTGGCGTGGCCGCGAGTACCAGCAGTCCAGATCCAGATTCGCGCTTCACGTGGACCACCCTACGATCGGGCGCGTGCGTGAACCGGGCGAGGCAGACGAGGCACCCCAGATGCTGGTTCGGTCGGCGGCCGGGTGGATGCGATGAGCACGGTCCCGGACACGCTGCCGGAACACGCCGAGCCCGACCGTGCCGAGCCCGACGAGGTCGACCTCGACGAGTACGACTACGTCGAGGACGAGGACGGCCTGACCGAACTCGGTGCGGTGCCGCCGGCCGCGCCGCCGCCGGACAGCGTGCTGCCCGAGCCGAGCGACCGGATGGGCCGGCCGATGCCGACCGACCGGCTGCGCGGCTGGATCGTCACGCTGACCCTCACCCTGATCGGCGGGATCATCAGGTTCCAGAACCTGGGCTCCCCGACCGACAACGGCACGCCGATCTTCGACGAGAAGCACTACGTGCCGCAGGCGTTGCAGATGCTGCGCAACGGCGGCTTCGAGGACAACCCCGGTTACGAACTGACCGTGCACCCGCCGGTCGGCAAGTACTTCATCGCCGTCGGCGAGTGGCTGTTCGGCTACAACGGCGTCGGCTGGCGGTTCGCCTCCGCGGTGGCCGGCACGCTGATCATCTTCATGATGATCCGGGTGGCCCGCAGGCTGACCCGCTCGACGCTGCTCGGCGGCATCGCCGGGGTATTGATCATCTGTGACGGCGTCAGCCACCTGATGGCCAGAATGGGCATGCTGGACATCTTCTTCGCGATGTTCATCCTGCTCGCCTTCACCTGCATGATCGCCGACCGCGACCAGGTCCGCGAGCGCCTGCGAACAGCTATGCGCGAGGACCTGATCCACGAGTCGCCGTTCGGCCCGCGCCTCGGTTTCCGCTGGTGGCGCTTCGGCATGGGCGTCACGCTCGGGGTGGCGTGCGCGACCAAGTGGGACGGCTCGTTCTGGATTCCCGCGTTCGCCGCACTGATGATGTTCTGGGACGTGGCCGCGCGCCGCGCCGCGGGGGTGCGGCGGCCGTGGGTGGGCACCATCGTGCGTGACCTGGCGCCTGCGGTCTGGGCGTTGGTGGCGATCCCGGTGCTGGCCTACCTGGGCTGTTGGTGGGCGTGGCTCTCCAGTGAGACGGGCATCGAACGGCACGTCGCGGGCGGCTACTCCTACCACGGGGCTGGCATCGGCCCGTCGTCCACGTTCTGGTTCGTGCCCAACGCGATCCGCTCGCTGTTCTACTACAGCGGCAACGTGCTCTACTTCCACGAGCACCTGCTGACGCCGAAGAACAGCCCGCATCCGTGGGAATCCAAGCCGTGGACGTGGCCGATGGGCCTGCGGCCGATGCTCTATTACTACGAGACGGGTCCGGCGGCCGGCTGCGGCACGAACACCGACTGCCTCGGCGCGACCATGCTGATCGGCACGCCCGCCATGTGGTGGCTGGCCTTCCCGGCACTGGGTTGGGCGTTCTGGCGGGCGATCGGCCGGTTCGACTGGCGCTACATCGCGCTGCTGGTGGGCTACCTCGCGGGTTACCTGCCGTGGTTCCTCAACATTGACCGGCAGATGTACTTCTTCTACGCCACACCGTTGGCCGCGTTCCTGGTGTTGCTGATCGTGCTGCCGCTGGGCGAGATCCTCGGCCCGTCGACGGCCGGCTACGAGCGACGGCGGACCGGTCTGCTCGTGGTGGCCCTGTATGTCGGGTTGGTGGTGGCCAACTTCGCCTGGCTGTGGCCGATTCTCAACGGCGACCCGATCTCCACCGCGCACTGGCAGGCGGAGTTGTGGTTGCCCTCCTGGCGGTAGCCTGACCAGCTATGACGAGTACCCGCACGGCCGAGGACCTGCTGGCGAGGACCAGGGAGATCGCCGAGACGGTGCTGTTCCCGGCCACGCTGGCCGTCGACGGCGCCGAGCGGGTGCCGGCCGGCCACCTGGACCTGCTCGCTCGCGAGGGTTTCTACGGCGTGGCCGCGCCACCGGAGTTCGGCGGCCCGGACGTGGACTTCAACACGGCGTGCACGGTCCTGGAGACCCTCGCGGCCGGTTGCCTGTGCACCACGTTCGTCTGGATGCAGCACCACGGTGTGGTGCTGCGCCTCGCCTACGGCGACAACGCCGATCTCCGAACCGAATGGCTCCCCCGGCTCGTCACCGGTGCGGTCCGGGCCGGTGTGGCGCTGGCCGGCACCCGGCCCGGCCCGCCCGAACTGGTGGCCAGCAGGACCCGCACGGGCTACGTCCTCAACGGACAGTCCCCCTGGGTGACCGGCTGGGGCATGGTCGACGTGCTGGCGGTGGCCGCCCGGGACGGGGACAAGATCGTCTGGATCTTGTTGGACGCCACCGAATCCGAGTCGCTGACGGTCGACCCGCTACGCATGGTCGCGGTGTCCGCGAGCAACACCGTCACCGCGCACTTCACCGAGCACGCCGTGCCGGCCTACCGGGTGATCGGTGTGCAGGACTACGCGAGTTGGATGGTTGCCGACGGCAGTGGCCTGCGCATGAACGGCTCCCTGTCCCTGGGTCTGGCCGCGCGCTGCCTCACCCTGCTGGGCCCGAGCCCACTGGACGACGAACTGCACGCCTGCCGAGCGGCCCTGGACGCCGGCACCGCGGAAACCCTCCCGGAGGCCCGCGCAGCGGCGTCCGAACTGGCCCAACGAGCGGCGAACACCCTGGTGGCACACGCCGGCAGCCGCGCCATCCTGCTCGCCGAGCATCCGCAGAAACTGGCGAGGGAGGCACTGTTCCTGCTGGTCTTCGCCTCCCGCCCGGCTATCAAGGAGTCCCTGCTCCCGCGACTGGCCACGCCTCCCCTGGGCCACTGACGAACAACGAATAGCCATAGCTCAACTCGGCCCGCCCAGGATGCTCCCGAACCCACGAGTCGATCAGCTCACCGGGAAACTCGATCCGCAGCACGGTTTCCAGCTCAGCGGGGTCCCGACACGACCACCCGGACAGCACATCAACCCGCCGCGCACCACGGTCCCGCCACCAGGTGCCCGTCGTTTCCGCGCCTCCCTGCGCCCGCGCCCACGCCGAAGCCCGCAACAACTCAGCGAATTCCCCCGCACCCCAGTCATTGTCGATGACGACGAGCACGCCACCGGGCCGCAGCACCCGCCACACCTCGGTCAATCCCGCCGCACAACCCGGCGGAAAGAAGTAAGCGAAACGGGCGTGCACAACATCCACCGACCCGTCCGCGAACGGCAGGTGCTCGGCAGACCCGGCAACAACCTCGACGCAGCCCAGTAAACGGACTCGACCCTCCGCGATCTCCCGTAACTCGGGATCGGGCTCGACCCCGATCACCCGGGCAGCAGCCGCCTCGGCATCGCCCGCGTACCGGGGAAGCCAGAACCCGGTACCGCACCCCAGATCGACAAGTGTCCGCCCGCCCCAGTCACCCTGCGCCCGAAGCTCCCGCCACAACACTCCGGTCGGATCAATCGCCGCATTCTCCCGCTCGTAGACCTGATGATGCCCGGCGATATTGGGTGCCCGCCGAAAATCCGAAAACCCAGCCCCAGAAAACCCAGCCTCATCAGCCACCCGCGCATGGTAGTTACGCCAACCCTCACCAGGGCAACCCAAATACCACCCCCAGCCCCACCGCGGCCCCCGCACCGCCTACCACCAAGCCCCGCGCCAACCAAGCCGACTTCACAGCCTGTGGACAACTCCAGAACCTGTGGACAACCCCAGCAGTCAGCCCCCGCCAACAAGCAAAGATCGACCACGACACACCGCCACCGCCCCAAGAAACCGAATCCCCAGCCACCAACCAACCAGGCCAACCAGCCCAACCGAAAGGAGACCAGCAACGAACAGGACGAACCAACCTCAGTGCGGCCGAGGAGCGGGCGCGATCACCTTGGTCACCGGACCGTCCAAGGCGTGACCGGCACCGTTCAGCCAGGCCGCCAGTTCCCGCTGCACCGTGTTCAACGTGGGCCGACGGCTCGGCTCCGGGTCCAGCGCTGCCCGGAGCAGCGCCCGATGCCTGCTGCGGTCGGGCAGGTGGGTGTTGGGCAGCTTCTGCGCGGCCGCCATCAGCGCGGACATCGGGTTCTCCCGGTGCCCACGCGGTGGCTGCCCGGTCAGGGCGTAGCTGACGGACGCGGCCAGCTGCCAGGCATCCGAGGCGGGCGTGGCGAGACCGCTGGCGGCGGTCTCCGGCGCGAGGAAATCCGGGGTGCCGATCATCATTCCGGCCGCGGTGAGGGTGACGTCGCCCTTGCTGCGGGCGATGCCGAAGTCGATCAGGTGCGGGATGCCCTCGCCGTCGACCAGCACGTTGGTCGGCTTCACGTCCCGGTGCAGGATCCCCTTGCTGTGCGCCGCGCCGAGCGCACCCGCCATGGTGGACCACAGCCGGGCCGCGGCCAGGTCGTCCAGCGGACCGTTCGCGTTGACCGCCTCGGACAGCGGGGCACCGTCGACGTACTCCATCACGATGCCCAGTCCGTCGACGTCCTCGATGATGTCGTACACCCGGACGCAGTTGGGGTGGTGCACGGCGGCCAGGGCCCTGGCCTCGCGCATCATCCGCTGCTGGGTCTCGTCGTCGGGGGCGTGCGCGAACTTCAGCGCGACGGTGCGGTCGAGCTGGGTGTCGACGGCCAGCCACACCGTGCCGAAGCCGCCATGCCCGAGCTGACGCACGCGCCGGAACCGACCGCCGACGGAGTTCCACAGCACCTTCGTGGCCGCGTCCCCGGTCAGGAACGGCAGCGGTCCGGGTGTGTCGGCCAGCCGAGCCGCCCGGCGCGGCGCCGACGCGGGCAACGGCACAGCCGCCTGCGCCGCCAACGGGGAGGGAGGAGGGGAGGGGGCGGGGGCGGGGCGGGAGACCGGCAGCATCGGCGGAGCGGCGATCCGCGTCGGCGCCAGCGGTGGCCGCCCGGCCGGCGGACCACCGTTCGCCGCCCCGCGCTGCGCCGGGGCCTGCGCCGACCGCTGCTGCTGGGCCTGGGCCTGGGCTTGGGCTTGGGCTTGGGCTTGGGCCGAACGCTGCCCCGACGCGCCCATCGCCGCCGGCTCGGGGCGTTCCTTCGGCGGCCGGTTGATCACCGACCAGCTCGGTTCGCCGAGCAACGACACGAGCAGCAGCCCGGCGATGGCGGCCGGCAGGAAGCCCAGCCACAGCTGGGCCATCACGTTGGCCTGCAACGGGATGGTCGCGATGACGAAGCCGACGAAGGACAGCCAAGTCAGCCGGCCCGGCCAGCGCGGGCCACGCCGGAACGCCGAGCGCTGCTGCATGATCACGGCCAGCACGCACAGCGCCGGCACACCGATCAGCACGATCGCGTACACGCCGAAGACCAGGCTGTTCTCGGTCGGGTGCAGCACCGCCTCGTACACCGTCATGCCGCCGCCGAGGTACTCGCGCTGGGTGCCCAACTGGTTGAGCACGCACGCACTCTGGTTCAGCTCGCTCAGTGGAAAACCGCCCGGATACGCGCCGCTGAGCACGCCGGACACCGTGTTCGCGAACAGCCACGGCAGCAGAAAACCGAAAATCACGCCGATCGCGCCGAAGATGACCACCACCGGCGCCGTGTACTGGTTGCCGACGCCCTTGCGGGCGATCGACACGAACACCGCGGCGAACAGCGGGAACCCGGCCATCACCAGGCCGGCCAGGGTCACCGCCCACGGCCATGAGCCCGGACAGATGTTCGGCGTGAACTGGTGTAACCAGAGCAGCAGGGAGCCGACCAGTTGAGCGAGTCCGCTCACGATTCGCTCCTCTGTCCGCTCGTAGGGTTACCCGCTCGTCGTGTTGACTCCCACTGTAGGACGCTCGGCGTCACTCACAGGTTGAGCGCGCGAATTCACACCGTGATCATCTTGCTGGTCGACCACCAAGAATCCACCAAAAAATCCACCCGATCAGCGGCGACCGGACCACCCAGAGCAGAGCGGTGGGTGGGAAAGCGACGACAGTTACCGGGACATGGCCGATCGGCAACAAGTGGTTCAACCAATGGACCGGGCGGCGCCATCCGGCCGGCACAGCGTCCCGCACATGTCTCCTGCACGGATGACCCCGGACATCGCCGCCAACCGCAGCCTGGCCGAGCAGCACGAACGGTTCCGCACGCATTCCCGCCGCAGCATGTTGCGCGGCAGCGTACTCGGCGCCGGTGCCGCGCTGGCCGGATCGGCCGTGCTCGGCTCGGCCGTCAGACCCTTCGGCCGGCACCTCAACTTCGGTGTCGACCCCGCCACCCAAATGATGATCTCCTGGCAGGTCAGCGCCACGGTGACCAGGCCGTTCGTCCGGCTGGGCCGGCGACCCGACCCTCGGCGGCGTCGTGCAGAGCGTCACCACCGCTCCGCTGCCCACCGCGCGCCGGCCGTTCACCTTCACCGCGTTCGGCGACGAGAGCGTCAGTTACGACGCGGTGGCCAACAGCAACCTGATCGCCGGCCTGAACCCCGCGTTCCACCTGCACGCCGGGGACATCTGCTACGCCGACGACAGCGGTCAGGGACTGATCACCGACAGCTACGACGCCCGGATCTGGGGCTCGTTCTTCGTCCAGAACGAGCACGTCGCCGCGCGGGTGCCGGGGCCGATCGCGTTGGGCAACCGCGACATGGAGGCGTGGTACTCCCCGACGGCGGCGAGGAGGCCCGGTTCACCTTCCCGGCAACGGGCCAAAGCAGTGCCCCGGGACCTACGCCTGGCGCCACGGCAACGTCGGGCTCATCTCACTGGACGCCAACGACGTCTCCTACGCCATCCCGGCGAACCTGAACTACAGCGGCGGCGCGCAGGTGATCTGGGCGCCGGTGCTCGACAAGTACCGGGTGGACCTGGTCATCAACGGCCACAACCACGGCTACGAGCGCAACGACCCGATCCGCGGCGGGGTCGCCGCGACCCGGGCCCCGACCGGTTCGACCATCGATCCGGTCCGCCAGGGCACCACCTAGGTGGTGGCCGGCGGTGGCGGCAACGGCGTCTACACGTCCCCGGACGAGGACACCTACGAAGGCCACGAGACCCCCGACGACGCGCCGGTCGCGATGCTGGTCAACCAGCTCGGCGGCGGTGAGCTGCCGGTGCCGGTGACCTGGTCGCGAGTTCGCTACCGGGGTTACGGCCTGATCGTCGCGGATGTCACGCCGGTCGGCAGACCACGGTGACCGTCCGGGCGTTGACAGAGAACGGTGTGGAAGTGGACAGGTTCACCCTGGTGCGCCGCGCCGGATAGGTCGATTCTTCCTACGTTTTCCCGTCGGTCGCGGCAGTCGACAAGCCGGGACCAGTCAAGTGTGCAGTCAACGAAGGGAGCCTTCGATGATCCGTCGGGGATTGGGTCGCACCGCCGTTCTGGTCGGGGTCGCGGCGATGACGCTGCTGGCCACCACGGTCGGCGTGGCCGGAACCGCGAACGCCGCCACCACAGCAACACCGACCACCACGACACAGGACACCACCTCGATCACGCAACGGGTGGCCGCCGCGATGAAGGCGGCGGCGCCGGCCGCGGTCGGCGCCTGGCGGCAGGTCAGTGAGACAGCCGAGTTCACGCCGACCCACAACGAGGGCGTCGCCACGGTCAATCCGCCCGGCGGCACGCCCTCCCAGTACTACGTCGGCACCCTGTCGGTGCCGGTCGACCTGGCGGCGAACTGGGGCCACATCGGTGACCCGGACTCGTCGAAGGGCTACATCTTCAACGACTTCCAGTACAGCGGCTCGAATCCGACGTCGAAGCTGTTCCGGGTGACCACGCCGTCGGGCACGCACTACGACTACCCGCACACCCTGGTCGCCAACGAGGAGTACAACAACTCGTGGGTCGCGGTGTCGCCCGACTCGCAGTGGATGGTCAACGGTGAGTGGGACACCATGAACCACTTCCTGGTCTTCCCGACGCCGATCCTCAACCCGTCGACCCCGCAGACCGGCGGGGCACTGAACCTGGCCACCTACCTGGACCTGGACCACCCGGTGCGGGACGTGCAGGGCTGCACGTTCTTCTCCTCGACCCGACTGCTGTGTTCGGCCGACGACCCGGACACCGACCTGTTCCCGACCAGCAAGCAGCTGCTGCAGATCGACCTGCCGCACGCGCTGGACGGCACCGAGATGACCGGGCACGTCACCGCACTGGGTCAGCTCCCGCTGAGCAGCATCTGCTCGGGCACCTACGAGGTGGAGGGCGACGACTACGACCCGGCCACCGGTGACCTGCGGGTGCTGATCATCCAGCCGGGCGCGTGCGAGGTCGTCACCGAGCTGTACACGTTCACGCTGTCGTCCTGACCAGCGCGGAACCACCAGGAAAGCCCATCGGCCCGAGCGGCCGGTGGGCTTTCCTCATTCTGGCAACAGGAAACGGGCGGTCACCGCAGTTCCAGCTGGAGCGCTCCGGAGACCAGCGAATCCACAGTGGACACTCCGAGGGTGTCCCGTTCGAAGTCCAGCAGGTGCCGTTTCCGGTCCAGCCCGCCGCCGTAGCCGACCAGCGTTCCGTTGGCGCCGACCACCCGGTGGCACGGCACGATGATGCTGACCGGGTTGCGCCCGTTGGCCAGTCCGACCGCCCGCGACGCCGTCGGCCGGCCGATCCGGTCGGCCAGCTGGCCGTAGGAAACTGTTTCCCCGTAAGGGATCTCGCACAGCGCGGCCCACACCTGCCGCTGGAAGTCGGTACCGATCATGTTCATCGGCAGGTCGAACTCGGTGCGCTCGCCGGCGAAGTACTCGTCGAGCTGCCCGATCACCTCGCCGAAGGGCGCCGGGTCGGGCTCGCCGAAGGTCTCCTCGGACGGCTGGTGGCGGTGCTCGGTCATGTACAGGGCGGCCAACTCCCCGTCCTGGGCCACCAGCGTGAGCGGCCCGACGGGGCTGTCCACAGTGGTGTGCGCCCGGCGATCCACCGCGATGCTCGTCGTCACAATCGCCTTCCTCGTCCTTGTTCCGACCGCCAGCCTACGACCATGCCGACGGCCGGGCTGGCGGAAATCAGACATGGACGTCGTCGTTCCCGGCCCGGAAGCCGTCGGCGGGTTGGGTTAGCGTCGAGCCATGACCGCCCTGCCCACGATCGGCCCGGACCAGCGCAGAGCCCGACTGGGCCGGCGGCACCGGCTGGCCGCCGACGCCCGCGCGGACACCCCGGTCCAGGTCGCGGAGAGCCTGCTCGCCCTGCACGGTAGCGACCCGGCCTCGGTGGTCCTCGCCGTGCTCGCCCGGACCCGGCAGCCGGACAGCGCGGCCGTCGAGGACGCGCTCTACGAACGGCGGGAACTGGTGCGGCTGCTGGGGATGCGCCGGACCATGTTCGTCGTGCCGGTCGCCACCGCGCCGGTGCTCCAGGCCGCGTGCACGGACCTGATCGCCGCCCGGGAACGCAAGAAACTGTTGCAGGTGATCGAGCAGTACGGCATCGCGACCGACCCGGCCGGCTGGCTGCGCGACGTCGAGGACACCGCCCTGCGCGCGCTGGCCGCTCGCGGCACGGCGACCGCGGCCGAACTGGCCCAGGACGAGCCCCGGCTGCGCACCGCGATCCTGGCCTCGCCGGACAAGTCGTACGCCGCCAAGCAGAACCTCGGCACCCGGGTGTTGTTCGGGCTGGGCGCGCAGGGCCGGATCGTCCGCGGCCGGCCGCGCGGTTCCTGGACCTCCAGCCAGTACACCTGGTGGCCGGCGGCAAGTTGGCTGACCTCGACGGCGACCGACTGGGCCGCCGAGACGGCACAGGTGGAGCTGGTCCGGCGCTGGCTGGCGAGTTTCGGACCGGGCACGGTCGAGGACCTGCGCTGGTGGACCGGGCTGACGCTGGGGCAGGTGCGCACGGCACTCGCCCGGATCGGCCCGGCCGAGGTCGACCTGGGCGGTGTCACCGGGCTGGTACTCGGCGACGACGTGGACCCGGTACCCGAGCCCGAACCGTGGGTGGCGCTGCTGCCCGCGCTGGACCCGACCCCGATGGGCTGGAACCAGCGCGACTGGTTCCTCGGCGAGCACGCGGCCGCGCTGTTCGACCGGTCGGGCAACATCGGGCCGACGGTGTGGAGCGACGGGCGGATCGTCGGCGGCTGGGGTCAGCGCAAGGACGGCGAGATCGCCTTCCGGCTGCTCACCGAGGTGGGCGCGGAGGTCACCGGGGCGGTTCGGTCGGCGGCCGAACAACTGGCCGCCGACCTCGGGGACACCCGGGTCACACCCCGATTCCGCACCCCGCTGGAACGCGAGCTAACCGCCAGCGGCTGACACCGCTAGCACGCGGAGGCCACCGGGCGGGCACCCCAGCGGCCGGACTCGTTCGCCCTGGACATGCTCATCGCGGTCTGCGCGATCATGGCCAGGGTCATGTGCCGGTACCAGCCACGCCAACTGCGCACCTCGTATCGGTCGACACCGATCTCGTCACGTGACCTGGCCACCCGGGTCGCCAGCCCGTTCAGGCTGGCCACCGCGTCCACCAGGGGCGCGCCGCCGGTGTCCCGCTCGGTGAACGCGTAGTAGTGCCCGGAGAACCGGCCACCGCCACGCGCTGCCGCGCTGTCCACCAGATAGGAGACCTCGAAGTCGGACGTCGGGTCCATCGGCGTGGTCATCGCCCGCAGCCGTAGCGGACCGGCGGACCGCCGCTGCTGACTCGGAATCGGGCCGCCGCCGACGCCGGACTCCAGCGCCGCCGTCCGGGTCTGCGGCCCGGACGTGCGGGCATGCGCGCTGAACTCGCCCGGGGTCAACGCCATCAGGTGCGGCAGGCCGTAGCGCTGCAACGCCTGCCGCACGGCCAGCCAGTCCGAGCAGAGCACCGAGACCAGCGTCCACCTCGGCACCAGACCGCCCGCGATCGCCCGGTTCACCAGTTCGGCCGCGATCGCCGACTTGGACCGGTAGCGCAGGCCGGGCGGCATGGACACCCGGCGACTCCGGTCCGGGTCGTCGATCCAGCTCTCCGGCACATAGAGATCCCGGTCGATGAACAACAGCGATCCGTCGGCGGCCTCGTAGAAAAGCAGAATGCCGATCTGACAGTTCTCGTTGCGCGAGCTCTCCACGCTGAACTGCCGTTCGACACCGGCCGCGTGCATTCCCTTTTTCGGAAAGACCATTTCGGTGACATAGAGCGTGCCGCCCCGGGCACCGAAAGTGGACTTGACGAATCCGAGCAGATCCACCCGGACCCGGTCCTCGTCCCACTGCGCGCTGGTCAGCAGGCGTTGCGCGCCGTCCGCCCTGCGCTCGCCGGGATAGGTGGCCAGGTGTCGACGCGACGCCCGGCCGTCCGCCGGGGAATCGGCGAGACTTCGCAGATAGGTCCAGGCCCGTAAGCGGGGCTCGGCTCTGTAGAAGTTGGGCGAGATGTGATCGTAGATTCGCTTGAGCCACGAATCGTAGGTGGACAAAGTAAACGTGTCCATGGACAAACCCCCGTTTGCCTGTGGTGACTGTCGACCGAGGCCCCGGAGTCGACGATCCCTCATCGATCCGGCACGTTCGGTCGTGTGCTGCCCCGTCAGGGACAGTTGATCAGCAGCCGACCGGTACTTCGGTCAGCGAAACAGCATCGGAAATCGCTTTGTCGAACGAACGGCTCGCCTCCTTTTCCGGTCCGGCCGGCAGTAGGGGCAGCACAATGCTGGACCCGGATCTGATGGCGTGGTGCCGGCGAAGCAGAGCGGCGCAACTGCCACCTGGCCCGGCTTCGAGCAGCAGGTAGTGCCCAGAACTCAGCAAATCGTCCACAGCTGCCCAGAACAATACCGGCCTGGCCAGCTGCGTCGACCAGAAATCTGGCGTGACCGCTTCCTCGTCGGTCACGTCCCGGCCGGTGTAGGTGGACAGGATCGGCGTCGTCGGCGCACGTAGGCTGATCTGCCGAAACACCTCGCTGAACTCGGTCGCCGCGCCAGCGCACAGCGGGCTGTGGAAGGCCTGTCTCGCCTTGGCCGGGTGCCACCCGATCTGGTTGGCCGACAGTCCGGTCCGCGCCCTGGTCAGTGCGTCGTCGGTGCCGGCGAGCACGGTCTGCCGCGGACTGTTGATCGCGGCGACCGCGATGCCCCTGGCGGCCATGTCGGCGCCGAGCACCTCGCGGACCCGGTCGAAGCCGGCGGCCACCGCGAGCATGCCGCCCGGCTCGGTCGCGGCCATCGCCCTGGTCCGCGCGGCCAGCACCGTCGCGCCGTCCTGGATGCTGAACACACCGGCGATGGCGGCCGCGGCCAGCTCGCCGACGCTGTGTCCGACCAGGGTCGTGATCGGCACGCCACGTGCGGCCACCGCGACACCCAGTGCGTAGCCGACCGCGAAGAGCAACGGCTGGGCCCGGGAGCAGTCGTCGAACAGCGGTCCCGGTTCGGCGGCCAGCCAGTCCTCGCGCAGCAGCGGGCCGTCGTCGCCGCTGGCCAGGAAGAACTCGTCCATCGCCTTGGTGAAAACCGGTTCGACCCCGTAGAGACCGGCACCCATCCGGGCCTGCTGGGCGCCCTGTCCGGGAAACACCACAGCCACTCTTCGCCGAACCGGTACGTTCATGAACACCGACGCAACCCTCACTGGTCGTTCCGCACGCGGGGTACGGGCAGCGACACCGCTGAATTCGGATCAGGTTCTCAGTGGCCTTCCGGCCACCCGATCTCCTCCTTTTCGCACCGGGTCCGGACCGCCCCCGCTTCCGAGATCATGCTGCTCGGGCCGTCCCGGATCAACCGTCCGTTCAACGACCCGACCTGTTCGATGGGTACTTGCTGGTCGCGGTTCCGTCGCGGGGTCGAAAAGTCGTCCGCGCAGCTCATTGCCGGTGCAACGACCCCGACGGCGCCGGTCACGGGGTCCGTCGGGTGAGTACACACACGGCAGGGTGTGAAATGTTGCCTCCACGCGCCGATCGACGGGGAGCCATCCACCGAATTTGGACAGGGAACCTGACACCGTTAGGCAGCTTATCCGCGGCATGTTTCGGCAACAAGAATCCGTTGTTCGCGGTCCGCGTAGCCGCTCCCAGAACCGCACTTGACCATCGTCCGAGCCACGCCACGCCAGGTGAGCTGCGTTGTTGTCATCCCGGACCGACCCGGCGAAGATGTCCCGATGTCCAGTGCAGACAGCCCGTCGTCCGACAGAATCATCGCCGTGGCGGAGCAGTCGGCGGCGACCGAACCCACTCTGTTGTACGTGGTGAAGCAGGTCGAGCTGGCGATCCGCGCCCGGCTGGACGACCTGCTCAAGCCCTCCGGGACGACCGCACTGCAGTACACCGCGCTGACCGTGCTGGAACGCCGGGCCGACCTGTCCGCGGCCGAACTGGCCCGCAACTCCTTCGTCACCACGCAGACCATGGCCGACATGGTGACCGCACTGGAGGACCGTGGCCTGATCAGCCGACACCGCGATCCGACCAACCGGCGCAGGCTGATGATCCGACTGACCGAACCCGGCCGCGCCCTGCTCGACCGACACCGGGACGAGGTGGCCGAACTGGAGGCCACGATGCTCGTCGGCCTGACCGGGAAGCAGGCCGCCAACCTGCGCGCACACCTCAACTCGTGCCGGGGCGCACTGGCCGACCGCCCGCCGCACTGACCCCGAAACGCCGCCCCGACCTGCGCGGAAGCCGAACCACGGTTAGACAGGAATCCTGTACGTCTGTTGACATCTGTGGCAGTCTCCACCTCGTGTGCAAGGAGGCACACAACACCTGCGAGGACGGTGCCGGATGACCCGGAGTTATGCAGCCCAGTCCACTCATTCGCTCGGTAGGGGAACCCTGATCGCCGGCTGCCTCGCGGTCTGCGTCGCCCAGATCGGACTGGCCATTCCGGCCACCCTGAACGGGCTGTTCCAATCCGACCTCCATCCCATCGGCTCCCAGCTCACCTGGATCTCCGACGCGTTCCTGCTGCCGGTGACCGTGCTGGAACTGACCTTCGGCGTGCTGGGTGACCTGTTCGGCCGGAAACGGCTGCTGGTCGGCGGTGCCGGGTTGATCGCCGTCGGCGAACTCGTCGCCTCACTGGCCGGCGGCGTGCACCAACTCTGGGTCGGCCAGGCGCTCGCCGGCCTCGGCGCGGCCGCGCTCTTCCCGACCTCCTTGGCGATGATCGCCGCCGGCACGCACACCACCCGGGACCGGGCCCGGGGCATCGCCATCTGGGCCGCGGCCCTGTCCACCGGCGGTTTCATCGCCCCGGTGATCGGTGGCATCACCGGCAACTACGGCTCCTGGCGCTGGGCGTTCGTGGTCGTGCTGGTGATCGCCGCGGTCAGTGCGATCGTGTCGCTGCTGATCGCGCGGAACTCCAGCGCGCCGGCCGGGCGGTCGCTGGACTGGGGTGGCCAGGTGACCATCCTGGTTGGCCTGTTCGCCCTGCTCTACGCCGTCATCCAGGGCCAGAGCGAGGGCTGGGGCGCGCCCTCGGTGATCGTCGCGTTTGTTGTCGCCGCAGTGTTCATCGCGCTGTTCGTGGTGGCCGAACGACGGGCCGCGGCGCCGATGCTGCGGCTGGACCTGTTCCGCAACCGGGCATTCACGGTCGCCTCGATCATCGCCGTGGTCGGCATGTTCAGCTTCCTGGGCACGGCCTACGCGACGAGCATCCGGCTTGGCCCGATCCAGCACCAGAGCCCGCTGCGCACCTCGGTGGCGTTCATCCTGCTCAACGGCATCACGCTGGTGTTGGAGCCGGTGACCTCACGGCTGCTGGAGCGGGTGAACCCGCGCTGGCTGCTGTCGGTCGGTCTGCTGCTGATGGCGGCCGGCGACTTCATCGCGGCGAGTATCGACGTGCACAACCAGGCGCTCAGCGCGCTGATCCTGCCACTCGCGCTGGTCGGCATCGGCTTCGCGTTGACCGTCTCGTCGATCACCGCGACCGCCGTGAACACGGTGCCCAACCACTTCGCCGGCATGGCCAGCGCGTCGACAAGTCTGTTGCGCGACTTCGGTTTCACCCTCGGACCGGCGATCATCGGCGCGGTCGCGCTGAGCCGGGCCGCGTCGGTGTTCAGCGGCAACCTGGCCACGTCGTCACTGTCCGATCAGGTCAAGGGCGCGGCCGCCGCGGTGGCCCAGGAGGGCGGTCCGCTCGCGGTCAACTCGGTCCCGCCCAGTTCCCCGCCCGGCGGCGCGGCATCCATCGCCGTCGACGCCCTTGGCAACGGCTACGCGATCGGCTACATCGTCTGCGGGGCCGCGGCCTTCGTCTCCTGCCTGCTCGCGGTGCTCGCTCTACGGGGCAGCCGCACCGACACCCTGGTCACCGAGGCATCCCTGGCCGAGGACCCCGAAGCCGCCCCCGCCGGCTGAACCGACAGCCCCGCGGCACACCCTGGCGGGGGTCGTAGTGACCCCCGCCACCGGTTTTGACCCGAACGGGTGATCTCCATTCGGGTCTTGATAGCACTATCAGGCGACTTCGTCCTTTTTCGCATCAGATCGCGTCAGCCCGCGCGTCTCATCGCTACAACGGCCACCAGCTGCCTACCAGGACCGCGGGGGCCGACCGTGATCGAGATGGCTGGAGGGTGACGATGTCCACCAACACGATTCACCACGAGCAGATCGCCGCCCTGTACGGAACGCAGACGCCGATCCAGACCCGGTGGTCCTACGACAGCGCCGAGCCGTTCGCGGTGACCGTCGCGTTCTGCGCCGAACGCGGCCGCTGGGTCGAATGGATCTTCTCCCGCGACCTGCTCATCGAGGGCCTGAGCGAGCCCGCCGGCCTCGGTGACCTGCGAGTGCGCCCGGGCGAGGACACCGAAACGCTGGTGCTGGAGATCCACTCCCCGAGCGGCGAGGCCACCTTCGAACTGGACCTCGACGCCACCGAGGACTTCCTGCAGACCACCCTGGAGCTGGTGCCCGCCGGGACCGAGGTGGACCACTTCGACGTGGAACGCCTGATCAACGACCTCACCGGAATCTGAGACCCCGCCTCCCCCACTGACTCGTCCGGCCGTCCGTCGGTGCCGCGCCCTCTCCCGCGCACACCCCACGGACCGCCGGACGAGTCGCATCTTGTCGGAACCCCTGCGGTCCGCCGAAAAGTCCGCCGACAAGCTCGCAGCGCGCTGACTACGGCGTGCCGGGGAGTCGAATCGTGACGAGGAGGCCGCCGGCGGGGCGGGGTGTGAGGTCGAGGGTGCCGTCGTGTGCTCGGACGATGCTGTGCACGATGGCCAGCCCGAGTCCGACGCCGGCATGGTCGTCGGTGCGGACGCGTTCCGTTCCGCGTTGGAAGGGTTCGGTCAGCGCCGGCACAAGTTCCGACGGGAGCGGATGGCCCGTGTTCTCGACCCACAGCACGCTCGTCCTGTGCCGCGATTCGGTGTGGACCGTGACGGTGCCGCCGGTGGGGAGGTTGTGCACGATGGCGTTCTGGACGAGGTTCGTCACCATCCGCAGGATGAGCGCCGCGGAGCCGACGGTCCGGGTTGCCTCGCCGGTGACGCCGAGGGTGATCCTGCGCTGTTCGGCCAGCGGCAGCAGCGTTTCGGTGGCTTCCTCGGCGATGAGGGAGAGGTCGACGGGCTCGCAGGTGAAGCTCCTGCGGTCGCCTCGGCTGAGCAGCAGGAGCGCCTCGGTGAGGTCGATCGCCCGCGTGTTGACAGCGTGCAGGCGTTCGATGAGTTCCTCCTGGTCCCGCATGGGGTCGTTGCGGGCGACTTCGAGGAGTGTCTGCGAGATCGCCAACGGGGTGCGCAGTTCGTGGGAGGCGTTCGCAGCGAACCTCTGCTGTTCGGTGACATGGGATTCGAGCTGTTCGAGCATGGTGTCGAACACGTCGGCGAGTTCGCGGAATTCGTCTTTGGGACCGTCCATCCGGATCCGGTGGGACAGCGATCCGTTCGCGGCCATCCGTGCCGCGTCCGCGATCCGGGTGAGTGGCGCGAGCATCCGGTCGGCGAGGACCCATCCGCCCAGGAGACCGAACAGGAGCAGGAAGACCAGTGCGGCGGCCTCGGCGGGGGCGAAGGCGCGGAGGAGGACTTCCCGGCTCGGCGCGAACCCGAGCAGACCCTTGTCGCTGTCGGGCACATAGCGCAACAGGAACATCCACACCACGGCCAACAGAAGAGCTCCGGCGATGACGAGGAATCCGGCGTAGCTGATGGTGAGCTTCAGCCGGGCACTGAGCCCAGGGCGTCTATTCATGAGGACCGTCAGGGTCGGTGGTGTCCATGCCGGTGTCGATTCGGTAGCCGACGCCGGGCACCGTGGCGATGAGCCATGGTTCGCCGAGTCGTTTGCGCAGGGCGGAGACGGTGATGCGGACGGCGTTGGTGAAGGGGTCGGCGTTCTCATCCCAGGCCCGCTCCAGTAGCTCTTCGGCGCTGAGGACACCGCCTCCGGCAGCGACGAGGACTTCGAGCACGGCGAACTGCTTGCGGGTGAGCGCGACGTAGCGCCCGTCGCGGAAGACCTCCCGGCGGAAGGGATCAAGCCGCAGGCCAGCGATCTCGCTGATCGGGGGCCGGGCGTACGCGCGCCTGCGGTCCAGCGCCCTCAGCCGCATGACGAGCTCCCGGAGCTCG
>DATATV010000096.1:0-29211 GCA_036268615.1 Pseudonocardiaceae bacterium
CACCGTGCGGGTGTTGGAATTCTTCCGGGTCGAGCGCTACAGCCACGTGATGCACATCGTCTCCACGGTCACCGGTGAACTGGCCGAGGGCAAGACCGCCTTCGACGCGGTCACCGCGTGCTTCCCGGCCGGCACGCTGTCCGGCGCACCCAAACCCCGGGCGATGGAACTGATCGAAGAACTCGAACCCACTCGCCGTGGTCTCTACGGCGGCGTGGTCGGCTACCTCGACTTCGCCGGCGACGCGGACACCGCGATCGCCATCCGCACCGCGCTGATCCGCGACGGCGTCGCCTACGTGCAGGCCGGCGGCGGCATCGTGGCCGACTCCGATCCGGTGGCCGAGGACGCCGAGGCCCTCAACAAGGCACGCGCGGTGCTCTCCGCGATCGCCACCGCCGAGACCATCCGGCGGCCCACCCCGGTGACGACGGTGTCGGTTCCCGGTGCCTGATCAGCCGGTCCGGTCCAGCGCCCGTCTGATGTGGACGGTCGTGCTACTGCTCGCGCTCGGTGCGCTGGTGGTGTGGCTGGCTTCCCGGCTCACCTGGACCTGGACCACCCAGCTCACCCCGCTGCACGGCCGGACCGTGGTCAGGCAGGCCGGGTCACAGGTGGAGCCCGGTCTGGTCGCACTGGCCTTACTTGCGCTGGCCGGGATCGCCGCAGTGCTCGCCATCGGCGGCTGGTTCCGGCGCATCGTCGGCGGCCTGGTGGTCGTCGCCGGGCTTGCCGTGCTGTGGATCGGGGTGTCCGGCCTGCCGGGCGTGTTCGGTGCGCACCCGGCCGGCTACCCGCGGTGGCAGGTCCTCGGTGGGCACGCGCTCGCGCTGGTCGGCGGGCTGCTGCTGATCGCCGCCGGCGCGCTCGTGGTGCGCGCCGCGGCCCGGCTGCCCAAGCTGGGAGGCAGCTACCAGACCCCCTCCGCGGCCAAGCGTGCGGCCACCTCCGAGGCCCAGCTCTGGCAGGCCCTTTCCGAGGGCAAAGACCCCACCCAGGACTGACCCAGTCCCGAACGCCCCAATGGCCGGGGTTAGCATCGTTTCGGCGGGAAGGGGAAGTGGGCGTGCGCAAGCTTCCAGTTGAACCATCCGACGGCGTTCCTGATGCCGGTTCGGTCTTCGAGAAATCCAACACTGTTGTGAAATCCAATACGGTGGCGGAATCCAACACTGCCAACGGGGTGAGGCCGTGAGTGTGCTGGAATCCATCATCGAGGGTGTGCGGGAGGATCTCGCCGAGCGCGAGTCCGTGCTGCCGTTCGACGAACTCAAGGAAAAGGCCGCGAAGGTGGCGCCCCCGCGGGACGTGATGTCCGCGCTGCGGGCCGCCGACGTCGGGGTGATCGCGGAGGTCAAGCGGCGCAGCCCGTCCAAGGGTGAGCTGGCCGACATCCCGGACCCGGCGACCCTGGCCAAGGACTACGCCGACGCGGGCGCCCGGGTGATCAGTGTGCTCACCGAGAAGCGCCGGTTCGGCGGTTCGCTGGACGACCTGGACGCCGTCCGGGCCGCGGTGGACGTCCCGGTGCTGCGCAAGGACTTCACCGTCAGCCCCTACCAGGTGCACGAGGCCCGGCTGCACGGCGCGGACATGGTGCTGCTGATCGTCGCGGCGCTGGAGCAGAACGCGCTCGAAGCGCTGCTGGACCGGGTCGAGTCGCTGGGCATGGGCGCGCTGGTCGAGGTGCACAACGCCGAGGAGGCCGACCGCGCGCTGGAGGCCGGCGCCAAAATCATTGGCGTCAACGCCCGCAACCTCCATACCCTCGAAGTCGATCGCGACGTGTTCGGCCGGCTCGCTCCCGGGCTGCCGTTCGAAGTGGTCAAGATCGCCGAGTCCGGGGTCCGTGGCCCGGCCGACCTGATGGCCTACGCCGGTTACGGCGCGGACGCCGTGCTGGTCGGCGAGGGCCTGGTCACCAGCAGCGATCCGAAGACGGCAGTGGTCAAACTGGTCACCGCCGGTTCCCATCCAGCATGCCCGAGGCCCACCAGGTGACTGAGCAGACCCGGACCGACCAGCCCGAGAACATCACGCCCGAGCCCGACAGGCACGACCCGGACGCTCGTGGGTACTTCGGTGCCTACGGCGGCCGGTTCATGCCCGAGGCGCTGATGGCCGCGTTGGACGAGCTGAGCGCCGAGTACGACAAGGCGCGCATCGATCCGGAGTTCACCGGCGAGCTGCTGCGGCTGCTGCGCGACTACGCCGGTCGGCCCTCGCTGCTCACCGAGGCTCCCCGGTTCGCCGAGCACATCGGCGGCACCCGGGTCTTCCTCAAGCGCGAGGACCTCAACCATACCGGTTCGCACAAGATCAACAATGTGTTGGGCCAGGGCCTGCTCACCAAGCGCATGGGCAAGAAGCGGGTGATCGCGGAGACCGGCGCCGGCCAGCACGGCGTGGCCACCGCGACGATCGCCGCGCTGATGGGCCTGGACTGCGTGATCTACATGGGCGAGGTGGACACCGAGCGCCAGGCGCTCAACGTCGCCCGAATGCGGCTGCTGGGCGCCGAGGTGATCCCGGTCAAGTCCGGTTCGCGCACGCTCAAGGACGCCATCAACGAGGCGCTGCGCGACTGGGTGACCAATGTGGACACCACGCACTACGTGCTGGGCACCGCGGCCGGTCCGCACCCGTTCCCCTTGCTGGTGCGCAACTTCCACAAGGTGATCGGGATCGAGGCGCGCGAGCAGATCCTCGAACAGACCGGTCGGCTGCCCGATGCGGTGGCCGCGTGCGTCGGCGGCGGCTCCAACGCGATCGGCATCTTCCACGGCTTCGTCGACGACCCGTCGGTCCGCCTGGTCGGGCTCGAACCCGGCGGCAAGGGCATCGACACCGGCGAGCACGGCGCCACCCTGTCGGAGGGCACTCCCGGTCTGCTGCACGGCTCCCGGTCCTACCTGCTGCAGAACGACGACGGCCAGATCACCGAGGCCTACTCGATCTCCGCCGGCCTGGACTACCCGGGCGTCGGCCCGGAGCACTCCTACCTCAAGGACCTCGGCCGCGCCGAGTACCGCTCGGTCACCGATGCCGAGGCGATGGAAGCGTTCCGGCTGCTGGCCCGCACCGAGGGCATCATCCCGGCGATCGAGTCGGCGCACGCGCTGGCCGGCGCGGTGCAGCTGGGCAGGGAACTCGGCCCGGAGGGCATGATCCTGGTGAACCTGTCCGGTCGCGGCGACAAGGACATGGACACCGCGAACAAGTGGTTCAACCTGGTTGAGGAGTCGAAGTGAGCCGGTTGGACCCGCTCTTCCAGCAGACCCGGTCGGAAGGCCGCGGCGCGCTGATCGGCTACCTGCCGGCCGGCTACCCCGACTCCGCTCGGTCCAAGGACCTGTTCACCGCACTGATCGACGGCGGCTGCGACCTGGTCGAGGTCGGCATGCCGTTCTCCGACCCGGTGCTCGACGGCCCGACCATCCAGGCCGCCGCCGACCAGGCGCTGCGCGGCGGTTTCCGGCTGCGTGAGCTGTTCGGCGTGGTCGAGTCGATCGCGTCGGCCGGTGGCCGGGCGGTCGTGATGACCTACTGGAACCCGGTCTACCACTACGGGGTGGACGCCTTCGCCCGTGACCTCGCCGCTGCCGGCGGGCTGGGCATCATCACGCCCGACCTCATCCCGGACGAGGGCGCCGACTGGCTGGCCGCTGCCCAGGCGCACGACCTGGACAAGATCTTCCTGCTCGCGCCGTCCTCCACCGAGGAGCGGATCGTCCGCACCACCGAGGTGACCAGCGGTTTCGTCTACGCCACCGCGGTGATGGGCGTGACCGGCGCGCGGGACGTGGTCGGCAGCGCGGCGCCCGGCCTGGTGCGCCGGGTGCGGGCGCACAGCGACCTGCCGGTCGGGGTCGGGCTGGGTGTCCGATCCCGCGAGCAGGCCGCCGAGGTGGCCTCGTTCGCCGACGCGGTGATCGTCGGTTCGGCCTTCGTCACCGCCGTTGAACAGGGCGGCGCCGAGGCGGTCCGCAGCCTGGCCGCCGAGCTGGCCGAGGGCGTCCGCACGCCGGTCGAAGCTCCTGTGGGGCGTTGACGGCGACCGCACCGTCGCCCATTACGGTGAGCCTGTGCGATTCGCCACCGGTCCCGCCCTGACGTACCTTCCGAGCCCGTCGCAGGGGGTCTGGCACCTCGGTGCCATCCCCATCCGGGCCTACGCGCTGTGCATCATCGTCGGCATCATCGTGGCGATCGTCTGGTCGGAGCGCCGGTTGGTCGCCCGCGGCGGCCAGCGCGGCTTCATCACCGACGTGGCGGTGTGGGCGGTGCCGTTCGGGCTGGTCGGCGGGCGGCTGTACCACGTCTGCACGGACTGGTGGCGGTACTTCGGCGCGGGCAAGAACCCGATCGCCGCACTGGAGATCTGGGACGGCGGGCTCGGTATCCCGGGCGCGATCTTCCTCGGCGGGGTGGGCGCCTGGATCGCCTGCCGGCGCCGAGGTGTTCGGCTGCCCTTCGTCGCCGACGCGATCGCGCCGACACTCGCGGTGGCGCAGGCGATCGGGCGGCTGGGCAACTACTTCAACCAGGAACTCTACGGCGGCCCGACGACGCTGCCCTGGGGCCTGGAGATCTTCCAGCGGGTCAACCAGACGACCGGGCTGCCCGACGACCTGAACGGGGTGGCGATCAACCACGTCCCGATCGCGATCGTGCACCCGACGTTCCTCTACGAGATGGTCTGGGACGTCATCGTCGCGATCATCGTGGTGCTGGTCGACCGCAGGCTGCGGCTGGGGCACGGCCGGGCGCTCGCCCTGTATGTGGCGGCGTACGCGTTCGGCCGGTTCTTCATCGAGCTGATGCGCAGCGACGAGGCGACGCACATCTTCGGCGTGCGGGTCAACGTCTGGATGATGACGCTGTTGTTCATCGGCGGCACGCTGTACTTCTTCCTGGCACGCGGGCGTGGCCCCCGTGAGGACCCGACGACGTTCCGCGGTTTCGTGTCACCGGTGGATACGGCGGAGATGGCGTCGACGGAGGCTCCGGGGGAGGCGACCGAGGCCACTGCCGGCGCGGCTGAGTCGAGTGCTGCTGAGTCGAGTGCTGCTGGGCCGGGTACTGCTGAGTCGGGTACTGCTGCTGAGCCGGCGGCTGAGACTGCTGAGCCGGGCGCGGCTGGCGAGTCTGCCGCCGGCTCCGAGGTGGTCGCCGAGCGGGATTCGGCTGATAGCAAGGAATCGGCGAAGCCAGCTACGTCCACTGTGGCTGCCGAGTCACTCGAAGCTCCTTCCGCCGAGAGCGAAACCGCCAAGGTCAGCGCCGCTCCGGCTGACACCGCCTCGGCCGAAACCGAAACCACCGCTCCCGAAACCACCGCTCCCGAAACCGACGCCTGAGCGGAGGTTTCGCCGCGCGTGGTGGGCCGAGCGGCGGCCAACTCTGGTGGGATGGCAGGGAGTGTGGGTCGACCGGGCCTGCGGGTGAACCGGGATGGGGATGCGGTCGACCGGGTGTGTGGCACGACCCGACGTGCGGTGAACCGGGGATGCGAGCGACCGGAGTGCGGCGCGACTTGACGTGCGGGCGAACCAGGCGTGCGGTCACCGGGAGTGCGGGCGAACCAGGCGCGCGGACGAACCAGGCGCGCGAGTCGGCCGGGTAGCCTGAGCAGTTGGCCCTGCGGGCCGCCAAAAGCGCGGGCGTGCCAAAAAAATCGGCCGACCTCCCAGGTGGCCCCAGTTTCGGCTGACCTCCCAGGGGCGCCCCCCGGTTCAAGTCTAGTTGATCAAGTGGCTCGAAAAGTGGTGCTGTGGCGGCCTGTGGACAAACCTGGTCCGATGTGGACAACTTTCGGCAGATTGTCGGCGGATCGGTATCTGAGTTGAGGTTCCCGCGCGGGTTAGCACGAAATCGGCCAAATGGACAGGTGTTGACTGTCGACAATCCGGGTGACCGACGGTAGTCGATCGTTACCAGAAGGCCGTCGTAGCAGAGTTCCGTATGCAGTCCGGATACTGAACCCGTCCGGCTGACGCCGGACGGCGAGCGTCGCTATACCCCCGGTGACCGGCGCATATCGGCAGCACCGTCGCGGCTCGGGTATGCTTAGCGAGTCAAAGGGTTGACCGGCGCAGAGGTTCAATCGCTCCTAGCGGCCGAGTCGTTACCAAAAAATGGCGCGTATCACTCTTTCGTAGGTGTCGTAATGTTTCGTGACTGTTAGAGTCACGTCAACGCGACGAACACACTGCGGGCCATCGTCGTCCCGGCCGGGCGCCACAAGCACCCGTTAGACAACTCCAGGACGACGAGGGAGGTCGGGCAGTGATCTTCTCCGCCATCCCGGGCCCCCAGGGTCTGTATGACCCTGCGGAAGAGCGGGATTCCTGCGGTGTCGCCATGGTTGCCGACATCCGCGGCCGACGATCGCATCAGATCGTCTCCGACGCGCTGACCGCGTTGGCCAACCTCGACCATCGCGGTGCGGCCGGCGCCGAGCCGACCAGCGGCGATGGCGCGGGCATTCTGGTGCAGTTGCCGGACGCGCTGTTGCGCGCCTCGGTGGACTTCGCCCTGCCCGAATCCGACGAGAACGGCGCGCTCGGCTACGCCGCCGGCATCGCCTTCCTGCCCGTCGACCTCGACGAACGGGCCAAGGCGATCGAGCTGACCGAACGGGCCGCGGTCGAAGAAGGCCTGATCGTGCTGGGCTGGCGGGAGGTGCCGGTCGCCCTCGAAGCCGCGGGTGTCGGCCCGGCCGCCCGGTCGGTGATGCCGCACTTCGCCATGCTCTTCGTCGCCGGCGAACCCGACCGAAATGGTGAACGTCCAACCGGGATCGCCTTGGACCGGTTGACTTTTTGCCTGCGCAAGCGGGTAGAGCGGGACACCGCGGTCGCCGGCTGTGGCTCCTACTTCCCGTCGCTGTCAGCCCGAACCCTTGTCTACAAGGGAATGCTGACCACCGGGCAGCTGCCGGCGTTCTTCACCGACCTGCTGGACGAGCGGCTGACCACGGCGATCGCCCTGGTACACAGCCGATTCTCCACCAACACCTTCCCGTCCTGGCCGCTGGCGCATCCCTACCGGTACGTCGCGCACAACGGTGAGATCAACACGATCCGGGGCAACCGCAACCGGATGCGCGCCCGTGAGGCGCTGCTGGAGTCCGACCTGATCCCCGGTGACCTGGCTCGACTCTTCCCCATCTGCGACCCGGACGGCTCGGACTCCGCGTCCTTCGACGAGGTGCTGGAACTGCTGCACCTCGGCGGTCGGTCGCTGCCGCACGCCGTGCTGATGATGATCCCGGAGGCGTGGGAGAATCACGGCACGCTGGACCCCAAACGCCGTGCCTTCTACCAGTTCCACGCGAGCCTGATGGAGCCGTGGGACGGTCCGGCCTGTGTCACCTTCACCGACGGCAACCTGGTCGGCGCGGTGCTGGACCGCAACGGCCTGCGTCCCGGCCGCTGGTGGCAGACCAGCGACGACAAGGTCGTGCTGGCCAGCGAGGCCGGTGTGCTGGACATCCCGGCCGACCAGGTGGTCGCCAAGGGTCGCCTGCAGCCGGGCCGGATGTTCCTTGTGGACACGACCGCCGGCCGCATCGTGGACGACGAGGAGATCAAGGGCGAACTGGCCAACGAGCTGCCCTACGACGAGTGGCTGCACGCCGGTCTGCTGCACCTGGACGACCTGCCCGCCCGCGAGCACGTCATCCAGCCGCACGAGTCCGTGCTCCGCCGGCAGCTCACCTTCGGTTACACCGACGAGGAACTGCGCATCCTGCTCACGCCGATGTCGGAGAAGGGCGCGGAACCGCTCGGCTCGATGGGCACCGACACCCCGCCGGCCGTGCTGTCCCAGCGATCCCGGCTGCTCTACGAGTACTTCAAGCAGAACTTCGCCCAGGTGACCAACCCGCCGCTGGACGCGATCCGCGAGGAGATCGTCACCTCGGTGGCCCGGATCATGGGTCCGGAGCAGAACCTGCTGGAGCCCGGCCCGGCGTCCTGCCGGCACATTCAGCTCAACTCGCCGGTGATCGACAACGACGACCTGGCCAAGATGATCCACGTCAACGACGACGGGGATCTGCCCGGCTTCGCCTGTACCGTCCTTTCCGGACTGTACGAGGTGGACGGCGGGGGCGAGGCGCTGGCGGCCGCGATCGAGCGGGTCCGTCGGGAGGCGTCCGAGGCGATCACCGCCGGTGCGCGCACCCTGGTGCTCACCGACCGGGACTCCGACCACCGGATGGCGCCGATCCCGTCGCTGCTGCTCGTCTCCGCGGTGCACCACCACCTGGTGCGCACCAAGGAGCGGCTGCGGGTCGCGCTCGTGGTGGAGACCGGTGACGCCCGCGAGGTGCACCACATCGCCCTGCTGCTGGGCTACGGCGCGGCCGCGGTCAATCCCTACCTCGCCTTCGAGACGGTCGAGGATCTGGCCGCGCGCGGCGCGATCGGCAGCGTGGACGCTCGCAAGGCGGTGCGCAACTACGTGCAGGCGCTGGTCAAGGGCGTACTCAAGATCATGTCCAAGATGGGCATCTCCACCGTCGGCGCCTACACCGCGGCGCAGGTGTTCGAGTCGCTCGGGCTGGCCCAGCCGTTGCTGGACGAGTACTTCACCGGCACCACCTCCAAGCTCGGCGGGGTCGGGCTGGACGTGCTGGCCGAGGAGGTCGCCATCCGGCACCGCCTGGCCTACCCGGACAACCCGACCGACCGGGTGCACCGCAGGCTGGACGTCGGCGGCGAGTACGCCTACCGGCGCGAGGGCGAACTGCACCTGTTCACCCCGGAGACGGTGTTCCTGCTCCAGCACTCGGCCAAGACCAACCAGGAGAAGGTGTACCGCCAGTACACCGCCGAGGTGGAGCGGCTGTCCCGGCTGGGCGGCACGCTGCGCGGCATGTTCGGCTTCCGCGAGGGTCGCGAGCCGGTGCCGATCGACGAGGTGGAGCCCGTCTCCACCATCCTCACCCGGTTCAACACCGGCGCCATGTCCTACGGTTCGATCTCCGCGGAGGCACACGAAACCCTTGCCATCGCGATGAACCGGCTCGGCGGTCGGTCCAACACCGGTGAGGGCGGCGAGGACACCGCACGGCTCTACGACCCGGTGCGCCGCTCGGCGATCAAGCAGGTGGCCAGCGGCCGGTTCGGGGTCACCAGCGAGTACCTGGTGAACGCGACCGACATCCAGATCAAGATGGCGCAGGGCGCCAAGCCCGGCGAGGGCGGTCAGCTGCCGGGTTACAAGGTTTACCCGTGGATCGCCCGCACCCGGCACTCCACCGCGGGCGTCGGCCTGATCTCGCCGCCGCCGCACCACGACATCTACTCGATCGAGGATCTGGCCCAGCTGATCCACGACCTGAAGAACGCCAACGAACACGCCCGTATCCACGTGAAGCTGGTCAGCGAACTGGGCATCGGCACCGTGGCGGCCGGTGTGTCCAAGGCGCACGCGGACGTGGTGCTCGTGTCCGGGCACGACGGCGGCACCGGTGCCTCCCCGCTCAACTCGCTCAAGCACGCCGGCACACCGTGGGAGATCGGCCTGGCCGAGACGCAGCAGACGTTGCTGCTCAACGGTTTGCGGGACCGGATCACCGTGCAGGTGGACGGCGCCATGAAGACCGGTCGGGACGTGGTGATCGCCGCGCTGCTCGGGGCCGAGGAGTACGGCTTCGCCACCGCGCCGCTGGTGGTGGCCGGCTGCGTGATGATGCGCGTCTGTCACCTGGACACCTGTCCGGTCGGCGTCGCCACCCAGAACCCCGAGCTGCGCAAGCGGTACACCGGCAAGGCCGAGTTCGTCGAGAACTTCTTCCGGTTCGTCGCCCAGGAGGTCCGGGAACTGTTGGCGGAACTAGGTTTCCGCACGCTGGACGAGGCGATCGGACATGCCGAGCTGCTGGACACCGACGACGCGGTCCAGCACTGGAAGGCCGACGGGCTGGACCTGACGCCGGTGTTCGCGGTGCCGGAGAGCCGGTACGGCTCGGCCAAGCGCAAGGTCCGCGACCAGGACCACGGGCTGGCCCACGCACTGGACCGCACGCTCATCCAGCTGGCCGAGCCCGCGTTGGAGGACGCCCACTCACTGCGGCTGGAACTGCCGGTACGCAACGTGAACCGGACGGTGGGCACCCTGCTGGGCGCCGAGGTGACCCGGCGCTACGGCGGCCAGGGCCTGCCCGACGACACCGTCCACGTGACGCTGACCGGGTCGGCCGGGCAGTCGCTCGGTGCGTTCCTGCCCTCCGGGGTCACCATCGAGATGATCGGTGATGCCAACGACTACGTCGGCAAGGGCCTGTCCGGCGGCCGGATCACCGTGCGACCGCACGCCGACTCGGTGTTCACCGCCGAGGGGCAGGTCATCGCGGGCAACGTGATCGGCTACGGCGCGACCGGCGGCGAGCTGTTCCTGCGCGGTCGGGTCGGCGAGCGGTTCTGCGTGCGCAACTCCGGTGCCCTCGCGGTCTGCGAGGGAGTCGGCGACCACGCGTTCGAGTACATGACCGGTGGTCGGGC
Organism: Pseudonocardiaceae bacterium; assembly: GCA_036268615.1. Classification (GTDB taxonomy): domain Bacteria; phylum Actinomycetota; class Actinomycetes; order Mycobacteriales; family Pseudonocardiaceae; genus DATATV01. Next base: position 10,515 of record DATATV010000096.1, read on the forward strand.
CGTCGTGCTCGGCCCGACCGGCCGCAACCTGGCCGCCGGCATGTCCGGTGGCGTCGGGTTCGTGCTCGACCTCGATCCTGCCCTGGCCAACGCCGAGATGGTCGCACTGCAGCGGCCGACCGCCGAGGACCTGCGCTGGCTGCGCGAGGTCGTGGCGAAGCACAACGAACTCACCGGCTCCACCATCGCCGGCTCGCTGCTGGGTGACTGGCCGCGCCGCTCGGCCGCCTTCACCAAGGTGATGCCACTGGACTACCAGCGGGTGCTGGAGGCCGAGCGGATCGCCAAGGCGCAGGGCCGCGACGTGGACCAGGCCATCATGGAGGCGACCCGTGGCTGACCCCTACGGCTTTATGAAGCACGCCCGCGCCAACCATCCCAAGCGTCCGGTGGACGAGCGGCTGGGCGACTGGCACGAGGTCTACGCGAAGCTCACGCCGGAGGAGGACGGGCTGCAGGTGGGTGGGCAGGCCGCCCGCTGCATGGACTGCGGCATCCCGTTCTGCCACTCGGGTTCGGCCGGTTGCCCGCTGGGCAATCTGATCCCGGAGTGGAACGACTTCGTCCGGCAGGGCGAGTGGTCCTTCGCCAGCGAGCGGCTGCACGCCACCAACAACTTCCCGGAGTTCACCGGGCGGCTGTGCCCGGCGCCGTGCGAGGCCGCGTGTGTGCTCGCCATCTCACCGGAGTCCGGTGGGGCGGTGGCCATCAAGCGGGTCGAGCAGGCCATCGCGGACCACTCGTGGGAGAGCGGTTTTGTCGAGCCGCGTCCGTCCACCGTGTCCTCCGGCAAGCGGGTCGCCGTGGTCGGTTCCGGCCCGGCCGGCCTGGCCGCGGCGCAGCAGCTGACCCGGGCCGGGCACGAGGTCACCGTGTACGAGCGGGACGATCGGCTGGGCGGTCTGCTGCGTTACGGCATTCCCGAGTTCAAGATGGAGAAGTCGGTGCTGGACCGCAGGCTGGGCCAGCTGCGCGCGGAGGGAACCAAGTTCGTCACCGGCTGCGAGGTCGGTGGCCGCCGGCGCGGTGACCTGTCGGTCGAGCAGCTGCATGCCCGCTACGACGCGGTGGTGCTCGCGGTGGGCGCGCTGCGCAGCCGGGACGCACCGGACGTGCCCGGCCGCGAGCTGACCGGCGTGCACCTCGCGATGGAGCACCTGGTGCCGTCGAACCGGGCGTGCGAGGGCGACGAACCCAGCCCGATCGACGCCCGGGACAAGCACGTGGTGATCATCGGCGGCGGCGACACCGGTGCGGACTGCTACGGCACCGCTGCCCGGCAGGGCGCGCGCAGCATCACCCAGCTCGACCAGTACCCGCGCCCGCCGGAGCTGCGCGACGACGACCGCTCGCCGTGGCCGACCTGGCCATGGGTGCTGCGCACCTACCCCGCGCACGAGGAGGTCGGCGAACGGAAGTTCGCGGTCGCCGTGCAGCGGTTCATCGGCGACGAGTCGGGCAAGGTGGTCGCGGTCGAGCTGCGCGAGGTCAAGGTGCGCCGGGACCCGTCGACCGGGCTGCGCGAGGCCGTGCCGACCAGCGAGCAGACCGAGGTGCTGCCGGCGGACATGGTGCTGCTGGCCATCGGTTTCGAGGGCGTCGAGCACATGCCGCTGATCGAGGGCCTCGGCCTGTCGCTCACCGGCCGCGGCACGCTGTCCTGCGGTTCGGACTGGCAGACCCACGCCCCGGGCGTGTTCGTCTGCGGGGACGCGCATCGGGGCGCTTCCCTTGTGGTGTGGGCGATCGCGGAGGGCCGCTCGGTCGCGGCCGCGGTGGACGCCTACCTCACCGGCGCCTCGGACCTGCCTTCTCCGGTCGTGCCCAACCTGATTCCGCTCGCGGTCGTCTAGGGCCGCCGCCCGACCGGGGTCGGCCGCGGCAACGCGTCCGACCCCGGTTCTAGGCTTTGTCGCGTGTCAGCATTCACCGGCTTCGGCGAGCACGCGATCGACTTCTACGACGGGCTCGTCGCCGACAACTCCAAGGCGTACTGGACCGACCACCGCGCGGTCTACGAGTCCGACGTGCGCGCACCGATGGCGGCGCTGCTGGCCGAACTGGCCGGCGAGTTCGGCGACTTCGGCCGGACCAAGGTGTTCCGGCCCTACCGGGACGTGCGGTTCGCCGCGGACAAGACGCCGTACAAGACGCACTGCGGCGGCGTGCTGGAGCAGGCGCGCGGCGGGGGCGCCTTCTACGTCCAGGTCGGCCCGGACGGGCTGCTGATCGGCGGCGGCTCCTTCCATATGGAGCCCTCCCAGCTGGCCCGCTACCGGACCGCGGTGGACGACGAACCGCGCGGCGAGCGGCTGGCCGCGCTGGTCGCGGAGTTGGCCGAGGAGGGCAGCGGCTGGGAGCTGCGCGGGGAGCGGCTGAAGACCACGCCACGCGGCTTCTCCGCCGACCACCCCCGGATCGACCTGCTCCGCCACAAGTCGATCTTCCTGTCTCGCAACTACCCGCCGGACGACGCGCTGCACGAGCGGGCGGCGTTGGAGCGGGTCCGGGCCGGGTGGCGGGCCCTGCGTCCGCTCAACGAGTGGGCTGCCGACCACATCGGCCTGGCCGAGAGCCGGGGACAGCGGGCGTGAGCTACTTGACAGGACCTGTCGTCAGGTTCAGCGCGGACCTGATCCGGGGCAGTCGGCTGGATCGGTCCAGCGGAGAGGTCTACGCTCCGAAGACGTGAGTCGACGAGCAAAGATCGTCTGCACGATGGGTCCGGCGACCGGCACCCCGGAGAAGCTTCGGGCGCTGATCGAGGCCGGCATGGACGTGGCGAGGATGAACTTCAGCCACGGCAGCCACGCGGACCACAAGCAGATCTATGACCTGGTCCGGACCACCTCCGAGCAGACCGGCCGAGTGGTCGGCATCCTCGGCGACCTCCAGGGACCGAAGATCCGGCTGGGCACCTTCGCCGGTGGTCCGGTCGAGTGGCGCACCGGTGACACCGTGCGGGTGACCATCGAGGACGTCGCCGGCACGCACGACCGGGTGTCCACCACGTACAAGGGCCTGGCCCGTGACGCGCGGGTCGGCGACCGGCTGCTGGTCGACGACGGCAAGGTCGGCCTGGTGGTCACCGACATCGACGGGCCGGACGTGGTCTGTGAGGTCACCGAGGGTGGCCAGGTGTCCAACAACAAGGGCCTGTCGCTGCCCGGCATGGACGTGTCGGTGCCGGCGATGTCCGAGAAGGACATCGAGGACCTGGAGTTCGCGTTGAACCTCGGGGTGGACTTCATCGCCCTGTCGTTCGTGCGCTCGCCGGCCGACATCGACCTGGTGCACCAGGTGATGGACCGGGTCGGACGCAGACTGCCGGTGGTCGCCAAGATCGAGAAGCCGGAGGCCGTCGACAACCTTGAGGCCATCGTGCTGGCCTTCGACGGCATCATGGTCGCCCGCGGTGACCTCGGCGTCGAGCTGCCGCTGGAGCAGGTGCCGCTGGTGCAGAAGCGGGCGATCCAGATCGCCCGGGAGAACGCCAAGCCGGTCATCGTGGCCACCCAGATGCTCGACTCGATGATCAACAACTCCCGGCCGACCAGGGCCGAGGCGTCCGACGTGGCCAACGCCGTGCTGGACGGCGCGGACGCGGTGATGCTGTCCGGTGAGACGAGCGTCGGCCGCTATCCGGTCGAGTCGGTGGCCACCATGGCCAAGATCGTCTGCGCGGTGGAGAACGAGTCGGTCGCCGCGCCGCCGCTGACCCACGTGCCGCGCACCAAGCGGGGCGTCATCTCCTACGCCGCCCGGGACATCGGCGAGCGGCTCAACGCCAAGGCGCTGGTCGCGTTCACCCAGTCCGGTGACACCGTGCGCCGGCTGGCCCGGCTGCACACCGCGCTCCCGCTGCTCGCCCTCACCCCGGACGAACACGTTCGGAGTCAGCTTGCTCTCACCTGGGGCACCGAGACCTACCTGGTGCCTAGTGTGGACTCCACCGACCAGATGGTTCGTCAGGTGGACGCCTCGCTGCTGTCCATCGGCCGGTACCAGCCGGGTGACCTGGTGGTGATCGTCGCCGGGTCGCCGCCCGGTACGGTCGGTTCGACCAATCTCATCCGGGTGCACCGGTTGGGCGAGGAGGACCACGCCTGAGCGCCCCTCCGCTTCGCCGGCCGTCCCGGGTGGACCTCGGGACCTGGAGGGGCGATGACGGAGGCGGCGAAGCTCGCCGCGGCTGATCCGGCCGCACAGCGGGTGGGCGACGTGCCGACCGGCACCGACGGGACGCCGCACGGCCAGCCCGTGCTCGACCGGCTGATCGCTCTGCTGGATCTGGAACGCATCGAGGAGAACATCTTCCGCGGGGTCAGCCCCGCGGGTTCCTCGGTGCGCGTGTTCGGCGGTCAGGTGGCCGGCCAGTCGTTGGTCGCGGCGGGCCGGACGGTGCCGGCCGACCGGCGGGTGCACTCGCTGCATGCCTACTTCATCCGGCCCGGCGACCCGAGCATCCCGATCGTCTACGAGGTGGACCGCACCCGGGACGGCCGCTCGTTCACCACCCGACGGGTGATCGCGGTCCAGCGCGGCAAGGCGATCTTCTCGCTGTCCGCGTCCTTCCAGTTGGACCAGCCGGGCCTTGAACACGCCGAGCAGATGCCGGACGTGCCCGATCCCGAGGGCCTGCCCACGATGGCCGACCACGCCAGGGCGATCAGCGGGACGGGCGTGAACATCTCCCTGCCGCCCCGGCCGATCGACATCCGGTACGTGTCCGAGCCGCCGTGGGTGTCCCGGGGCAAGGGCCCGCGCGAGGCACGCAACCAGGTGTGGATGCGGGCCGACGGCACGCTGCCCGACGACCAGCTGCTGCACGTCTGTGTGCTGACCTACGCCTCGGACATGACCCTGCTGGACGCCCCGCTGGCCCGGCACGGCGTCTACTGGGGACTGGACAAGGTGGTCGGCGCGAGCCTGGACCACGCCCTCTGGTTCCACCGGCGGTTCCGCGCCGACGAGTGGTTCCTCTACGACTGCTCCTCGCCGACCGCGTCGGGTTCGCGCGGGCTGGCCACCGGCCGGCTGTTCGCCCGGGACGGCACCTACATCGCCACCGTGGTTCAGGAGGGCCTGCTGCACGTCGACCTGGACTGATCGGGACGGCCGTGACACCCGGGCGAAGTTAGGCTACCCTGACTTCTATCGATATATCGTTAACCTGTGGAGGCAACGGTGGCGAATGGTGTCGAACGCCCGGCGAAGCGCGACCGGCCGAGCCTGCGGCTGCTCGTCCGGCGGACGGAACGGCTGACCCCGCACATGATCCGGGTCGTCCTCGGCGGTGAGGACATCGCGAAGTTCGCCGACAACGGCTACACCGACCGGTATGTGAAGCTCCAGTTCCCGGACAGCCGGCGGACCTACACGGTCCGCGACTTCGATCCGGCGGCCGGCGAGCTGACCATCGACTTCGTCTATCACGGTGATCACGGCCTGGCCGGCCCGTGGGCGGCCAACGCGAAGCCGGGCGACGAGCTGACCTTCTCCGGTCCCGGCGGTGCCTACGCGCCCGCTCCGGCCGCGGACTGGCACCTGCTGGTCGGCGACGAGAGCGCGCTGCCGGCGATCAGCAACGCACTGGAGGCACTGCCGGCCGGCGTGCCGGCGCGGGTGTTCATCCTGGTGGACGGCCCGGCCGAGGAACAGAAGATCGACACCGACGCCGACGCCCGGATCACCTGGCTGCACCGCGAGTCCGGGTCCGGCGACCTGGCCGCGGCCGTGCGCGGGTTGGAGTTCCTGCCCGGCACCGTGCACGCCTTCGTGCACGGCGAGGCCGGCTTCGTGGCGGAGTTGCGTCGGCACCTGCGTGACGAGCGCGGGATCGGCAAGGACCTGCTGTCCATTTCCGGCTACTGGCGGCGCGGCAAGAACGAGGACGGCTGGCGCGCCGAAAAGGCGGAAATGCGTCAGGCCGAGGAGGCTGCCGCGCCGGGAGCCTGATTCGCCGGGGTGACCGGTGGCTGACCGTCACCGGTCCGGCCGGTGACCGACGGTGAACTGGGCGAGTCCGAATTGCTGCGTCAAGATGAAACCTGCAAATTAAATCGAATGGCTCAGCATTGCGCCGTTCGAGCCGGCGCCAATTCCGGAACGGCCGACGGACGGTGACCGGGGCGGTGATTCAGGTCGTTTCGAATGGGGATACCGCTGCCAGATGGGAAGTTAGACTGCTCCAAATCCGGGTTGCCCGTCGGCCGAGCCGGGTATCGGCCGGGCTGCCGGCGGCGATCGCCGCCGGGCATCGTCAGAGAAGGGCCGCACGATGGGGGTAGTTCCTTCGGTATCTCCCCACGGTAGAGCGCTGACATGGGCGGACCTGGGGTTGATGCCTGATGACGGCTACCGGTACGAACTGGTCGACGGGGTGCTGCTGATGAGCCCCGCACCCCGCCCGGTACACCAGCGAGTCGTGGCTCGTCTCCTTGTCGCGCTCACTTCCGGCTGTCCGCGGGAGTGGGAGGTGCTGCCCGCCCGGTGGACGTGATCCTGGCCGATGACACCGTGCTCATCCCGGACGTGGTGATCGGCCGGCGGGACGCGTTCGGCGAGCGCGGCCTGGAGGGTCCGCCGACCCTGGCCATCGGGGTGATCTCGCGGAGCAGTCGGCTGATGGACACCCGGCTCAAGCCCGCGCGGCTGGCCGAGGCCGGCTGCCCGAACTACTGGGTGATCGACTCCAACCTGCCCGAGCTGCGCTGTTTCCTGCTGGGCGCCGACGGCTACGTGGAGACCGTGGTGGCCACCGGCGAGCAGGTGGTCGAGATCGCCGACCCGTATTCGGTGCGGCTGAGCGCCGAGTCGCTGGTCGCGCCCTACCCGGAGTGATCGTCCCTCAGCGCAGGCCGACGCCGAACACGATCAGCGAGATCACGCCGGCGGCGATGCAGTAGAGCGCGAACGGCTTGAGCGTCCTCGTCTCGAAGTAGTTGGTCAGGAAGCGGACCGAGAAGTAGGACGCGATCCCGCCAAGGATGCTGCCGACCACCGCGGGCCCGAGCGAGCCGTGCATGTCCGGGCTGAACATCTCCGGCAGCTTGAACAGACCCGCGGCCGCGATCACCGGTGTGGCCAGCAGGAACGCGAACCGGGCGGCGTCCTCGTGCTTGAGGCCGCGCATCAGCCCGCCGACCATGGTGATGCCCGAGCGGCTGATGCCGGGCAGCAGCGCGAAGATCTGGCATGCGCCGATGCTGATCGCCTCGCCCCAGCCCAGTTTGGCCAGCCGGGCGTCGATCGCCTGCTCGGTGCTCACCGCGGTCAGCGGCGTGGTCACCTCGGTCGCCGAGATCTGCGGGATGATCATGGTCTCGTCCTCCGAGCCGGGCGGCCGGCGGAAGGCGTTCATGAACTCCTCGTCGTCGGCCCGGTTGCGCTGCATCCGCTCGACAGTGAACAGCACCACCCCGTTGAGCGCGAGGAAGATCGCGGCCGGCACCGGTTTGCCGAGATACTCGCGGAGCACCTTGTCCAGGATCACCCCCGCGATGCCGACCGGGATGGTCGCCACCACCAGCAGCACGGCCAGCCGCTCGTCGGGGGTCTGCACGCTGCGGTAGCGGATCGCGGTGAACAGCCCAGAGACGATCCGCACCCAGTCCTTCCAGAAGAAGACGACCAGCGCGACCGCAGTGGCCACATGCATCATGACCAGCACCGTCAGGTACGGCGAGTCGGTGACGGTCATGTTCATGTCGTTGGCCCACTGGCCGCCGATCAACGCGGGGACCAACACGCTGTGCCCGAGACTGGACACCGGGAAGAGTTCGCTGACCCCCTGGAGCAGGCCGACGAAGATGGCCTCGGGGTAGGTGAGCGCGGACATCGGCTCTCTCTCGGTCGCGGATTTGTCCGCCGAGAGTATCGAGCGCGCAGTCGATCAGTTCTGCCGCGGTCCAGGGAACCGTCCCGGGTGCCCACACGTCTCTGCCAAACGAGGGGAGTGTGTGGAGTGCGGGGCTCGCGGCGGGACCGGAACAGTCGGGGGACGATTCGGTCCCGCCGCGAGTACGTACCGAGCGACGTAGTGGGGGAGGCGTCGGGATGACACGTCGCTCGGCAGAGCACCGGGAAAGGTCCCGGGCTCGTTCGTGGGGTTTTTCGGGGTAGTGCTCGCTCCCCCGCGTGGGTTAACTCGCGTGGCGCAATCTGCGCGGTGGCTCGCCGGTGTCCGAGTCGGCGATCATCAGGCAGAGGTGGGCGGTCAGGTAGGCCCGGCACGGGGACGGCAGCCTGCGGCTGAACCGCTTGCGCCGACAGGTCGGACAGCGGCCGCGATCATCCGGGCGGTGCTCGTCGAGCAGGGCGCGCAGCGCGCTGACCATCTTCGGCAGTTCGCTTCTGGCCAGGTCGAGCACGGTCTCGTCGTCGCCTCGTTCCGCCTTGCGGACCAGGTCACCGAGTCGATCGTGCAGCGACCGGTCGAGTTGACCGAATAACGAGCTCCCCATGGTTAGGACTGTCCCCTCTGCGAGTGACGGCTGATCGTCGATCACCGACCACCGTCCTGACCGCGCCCGGCCAGCCTGTTCGGCGGTATGCTCTGCTCCGATCGATGGCTCCTGAGGCCCACCGTCTCGGTCATCGCTGCTCCTACCTTCGGTGGCTCAGGGGCTCGGCCTGTCGCCCGGCGTGATACGAGCGTGCGTCCGCAAGTCCAGATCTGCAAGTTGCAATACACGAACGGATGAAAGCTCTTGGCGATCCGTGGGGCGCGAATGAGACTGTCGCCCAGACGTACGCCCCCGGCATACTCCGGTGACCGGCGGCTACGGCCGCGAAGCGCTTGTGGAGGTGACCACCGTGACCCGAGGCCATAGTCCGACCGTGCGCCGACGCAGATTGGCCGCTGAGCTCCGCCGACTGCGAGACGCGGCCGGGCTCACCATCGAGGACGTGGCCGTCCGACTGGAGTGCTCCGGTTCGAAGGTGAGCCGGATCGAGACCAACCAGGTCGGCTGCACCCCGCGGGACGCGCGGGACATGCTGGAGCTCTACGGCGTGCCGGAGGCCGAGGCTGACGCGCTGGTGCAACTTGCCAGGGACGCGCGCCGCAAGGGCTGGTGGCACGCCTACAGCGACGTGTTCACCGGCTCGTTCGTCGGGCTGGAGGCCGAGGCGGACTCGCTGCACACCTACCAGGCGTTACTCGTGCCCGGCCTGGTGCAGACCGAGGACTACATGCGCGCGGTGTTCCGCGCGTCCTGGCCGGAGGACACCGAGGCGGCCATCGAGCAGCGGGTCAAGGGCCGGCTGCTGCGCCAGGAGCTGCTCACCGACGTGGACCCGCCGCGGTACTGGGCGGTGATCGACGAGGCCGCGCTGTACCGGCCGGTCGGCGGCGCCGAGGTGATCCGGGCGCAGCTGGACCACCTGGTGAAGCTGGTCAGCGCGATGCCGCACCTGACGTTGCAGGTGCTGCCCTTCAGTGCCGGCGCGCACGCCGCGATGGAGGGCCCGTTCCTCATCCTCGGTTTTCCCGAACCGGCCGATCCCGACGTGGTCTACGTGGAGAACACGACCGCCAAGGGCTACCTGGAGGAGCCGGGCGACGTGGACCGGTATCGGCTGATGTTCGATCATCTGCGGGCTGCGGCGCTGTCGCCGGACGCCACGCTGACCAGGATCTCCGCGATGGCGGACAGGTATGCCAAGTGGCATGCCGGAAACGGGGAAGTTGTAGAGAGGAGATGATTGTGTCGGCGTCCGAAACGGAGTTTCTGGTCTGGCGCAAGAGTAGTCGCAGTGGCGGCGGAAACGACTGTGTCGAGATGGCGGTGACCGAGAAGGTGACCGCCGTACGTGATTCGAAGAACTCCACCGGCCCTCGGCTGACCTTCGGCCCGCTGAGCTGGACGGAGTTCCTGGACCAGCTGAGCCGCTGAGTCTGGTCCGCGAGTAAGGCCCTGGCCCCCGCCCTTACTCGCCGATCGGTACCCCACACCCGCTGGGTAAGGGGTCCCGCGACGCGGGCCTGCGTGATCGTCCGATGCGACGGGTATGTCCTCACGACGAATCTGATCCTCGTTGGTTGATGCCTGACGAGGAGAGCACAGATGTTCACGAACTGGACCCCCGAAGCCATTTCCGCGGAGAACACCTATCGCCGGGAGCAGCTGCACCACCTGGCGTCGCACCGGCGGGCCGGCGCGGCCCCGAGCCGGACCGGTTCGACCAGGTGGTGGGATCGCCTTCGGCGAAACACTCATCGGTCCGACTGACTCACGATAATGCGCGGCCAACTGTCGGGTGCGTGCGTGAGAATAGGACTCGTGCCGAGACTGGGATCGGGAATACCGTTGGTGGGGCGCGCGGCCGAGATGACTCGGCTGCGCGCCGCACTGGCGCAGGCCGAAGCCGGAACCGCCAGCGCGGTGCTGGCCAGCGGCGATGCCGGCGTCGGCAAGTCCCGGCTGTTCGGCGAACTGGGCCGGGAGGCCGAGCGGCGCGGTGCGCTGGTGCTGTCCGGGCGCTGCCTGGACGTCGGCGAGACCGGACTGCCCTACCTGCCGTTCGTCGAGGCGCTGATCGAACTGCGCCGACTTGACCCGGCCGCCGTGGCGGCCCGGCCACCGCTGTCCCGGCTGCTGCCCGGCACGAGCCTGCCGGCCGCGCAGGAACAGGTGTCCGAGACCCCGCCGCCGGGGCGTCCGGGTGTGCAGGTCGAGCGTGATCTCGGCCAGTTGCAGCTGTTCGACGCGCTGCTGGAACTGCTCACCGAACTGGCCGAGACCCGGTGCGTGGTGCTGATCGTCGAGGACCTGCACTGGGCCGATTCGTCCACCCGGGACCTGTTGTCGTTCCTGCTGTCCCGGCTGCGCAGCCAACGCCTGCTGGTGCTGGCCAGCTACCGCTCGGATGATCTGCACCGCCGACACCCGCTGCGCCCGCTGCTGGCCGAGCTGGTCCGGCTGCCCGCGGTGGAACGCCTGGAGCTGGGCCCGTTCGACGCCGAGGAGACCCGCCGGTTCGTCGCCGCGCTGGCCGACGAGACGGTGACGAACAAGATGATCCAGCAGATCACCGCTCGGTCCGAGGGCAACGCGTTCTTCGCCGAGGAACTGTTGGAGGCGTGCGCGTACGTCGGTGCCGACCGGGTGCCCGACGGGTTGGTGGACGTGCTGCTGTCCCGGGTGGAGCGACTCAGCCCGGCTGCCCAGGAGCTCGTCCGGCTGATCTCGGTGGCCGGCCGGCGGGTGGTGCACACCAGGTTGCAGGGCGTCACCCAGGCCGCCGGCATCGACATCGAGGATGCGCTGCGCGAAGCCGTGCAGCGCAACGTGTTGGTCGTCAACGACCAGGCCGAGGAGTACGCGTTCCGGCACGCGCTGATGCGTGAGGCGGTATACGGCGAGCTGCTGCCCGGGGAACGGGTGCGCCTGCACGCCAAGTTCGCGAAGTATCTGGCCGCGCAGCCCGAGAGCCGTGGTGTCGCGGCCGCGTTGGCCCATCACAGCCTGCAGAGCCACGACCTGCGCACCGCGCTGGTGGCGTCGGTCCGCGCGGCCGACGAGGCCGAGCGAATCGGCGCGCCGGCGGAGTCACTGCGGCACATCGAGCAGGCCCTCAAACTGTGGGACGCGGTCAGTGCCGAGGACCGGCAGCAGGCCGGCCTGCTGGTCGCCGAGTACGAGTTGTTGCGCACGGCCAGTTATCTGGCCGCGACCGCGGGCCAGCCGGAACGGGCCGTCGCGTTCGGACGGTCCGCGGTGGCCAAACTGGGCCCGGACGTGGAGCCCGAACAGGCCGCGCACAGCCAACGCAGGCTGGCCCAGGCCCTTTCCGGTGTGGAGGGTCGACAGGACGAGGCGATCGCGGCGATGGAGCGAGCCTGGGAGTTGGTCCGTGACCGGCCGGCGAGCGCGACCCGCGCGTGGGTGCTCGCGGTGCGGGCGGTGCTGTTGCGCAAGAAGGACCGGGAGGCCGCCCGCGAGGCCGCCGAGGCCGCGATCGCCGACGCGCGTTGCGCGGGCAACGGCGGGGCGGAAGCAGATGCCCTGGCCACTCTCGGCGTGCTCAACGACAATGCGGGCCAGGCCCCGGAGGCGATCGAGCACTTCACCGCGGCGGTGCGGCGCGCGGGCGAGACCCACGCGATCGGCACGGAGCTGCGCGCGCGGTATTTCCTGGCGCTGCACAGTTATGACCGGGGCGAGCTGGCCGAAGCCGCGCGGGGGTTCGACGAGGGCGCGGCCAGAGCGCGGACGTCCGGGGCGAACTGGAGCACGTACGGCATTGAGCTGCGGTTGTTGCAGGTGACCGGCAAGTACACGAGCGGCGACTGGGACGGAAGTCAGCAGGCAGGCGAGCTGCCGTCCCGACAGGTGTCGGACATGATCGTGGCCCGGTTGGCCGCCGCCGGTGCGTTGGTCCAGGTGGGGCGGGGTCGCTTCGAGGAAGCCGCCCGCCTGCTCGGGGTGGCGAGGCCGCACTGGCACCACGATCTGGAGATCCCGCTCAACTCCGGTTACGCGGCGATCGAGATGGCCGTGTGGCAGGGCGATCTCGACGCGGTGACCGACTGGACCCAGGACGTGCTCGCCGAACTGGACCACTACCCGTCGACGTGGATTCTGGGCGCGATCCGCCTGTCCGCGCTCGGGTTGGCCGGCCAGGTCGAGTTGGTCCGGCGAGCCCGCCGCAACCGGAACACCGTCGCCGTGGACCGGTCGGTGGCGATGGCGGACACCCTGGTCGAACGGGCACGCGGCGCGGCCCAGAACGGCCAGGCGTGGAGCGGCACCCTGGGTCCGGAAGGCCGCGGCTGGCTCGCGGTCGCAGTGGCCGAACGCACCCGGGTCGACGGCCCGGGTGATCCTGCTTCGTGGCAGGAGGCGGTCCGCGAGTTCGGCTACGGCAACACCTACCAACAGGCGGTCTGCCGCCTCCGGTACGCCGAAGCCCTGCTCGGCGCCGACGAGCGCGACCAGGCGACAACGGAACTCGCCCTGGCCGCCACCGCCGCGAGTGGTCTGGGCGCCGACCCGCTGTCCGCCGCCATCGCGGAACTGGCCCACCGAGGCCGGCTGTCGGTGCCCGGGGTGACTGAACAACGCTCCCAGCTGGACCCGTTCACGCCCCGTGAGCGCGCCGTTCTGTCGCTGGTCGCGTTGGGGCGGACCAACCGGCAGGTGGGCGAGGAGCTGTACATCAGCGAGAAGACGGTCAGTGTCCATCTGTCCCGGATCATGACCAAGCTGGGGGCCAATCGGCGGGCTGAGGCGGTGGCTACGGCTTATGAGCGGGGGCTGCTGGAGCCGGCCCGGGAGTAGTTCTTCGTCGCGGCTGTTGCATGCATCGACACTGACGCCGTCGCTGCCAGTCCGGTGGGACGGTGACATGTTCACGCCGATGCCGCAGCGTTCTGCGGGGCTCATGACGATTACCTCCGGCCAGGCCTGCCGCCGTCACTGTCACAGCGACAAGGACGGCTATTCCCTGGCCTTCTGCTCACGATGGTGAAGCCGTCCATGCTTGCGGCCCGATCGTGACCAAAAATGGGCGGCAACCGGCGAGCCGAAGTAGCGGCGAGGGGTAGTGGATGGCCGGTGTGGCCAGCTGGGCCGAGTTTCCTTGCCCGAGTGGTCTCAGGACGTCGGCAGCTTCGGCTCAATCAGTTCGGCGGCGGCCAGGATCTGAGTACACGAAGTGGCAGAGTCGCTGAAGGAACCCGTGACGTCGACCCGTGAGGAATCGGTCACCGGGAGCGCGATCAGACAGTCGCCGCTGCTGTACGACACCTTCTTTGCCGCCCGCCCGCTCACGGTGGTGTCCGAGACCGTTCCGCCTCCCGGCTGCACCTGCGCCAATCCTTGACTGGCCCGAAGCGACACCGTCAGCACTCCGGCTGACCCCGTCCATTCACACGACGGCGCGGACCCGATGTTGTCGGCACTTCCCGGCGCCTGCAGGCTCAAACTGGTGACCTCAGCGGAACTGAGCAACGAGCACGGTTTCGTATCGGCGATCCACGACCCACCACTCCTCGTACCGCTGTCGGACGTGGTCCCACCCTGGCCGCCTCCGGAGCCGGTTGCCGAGGGCTGAGCCCCGGTAGTTGCGCTCGGGAACGGGCTGCCATTGCCCGTAGTGGTGCCGGTGCAGGCCGCGAGACCCATCGCGGCCACTGCCACACCGACGAGGACAGCGAATCGCTTCACGAAGATTCCTTGCTTTCTGGTCGCTCAGGCCAGAGAGGCCTTGATCGCCGCTTCGTTCGCCTGATAGCTCACGGACGCCTTGTTGATCGTATTGATCGCGTCCTCAAGGTCCTGCTTGAGCTGGGTCAGGACCGGCTGACCACCCTGCTGCGCGTCTGTCCAGATCGTTGCGAGGAAGGGCTTGTAGGCGCTCGCGGCAGGAGTGGTGCCCAACGCCGGCTCCTGACCGAGGGCGTACCCCTTGGCCAGCGCAGACTCGACCTGGGTCAGTACCTCTTGGAGAGCGCTGGTCAGCTGCTTGGCGCCCTCGTCAGTGACGGTGAAGCCTTGGACGCTGGCTTCCTTCAGCGTCGACACAGCCTGCGTGATCCCTTGAAAGCCTGTCAGCTCCACCATGCTCAACCCCCCGAACCCGTCACGTCCGCACTGCGTGCTGTCACGGTATCAAGACGCCACGGAGCGCGGGTCTGGTTCCGCGGGGATCGTTTCTCACCCGGTCGGGTCAACACCCACGCCGAGGCTCAACTGCGGTAAGCCGGGGCTCAACTGCGGTAATAGGCGGAGTTCAGCCGAGGGCGGGGGTTGGGAACGCCGGTTCGTGGAGCTTGAGGGAGACCCGTTGGAGGTCGTTTTCCCGGGTCGTTGACGTCGGTAGGTCCACTCGGGCGGCGGCTCGGATCAGGCCGTCCTCGCCCGGCCGGCACCAGCCGATGAGTTCGGTGTGGCCGGCCGCCCGCGCGGTCCGGGCCAGGTGGCGGAGCAGGGACGAGCCGACGCCCTTGTTCTGCCAGTCGTCCTCCACCAGCAGCGAGACCTCGGCCACGGCCGGGTCGGTGGTACTGGTCAGTTGACCGAGGGCGATGACCTGGTGGCCGACGACGCCGACCACCGTGCGGCCGCGGGGTGGGGCCAGCAGCTTGTGCGGGACGCGGCGGCCGGAGTGGTACCTGGCGAACAGGGTGGCTCGGGAGCATCTGTCGTGCATCGCGGCCAGCGCGTCGGTGTCGGTGGGGGCTCCGTCGCGGAGGACCACCCCGGCCCCGTCGCTGGTCACCACTGCCATCGGGCCGACGCCGGGGACGCCAAGGACCTCGACCAGTTCCGCGAGTGCGGCTGACCTTGCCAGCTCGACCTCGGTGAACGCCGCCCAGCCTCGGCGGAGCAGCAGGCCGGCCTCGACCACCTGGCGGTCGCCCGGGCCGGAACCGTCCTCCGCCAGGTCGGTGGGGGTGGCGGTGTCCGCGTCCACCAGGTCGCGGACGGCCTCCGGGTAGTCCGTCGCGCCGCCGGCCAGCCGGATGGCTATCCGGACCGCCTCGGTCGGCGGGTCGGCCAGGTCGCGGACGTCCGCCTTCGTGATGCCCGCGCAGCGCCCACCGGTCGCGCGCACCAGGGTGACCAGGTCGGCCGGGCGCAGGTCCGCCGGGGTGCTGATGATCAGGTCGTCGATCACGCCGTCGGGCACCGGCAGGACCGTCAGCGCGAGGATGTTGCAGTCGCGTGCGGCCAGCGACGAGGTCAGCTTGGCCAGCGCACCGGGCCGGTCGTTGAGTTCGGCCCGCAGTCGCCACGTGGCCGGGGCAGCAGTCTCCGGAGCGTCCATCGTTCCAGCCTCCGTCGGCCGTGTTGCCGGCCGGCAACGCCGGTGTTACCGGTCCGGTTCGCCCAGATCGTCGAGCAGTTCCAGCAGCCTGGCCTCGATGTTGGCCAACCGGTCGTCGGTCTGCGCCCGCGCGGCGATCCGGGCCAGCACCAGGCTCGCTCCGGACAGGCCGGCGGCGATCACCGTGCCGGTCAGGTGCCAGGTCGGGCTGTTGCCGGTGCAGTCGAACACCGTGCTGAACCGCGCCGACGAGCACGTCACGTACGGCACGGTGGCCAGCGCGATGCTCGCCGCGGCGACCCCGCCCAGCAGCGCCGACCCGAACGTGCGCATCAGCTCGAACGCGGCGTTCGCGCTGCCCAGCGCACCGCCGACGAACAGCACGGGCACCGGACTCGGGAACCGGGCGAACGCGGCTCCGCAGATCATCAGTAGGCAGATGACGGCCTGCGCGACCATGATCTGCCTGTCCGACCTGACCAGCATGGAAGCGACCTTAGTAGTCGGATCGAATTCTTTCCGCGTGCGAACGTCATCTCGGAGGGTCGCGCCCCTCTAAGCAGATGCCGGTCGGCCCGAGCGAGGGCCGGGCCGATCGGTCCCCACCCCGTCGGCAGCGGGTAGGTTCGAGCTGAAGTTACCCGCGAGTTACCTGCTTCCGTTGTGGAGGATCGCCGTGTCCCGTCGCTCCGCCTGGCTGACCGATGACCTAGACGCGTTCCGAGAGCTGGCACGCTCGTTCTGCGCGAAGGAGCTCTCTCCCAACCAGGAGCGCTGGGCCGAGCAGAAGCACGTCGACCGCGAGCTGTGGCGCAAGGCCGGCGAGGTCGGCCTGCTCTGCCTGTCCATCCCGGAGCAGTACGGCGGCGGGGGCGGCAGCTTCGCGCACGAGATCGTGCTGATGGAGGAGCAGGGCCGGGCCGGTGACAGCAGTTGGGGCGTCAGCCTGCACAACGGCATCATCGCGCCCTACCTGCTGCACTATGGCACCGAGGCGCAGCGCCTGCGCTGGCTGCCGAAGCTGGCCAGCGGCGAGATGGTCGGCGCGATCGCGATGACCGAACCGGGCACCGGGTCCGACCTGCAGAACATCCGGACCAGGGCGGTGCGCGACGGCGACCACTACGTGATCAACGGCGCCAAGACGTTCATCACCAACGGCGGCCAGGCCGATCTGGTGATCGTCGCGGTGAAGACGGACGGTGGCGAGGGCGCGCACGGGGTGTCGCTGATCGTCGTCGAGGCGGCCACCGCGGGCTTCCGGCGCGGCCGGGTGCTGGACAAGATCGGGCTGCACGGGCAGGACACCGCGGAGCTCTTCTTCGACGACGTGCGGGTGCCGGCGGACAACCTGATCGGTGGGGTCGAGGGTCAGGGCTTCGCCCAGTTGATGCAGCAACTGCCGCAGGAGCGGCTGATCATCGCGATCAGTTCGGTCTGCACGATGGAGTTCGCGGTCGCCGAGACCGTCCGCTACACCAAGGAGCGCACCGCTTTCGGCCGTGAGGTGTTCAAGTTCCAGAACACCCGGTTCACCCTCGCCGAGTGCGCCACCGAGGCCGCGGTCTGCCGGGCCTTCCTGGATCAGTGCATCGAGCAGCACCTGCGCGGCGAGCTGGACGTGCCGGCCGCGGCGATGGCCAAGTGGTGGTGCAGCGACCGCGCCAACCGGGTGGTCGACGAGTGCGTGCAGCTGCACGGCGGCTACGGCTACATGAGCGAGTACCCGATCGCGCGGGCCTGGACCGACGTGCGCGTGCAGCGGATTTACGGCGGCACCAACGAGATCATGAAGGAAATCATCTCAAGGACGCTCTGACCCGAGCCCGGACTGATCAACTCTTCGGTATCGATTGAGCTTCATTGAACTCTACCTAGGGCCTAGGTAGAGTTCAACTCATGTCCACGACAAGTCCCGGGCCGCGCGCACCGCGCATGACGCTGCCCACCCAGCTGGTGCTGCGCGCCCTGCTGGCGGAGCCGACCCGGGAGCGCTACGGCCTGGAGATCGGTCAGGCCGCGGGCCTGCCCAGCGGCACCATTCATCCGATCCTGGCCCGGCTGGAAGGCGTCGGCTGGCTGGAAAGCCGGTGGGAGCAGGTCGATCCGCGCGAACAGGGCCGGCCCCGGCGGCGGTACTACCGGCTGTGCGCGGACGGGATCACCCACGCGATCGCCGCGCTGGCCCGCACCCGCACGTCCACTGTCGCGCTGACCGCGTTGCTGCCCAATTCTGCGGAGGCTCTCTCATGACGCTCGCACTGGTCACCCCCGGGCTCGGCTCGGTCGGCCGGATGATCCGGTCCAACACCATCGGCGAGCCGCCCGACCCGGAGCCGCCGGATGCTGCCGCACTGACCTCCTTGTTACTGACCGGTTCGGTCGCCCGGTTACTGCCGGTTGGCCAGCGCCGCCGGTACGCCGAGGAGTTCCGTTCGGAGTTGCGGGAACTCGCTCCGCGCTCGCAGGTCGCCTACGCGGTCCGGCTGATCGGCCGTTCCTGGTCGTTGCGCCGGAGCCTCGCCGGGCGGTGAGCGACATGATCGCGATGAACACGCTGGTGAGTCGGTGGCGGCTGGGTCGAATGCTGCGTCGGCCGAACAACTCGGTGGACATTTCGCTGGGCTGCGGCGACGACAGTTATGGCGGCTGGATAGGCCTGGACCTCGGTGGGCCGCCCTCGGTGTATCCGGTTGACCTCCGGGAACCGCTGCCACTACCGACCCGTTCGGCTGACGGTGTCATCGCCGAACACGTGCTTGAGCATTTCTCGCCGGAACAGATAACCGCGCTGCTGATGGAATGCCATCGGATTCTCAAACCCGGCGGCAGGATTCGGGTCAGCTGCCCCGACGGTCAGCTGATCAACGCCCTGTTGACCCCGTTGAATAGGCAATCCGCTCTCGCCGGTGGTCGCGGT
>DATATV010000097.1:0-96201 GCA_036268615.1 Pseudonocardiaceae bacterium
ATCGGCTTGAGCGAGAAGCTCGCCCGCTCCTCCTCGGAGGCGCCCTCCGGCGCTTCCGGATCGAGGATGAGGAACATGTTCTCGCGGTACTTGCCCCAGTGCCCGCTCTTCTCCCAGAGCTGCTTGTTGTAGAGCAGCGGCGTCTTGATCTCGAAGTAGCCGTTCGCGAGGCACATGCGGCGCATCGCCTGTTGCAGCGTCGTGAAGATCAGCGTGCCGTTCGCGGTCCAGAACACCGCGCCCGGCGCCGCCGGATGGAACGCGAACAGGTCGAGCTCCTTGCCGAGCTTGCGGTGATCGCGGCGCTTGGCTTCCTCGAGCAGCTTCAGATAGGCCTCGAGCTCGGTCTTGTTCGGAAACGCGGTGCCGTAGATGCGCTGTAGCTGCGGGTTCTTCTCGCTACCGCGCCAGTAGGCGGCGGCCGAGCGGGTCAGCTTGACCGCCGGGATGAACTTGGTCGTCGGCACGTGCGGGCCGCGGCACAGGTCGCCCCAGACGCGTTCGCCGCTGCGCGGGTCGAGGTTGTCGTAGATGGTCAGGCCGCCGGAGCCGACCTCCATCACCTCGCTGGTGTCCACCTCAGCGGAGCCGGTGCGCTTGAGGTCGACCAGTTCCAGCTTGTAGGGCTCGCCGGCCAGCTCGGTGCGGGCGGCGTCGACCGACTCGACCTCGCGGCGGGAGAACCGCTGCGCGCCCTTGATGATCTGCTTCATCCGCTTCTCCAGCGACTGCAGATCCTCCGGGGTGAACGGGCGGGCGACGTCGAAGTCGTAGTAGAAGCCGTCCTTGACCGGCGGGCCGATGCCCAGCTTGGCCTCCGGGAACAGCTGCTGCACGGCCTGGGCCAGCACGTGCGCGCTGGAGTGCCGGATCACCGCGCGGCCGTCCTCGGTGTCGGCGGCGACCGCCTCCACCTCGGTGTCCGACTCCGGCGCCCAGGACAGGTCGCGCAGCTGGCCGTCGGCGTCCCGGACCACGACGATCGTGTCCGGGCCCCGGGTGGGCAGCTCAGCCTCCCGCACCGCCGTACCGGCGGTAGTGCCGGCCGGAACCACCACGCGGGGGGCGGGTGCGACGGCCGGACGGGAGGGCTGGGACACGACTACTCCTCAGGGAAAGGTGGCAACAGTTAGCTGTACAGATGTTATCCGGCGAGCCAGGGTGACCACCTACGGGTTATCACCGGACGCGTGCCCGCGGGAAGGGACGGCAGGAGCGAACAGCCGATGATACGGAGCGTAGTCATCTCTTCACGTCCATTGACAGCCGCGCTGGGTACTCACGATGCTTGACCGCGCGCGGTCCTTGGGGGCAACTCCGAGCGCCGCGGCAGGTCAGCCGAAGGGGGCGGTGGGGCGTGACGCTGCATCCGGGAAATCCAGCAGAAATGGAACCCGAGCCAGCTGTCGCCCTTGACGCGGTGTCGGGGACGCTCAAGCAGGCAGCCGGTTATATCCGCTCCCGAATCACCACAGAACACACTCATCACGGCTGGCGGCAGTTCCTACAAGAGGACGGCCCGCCGTCGGTAACCGGTACCGCATGCGTAATTTCCACCCTGGCCAGAATGGGTGTGGCGACCGACGACTCGCAACTGAGAATGGGCACGAGCTTCATTACCGCGTCGATCCGGGCGGACGGCGGTTGGTCGAAACCGGAGTTCGACCAGCACATCTCACTGACGCTGGTGAGTTGCTTAGCCCTGATCGCCCTGCGCAGCCAGGGACACGGACCGCACGACCCGGCCATCGATGCCGGGTTACGTTGGCTGGAGCAGGCGCAGAACACCGACGGCGGCTGGGGTTGTACTGCGGGCGACGACCGCAGCAACGTGACGGCGACCGCCTATGCGATCCGCACCCTGGCCGGGCAACCGGCCTTCCTCATCGGACGGGCCGCGATCGACCGAGCGGTGGAATGGCTGCTGCGCCAGCGCCGGGACACGGGTGGCTGGGGCCTTGACGCGGACAGCTCGGCGACCCTCGCGCACACCAGCCATGCTGTGGAGGGCCTGCTCGCCGGCGGGCACCCGCGCGGCGATCTGCTGAGCACCCGTGCCTGGCTCTGCGACGAGGTGGCGAAGACGCCCCTGACGCCCTGGATCGAGCACTACAACTTCACCCGGCGACACGCCACAGTGCTGCCGCTCCAACTGCTGTCCAGCCGGCTGAGCTGGACACATCTGCCCGCCGAACGCTCGCTGATCGCGCTGCTCGGGCTCGGCGCCGACCCGTCCTCCGCGCTGCTGACGCTGCTCGTGCGGGATCTTGAGCAGCGGTACAACGATCACGGGTACTGGGAGGTGCAGACCGTTCCGGCCACCGCCCCCTCCTGGGCAGCGCTGGAGTCGGTCAACGCTCTCGGCCTGTACCTGGACCGCATGGAGGAGGCAAAAGAGACCATCGAGTTCCGCAAGGCGACCCGACTACTCGGCAGCCGGGTCCTCGACCTCGAGCGGAACCGGGTCTCGATTCTGGAACAACTCACGCTGGTCACCGAGCGGCTCGAAAGACTGGAAACTGCGCAGAAGAAACTCCAGCTAAGAACCAAGTTGGGCGACGCCCTCCGGCACGCTGTGCGTTCCCGGCGGGTCCGGATCGCCGCGGCGCTGCTGATCACCGGGACGATCTCGTTGTTCTATCTGTTGTTCTGGGACCGGACCGACAGCGTGGGCACCCGGGTGGTGGGAGTGGCGACGATCATGGCTGCCGGCACCGGAATTCTCGCCCTCGACTGGTTCAAGGGAAAAGGGATCTGAATGCAGCGCGAGTCCTATCTCCAGGATCTGGACGCGCGACTGCACGTCCATCCGTCCTCGGAAGCCGATGCACTAAAGGCCGCACTCCTAGCGGTGACCGATCGACCAGCCGTCGCGACCACCCTGCTGATGCGGATCGGTGACATTCTCCTGCGCGCGATCCGCGCCACTCGGGCGGCAGCTGGCAACGGTCCGATTCAGCCGGTGTTCGTTCTCCGTGGCGGGCTGCCGTTCTGGTCGCTCGCCCAGGAGTTCGACGACCTTCAACCCAGCGGGTTGCTCGTGCCTGCTCGGGTCCGCCACAGCGAAACACCGCACGTTGCGTATGGTTCCCTGCCCCACCCGGGCAACCGCGGCTACCTGCTGCTGGACATGCTGATCGCCTCTGGGACGACGATGGCGGTGTGCGCGCAAACAGTCCTCGACCGAACCGGCGTCGACGGGGCAGCCCTGACCTTCGCCGCACCGTTCGTCGCCGGGTCCGGCCGCGATGCGCTGCTCCAGCGGTTTCCGCAGGCCCGGATCCACTGCATCTGGCACGCCGAGGAGGTGGACGCGGACGGTCGAATGGTCGGCCCCGGATTCGACGTTGGCGACTTCGCACTCGGCTCAGCTGCCGATCGAATCACCTGGAGTGACTCATGAGATCGAGCCAACAGGTCTTCGCACGCCGGCCGCCCGCACTCGTGCGATGGGAACAGCGGCGCGCTCCGGTGGTGGCCGAGGCACTCCGCCGGGACGTGCCGACCGGTGGCGTCGCACTCGACGTCGGCTGCGGGTCGGGCGCGCTGGCCGACGAGTTGACGCCCTACTTCGCCCGCGTGGTAGCCGTTGACCGCTCCCCCGGCCGATTCGTGGGCAGCGGGCCCTTCCTGGTGACGGGTGACGCCTGTGCCCTGCCGGTGCGATCGGCGAGCGTCAACTTTGTTTGCAGCTACGGCGTCATGCACCACCTTGACCTCGACGAGACGCTGGCCGAGGTCCGTCGGGTGCTCGTGCCGGGTGGACTCGCGGTGTTGGCTGATTTCGTCACCGAGCGCCCCGACACCCGACCGCAGGTAGCCAGCCATGTCTGCGCCGCGATCCGCGCGTTTCCGGCGTATCGACGCGACGACGGCCTGCGCCGAGCGCTGGCGCTGACGACCTTCCGGCTGAGTCCCGGCTGGCTTGCGCACGTCCGCCGCGATGTGTTCCTGACCCCGGCGGACTTCGTCGACAGCTACTCGCGCTGTCTTCCGGGAGCTCGGTTCGGCACCCTCGGCCAGGGCATGACGGTCACCTGGCAACGACCGGCGACGACACGGCAGACGGCGGGGACGACATGAACCCGACCGGAGACGGCCCTCGGCCCGAGGACATCGGCGTGGTCGCCGTCGCCTCAGCCAACCCCGCCAAGACCGCCGCGGTACGGGATGCTTTCGCCCTGTTCGGGCAAGCTCCGTCGATCGTGCGGGCGCCTGTCGACGGCGGACCGGAACAGCCGATCGGCGATCAGCAGACCCGAGAAGGCGCCGAACGCCGCGTCCGACAGCTGCGGGCGACCTGTCCGGACGCCCGATGGTGGATCGGCATCGAGGGTGGTGTGGAAGATGTCGGCAGGGATCTCATGGTGTCCGCATGGGCCGTTGTCGCCCATGGCGACCGGGAGAGCCACAGTCGGAGCGCGACGTTCTCGCTGCCACCATCGATCGCCGCGAAGGTCCGGGCCGGAACCCCATTGGGTGAAGTCACCCAGGCGTTGTCGATAGACGAGAACTGGCAGCAGTCCGGGCTGCTGGGCGTGCTGTCCGGCGGCCTGCTGAGCCGGGCCGAACTCTACGTGCAGCCGATCGCGCTCGCCCTGATTCCGTTATTCTCGCCTTGGCAGCGGATCACCGAGGCGGAGCTCGGGACGTGACCGCGACACCGGATCTCGGCGGTCTGCTGGTCATCGGCGACCTGATGTTGGACATCGTGGCCACCCCCGATCCACACTTCTCCACTGAGCCCGACGCGACCGGGTACCTGCATGGGAGTGTCGTCGTCACACCAGGCGGCAGTGGGTTGTCAATCGCGCGTAGTGCGGTCGAGGAGGGCTGGGCGCCGGTATTTCTGCTGCACGGCTCTGGCGGTCGGCCGGGTCCGTTGCGAGCGGCGGCCGAACGCGCGTTCGCGGAGCTGGCCGACTTTCGGATCACTTCGATCGCCAGTGTCTGCCCCGACATCGAGCACGGCATTGCTGTCATCGGTTACCACGGACAGGGCCGCAGGATCATGTTCGGCAGTCCCGGAGCGAACGCGGTCCCCTACACCGACGAGGCGATCGAACAGGCACGGGCCGCACTCCCGGCGGTCGATGCCGTCATCGTGTCCGGCTATACGTTGTTTCGAGACACCACCGCCGACGGCACGCTGCGTATCATGGCAGCGGCGAACCGGCGACAGATTCCTGTTGTTCTCGACGTGGTTCCACACTCGATCGCGCACACTGTCTCGGCGGACCGGTTCGCCGAGATACTCGGTCTGGTTGATGTGGTTTCAAGCGAGCTGAACACCCTGCTGACATTGTGGGGTGAGAAACCCTGGCCACAATGTGGATCTGAAGTCGCGCACGATACCGTCGAACGACTACTGAAACTGGTTGATGGAGTCATTGTGTATCCGGAGTTCCGCCATTATGACGTCCGAAGCCGCGACGGCGTACTCGCGGAGGGCTGGCTTGACCTGCCCGACCGCTCCGCCGACACCCGAGGCCTGGCCGACAGGTTCCTGACGGCCACGGTTCGCGATCACTTCATCCGTCACTCATAGCCGTAGTACCGCGGCCCCACCCCGCGAGTCGGGATCAGCCGGCGAGCGCCTCGCCGGCACGCAGCCAGGCCAGGGTGTCCCCGGCGGGTTCGTAGCGGCGCAGGTCCTGGGTGCCGCGGACCAGGGCCCGGAGTTCGGCCAGGCCGCCGCCGACCGCGCCGACCGCGCGCGCCTGCACCAGGGCGTTGCCCAGGGCGGTCGCCTCGACCGGGCCGGCCACCACCGGGACGCCGCACGCGTCGGCGGTGAGTTGGCAGAGCAGTTCGTTGCGGGCGCCGCCGCCGACCAGGTGCAGCACGTCGACCTCGCGGTCGGCCAGCCGGCACGCGGTGGCCACCGTCCGCCGGTAGGCCAGCGCGAGACTGTCCAGCACGCAGCGGACCAACTCGGCCGGCGACACCGGGACCGGTTGGCCGGTGCGCCGGCACTCGGCCGCGATCCGGGCCGGCATGTCCCCGGGCGGCAGGAAGACCGGCAGGTCCGGGTCGATCACCGAGCGCCGCGCGGGCAGCCGGCCGGCCTGGTCGATCAGCGCGGGCAGGTCGATCTCCCGCCCGGCCTCGCGCCAGGTGCGCAGCGACTCCTGCAACAGCCACAGGCCCATCACGTTGCGCAGGTACCGAATGGTGCCGTCGACGCCACGCTCGTTGGTGAAGTTGGCCGTCCGGCTGTCCTCACTGAGCACCGGCTCGGGCAGTTCGAGACCGACCAGCGACCAGGTGCCGCACGAGATGTAGCCGAACCGGTCGTTCTCGGCCGGCACCGCGACCACCGCCGACGCCGTGTCGTGCGAGCCGACCGCGGTCACCGGGATCGGGCCGGTCAGGCCGGTGTCGGTGAGCACCGAGCCGCGCAGTTGCCCGGCCGGCCGGCCGGGGTCGCGCAGGTCACCGAACAGGTCGGGGCGGATGCCGACCCGCTTCATCAGGTCCACCGCCCACCGGCCGGTCCGCACGTCCACCAGTTGGGTGGTGGAGGCGTTGGTCGCCTCGGTGCCGGCGACCCCGGTCAGCCAGTAGCTGAGCAGGTCGGGCACCAGCAGCAGCCGGGCCGCCGCGGTCAGCGCGCTGCTGCCCTCGGCGGCGACCAACTGGAAGACGGTGTTGAACGGCAACAGTTGCACGCCGGTGGTGGCGTAGAGCTCGGTCGCCGACACCTCGGTGAGCACCCGCTCGGCGACGCCGTCGGTGCGGGTGTCCCGGTAGTGCACCGGGTTGCCCAGTAGGGCGCCGGCCGGGTCGAGCAGGCCGTAGTCCACCGCCCAGGAGTCGATGCCGATACTCGCCGGCTGTCCGCCAAGCCGGCCGGCCTCCCGCAGGCCGCGCAGAACTCCTTGGTAGAGCGCGAGAACATCCCAGTGCAGGGTGTCCAGCACACGGACCGGGTCATTGCTGAAGCGGTGTGTTTCGGTCAGTGCCAACCGGTCGGGACCGACCTCGGCCAGCATCACGCGCCCGCTGGACGCGCCGAGGTCGACCGCGACGACGGGTCGGGCACTCATCGGAGGAAGGCCGCCGCCACACCCGCGTCCACCGGAATGTGCAGGCCGGTGGTGTGCGACAACTCCCCCGCGGTCAGCGCGACGACCGCATTGGCCACGTGGTCGGGCAGCACCTCGCGGCCCAGCAGGGTGCGCCTGGCGTAGAACGCGCCCAACTCCTCCTCCTTGACCCCGTACACGGCCGCCCGCTGCGCGCCCCAGCCACCGGCGAAGATGCCCGACCCGCGGACCACGCCGTCGGGGTTGATGCCGTTCACCCGGATCTGGTGGGCGCCAAGCTCTGCGGCGAGCAGCCGGACCTGGTGGGCCTGGTCGGCCTTGGCCGCGCCGTAGGCGACGTTGTTCGGGCCGGCGAACACCGAGTTCTTGCTGGAGATATAGATGATGTCGCCGCCGAAGCCCTGCTCGATCATCACCCGGGCCGCCTCCCGGGACACCAGGAACGAGCCGCGGGCCATCACGTCGTGCTGGATGTCCCAGTCCTGCACGGTGGTCTCCAGCAGCGGCTTGGAGATGGACAGGCCGGCGTTGTTGACCACCAGGTCCAGCCCGCCGAAGGCGAGCGTCGCCGCCCGCACCGCGAGCGCGAGCGCGGCCTCGTCGGTGACATCCACCGCGACGGACACCGCGACATCGGTCGAGCCGAGTTCCTTGGCCGCGGTCGTGGCGGCCTCGGCGTTGCGGTCGGCGATGATCACGCACGCGCCCTCGGCGGCCAGCCGCCGGGCGGTGGCCAGGCCGATGCCCGAGCCACCGCCGGTGACCAGCGCGATCCGGGTGGCCAGCGGCTTGGGCTTGGGCATCCGGGCCAGCTTGGCCTCTTCCAACGCCCAGTATTCGATCCGGAACTTCTCCGACTCCGCGATCGGCGCGTAACTGGACACCGACTCGGCGCCGCGCATCACGTTGATCGCGTTGACGTAGAACTCGCCGGCCACCCGCGCGGTCTGCTTGTCCTTGCCGTAGCTGAACATTCCGACACCCGGGACGAGCACGATCGCCGGGTCGGCACCGCGCATCGCCGGGGTCGACCCATCGGCATAACGCTGGTAGTAGGCGGCGTAGTCGGCCCGGTAGGTCTGGTGTAGTTCACGCAGCCGCTCGACGGCCTGTTCGATCGGCGTGGTGGGGGGCAGGTCGAGCACCAAGGGAGCAACCTTGGTGCGCAGGAAGTGATCCGGGCAGGACGTACCCAGCGCGGCCAGCGCCGGGTGCTTCTCCCTGGCCAGGAACTCCAGCACCACCGCACTGTCGGTGAAGTGGCCGACCTGCACCCGGTCGGTCGACGCCAGACCCCGGATCACGGGGGCCAGCGCGGCCGCTCGCTGCCGGCGTTCGTCCTCCGGCAGAGCTTCATAGCCTGCGGTCACCGGGCCGAACGGCTCCGCCTTGCCGTGTTCGGCCAGGAACCGCTCGGCGGTCTGGATGATCTCCAGCGAACGCTCCTGCGCCTCGGCGCTGGTGTCGCCCCACGCGGTGATGCCGTGCCCGCCCAGGACGCAGCCGATCGCCTGCGGGTTCTCCGCCTTGATCGCCGCGATGTCCAGGCCGAGCTGGAAACCGGGCCGCCGCCAGGGCACCCAGACCACCCGGTCGCCGAAGCACTCCTTGGTCAGCGACGGGCCGTCGGCGGCGGTGGCCAGCGCGATGCCCGAGTCGGGGTGCAGGTGGTCCACGTGCGCCGCGTCCACCAGCCCGTGCATGGCCGTGTCGATCGACGGGGCGGCGCCGCCCTTGCCGTGCAGGCAGAAGTCGAACGCGGCGACCATCTCGTCCTCGCGGTCGACCCCGGGGTACACCGCGGTCAGCGCGCGCAGCCGGTCCAGCCGCAGCACGGCCAGGCCGGTTGCCTTGAGCGTGCCGAGGTCACCACCAGAACCCTTGACCCACAACAGTTCCACCGGTTCCTGGGTGACCGGGTCCAGCTCGGTGCCCTTGGCGGAGGTGTTGCCGCCCGCGTAGTTGGTGTTGCGGGGGTCGGCGCCCAGGGCGTTCGAACGGGCCAGTAGGTCGTCTACTGTGGACATCTGTCTTCCTTTGGGAAGGTGTGGGACGGCTGGTGTCTGGTTGAACGCTGCGGTTGGTTCTGGCAAGAGACCTTGACGGAGCAGGACTCCGTCAGGCACCCCACCCAGCCTGCTGGCCACCGACGCGCTCGGTGATGATGCGCTGGGCGTAGCCGGAGCGGGCGTAGGCGGCCATCGGGTCGGGGTCCAGGCCCATCTCGGTGCGCACCTCGGCCAACAGCTGCCGGACATCGGTGTTGTAGGCGTCCATCAACACGGCGTTCGCACCGAGCACGTCACCGGCCTGCTGGGCGGCGGCCAGCGCCGTGGTGTCCACCAGCAGGGCCTTGGCGGTGGCCTCCTGCACGTTCATCACCGACCGGATCTGGCCGGGGATCTTCGGCTCGATGTTGTGGCACTGGTCGAGCATGAAGGCGATCCCGGTGGCCTGCTCAAGGCCACCGCCGGAGACCACCTCGTGCATGATCCGGAAGAGCTGGAACGGATCGGCCGCACCGACCATCAGGTCGTCGTCGGCGTAGAAGCGGGAGTTGAAGTCGAACGCGCCGAGCTTGCCCTCCATCAGCAGGAACGCCACGATGAACTCGATGTTCGTGCCGGGCGCGTGGTGCCCGGTGTCCACGCACACCTTGGCCTTCTCGCCCAGCTTCAGGCAGTGCGCGTACGAGGTGCCCCAGTCGGGCACGTCGGTGGTGTAGAACGCCGGCTCGAACAGCTTGTACTCCAACAGCATCCGCTGCTTCTCGCCGAGCCGCTGGTAGACCTCGCCGAGCGCGTCGGCCAGCCGGCGCTGCCGCTGCACGATGCTGTCCTGGCCGGGATAGTTGGTGCCGTCGGAGAACCACAGCTTCAGGTCGGCCGACCCGGTCACGTCCATCACGTCGATGCACTCGACCAGATGGCCGATCGCCTTGCGGCGCACGCCCGCGTCCGGGTTGGTGACGCTGCCGAGCATGTAGTCGTTCTCCTGGAACACGTTCGCGTTGATGGTGCCCAGCTTGACCCCGGCCGCATCGGCGTGCGCGACCAGTTTGGTGTAGTCGTCGACCTTGTCCCAGGGGATGTGCAGCGCGACCGACGGAGCGACTCCGGTGAAGGTGTGCACCTGGGCGGCGTCGTCGACCTTCTCGAACGGCGTCCGGGGCACGCCCTGCTGGGCGAAGACCTTGAACCTGGTGCCGGAGTTGCCGTACGCCCAGGACGGTGTCTCGATGCGCTGCGCCTTCAGCGTCGCCTTCACGGTGGACAGGTCGGTCATCTGTGTTCCCCTAGTCAAGTTCGCGTGTCCGATCACACGAGATGGAAGATCTCCGGCAGCGGCGCCATGTTCTCGTCCGGCCGTCCGTCGATGCCCATGAAGAAGGGCGCCATCTCCGCCTGCCACCGGGCGTTCACCTCGGTGGCCGCCATCGCTGCCTGGGCCGTCTCGAAGTCCTCTGTCTCCAGGTAGCCGACCAGCAGGCCGTCTCCCGCGGAGAAGATCGAGTAGTTGTGCCACCCGGTGGCACTCAGCGCGTCGAGCATGTCCGGCCACACCTCGCGGTGCCGTCGTTCGTACTCGTCGAGCCGGTCAGGCCGGACGCGGAGCAGGAAACAGACCCGCCGCACGGAGATCCTCCATCCCGGGACACCCGGGTTTGTCAGAAGTTGAACTGATCGATGTTGCTGGCGTCGAAGACCTGCGGCGCGCCGAGGTCGACCACCCCACCCGCACCGACCTTGAAGGTGCCCATCGAGCCGGCCTTGAACGACTGGCCCTCGGTGCCGTTGATCTGACCGGAGGCCAGCGCGACGGCGGTGTAGGCGGCCAGCGAGCCCAGCTTGGCCGGGTCCCACAGCTCGAACGAGGTGACGGTGCCGTCCTTGACGTACTGGCGCATGTCGTTGGGCTGGCCGAGGCCGGTCAGCGCGACCTTGCCCTTGTACTGCGAGCCGTCCAGGTACTGTGCGGCGGCCTTGATGCCGACCGTGGTGGGCGAGATGATGCCCTTGAGGTTCGGGTACTGCGCGAGCAGGCCCTGGGTCTGCTGGAACGAGGTCTGCGCGTCGTCGTTGCCGTAGGCGATCTTGACCAGGTGCATGTTCTTGTACTGCGGCTTGGTCAGTTCGTCCTGCATGAACTTGATCCAGGTGTTCTGGTTCGTCGCGGTCTGCGCGGCGGAGAGCACCGCGATGTCACCGGAGTAGTTGATCTGCTTGCCCAGCAGGTCCACCTCCGAACGGCCGAGGTCCTCGGCGCTGGCCTGGGAGATGAACACCTGGCGGCAGTCGGGGTTGGTGTCCGAGTCGTAGGTGACGACCTTGATGCCGTTCTTCATGGCGGTCTTCAGCGCGGTGCACAGCGCGCCCGGGTCCTGGGCGGACAGGGCGATCGCGGCGACCTTCTGCTGAGTCAGCGTGTTGACGTAGGAGACCTGACCGGCGGTGTCCGTCGCGCTGGACGTACCCACCTCCTTGTAGGTCTCGCCCAGGGCGGTCAGCGCCTGCTGGCCGCCCTTGTCCGAGGTGGTGAAGTACGGGTTGTTGGTCTGCTTGGGCAGGAAGGCCACGGTCAGCCCGGTCTTGGTGGGCGCGTTCGGATTGGCCTGCCCGGTGACGGCGTTCCCGGCACCAGCCGCCGAGTTGTCCGTGCTGCTCTTCGTGGCGCCGCCACATGCGGCGGCCGACAGGGCCACCGCGGTCAGCACCACGGCGGTCGCGAGGACCTTGCCCTTCGGTGCGGTCGGTCGGAACATGTCAACACCTTTCAATCTCCGAAAACACAACTCTGCGCTCTGTCCGATCAGGACAGCTGAATCAGGCGGATGCTGACGCTGCGAGTGTTCGGCGGCGGGCGCGGACCACCCCGATCTGCCGGGCGACCCGAGGGCCGAGCACGGAAATGATCAGCAGCACCCCGGTGACCACGATCTGGGACTGGGCCGAGACGTTGATCAGGCTCATCACGTTCTGCAGCGTGCCGAGCAGGAACACGCCGGCGAACACCCCGCCCAGGGTGCCCTTGCCGCCGTCGAAGTCGACGCCGCCGAGCAGCACCGCGGCGATCACGCTGAGTTCCAGGCCGGTGGCGTTGTCGTAGCGGGCGCTGGCGTAGTGCAGCACCCAGAACACGCCGGTCAGCGACGAGAGCAGGCCGGTGGCCGCGAACACCCACAGTTTGGTGCGCTTGACCCGGATGCCGGCGAAGAACGCCGCCTCCGGGTTGGCCCCGATGGCGAACAGCGACCGGCCCAGCGGGGTGGAGTGCAGCAGCACCACGGCCAGTGCCAGCAGCACGACGTAGGGAATGGCCGCGTACGGGATCGGCGTGCCGGGAATCTGGTTGGAGCCGAAGTCCAGGTAGTTCTGCGGGAAGTCGGTCACCGCGTTGGACCCCAGAATGATCTGGGCCAGGCCGCGGAACAGCGCCAGCGTGCCGATGGTGACCGCGAGCGAGGGCAGCCCCAGTCTGGTCACCAGGAAGCCGTTGAGCAGGCCACCGAGCACGCCGACGACCAGGCAGGCGACGATCACCTCGGTGATCGGCCAGCCTGCGTTCCACAGCGAACCCATCACCGCGCCGGACAGGCCGACCATCGAGCCGACCGAGAGGTCGACCTCGCCGGCCACCACGAGCATGCACATGGGCAGCGCGATCAACGCGATCGGCAGCGTGTTGCCGATCAGGAAGGCGATGTTCAGCGAGTTGCCGAACGCGCCCACCGAGGTGAACGACACCAGCAGCACCACGATGAGCAGCGCGCCGGCAACGGTGTCCCAGCGGACCAGGCCGGCCAGTGGGCGACGGGGAGAGATGAAGTCAGGCACGGCGCGCTGTCCTCCTTCGCAGGGTGTCGGCCACCCGGAGCGCGACGATCCGGTCGATGGCGATGGCGAGCAGCAGCAGGAAGCCGTCGATGGCCTGTTCCCAGACCGAGCTGACGCCCAGGGACGGCAGCATGCTGTTGATCGAGGTCAACAGCAGGGCGCCGAGCGCGGCTCCGTAGACGCTGCCGGAGCCGCCGGTGAACGCGACCCCGCCGACCACCACCGCGCTGACCACGGTCAGCTCGTAGCCGGTGCCGGTGCCGGAGTCGACGTTGCCGAACCGGGCCAGGTAGAGCGCGCCGGCCAGGCCGGCCAGTGCCCCACCGAGCACGTAGGCGGCGATCACCCGCTTGCGGACCTGGACGCCGGCCAGCCGGGCGGCCTCCGGGTTGGAGCCCAGCGCGTACATCTCCCGGCCGCTGCGGTAGCTGCGCAGGTAGTAGCCCACGACCACCATCGCGACGACCGCGATCAGCGCCAGATAGGGAATGGCGCCGAGGCCGTTGTGGCCGAAGCCGATGAAGCCGGCCGGCAGGTTGGACGCGGCCACCTCGCGGGAGCCGACCCAGAGCGAGTCGATGCCGCGGATGACGTAGAGCGTGCCCAGCGTGACCACCAGGGCCGGCACCCGGCCGAAGCTGACCAGTACACCGTTGAGCAGGCCGAACACCAGCCCGACGGCGATCGCGATCAGCACCGCGATCACGGCGTTGCCGCCGGCGCTGAGGTAGTCGCCCGCGGCGAACGCGGAGATGCCCAGCACCGAGCCGACCGACAGGTCGACGTTGCGGCTGATCACCACGACCGCCTCGCCGACCGCGACCAGCACCAGGATCGTCGCGTTGAGCAGCAGGTCCTTGATGCCCTGGGTGGACAGGAAACGGTGGTCGCCCAGCTCGGTGATGACCACGAGCACGACCAGCACGCCGATGATGGACAGCTCGCGCAGCCGGAGCAGGTTGTCCACGAACTTGCGCGGTGGGGTGCCGCCCTCGACGGTCGACCGCGAGGACACGGTTGTCGTGCTCATGCCGCCACCGCCCGTCCGGTCGCCGCGGCCATCACTGTCTCCTCGGTCGCGTCCGCGCGGGAGATCTCGGCAGCCAGCCGGCCCTCGTGCATGACCAGCACCCGATCGGCCATGCCGAGGATCTCCGGCAGGTCCGAGGAGATCATCAGCACCGCGATGCCGTCGGCGGCCAGCTGGGACAGCAGCCGGTGCACCTCGGCCTTCGTGCCCACGTCGATGCCCCGGGTCGGTTCGTCCACGATCAACACCTTCGGTCCGGTGGCCAGCCACTTGGCCAGCACGACCTTCTGCTGGTTGCCGCCGGACAACGTGCTCACCGCGTCGGCCAGCCGGGCGAACTTGACCTGGAGCCGGATCGCCCAGTCGGTGGCCCGGCTGCGTTCCAGCCGCCTGCTCATCAGTCCGCCCCTGGCCAGCGAGCGCAGCCCGGCCAGGCCGATGTTGCGCTCGATGGACATGTCCATCACCAGGCCCTGGGCCCGGCGGTCCTCCGGCACCAGCGCCAGACCGGCGGCCATCGCCGCGGTCGGCGAGGCCGGCGGCAGCTTCCTGCCGCGCACCTCCACCGAGCCCGCGTCCCAGCGGTCGATGCCGAACACCGCGCGGGCGACCTCGCTGCGGCCTGCGCCGACCAGGCCGGCCAGGCCGACGATCTCGCCGGTGCGCACCTCGAAGGAGATGTCGGTGAACACGCCCTCCCGGGTCAGCCGGTGCACGGCCAGCGCGACCTCGCCGGGCACGGTGTCCTGCTTGGGGTAGAGCTCGTCCAGGCTGCGGCCCACCATCCGCTGCACCAGGTCGTCCTCGGTGAGGCCGGCCAGTGGCTCGCTGGCGATCAGCCTGCCGTCCCGCAGGGTGGTGACCTGCTGGCAGATCTGGAAGATCTCCTCCAGCCGGTGGGAGATGAACAGCACGGCCGCGCCCTGGTCGCGCAGCGTGCGCACGACGCCGAACAGCCGGGCCACCTCGCTGCCGGTCAGCGCGGCGGTCGGCTCGTCCATGATCAGCACCTTGGCGTCGAAGGACAGCGCCTTGGCGATCTCCACGATCTGCTGGTCGGCGATGGACAGGCCGCGGGCCGGCTCCTCCGGTGACATCGCCACGCCCAGCCGCTTGAACAGCGCGGCCGTGTCGTCCCGGATCGCCTTGCGGTCGATCCGGCCGAGGCTGACTCGTGGCTGGCGGCCCATGTAGATGTTCTCCGCGACCGAGAGGTCCGGGAAGAGCGTCGGCTCCTGGTAGATGACCGCCACGCCGGCGTCGCGGGCGTCGGCCGGACCGTGGAAGACCACCGGTTGACCGTTCAATTTCACCGTGCCGGAATCCGGTTGGTGCACCCCGGCCAGCGCCTTGATCAGCGTGGACTTACCAGCGCCGTTCTCACCGGCCAAGCCGTGCACCTCACCGCCGCGCAATCGCAGCGAAACGTCCTGGAGTGCCCGTACCGGGCCGAAAGACTTGCTGACGCCGTCCAGTTCGATGATCGGCGGGCCCTCGACTGCGTCGTCACCGGGTTGTTGCACTCGCCTCTCCACCCCGTGTCAGCGTTGTGAATAAATCGTTTCAATCGAGATGCAGGGAAGCATGCGGCGCGGACGGACCTATGTCAACCCCCGCGTCCGAGCCGTTATCCGGCCGGAACAGGTCAGCGGACCAAACACCGGCGGCGAGCGGTTGGGGTTAGAGTGACCTGACACGTTTCAGGCGGGGTGACATGAAGACACCGGTAAGTATCCGCGAGGTCGCGGCCTTGGCCAAGGTTTCGGTCGGCACAGTTTCCAATGTGCTGAATCGGCCGGACGTGGTCGCCCCGGCGACCCGGGAGCGGGTGCTGGCGGCCATCGCCGAACTCGGTTTCGTGCGCAACGAGTCGGCCCGGCAGTTGCGCTCGGGCACCGCGCGGGCGATCGGGCTGGTCGTGCTGGACGTGGCCAACCCGTTCTTCACCGACATGGCGCGCGGTGTCGAGGAGGCCGCGACCGAGGCCGGTCACGCGGTGATCCTCTGCAACACCGACGAGTCGATCGCCAAGGAGACGCGGCACCTGGAGCTGCTCGCCGAGCAGCGCGTGCACGGCGTGCTGATCACGCCGGCCGACCCGTCGCTGGAGGGCGTGCGCAAGCTGCGCGAGCGCGGGGTGTCGGTGGTGCTGCTGGACTACCCGGCCGAGTTGCCCGACACCTGCTCGGTGGCGGTGGACGACCGGACCGGCGGCGAGCTCGCGGTGACCCATCTGCTGGCCGAGGGGCACGACGAGATCGTCATGGTCAACGGTGCCTCCCGGCTCAACCAGGCCCGCGAGCGGCACGCCGGCGCGCTGGACGCGCTGCGCAAGGCCGGCCGGGACGAGAGCGTGCTCCAGGTGATCGAGGTGCCGGCGTTCAACGTCGCCGGCGGACTGCGCGCCGGCGAACAACTGCTGGCCAGGGCACACCGGCCCAGCGCGGTGTTCTGCGGCAACGACCTGCTCGCGCTGGGCGTGTTGCAGGTGATGGTGCGGGCCGGCGTGCGGGTGCCCGACGACGTGGCGATCGTCGGCTACGACGACATCGACTTCGCCGCCGCCGCGGCCGTGCCGCTGACCTCGGTGCGCCAGCCGCGCCAGCAGATCGGCCGCACCGCCGCCCAACTGGTGATCGCCGAGACCCAGGCGCCCGAGGAACACGAGCACCTGCACATCACCTTCAGCCCCGAGCTGGTCATCCGCGAGTCCAGCCGACGTACGCACAAACCCAAGCGCTCGCGTAACGTCAGCACCCGCAACTCACCCCTGGCAGCCGGGAGGTAATCGGTGCGGGTCGCACTGTTCGCCACGTGCATGACGGACACCTTCTTCCCGGAGACCGCCAAGTCCGTGGTCCGGCTGCTGGAACGGCTCGGCTGCGCGGTGGAGTTCCCGCTCGCCCAGACCTGCTGCGGCCAGATGCACTTCAACACCGGATATCCCGACCAGGCAAAGGATCTGGCCCTCGCCTACGGGGACGTGTTCGCCGGCTACGACGCGGTGGTCGCGCCGTCCGGGTCGTGCGCGGGCATGGTCCGGGACGTGTACCCGCGGCTGTGCGGGGACCTGCCCGCCGGGCCGACCTACGAGCTGTCGGAGTTCCTGATCGACGTGCTGGGGGTGGCCGACGTGGGCGCCTACTTCCCGCACCGGGTCACCTATCACCCGACCTGCCACTCGCTGCGCATGCTCGGCGTCGGTGACCGGCCGCTGCGGCTGCTGCGCTCGGTGCGCGGGCTCAACCTGGTCGAACTGCCACAGGCCGAGTCGTGCTGCGGTTTCGGCGGCACGTTCGCGGTGAAGAACGCCGACACCTCGACGGCGATGCTCGGCGACAAGATGCGCGCGGTCGCCGACACCGGCGCGGAAGTCCTGACCGCGGGCGACAACTCGTGCCTGATGCACATCGGTGGCGGCCTGTCCCGGATGCGCACCGGCGTGCGCACCGTGCACCTCGCCGACATCCTGGCCAGCACCGAGGAGGACCCATGGACGCCGTCCGCAACCCGGTGACCTGGCTGGGCACGCCGGAGTTCCCGAAGGCGGCCCGGACCGCGCTGGCCAACACGCAGCTGCGCAACAATCTGCGGGCCGCGACCACCACCATCCGCACCAAGCGCGCCGGCGTGGTGGCCGAGCTGGACGACTGGGAGCAGCTTCGCCTTGCCGGCGAGGCGATCAAGAACGACGTACTGTCCCGTTTGGACGAATACCTGGTCGAGCTGGAGGCGTCGGTCACCGCCCGCGGCGGCATCGTGCACTGGGCCAGGGACGCGGCCGAGGCCAACCAGATCGTGCTGGACATCGCGCGGGCCAAGGGCACCGACGAGGTGGTCAAGGTCAAGTCGATGGCCACCGCGGAGATCGGCCTGAACGAGGCGCTGGAAGCCGGCGGCGTGCACGCCATCGAGACCGACCTGGCCGAACTGATCGTCCAGTTGGGACACGACCGGCCCAGTCACATCCTGGTCCCGGCGATCCACCGTAACCGTTCGGAGATCAGGGAGATCTTCCGCCGGGAGATGCCCGGTGCGGCGAGCGACCTGTCCGACGAGCCGCGCGAACTGGCCGGCGCGGCCCGCCAGTACCTGCGGCAGAAGTTCCTGTCCGCGAAGGTCGCGGTGAGCGGCGCCAACTTCGGTGTGGTGGACACCGGGTCGATCGTCGTGGTCGAGTCCGAGGGCAACGGCCGGATGTGCCTGACGCTGCCGGAAACCCTGGTCACCGTGATGGGCATCGAGAAGCTCGTGCCCAGCTGGCAGGACCTTGAGGTCTTCCTGCAACTGCTCCCCCGCTCGTCCACGGCCGAACGGATGAACCCGTACACGTCGATCTGGAGCGGCGTGACGCCCGGCGACGGCCCGCAGGAGTTCCACCTGGTATTGCTGGACAACGGCCGCACCGCGACACTGGCCGACACCGTCGGCCGGCAGGCGCTGCGCTGCATCCGCTGCTCGGCCTGCCTGAACGTGTGCCCGGTCTACGAGCGCACCGGCGGCGAGGCGTACGGCTCGGTGTATCCCGGGCCGATCGGCGCGATCCTCGCCCCGCAACTGGCCGACAACCCGCACGACAAGCAGGCCGCGTCGCTGCCCTACGCGTCGACCCTGTGCGGGGCGTGTTACGAGGTCTGCCCGGTGCGGATCAACATTCCCGAGGTGCTCACCCACCTGCGCGCCGAGGTCGTCGCGGCCAAGGGCAAGCGCACGCCGGAGGCGCTGGCCATGTCCGCGCTGGCGTGGGTGCTGCGCGACCACCGCCGGTACGAGGCCGCGCAGAAGGCCGGCTCGCTGGCCCGGTTGATCTCCCGGGACGGCAAGATCAGCAAACTGCCCTGGCCGGGCTCGAAGTGGACCGCGTCGCGGGACGTGCCCGAGCCGCCGGCCGAGTCGTTCCGCAGCTGGTGGAGGCAGACCCATGGCTGATGCGCGTACCGACATGCTCGCCCGGATTCGCGGCGCGCTGGCCGACCGCCCGAAGGCCGCGCCGGTCCCCCGGGACTACCAGCGCGACCGGCCGCTGGGCGGCCTGGTTGAACTCGCCGCGGAGCGGATCGCCGACTACAAGGCCACTGTGCACCGGGTGACCGCCGCCGGGCTGGTCGAGCTGATCACCGCCCGGCTGGCCGAGCAGGGAGCGCGCCGGATGATCGCCCCGCCCGGCCTGCCCGAGCAGTGGCGGGTCGACGGGATCACCTGGTTGACCGACACGGCCGACGCGCCGCTGTCGGTGACCGACCTCGACGGCGCCGACGGTGTGCTCACCGGCGCGGCGCTGGCCATCGCCGAGACCGGCACGATCGTCCTGGACGCCGGGCCCGACCAGGGCCGGCGCGCGCTGACCCTGGTGCCCGACTACCACCTGTGCGTGCTGCGGTCCGACCAGGTGGTCGGCACGGTGCCCGCGGCGATCACCGCGCTCACCGCGGACCGCCCGGTGACGTTCATCAGCGGCCCGTCGGCGACCAGTGACATCGAGTTCAACCGGGTCGAGGGCGTGCACGGTCCGCGCACCCTGGACGTGCTCATCGTCGAGGGCTGAGACCGATCACACCGCACCCGATCGGCACTCTCGGTCACCATCGGGAAAGCCTTTTCCTGGCTGCGGACGGATCAGCGCGATAGCCCGAAAGGCGCTACCGTGGGGCGGCCGATGAGGCCACGGGCACTTTGGCTCTAGTCCGATGGTCAGCGAAGCGACACCGTGAGCGCGATGGCCGAGACGGATGGACTCGAATTACTGGACCGCACGGAGTGCCTGGCCCTGCTCCGCACCGTGGGGTTCGGTCGGGTCGTGTTCACCAACCGCGCACTGCCCGCGGTCCGGCCGGTCCGCTTCACCCTGGACGGCGACTCGCTGTTGCTGGCGCCGATCCCCGAGGGTGGCCCGGTCACCGAGACACCCGGCGCGGTGCTCGCCTTCGAGGCCGACTCGTTCAGCGCCGATCTGACCACCGGGTGGTACGTGGTCGTGGTCGGTCGGGCGGACGACACGGGGATCGGAATCGAACTGGTCAGAGGTTGGCGGCTGGCGACCCGACCCGAGCCTGCCGAGCCGGAGGTGGTCCGCCCCGCGTAACGAAAGCGACACGCGAACCGACCTGACCAGGGGGCGGAAAGGTCGTGGTCGTGAGCGATTCCGGTGTGCGCGGACTGCGTGACGCGGCCACCGGTGGCGCGCGGGATCTCACTCTGGCCGATGTCCTGTCCGGAATCCTGAGTTCCGCCCGTGACCTGTCCGGCGCGTGTTTCGCGGCGCTGCGCACCGACCGGATCGTGCTGGACACCATCGAGATCGGCGAGCGCCCGCCGTGTGACTCCCAGCCCGCCGGACACGTGCTCGACGTGCCGATCCAGGCCGGCGAGACGCTCGCCGGCAACCTGTATCTGGCCGGCAAGCGGGACGGCCGGAACTTCACCGACCAGGACACCGCGGTGGTCGCCGCGCTCGCCGCCACCGCCGGCATCGCCATCGAGAACGCCACCCTGTTCGAGCGCAACCAGCAACGCGAGCTGTGGCTGAGCGCATCGCAGGACGTGACCAGCGCGCTGCTCACCGGTGCCGACCACGGCGCCACGCTCCGGCTGATCGCCCGGCGGGCCCGGGAGGTCGCCTCGGCCGCCATCGCCGCCATCGCGCTGCCCGTCTCCGAGGACGACGATCAGCTCGTCTACCAGGTGGTCGACGGACCGGAGAGCGCCGAGGTGGACCCGTTCCGGGGTCGGATCGTGTCGGTGAAGGGCACGGCCAGCGGCAAGGCGTTCCTCTCCGGGCGCGCGGTCGCCGTGCGCGACGTGGGCACCGACATCCACGACTGGGGCAAGCAGGCCGGCATCGACCTGGCGCCCTGGGTCGCCGACCTGGACTCGACCGTGTTCGCCCCGATGGTCGTCGGCGAGCGACGGCTGGGCGTGCTGATGGTCGCGAAGTTCGCCGACGGCCGGCCGTTCCACGCGTCGGAGACCCCACTGGTGCAGGCGTTCGCCGGGCAGGCCGCGCTGGTGCTGGAGTTCGCCAGGGCCGAGGACGACCGGGAGCGGCTGGCGGTGCTGTCCGACCGTGATCGGATCGCCCGTGACCTGCACGATCTCGTCGTGCAGCGGTTGTTCGCCGTCGGCCTCGGCTTGCAGGGCCTCGGCCGGCTGGTGACGACGCCGGACAAGTCCGAGCGGGTCCTCGGCCTGATCCGGGACATCGACCGGACCATCATGGACGTTCGCAACACGATCTTCTCCTTGCAGGACAACAGTCCTGGCCTGACCGGGCTGCGCTCGGAACTGCTCCGCATCGCGCACGAGGCAGCGGGTACGCTGGGCGTGGAGCCGAGAATCGGCTTCGACGGTCCGGTCGATTCCGTTGTGCCCTCTGCGGTCCGGCCCGATCTACTGGCCACGCTGCGCGAGGCGCTGTCCAATGTGGCCAGGCATGCCGAGGCCAACCGGGTGAGCGTCGAGGTCGGCGTCGACCGGGCGGGTTCGGTGCTCACGCTCGAAGTCAGCGACAACGGAGTCGGCTTGCCCCGCGAGCTGACCCGGCGCGGTGGCCTGGCCAACATGGCCGAACGGGCGACCCGATGGAACGGAACACTCGCCATTCACGATGTACCGGGTGGCGGCACACAACTGCGCTGGTCCGTACCCATCGGGCCAGCCAGATCCGGCGCGGCGCAAGGAAGTGCACCATGACCATCTCGGTTTTCCTGCTGGACGACCACGAAGTGGTTCGGCACGGGCTGCGTGCGGTGCTGACCACCGAGCCCGACATCGAGATCGTGGACGAGGCGTCCACCACGGCCGAGGCGCTGGTGCGCATTCCGCTGGTCCGGCCGGACGTCGCCATCCTGGACGTGCGGCTGCCCGACGGCGAGGGCATCTCGGTCTGCCGGGAGATCCGGGCGAGCATGGCCGCGCCACCGGCCTGCCTGATGCTCACCTCGTACTCCGACGACGAGGCGCTGTTCGGCGCGATCATGGCCGGTGCGGCCGGGTACATGCTCAAGCAGGTCTCCGGCACCAACCTGGTGGCCGCGGTGCGCACGGTGGCGGCCGGCGGTTCGCTGCTGGACGCCCAGTTGACCGCGACCGTGCTGGGCCGGCTGCGCGGCGACTGGGGCGACCCGGACCCCCGCTACCAGCAGCTCAGCCCGCAGGAGCGCCGGGTGCTGGAGCTGATCGCCGACGGGCTGACCAACCGGCAGATCGCCACCCGGCTCTACCTGGCCGAGAAGACGGTCAAGAACTACGTGTCCTCGCTGCTGCACAAGCTCGGCTTCGAACGGCGCACCGAGGCCGCCGTGTACGCGGCCAAGCGCAAGCCGCAGTCCATCGTTCGCTGACCGTCCTACACTGGACCGCACCTCGGTGATGAGGAGGTGCGGGGTGCCCACTGAGCTGGGTCTGGCGGACACGAACGGCATCCTGCGCCAGCCGTGGATCCGGCCGGACCGCACCAGTGCCGGCCTCGGCTGGGACCAGCTCTACCTGTCCACCCAGCACGAGTTGCCCTACCGGTCGAGCTTCGCCGCCGCCGACACGCACCTGCTGATCCTGCACCTCAACGGTCCGGTGACCGTGCGCCGCGGCGGCCGGGGGCCGGCCCATCCGGTGCCGGCCGGCGCGTTCTTCCTG
Organism: Pseudonocardiaceae bacterium; assembly: GCA_036268615.1. GTDB lineage: Bacteria > Actinomycetota > Actinomycetes > Mycobacteriales > Pseudonocardiaceae > DATATV01. The sequence continues at coordinate 22,545 of DATATV010000097.1, forward strand.
CACCCCGCGGGCCGCGAACTGGCCGTCGAACTCGGTGGCGAACTGGACACCGTGCACGCCTACCTGCCCGACCGGGTGATCCAGCAGGCGACCGACGCCGAGCAGCCGGTCGAACTGGCCGAGGAGTTGGGCACCGTCGACCCGCTGGCCGAGCAGCTGATCCTCACCCTGGACGGCGTGCTGCGACAGTGGGAACCGACCGCGCGCACCTACGTGGACCACCTCGGCGGCCTGCTCGCCGCCCAACTGGGCCGCCGGCACAGCGTCCGCGGCCCGGTCTCGGACAGCGCCCGGTCCGGCCTGTCCGATCGGCAGTTGAGTGCCGTGCGCGACCTGATGGCCGCCCGACTGGCCGAACCGCTGCCGCTGGCCGAACTCGCCGCGGTGGCCGGGCTGAGCGTCAGCCAGTTCACCCGGCGGTTCAAGGCGACCACCGGGGAGGCGCCGCACCGGTTCCTGATCCGGCTGCGGGTGGATCAGGCGTGCCGGCTGCTGCGCACCAGCGACCTGCCGATCGCCCGGGTCGCCACCCACTGCGGGTTCTCCCACCAGGAGCACCTGAGCCGGGTGCTGCGGACCCGGTTGAACACGACACCGGGAGCGGTCCGCCGGTCCAGGTGAGGCACCTGTACAGGAACACGCGCCGATCGTGCAGGAAGTCCTACCCTCGGGCGATCGACACTGGATGACGATGCACACCTCCGGAGGCCCGATTCCGATGCGCACTTTCGTCTACTCCACCCAGCCGTCCCGGGTGGTCTTCGGCGCCGGCACGATCGCGAAGGTCCGGGAGGAGGTCGAGCGGCTCGGTGGCGACCGGGTGCTGCTGCTGGCCGGCCCTCGGGTCGCCAAGGCCGCCCAGCGGGCCCGGGACGTACTCGGCGCGCTGGTGGTCGCCGAGTTCGACGGACCTGCGCAGCACACCCCGGTCGAGGTGACCGAGCGGGCGCTCGCCCTGCTGCGCACGAGCGGGGCGAACGTGCTGGTCGCCATCGGCGGCGGTTCCACCGTCGGCCTGGCCAAGGCGCTGGCCGCGCGCACCGACCTGCCGCAGGTCGTGCTGCCGACCACCTACGCCGGTTCCGAGGTCACCCCGGTGCTCGGCGAGACCGAGAACGGTCGCAAGACCACCCGCTCCTCCCCCGCCGTGCTGCCCGAGACGGTCGTCTACGACGTGGAGCTGACCCTCGACCTGCCGGTGCCGCAGTCGGTCACCAGCGGGGTCAACGCCCTGGCGCACGCGGTCGAGGCGCTGTACTCCGCGCAGGCCAACCCGATCACCGACGGTATGGCGGTGCGGGCGATCGAACTGATCGGCGGCGGGCTGCCGGCCATCGTCGCCGACCCGACCGACCTGGCCGCCCGCGCCGACGTGTTGGAGGCCGCCTGGCTGGCCGGCAACTGCCTGGCCGCGGTTGGCATGGGCCTGCACCACAAGCTCTGTCACCTGCTCGGCGGCACTTTCGGCCTGCCGCACGCGGAGACGCACACGGTGGTGCTGCCGCACGCGATGGCCTACAACGCGCCGGCCGCACCGGAAGCCATGGACCGGATCGCGCGGGCGTTGCGGGTGCCCGACGCGCCCAGCGGGGTGTTCGACCTGATCACCTCACTCGGCGCGCCGACGTCGCTGGCCGAACTCGGCCTTGCCGAGTCCGAGGTGGACCGCGCGGCCGAGTTGGCGGTCGCCGAGCCCTACCCGAACCCGCGCGAGCTGACCCGGGACGGCATCGCCGAGTTGCTGCGCGGCGCGGTCACCGGTCGGCGGCCGGCCGGCCCGCGCGCGGTGCCGGACTTCCGCTGGCTGACCGAGCAGGTGGTGGCGAGCTTCGGCGACGCACCCGATCCCCGGGTCAGGCAGCTGGTCACCGACCTGGTGCGCACCCTGCACGAGTACGTCAGCCGCAACGACGTGACCGAGTCGGAATGGCTCTACGCCATCGACTTCCTGACCCGCACCGGGCAGCTGTGCAGCGACACCCGGCAGGAGTTCGTGCTGCTGTCGGACACCCTCGGCGTGTCCAGCATGGTCGACCTGCTGACCAACTCGCGCACGCCGGACACCACCCCGTCGGCGGTGCTCGGCCCGTTCTACGTCGAGGGCCCACCGGCCACCGAACAGGGTGCCGACCTCGCCGCCGGGCTGCCGGGCACCCCGCTGTGGGTGGACGTACAGGTCGCCGACGTCGATGGAACTCCTTTGCCGGACGCGGTTGTCGACGTGTGGCAGTCCAACGAGGATGGTTTCTACGACGTGCAGCTGCCCGACCTGGACGGGCCGGTACTGCGGGCCCGGTTCCACACCGATGACGCCGGACGGCTGCGGTTCTGGTCGATCCTGCCCTCGGAGTACCCGATCCCCGACGACGGCCCGGTCGGCGAGATGCTCGCCGCGGTCAACCGGCACCAGTACCGGGCCCCGCACCTGCACTTCATGATCAGCGCCACCGGCCACCAGCGGCTGGTCACCCAGCTGTTCGTCGAGGGCGGTCGCTACCTCGACTCGGACACCGTGTTCGGCGTGAAGGACGCGCTCATCGTGGACTTCCACCCGCAGACCGGTCCGACCCCCGACGGCCGGTCGATCGACGGCTGGTGGCGGCTGGTCGAGTACACCTTCCACCTCGCGGGAGTGTCCTGAATGAGCTCACCGGAGAGCACCAACTCCTACGACACCGACGTGCTCGTCGTGGGCAGCGGGCCGGCCGGTGGCGCGGCCGCACTGCTGCTGGCCACCTACGGCGTGCGCACCCTGCTGGTCACCAAGTACGGCTGGCTGGCCAACACGCCCCGGGCGCACATCACCAACCAGCGCACCATGGAGGTGCTGCGTGACCTCGGCCTTGAGGCCGAGGCACTGGCCAAGGGCACGCCGCAGGAACTGATGGGCGACACCGTGTTGTGCACGGCGCTGGCCGGCGCGGAGATCGGCCGGATTCGCAGCTGGGGCACCGGTCCCGGCTCGGCCACCGAGTACGCCGCGGCCAGCCCGTGCGGCATGATCGACCTGCCGCAGACCTACCTGGAGCCGATCCTGGTCACCAACGCGGCCGCCCGCGGCGCGAAGGTCCGGTTCGACACCGAGTTCCTCGAACTCCTCCAGGACGAGGGCGGCGTGACCGCGGTGCTGCGCGACCGGGTGCGCGGGGACGTGTTCACCATGCGGGCCCGCTACCTGATCGGCGCGGACGGCGCGCGCAGCATCGTCGCCGAGCAGGTCGGCCTGCCGATCGCCGGCCAGAGCGGCAAAGCCGGCAGCATGAACATCGTCTTCAGGGCCGACCTGAGCCGCTACGTCGCGCACCGGCCCAGCGTCCTGTACTGGGTGATGCGGCCGGGCGCGCACCTCGGCGGGATCGGCATGGGCCTGGTCCGGATGATCCGGCCCTGGAACGAATGGCTGCTCACCTGGGGTTACGACATCGACCAGCCGCCGCCGGAGGTGGACGAGCAGACCGCGCGGGAGATCGTGCACGACCTGGTCGGCGATCCGGACGTGCCGGTGGAGGTCACCTCGACCTCCTTGTGGACGGTGAACCACAGCTACGCCACCGAATACTCCAGCGGCCGGGTGTTCTGCGCCGGGGACGCCGTGCACCGGCACCCGCCGTCGAACGGCCTCGGCTCCAACACTTCCGTGCAGGACGCGCACAATCTCGCCTGGAAGCTGGCGATGGTGCTGCGCGGACAGGCCGGTCCGGAACTGCTGGACACCTACACCGCCGAGCGGGCGCCGGTCGGCAAGCAGGTGGTGGACCGGGCGAACCTGAGCCGGGACCAGTTCCTGCCGATCTTCCAGGCGCTGGGCATCGACGGCGGCTCGGACGAGGAGGGCATCGTGGCCGGGCTGGCCGCGTGCCGGGCCGAGGACGCGAGCGGCGCCAAGCGGCGCAGGGCCTTGGAGGAGGCCATCACGCTCAAGAACTACGAGTTCAACGCGCACGGCGTGGAGACCAACCTGCGCTACGCCTCCACCGCGGTGCTGGCCGACGAGGACGGCCCGGCGGAGAGCTGGGACCGCGATCCGGAACTGTTCCACCAGCCCTCGACCCGGCCGGGCGCCCGGCTGCCGCACGCGTGGCTGATCGACGAGACCGGCCACCGGGTGTCCACGGTGGACCTCGTGGGCAAGGGTCGGTTCAGCCTGGTCACCGGCCTGTGCGGCGGCGTGTGGGAGCGGGCCGCGGCGAGCAGCACCGACCTGCCGGTGCACGCGGTGCGGATCGGCGCGGCCGGCGCCCGGGACGCCTACGGCGAGTGGAGCCGGCTGGCCGGGATCGACGAGGACGGTTGTCTGCTGGTCCGCCCGGACGGTTACGTGGCCTGGCGCCGGACCGGTGCCCCACGCACCGACGAGGAGGCGGCGACCGCGCTGCACGCGGCCCTGGACGCGGTGCTCTCCCGCTGACCCGAATCCCCGTTGACAACCGGAACGGTCACTCCGTATCTTCTTGAATCGGAATCACCGTTCCGATTATGGGGAGATCCGCATGTCCGAGGCACCGAGTCCGGCCGAGGTGTTCGATCGCCTGCTGACCGCCATCACCGCGCGCGAGTTCGCCGACATCCCGGCGCTGTACGCCGAGGACGTCGTGGTGGAGCAGCCGTTCGCCACGCCACCGATGCGCATCGCCGGCCGGGAGTCGCTGCGCGCCCACTTCTCCGCGGTGCCGCCGATCACGATGTCCGCGCACGACGTGATGATCCACCGGACGGCCGATCCCGAGGTGATCGTCGCGGAGTGGGCCTACGACATCGTGGCGACCGGCACCGACCGCACCGTGTCCACCCGGAACGTCATCGTGATGCGGGTGCGGGACGGGCAGATCGTGGAGTCCCGCGACTACCACGACCACAGGGCCATCGCCGCCGTGCTGACCCCCTGACCTGCCTCGACGCGGTCAGTGGTGCAGGTGCGGGAGCCTGGCCTGGGCGTACTCCACCGCGCCGTGCAGCGAGAAGACCGAGTTGACGCTCACCACGCCGACGGCGAGCACGAACACGCACAGGCACGCGGCCACCAGCCGACCGCGTGGGGGCGGCGGCGCGAGCAGGGCGAGCGCCCGGTCGGCGACCCGGCCGCCCCGGACGCCCAGGGCGACGGCCGGGGTCGCCGACCGGTGCCGGGCCAAGCCGGCGCGGGCGATCGCCCTGGCCACCGTGCTCCGGTCGCCGACGGCGGTGGCCGCGTCCTCGTCGGCCCACCGCTCCACCGCGTGCCGCACCGCCTCGACCACCGGGCGGAGCACCGGGTTGGCCGCGGCGGCGATCTCCACGCACTGCACGTAGGCGTGATGCCGGTGGCGCAGGTGGGACAGCTCGTGCGCGAACAGCACCTGGCGCTCGTCGTCGGGCAGGCAGCGCAACATCCCGGTGGTCACGATGACCCGGCCGCGCAGTCCGGCGACGGTGTAGGCGTCGGGCTCGTCGTCGGGCACCACCAGCACCCGGTCGTAACCGGGTCCGGCACGCCGGCCGAGCACCCGCCCCTCCCCGGCCCCGTGCCGCTCCCCCAGCCGCCGGTCGGCCAGTTCGGCCGAGACCAGCGCGACGACGCAGCGGACCGCCCGGACCAGCGCGGCGACGAAGAGCACCAGCACGATGATCATGGCCAGCCAGCCCACCGGCTGCGGCACCGGCAGCACGTGCTGCCACACCGTGGGCGACCAGCCGCCCGCGGTCGCGACGAACTGGTGCCGGCCGAGCACGGCGAACGCCAGGTCGGACAGGGCAAGTCCGCCGGCACCGGCGATCGCCACGGCGGCGACGGCGACCAGGCCGACGAAGGTCGGCGGGGGCAACTGCCGGCTCAGCAGGCCCAACGACAGGCGCAGCAGCACCGCGGCGACCATCGCCACCACGAGCGTGCCGACCAGCGTGATCACGACGGGTCCGGTTGCTCGGCCTGGCTGATGATGCGGGCGAGCAGTTGCTCGTCGCCCGGGTCGAGATCGGCGACAAAGCGGGCGAGCACGCCGGCCCGGTCCGAACCGGACTCCAGCAGGCTGCGCATCCGCCGGGCGGTCATCGCGTCGGCCACTCCGGACGGTTCGGCGGCGGCCCGGTAGACGAAAGCCCGCCCGTGCCGTTCCCGGACCAACGCGCCCTTCTGGTGCAGACGGGACAAAGTCGTCATCACCGTGGTGTAGGCACGCTCACCGCCGAGTCTGGCCTGCACCTCCGACACGGTCAGGGCCACCGGTTCGGCGGTCAGTACAGCCAGTACCGCTGCTTCCAGCGTGCCCCGCCCGTAAGCCATGCGCTCACCTTACCCACCCCTACTACTATCGTTGAAGTAGTAGATAGGTCCGCCATCGAAAGGCAGTTCCACCGTGACCCAGCTGACCTACCTTGAGGCGATCGTCGTGGGCGCGTTCCAGGGCGTCACCGAGCTCTTCCCGGTGTCCAGCCTCGGCCACAGTGTGCTCATCCCCGCGATCATCGGCGGTCAGTGGGCCACCGACCTGGACGTGTCCGCACCCGAGTCGCCGTACCTGGCCTTCATCGTCGGCCTGCATGTGGCGACCGCGGCCGCGCTGCTGGTGTTCTTCTGGCGGGACTGGGTGCGCATCATCGGCGGTTTCGTCACGTCGATCCGCTACCGCAGGCTCAGCACCCCCTACGAGCGGCTGGCCTGGCTGATCGTCATCGCGACGATTCCGGTGGGCGTCGCGGGCCTGCTGCTGGAACACCTCTTCCGTACGGTGCTGGGCAAACCGGTTCCGGCGGCGTGCTTCCTGATCGCCAACGGCGTGCTGCTCTACGTCGGCGAACAACTGCGCCGCAGCCGGGAACCATCCGGAGCCGCCCAGGAGCCGGAGCCCGGGACCGAATCGGACCAGGCGGCGGACACCCGGCTGGCGGCGATGTCCGCCGGGCGGGCCACGCTGATCGGCTCGGCGCAGATCCTCGCCCTGCTGGCCGGGATCAGCCGGTCCGGCGCGACCATGGTCGCCGGCCTGGTCAAGGGACTGTCCCACGAGGACGCGGCCCGCTTCGCGTTCCTGCTGGCCACCCCGGTGATCCTGGCGGCGGGTGCGCTGAAGATCCCCGACCTGACCGGACCGCTCAGCGCGGGCATCCACGGCCAGGTGATCGCCGGCAGCATCGCGTCGTTCGTCACCGCGTACGTCGCCGTGCGCTTCCTGACCAGGTACTTCCGCACTCGCACGCTGGTCCCGTTCGCGATCTACTGCGTGCTGGCCGGCGCGGCCGGGCTGGCCTGGCTGCTGACGCATTAGGGCGTGTTTCAAGGGCGTTCTCCGGCCGAGCTACGCCGCGCAGCCGGAAAGGGGCCCTTGAAACGCCCTAGTCGGCTGGTTCGGTCCTGCCCCGCACCAGCCTGCGCAGCACGGCCGGGCACTCGGTGAGGTCGTTGATCACCTCGTGCGCACCGGCGGCCCGCAGTTCGTCCGCGCTGAAGTGACCGGTGGCCACCGCGATCACCCGGGTGCCGGCCGCCAGCGCGGCGGCCACGTCCAGTGGCGTGTCCCCGATCAGCACGGTGGTGGTGCCGTCGAAGGACACCCCGGTCCGCTCGGCCGCGCGGGCCTGGGCGAGGGGCACCAGCGCAGCCCGGTCGGCGTTGTCCCCGCCGTACGCGCCGGCCGCCAGGTCGACGTAGTCGGCAAGGCCGAACGTGTCCAGTTTGAGCCGGGCCACCTCGCGCAGGTTGCCGGTCAGCACGCTCTGGTGGACCGCTGACTGGCCGGCCAGCCAGGCCAGCGTCGGCTGGGCGCCGGGCAACGCGTGGCCGGTGGCGGCCATGTCGACCTGAGCGGCGCGGAAAGCGGCGACCAGGCCGTCGGCGAGCGCGGCGAACAGCGCGTCGGTCGGCGTGATCCCGTTGAGCACCAGGGTTTCCGCCATGATGTCCAGTTCGGTCCGGCCGGCTGTGGAGGCGAGCTCGGTCAACGGCCGGTGCAGCACGAAGTCGAACGCGTCGGCGTAGACGCGGCGCCCGAGGCCCGGCGTCGCGACCAGAGTGAGGTCGATGTCCCACAGGACAAGCCAGCTCGGGCGCACCACGGGTTCCGGTTGGATGGTCACGGCAGGCAGTCTGCCAGCTATGGCTACCCAAGTCGTGGTATAGACCATTATCCTGGGCGCTTCCGAGGAGAGTGGGACGGGATGAGCAGCAGTCAGCCGCTGTGGGCCGGGATCGACATCGGCGCGTCCAAGATCCTGGCGGTGCTCTGCGACGACGAGGGTCGGGAGCGGGCGCGCGGCACCGCGCCGACTCCGTCGAAGTCCGGCGGCGAGTCCATTCTGGATGCCACCGCGGACGTGGTTTCCCGCCTGCTCAAGGATGTCGACGGCGCGGCCCTGGCCGGCGCCGGGGTCGGCGCGGCCGGCGTGATCGACCCGGACGGTGGCGTCGTGGTCACCACCGGCGACTCGTTCACCGGCTGGGCCGGCACCGCGGTCAACGCCGGCCTGTCCGCTCGGCTCGGTGGCGTCCCGGTGCGTACCGAGAACGACGTCAAGGCGTTCCTCCTTGGCGAACTGTCGGTACCCGGCGTGGACAACCCACCGAACGTCCTCGGCATCACGCTGGGCACGGGCGTCGGCGGCGCCCTGATCGTGGACGGCCGACTGTTGCACGGCGGCAGCACCGGCGCCGGCGAGATCGGCCACGTCGGTGCGTACGGCCACGAGCGCTGCTCGTGCGGCGAACCCGGTCACCTGGAGGCGTATGCCGCGGGCCGAGCGCTGACCCGCCGCTACCGACTGGCGACCGGCCAGGACCGGACCGCCGCCGAGGTCGCCGACGCGGCAGCGGCCGGCGACGAGGTGGCCACCCGACTGTATGAGGAGGCAGGCCGGTATCTGGGGGCGGCGATCGCCTACACCGGTGGTTTGCTGGGCCTGGACCTGGCCATCCTCGGTGGCAGCGTGGTCGGCTCGTGGCCGGCGCTGGAGGGGGCGGTGCTGCGGACGTTGGCTTCGCAGCCCCTGCTGTCCAAAAAACCGGTCCGCGTCCGGCTGTCCCAACTCGGTTCGACCGCGGTGGCGATTGGCGCGCTGGCGCTGGCGAAGCAGTAATTCCCCCGGACGTACCAATCCTTGACCGGCAACGGATCTATTGGTCTACCCTGGATCAACGGCTGAATTCGCGACGACGAGGAGATGACGCGCTCTGGCCAGATGATTGCCGAGGGGGAGGCGCCGCCGTCATGCTGAAGAGCTTCATCACGTGGCTCGACGAGTATCTGGCCAGTGAAGGCTCACCCGCCCTGGTCAAGGCGATTGTCGGAATCATGGGATTCGCCGCCTTGTCGGGTGCGATCCTGGGCGGCACGGCCGTCCGAACCGGCGCCCTTGTCGCGGTCATCCTGGTCATGTTGGCGGCGCTGCTGCTGGTGTTCGCCGACCGGCGGAACCTCAAGCAGGACAGCGATCTCTATCGAGGGCTACTCAACCAGTACTGCGAGTTCCTGGCCGATCGGGAAGACCCGGGTGTGCACGTGAACAACTGGGAACAGATTACGACAATCGAGTCGAATGGCGACATCAGAGAGATCATCAGGCTGCACGCCGAGGTGACCACCGACAAACTTTTCTTCCTTTCTTTTCGCTCCGGACCCGGCTGGAAACAACCGACGAAATATCGCAAGAAGGTTCGGGTGGCGGTGCGCGGACTGTCCGGCGAAGGTGTCCGTGGGACCAGTTGGACCTGGACCCATTCGTGGAATGCCGAGAGCAAACTCTACGTGGTGTGCCATCTCGATGCGCCGGTCCCGCTCGGCAGCAAGATCCATCTGGAGATGGAACGCCAGTGGCCGGGGAAATGTCTGCCGCTGATCCGCGGAAAGCGGGACAAGTTCTGCTTCAACTTCTCCAAACCCACTGATCAGGCCCGGTACGTGGTGGTCCTACCCGAGAGCAAGGACGCCTACTACGATCCCATCGGATTCACCGAGCCGAATACTCGGTTCTCGATCACCCAGGACCGGTCACCGGACGGGCGAGCGCAGTTCACGTTCGACGCGGCGGACATGCCACTCGGCCGCCAGGTCGGAATGCGGCTCGAACTGAAATGAGCGGACGCCGTCCAACCTGAGGACGGAATCCGCTCATCTCAAGCGTGCGGCGACTACTTGTCGCTCTCTTCTCCACCGTGGCGGAACATGAATCTCCCTGGGTGAGGTAGGACCATCGGCCGTCACTCTAAACGGCCGATCACACGGGCGCACGCCGACCCGCCAAGCCAACCATCATACCAGCGAAACCAGTGGTCAAGATGCCTCCGGGCGTAGCACCGGCTCGGCCGCGCGGTACGCGACCGGGCCGGGTACGGCCCTAGCCCACAACCACCGGCGGGATGGCAGCCAGGCAACGGGTGTCGGCAACCTTCCCCGTCCGCAGGAACTGCGATTGCAGCCCCATCACGCAGGCGTTTGCCTGCGGGTCCGCCTCAGGAACATGGCCGGAGTTGGGCACCTGGATCAGACGGGCATCGGGGTACTGAGCCGCAGCCGCCCGGCCGTCCGCCGTCGGCGTGTTGGCATCAAGCTCGCCGGACAACACCAGCACCGGCACGTTCGGCAACGGCAGATCGGTCGGCTGCACCGGCCCAGCGCGGTCCGGCCAGTCCAGGCAGAAGTTGCCGGCGTTGTAGATGCCGTCCGTCCAGGCCTGCGCGGTGAAGGGGGCGAACGCGGCCGGGTTCAACTGGGCGCGGGCCTGGTCGTACTGACGGGTGCGTACCGACACCGGCGCCTGCCGGTCCCACAGCGTCGGATAGTCGTTGCAGCTCACCGAGGTCCAGGTCACGAGCCCGTAGAGCTGGTCCGCGGCAGAAGCAGCGGCCGGTGCAGCGGGCGATGCGGCGGCGGGCGTTGCGGACTGCGGGCTCTGGTCGCTGGGCGGCGGCGGGAACTCCGCCGCGGCCATGGTGGTCAGCGGCCCGTAGTCGCCCCGCACTGCCGCCGAGACGATGCCGGGCAGCTGACCCATCAGCGTGCGGTCGCCGCTGATGTCGTAAGTGATAGCGGCCAGTGCCGTGTCATCCATCAGCCGGTGGCCATCCGGCGCGTCGTAGGGCACCGGCTGGACCCGCAGCCGGCCCGCGAGCGTACCGAGGTCGGCGAGTATCTGGTTGCCGTCGCACTTCCCGCCACTTCGCTGGCACATCAACACGATGGCTTGACGCATCGCCGCGGCGTTGGGCCGCTGCCACATGTCGAAGTTCAGCGGGAAGGCGCTGGACAGGATGACGGATCGGACCCGCCCGGGATGGCGCTGTGCGTACACCGTCATCAGGTACGTGCCGTAGGACTCGCCGAGCAGGTCCATTTTGTTGATGCCCAGGTGGGCGCGGACGGCGTCGAGGTCGTCGGCGGTGGCAGCCGAGGTGTAGTAGCGGGTGTCGGTGCCGGCTTCCTGACCGCAGCTCTGGATCGCGTCCAACAACTGTGCGCGGACCGGTGGAATGTCGGTGATCGACAACGCCGAACAGTCCTGTGCGCCGGACCCGCCGGTGCCGCGCGGGTCCACCAGCAGGACGTCGTGGGTGTCCAGCAGAGCACCGAACTGGGTCACGAAGGCCTGCGGCTGCTCGGCCAGGGCGGTGATCCAGGCGATGCCGGGGCCGCCCTCATTGAGGGCCACCGTGCCGGCGGATCGGCCGGGGCCGCGGTGCCGGGCCACCAGGTACCGCACCGCTGTCTGCCCGGCCGCCGGATCGGCGCGGTCCAGCGGTACCTGGATGGTGCCGCAACTGGTCTGCACACCCGGCAGGGCCGGACACGAAGCCGGAGCCTCGGTGGCCTGTGACGCGGCAGCCGCGGTGGTAACCACCGCGACGGCGGCGAGCGCGGCGGCCAGCACGCGTAATGATCTGGTCATGGTCGTCGACGGTAATCAGAATGACGCCACCGGAGGATGCGGGCAGCCGGCGGAAACGAGGTGAGGAGCGCCCCACTATCCCGGGTAGAACACCGGCCGTTCCGGCAGCGTGATCCCCACCCGCTCCCCGCCGGACTGCGCCGCCAGACACGCGTCCGTGGTCACCGACGCGACATAACCGTCCCAGGCGGACGGTCCATCGGCAACACCCGCCGCGACCCCGTCGACCCACTCCTGGATCTCCGTGTCGTACGCGTCCACGAACCGGGTCTGCCAGTCGGGCGGAATCGACGTGCCCACCGAGCCCGCGGCGCGGACGGCGACCGGGCCGGCGTCAGCCAGTGACACGGTGCCCGTCTCGCAGACCACCTCGCAGCGGATGTCGTAGCCGAACCGGCAGTTGACGTACACCTCGACGTCGATGTGTACCCCGGACACCGTCTCCAGCAACACGATCTGCGGGTCCACCAGCTCCGGCCGGGCCAGGCTCGACCGGCGCGGCCGGAGCACTCGGGTGAAGGCGAAGTCCTCGGCCAGCAGCCAGCGCAGTACGTCGATCTCGTGGATCGCGGTGTCGGTGATGACCATGTCGGTCGAATAGTGGCCGACCGACGCGGTCGGGTTGCGGTGGGCGCAGTGCACCATCAGGGCGGGGCCGATCCGTCCGGCGGACAGGGTCTGCTTGATCGCGCGGTAGCCCGCGTCGTATCGGCGCATGAAGCCGACCTGGACCAGCCGGCTGCCGTGGGCCACCTCGGCGTCGACGATGCGCAGGCACGCGTCCGCCGTGGTGGCCAGCGGCTTCTCGCAGAAGACCGGTTTGCCCGCGGCGATGGCGGCCAGCACGTACTCCTCGTGGCTCGGCCCCCAGGAGGTGACCAGCACGGCATCCACTTCCGGGGCGCCGATCACGTCGGCGGCGCTGGGTAGCAGCCGCGCACCGACCCCGTCGGCCACGGACCGGGCGACGGTCGGGTCGAGGTCGGTGACCGCGACCACCGACGCCCCGGAAATGGCCGTGTGCAGCCGGTTGATGTGATCCCGACCGATGTTCCCGGTCCCGATCACACCGACTTTCACTGTCATGGCGCCCCTTTCGAAAAACCCGGGTTCAGGCCGTGACCACGCCGATCTCCGGTGCGTTGATCTGCTGCATCTCGTGCTCCAGCGCCGCCAGTTCGGCACCGCCGGCCATGTGCTGGGTGAGATCCTCCAGGGTCAGGTCGGCGCGGTTGGCGTCCAGTTCCATCCGCCCGAGGTTGAGCACGGCGAAGTGGTTGCCCACCAGGAACGCGTGGTGCGGGTTGTGCGTGATGAAGATGACCCCGAGCCCGGCGTCCCGAGCCGCGGCGATGTACTTGAGCACCACGCCCGACTGCTTCACGCCCAGCGCCGCGGTCGGCTCGTCCAGGATCAGCACCCGGGCGCCGAAGTGGATCGCCCTGGCGATCGACACCACCTGCATCTGACCGCCGGACAGCTTGCCCACCGGCGCGTCGATGTCGGGTAGGTCGATGCCCATCTTGCGCAGTTCGTCGGCGGCCACCCGCCGCATGGCCGCCACGTCCAACCGTCGCACCGGCCACCGGCCGCTGGTCAGCTCCGAGCCGAGGAAGAAGTTGCGCCACACCGGCATCAGCGGCACCAGCGCCAGGTCCTGGTAGACCGTGGCGATGCCGCGGTTCAGCGCGTCGCGGGGCGAGCCGAACCGCACCTGGGTGCCGTCCACCTGGTAGCTGCCCTCGTCGTGCGGGTGCAGGCCGGAGATGATCTTGATCAGGGTGGACTTGCCGGCCCCGTTGTCGCCCAGGATGCAGGTCACCTCACCCCGGTGCACGGACAGGTTGACCCCGCTCAGCGCGAGGATGTTGCCGTAGCGTTTGCCCACATCGGACAGTCGCACGATCGGCGTCCCCGGCTCAGGCGTGACCGGATCAGGCATGGCCGCTCACCTCCGATTGGCCTGGTAGCGGACATACATGTTCACCAGCGTGGCCAGCAGCAGCACCGCGCCGAGGAAGAACTTGAACCAGTCGGGATTCCAGTCGGCGAACACGATGCCCTGCTGCACCACGCCGAAGATCAGCGCGCCCAGCGCGGAGCCGATCACCGAGCCGTATCCACCGGTCAGCAGGCAGCCGCCGACCACCGCGGCGGCGATGTAGATCAGCTCCATGCCGACGCCCTGCCCGGACTGCACGGTGTTGTAGGCGAACAGCTGCTGCATCCCGGAGAACCAGGCGCAGAAGCCGACCACCATGAACAGCGCGACCTTGGTCCGGCGCACCGGCACCCCGACCGCCCGCGCGCTGTCCTGCTTGCCGCCGACCGCGAAGATCCAGTTGCCGGCCCGGGTCCGCAGCAGCACCCAGGTGGCCACCACGACGAACGCGATCCACCAGAACACCAGCACCGACACGGCCACCCCGCCGATGTCCACCGTCGAGGCGAACACCGCCTTCGCCGAGGAGAAGCCCTGCATGTCGGAGATGTCGTTGGTGGCCACATTGCCGGTCACCAGCTTGGTCACCGCCAAGTTGATGCCCTGCAACATCAGGAAGGTGGCCAGCGTGACCAGGAAGCTGGGCAGCCCGGTCCGGTTGAGCAGCCAGCCGTTGAACGCGCCGATACCCAACGACACCACCAGCGCGATGAGCACGCCGGCCCACACGTTCAGGCCGAGCTGGTAGGCGATCATCGACGCGGTCAGCGACGAGGTGATCACCGCTACGCCCGCGGACAGGTCGAACTCGCCACCAATCATCAGCAGTGCCACGCCGACCGCGACGATGCCGATCGTCGAACTCTGGTACAGCACCGTGCTGATCGAGTCGCCGTGCCGGATCGGCGGGGCGATGATCACGAAGAACACGATCACCAGCACCGTGCCGACCAGCGACCCCACCTCCGGCCGGCCCAGGAACCGGCGCAGCCCGGAGCGGCGGGCCAGTTGGCTGGTCGGCGGGGTGGGCACCGCGCTCGACGGTTGGTCGGTGGTCAGTGTCGAACTCATCGCGCCCTCACCTCCTCGTCATCGCGTGCCGTTGTTCGCGTAGGTGGCGATCGAGCTGATGTTGGTCCTGTCGACGAACGCCGGCCCGGTCAGCACCGGCTGGCCGCCGCCGGAGATGTCGCCATTTGTCTTGTACAGCCACAGGCCGTCCACGGCAAGGTAGCCCTGGAGATAGGGCTGCTGGTCGACGGCGAACTGCACCGCACCGGACTGGATCGCGCCGACGAGCTGCTTGTTCGTGTCGAAGGTGGCCAGCTTGGCGGTGCTGCCGGCGGCGTGGATGGCCTGGATCGCGGTGAGCGCGATCGGCGCGCCCAGCGCGGCCACGTAGTCGATGGTCTTGTCGGTCTGGAGTTTCGCGGTGATCGTCGCCTGCACCGAGGGCATGTCCGTGCCGTTCACGTAGATCGTGTCGGTCCGGCCGGTGAACGCCTTGGTCAGCGCGTCACACCGGGCCTGTAGTGCGACGTTGCCCTGTTCATGGATCACGCACAGCACGTGTTTCGCGCCCTCGGCGTCGAGGCGCTTGCCGAACGCGGTGCCGGCCACCGTCTCGTCGGAGCCGAAGTACTCCAGCAGGCCCATCGACTGCCACTGGTCGATGCCGTCGTTCAGGCCGACCACCGGGATGCCGGCGGCCTTGGCGTTGGCCACCACCGTGCGCATCGCGTCCGGCTTGGCCAGGGTCAGCGCGATCCCGTCCACCTTCTGGTCGACCGCGTTCTGCACCAGCGTGGCCTGCTGGCCGGCGTCCGGGCTGGCCGAGTAGACCAGGTCGATGTTGTCCTTGGCGGCCGCCGCCTCGGCGCCCTTGCGGACCAGGTCCCAGAACGTGTCGCCGGGCGCCTGGTGGGTGATCAGCGCGATTTTCAGGTGCGGCAGGTTCGCGGCGGGGCCGGCCGCGTTCTTCGCGCCGCCGGTGCTGCTACAGCCCGCGACGGCCAGCGCAGCGCTGGCCAGCAGCGCCAGTAGGACGGGTGCCCTGCGAAAACGAGTCATGCCGGAGAACCTCTCTTCGTTGAGAACGGCTGTACCGCGGTCAGGGACGGGGGCGGTCGCCGAGCCCGCAGGTGTTCAGGTAGTCGCGGGTGCGCACCGCGATCGGCAGCGGCACGTCGGCAGCGCACGGATAGAGATCCTGCTCGACGATCACGAACAGCTGTGCGTCCAGTGCGGACAGTGCGTCGATCACGCCGGCCGGGCTGGGCACACCAGCCGGCGGCTCGATGCAGACGCCGAGCTTGACCGCCTCGCCGAAGGACAGCTTCTCCTCGGTGACCCTGGTCAGGATGGCGGGGTCCATCTGTTTGATGTGCACGTAACCGATCCGCTCGCGGTAGCGGGTGATCAGGTCGACCGCGTCCCCACCGCCGTAGGCGACGTGCCCGGTGTCCAGGCAGAGCGACACGTGCTCGGCGTCGGTGCCGGTGAGGAACCGCTCGATGTCCGGCTGGGTCATGATGTGGCTGTCGGCGTGCGGGTGCAGGCACAACCGGACGTCGTAGTCGTCGCGGAGGATCTTGCCCAGCTCGGTGGCCGCCCGGGTGAGCAGCCGCCACTGGTCCTCGTCCAGCGTCGACGACTCCAGGAACTCGCCGGTCCGGTCGTCCCGGAACAGCGGCGGGATGAAGACCAGGTGGTGGCCGCCGACCGCGGCGGTCAGCCCGGCCACCCGGCGCACCGACGCGACCAGCTCGTCCCACTCCCCCGGCCGGTGCAGCGCGCCGAACATGGTGCCGCCGGACACCTTCAGTCCGCGCCGGCCCAACTCGTCGGCGAGTTGCGCGGGGTCGGTGGGCAGATAGCCGTAGGGGCCCAGTTCCACCCACGAATAACCGGCCTGCACGAGTTCGTCCAGAAAGGTCGACCAGGGCAGTTGCCGGTCGTCCTCGGCGAACCAGACGCCCCACGAGTCGGGGGCGGAGCCGAGTGCCAGGTTGGGCAGCGTGCCACGTGTGGTGGTCATCCGGGGTCCTCTCTCAGCTGGCTGGTGGGGAGCTGGCGTGGCTGGTCACAGGTGGTGGCGTTGGGCCCTCTTGGCCTCCAGGTAGGCCACCCGGGCGGTGGCGGTCGAGTCCAGTGCGGACACCTCGGCGATCGGCACGTCCCACCACGCGCTGCCGGGTGGGCTCGGCGCGAGCGGATCGGTCCGCACATACACGACCGTCGTGGTGGTCGCGTCCTTGGCCTGTTTGATCGCGTCCCGGAACTCGGCGACACCGGTCGCGCGCAGCACGGTCGCGCCGAGGCTGGCCGCGTTGGCCGCGAGGTCGACCGGCAGCACGTCGCCGGTCAGCTGGCCGGAGTCGTCGCGGAACCGGTAGGCCGTGCCGAACCGTTGCGAGCCAACGGATTCCGAGAGCGCGCCGATCGAGGCGAAGCCCTGGTTGTCGACCAGGACGATGATCACCTTGAGCCGTTCGGCGATCATCGTGACGAGCTCCTGCGCCATCATCAGGTAGGAGCCGTCGCCGACCAGCACGAACACCTCGCGGTCCGGCGCGGCCAGTTTGACGCCGAGCCCGGCGGCAACCTCGTAGCCCATGCAGGAATAGCCGTACTCCACGTGGTACTGCCCGGGATCGGTGGCCCGCCAGAGCGCCTGGAGGTCACCGGGCATGCTGCCGGCCGCGTTGAGCACCACGTCCCGCTCGCCGACGAGCTCGTTGAGCGCGCCGAGGATCTCGGTCTGGGCCGGCAACGGGCCGTGCCCGAGGTGATAACACGCGTCGGTGACCCGGGCCCATTCCGTTGCCAGTTCGCGGGTTCTGGCCCGGTATCCGGGTTCGACCCGCCAGTCGGCCAGCGCCTCGGTGAGCGCGGCCAGGCCCTCCCGGGCGTCCGCGACGAGCATCGTGGCCGACTGCTTGGCCGCGTCGAACGCGGTGATGTTCAGGTTGACGAAGCGCACGTCCGGGTTGGCGAAGACGGTGTGGCTGGCGGTGGTGAAGTCGCTGTAGCGGGTGCCGACGCCCAGCACCACGTCGGCGTCCCGGGCGAGCGTGTTCGCCGCCGTGGTCCCGGTGGCGCCGATGCCGCCGACCGCGCAGGGGTGGTCCCAGCGCAGCGCGCCCTTGCCGGCCTGGGTGTCGGCCACCGGAATGCCGGTCACCTCGGCGAAGGCCCGCAGCTGTTCGGTGGCCTCGGCATAACTCACGCCGCCGCCGGCCACCAACAGCGGGCGTCGGGCCGAACGCAGCACGTCAGCCGCCCGGAGCAGGGCGGATCGATCAGCCATCGGCCGATCGACGAACCACACCCGCTCCCGAAGGAACTCGGCCGGCCAGTCGAACGCCTCGGCCTGCACGTCCTGCGGCAGGCACACGGTGACCGCGCCGGTGTCCGCCGGGTCGGCGAGCACCCGCATCGCGGTCAGCGCGGCCGGAATCAGCTGCTCCGGCCGGGTGATCCGGTCCCAGTAGCGGGACACCGGCCGGAAGGCGTCGTTGACCGAGAGGTCGCCCGAGCGCGGGTCCTCCAACTGTTGCAGCACCGGGTCGGTCACCCGGGTGGCGAAGGTGTCGCTGGGCAGCAGCAGCACCGGAATCCGGTTGATGGTGGCCAGTGCGGCCCCGGTGACCATGTTGGTCGCGCCCGGCCCGATCGACGACGTGCAGGCGAACGCGGACAGCCGGTTTCGCATCCGGGCGAAGCCGACCGCCGCGTGCACCATGCCCTGCTCGTTGCGCGCGAGGTAGTAGGGCAGGTCGGCCTCGCCGGTCCGGCCGGCCTGTAGCAGCGCCTGGCCGACCCCGGCGACGTTGCCGTGGCCGAAGATGCCGAAACAGCCGGCGATCAGCCGCTGCCGGGCGCCGTCCCGCTCGGTCCACTGGTTGGCCAGGAACCGCACCAGGGCCTGGCCGACGGTCAGCCGAATGGTCTCGCTCATGTCGCCGCCTTCGGTGCGCCCATCGGCAGCCGTGGGTCGATCTCCTGGTCGCGCCAGGTGTCCCTGATCCAGCCGTGCGCGGGGTCGTCGCAGATCAGCCAGGCCCGCTCGGCGCCGGGACCGGCCATCACGTTGAGGTAGTACAGGTCGTAACCGGGCACCGCCATCGACGGCCCGTGCCAGCCGTGCGGAACGAGCACCACATCACCGGTGCCGACCTCGGCGAGCACATCGATGTCCTGGCCCGGACTGCCGTAGACGCGCTGGTAGGCCAGGCCCGGACCGGTCGGGCCCGCGGCGATCTCGAAGTAGTAGATCTCCTCCAGCACCGACTCCCCCGGCCGGTCCTGGTCGTGCTTGTGCGGCGGGTAGGACGACCAGTTGCCGGCCGGCGTGAGCACCTCGCAGGCGATCAGCTTGTCCGTCTCGAACGCCTCCGGCGTGCAGAAGTTGTGCACCTGACGGCTGCACTGCCCGGCCCCGCGCAACTCGACCGGCACGTCGGCGGCCGGGCCGTAGCGCGCGGGCAGCCGCCGGTCCGCGCGCGCCGAGGGCAGCGCCAGCCGGGCCCCACCGGGGCTGCTCACCACCACCTCGGTTTCCGTTGGCAGATAGGCGAAGTCGGTCACCCCGGCGAACACGTCCGGCCGGCCGGCCAGCTCGAAGCGCTGCCCACAACAGTCCACAGTGGCCGATCCGGACAGCGGCAACACGAGCATCTCCTCGCCGCCGGTGGCGAACGCCTGGGCGCCGCCGGCCGGCAGGTCGAGCACCCGCAGACCGGAGTAGGTCCAACCGGCCGTCGCCGGTGTGCTGGCCAGCGTCCACGGTCCCGCCGCCGTGCTCCCGGCGGGCAGATGGAACCTGTTGTGCACCACGGTTCACTCCCTCCTAGAGCAGTCCGACGGCGGTGTCCACCGCCGTGCCGACGTCGTCGTCGGACGGGTAGAGCAGCGAGCGGCCGGCGACGATGCCGCGGACCGTCGGCAGCCGCAACGCCCGCTGCCACGCGGTGAAAGCCGCGTCCGGGTCGGCCGGCACCTCGCCGCCGAGCAGCAGCGCGGGCAGCGTGGACGCGGCCATCACCGCCTCCATGTCGGCCACCACCGGCACCTTCAGCCAGGTGTAGGCCGACGTGGTGCCCAGCCCGGAGGCGACCGTGATCGCCCGGGTCATCGCCTCGACACCGAGGTCGTTGCGCACGTGGCCGTCGACCCGGTGGGCGATGAACGGCTCGACCACCGCCAGCCTGCGCCGGCGGGCGAGCTCGTTGACCGCCCGGGCGCACGCCTGCATGGTGGGTGCGGTCGCCGCGTCCTGCGGGTCGATCCGGAACAGCATCTTGCCGCCGTCGAAGCCCATGGCCCCGATCCCGGCGGCGTCGTAGCCGGTGAACCGGTCGTCGATCTCGAAGCTCGTGCCGGCCAAGCCGCCCCGGTTCATCGAGCCGAACACGACCTTGCCGTCCAGCGCGCCGAGCAACAGCAGGTCCTCCAGCACGTCCGCGGTGCCCAGCACGCCGTCCACGCCGGGCCGGGACAGCGCGAGGCAGAGCCGTTCCAGCAGGTCGGCGCGGTCGGCCATGGCCATCGGCCGGTTGCCCGCGCGGAGTGCGCCACGGGCCGGGTGGTCGGCGGCGACCATCACCAGCCGACCGGTGGCGCCGACCACCGACGCGGCGCGCGGTCGGCGCGCGGCCAGTTCCGCGATCACCTGCGGCCGGTGCACCCGGATCTGGATGATCTCGGCGACCCGGTCAGCGAACATCGCCGGTCCCGGCGAGCGTCGACTCCACCTCGTCGGCCGTGGGCATCGCGTCCGAACACGCCAACCGGCCGGCGACGATCGCACCGGCGGCGTTGGCGTAGCGCATGATCCGGCCGATGTCCCAGCCGGCGAGCAACCCGTGGCACAGCGCACCGCCGAACGCGTCGCCCGCGCCCAGCCCGTTGACCACCTCGACCGGCACCGGCGGCACCTCGACCGACCCACCGCCGTCCACCGCGAGCACGCCCTTGGGCCCCTGCTTGACCACCGCCAACTCGACCCCGAACGCGCGCAACGCTTTCGCCGCGGCTGCCGGCTCGCGCTCGGCCACCGCGGTCGCGACCTCGTCCAGGTTGCCGACCGCGACCGTCACGTGCGGCAGCGCGGCCCGCAACCAGTGCCGCGCCTGCGTCATCGACGGCCAGAACATCGGCCGGTAGTCCAGGTCCAGCACGGTGATTCCGTTACGGCCACGGATTTCCAGTGCGGCCAACGTGGTCGATCGGCTCGGCTCGGCACACAGCCCGGTGCCGGTCACCCAGAACACCCCGGCCGCGCGGATCGCCGCCTCGTCCAACTCGTCGGCGCGCAGTTCCAGGTCCGGGGCCTTGGGGAAACGGTAGAAGTAGAGCGGAAAGTCGTCCGGCGGGAAGATCTCGCAGAAGGTCACCGGCGTGGGTAACTCGGCGGTCGTGCCGACGAAGCGGTCGTCCACGCCGTAACCGAGCAGCGCCCGGTGGATGAACCGGCCGAACGGGTCGTCGCCGGTCTTGCTGATCACCGCGGACCGCCGGCCGTAGCGGGCAGCGGCGACAGCCACGTTCGTCGCGGTGCCACCGAGGTACTTGCCGAAGCTCGTGACGTCCTCAAGGCCGACCCCGATCTGCTGGGGATAGAGGTCCACCCCGATCCGACCCATGGTCAACACCTCGTAGGCGCTCACGGCGCTCGCACGTCCTCTCTTCCGATCGGACAGGTGGCGTCGGTCACATGGACGACGCGTGAGCAACATGTAACTCCGCGCTGAATACGAAGTCAACCGTATGTCCTGACATACTGACCGCAGCGCTGACCAGGTAGTACGCTCAGGTTGGGCCGAACCGAAATCCGCGCTTGTCGGCGCAGCTCAGAGCAGGGGGTATCGGCGATGAGCCGGATCACGGGACTCATCTCGGTGGACCCGAACAGTCCGGTCCCGCTGTACTTCCAGGTCGCGCAGCACCTCGAACGGGCCATCGAGTCCGGCCAGATCGCTGCCGGCGACCGGCTGGACAACGAGATCCAGCTCGCCCAGCAGCTCGGCCTGTCCCGGCCGACCGTTCGCCAGGCCCTGCAGTACCTGGTGGACAAGGGTTTGCTCGTGCGCAAGCGGGGCGTGGGCACCCAGGTGGTGCAGGCCAAGTTCCGCAGGCCGATCGAGCTCACCAGCCTCTACGAGGACCTGGCCGGCAGTGGCCAGCAGCCGACCACGACGGTGCTGGCCAACACGGTGGAGCCCGCCGACGGCACGGTCGCCAAGGCGCTCGGTGTGGCCGAGGGCACCGAGGTGATCGTGTTGCGGCGCCTGCGTTTCGCGCACGACGAGCCGATCGCCCGGCTGACCAACTACCTGCCGCCCGGCCTGGTCGAGCTGACCACCCCGGCGCTCGAACAACAGGGCCTCTACCAGCTGTTGCGCGCGCAGGGCGTGCGCCCGCACGCGGCCATCCAGGCGATCGGCGCGCGCACCGCGACCTCTGCGGAGGGGCGGCTGCTGCACGAGACGAAAGGGGCGGCGCTGCTCACCATGGAGCGCACCGCCTACGACGGCCACGACCGCGCGATCGAGTATGGTTCGCACATCTACCGCGCCTCGCGCTACTCGTTCGCGCTCAATCTGCGCGCACACTGACATCCAGGTCCGTGACCAGCGCGGCGGGCGCTTCGAGCACGCATCTGGAGAGAAGTTCCGGATGCGGGGATTGATTCGCCGCCGCCGCGCGTTGTCAATCGTAAGGAAGCTTCACAGCTGGGCATGGAGGAAGCAGTGGGACTGGCCCCGGAGGATCTGTACGAGGTGGACTCCGACGTCCCTGACCTGCACGGAGCGGTGTTGCTGTACCGCTTCGACGGTTTCATGGATGCCGGTTCGGCCGGTCGGTTGTTCACCGACCATCTGCTGGACACGTTCGAGCACCGGGTGATCGCCCGGTTCGACGTGGACCAGCTCATCGACTACCGCGCACGCCGCCCGAGCATGATCTTCGCCACCGACAAGTGGACCGACTACGACGCGCCCGAACTCGTCCTGCACCTGCTGTGGGACACCGAGGGCACGCCGTTCCTGCTGCTCGTCGGCCCCGAGCCGGACTACCAGTGGGAGCGGTTCACCAAGGCGGTCATCGAACTGGTGGAGCGCTGGGAACTGCGGCTGACCGCCGGTTTCCACGGCATCCCGATGGGCGTGCCGCACACCCGGCCGCTGGGCGTCACCGCGCATGCCAACCGTTCCGACCTGATCGCCGGCTTCGAGCCGTTCTTCAACCGGGTGCAGGTGCCGGGCAGTGCGAACGCCCTGCTGGAACTGCGTCTCGGTGAGCGCGGTCACGACGTGGTCGGTTTCGCCGCCCAGGTGCCGCACTACCTGGCGCAGACGACCTACCCGGCCGCGGCGATGACGATCCTCAACTCGGTGACCACCGCCACCGGTCTGGCGATGCCGGACACCGCGCTGCGCGAGTCCGCCCGGCGGGCCGACGTGGAGATCGACCGGCAGGTGGCCGACTCCGACGAGGTCGCCGACGTGGTGCAGGCGCTGGAGCGGCAGTACGACGCCTACGCCGACGGTGCGAACAAGCAGAGCCTGCTGGCCGACGCGGTGGAGGGGCACATCCCCACCGCCGACGAGCTGGCCAGCGAGTTCGAGCAGTTCCTGGCCGAGCAGGGACACGCCGAGGGCGACCACTGACCGACCCGAACCAGGTGGGGACGGGCCGGGCTCAGCTGACTGAGCTCGGCTCGCCGCTGTGCACCGGCAGCAGTTGCGGCCGTTTCGGGCCGAAGCCGTCGCCGGGCAGCCGGCCGACCAGCCGGTTGCGCATCCGGGTGTAGGCGACCGGAAGCACCTGGCGCCACACCCATTCGGCGTGGTCGAGTACGCCCGGCCGGAGCGCCGGTCCGGGCAGCGGGGTCAGCCAGTCCGGGTCGTAGGACCGGCCGAGGGTGGCCAGCAGGTGCGCGGCGACCCGACGGTGGCCGGGTTCGCTCAGGTGCAGCCGATCCGGGCCGAAGTACCGCAGATCGTGCACCGTCTCGTCGGGGCACAGGTCGACCAGCAGCGCGCCGAAGGTGTCCGCGGCCTCGCGCATCGCCGCGTTGAGCACCGCGAGCCGGGCACCCATGCCGCGCACGATCGGCATCCGCTGGGAGATGTCGCTGATGGTGAAGACCACCACGGTCGGTGCCAGCCGGGTCAGCTCGCGGACCGCGGTGTGCACCCTGGTCCGGACCACGTCGGCGGCGAAACCCCTTGACATCACGTCGTTTCCACCGCCGAACAGGGCGACCAGGTCCGGTCGCAGCGCGGTCGCGGTGGGCAGTTGCTCGGTGATGATCTGGTCCAGCCTGCGACCGCGTACGGCGAGGTTGGCGTACCGGAAGCCGGGCGCGTCAGCGGCGAGCCGGCCGGCCACCAGATCGGCCCAGCCCCGGTAGATCCGGCCGCCGGGGTAGGGGTCGTCGAGGCCCTCCGCGCAGCTGTCGCCGAGCGCGACGAATCGCTGGTACGTCATTCATGTCTCCGTCACCGCTCGTTCATCAGCCGGGTACCGTCTATATACCAAACGAAGATGAACAGAACGCCGTTCGAACCAGTGGCGGCGTGCACTACCTCGACCGCAGTCGCGGGATGACGGCCGAAAGGCCCACGCTGTTGCGGCACGGCGCGCCATATAGTGCTGAGGCTGGGGTGCAACGGAGGGACCGCGCCTTGGACAATCGCGAAGTATGGCTGGCCAGCACCCTGATCGACCTGACCGACACGGTGGCCGAGGGGTTCGACCCGATCGACTATGCCGATCGGGTCGTCGGCTACGTCGCTGAACTGCTGCCGTTCGGCGAGATCGGCCTGCTCACCACCGAGGGCCTGGCCGGACCAGGCGTCGCCGCGGTCACCGGCGAGCAGATGCTGCGCTTGCTCACCACCGAGATCTCCCACGGCAGCGGGCCGAACCTGGACTGCTTCCGCGTCGGCGAGCGACTGCTCAACCAGCCGGTCCCGTTGGCCACCATCCGATGGCCGGAGTTCGCCGACGCGGCGAGGGTGGCCGGTTTCGGTCTGGTCAGCGCGCTCCCGGTGTGCCGGCGCGGAATCATGCTCGGCGCACTCGCGATCGGACACGGGAAAACGTTGTCCGACCGGGACGTCACGCTCACCGCGACGGTCGCCGACGCGGCCGCGGTCGGCCTGTTGCAGCAACGCGCCCTGCACCGGTCGCACCGGATGGCCGAGCAACTACAGCGCGCGCTGACCAGCAGGGTGGTCATCGAACAGGCCAAGGGCATGATCGCCGCGGCGCTGGGCCTGTCCGTCGAAGCCGCGTTCGAACTGCTGCGCGGCTACGCGCGGGAGTACCGCCGACGCCTGGCCGACGTCGCCGACGAGGTCATCGCCCGAAAGCTGCCGGCCGGCAACCTGGCGGCCGGCAACCGATCGAAGACCAAGAACTAACCGATCTCGCCCCGGTTGCCGATCAGCCACCGGACGACCTCCACCAGTTTCATGTTGCTGTTCTGTGAGGCGTTGACGAGCATCCCGAACGCCTGGTCGGCATCGATGTCGTAGCGCTGCATCAGCACGCCCTTGCCCTGGCCGATCAGGTCCCTGGTGGCCAGCGCCTCGTTCAGCCGGGCGGCGTGCTGCGCGCCGGACAGCGCGATCGTCGCGTGCGCGCCGAACAGTTCGGCCACAGTGGACGCTTCCGGCCCGAACGCCCGTGGCCGGCTGGAGTGCAGGTTGAGTGCGCCGAGGATGTTGCCGTCGGTGAACAGCCGAATGGACAACATGGACGAAACACCCAGTTCGACCGCGCGCGGCGCGAAGTCGGGCCAGCGCACCCCTTCGCCGGCCATGTCCGGCACGTCGACGATCTCGGCCTTCCAGATCGCGTCCACGCACGGACCCTGGTGCAGGGTGGCCTGGATACCGTCCAGTTCGGCGACGCCCGGATCGGTGGGCGCGTGCGAGGTGACTTCACCGTTGCGATGGCTGAGCGAGACCCCGCCGCGCTCGGCCCCGTCGACCGCCGTCACCGCGCCGCGCACGATGAGTTCCAGCGCGCGGTCGGGGTCGTGCGTCTCGGCCAGCTTGCGGGCCGCGGTGAACGCGGTGACCAGCCGCGCGTGCTCGATCCGCACAACACCGGCGGCCGAATCGTCCCCGTCCAACGCATCCCGACCGGATGCCGCATCCGGTCTCACCGGGTCAACTGTGCTCACCCGGCCAATACTCGCACCCGTACCTGTGCGCGTCAGCGAGGACGGGGCACCTGGCCGGTGAGCGCCGGCCGGGTGGTCCGGTGGCGTGGCCCGCAGGAGCCGCAGGTGGCGCCCCGGGCGAGCACCTGACCGGCCGAGTTGACCAGCAGGTACTCCCGCGCCTCGGACTCGCCGCAGTCGACGCAGTTCATCGCGTCCGCTGCCGCCGTGAGTTCGATGTGCGTCATCGTCATCGCCGTTCTCCCCGGTTCCTCCGCAAGCACCGTCCGGCCTGTCCGCTCCGACGATGACCGGGGTATCCCGGTCCGACCAGGGTCGAACGCCCTGTTCGGACCGAACGGAATCCTGTCGGGTGACCCCTGACGATGGATCGTCAACAATTTTGTCGGACCTTATTGTGACAATCGGCGGGCCGGGCTAGCGTGCCGGTCATGAGTTCCGTCAACACACCATCCGGCTCCCTGTTGGTGGTCAGCGCGCACGCGGGTGACTTCGTCTGGCGCGCGGCCGGGGCGATCGCGCTGGCCACCGCTCGGGGCGACCGGGCGACCGTGCTCTGCCTGAGCTTCGGCGAGCGCGGCGAGTCGGCCAAGGCATGGCGCGAGGGCAAGGAACTCGCCGAGATCAAGGCGATCCGCCGGGCCGAGGCCGAGGCCGCCGCGACCACGCTCGGCGCGGACATCCAGTTCCTGGACGCCGGCGACTACCCGCTGCTGGAGAGCCCGGAACTGGTCGACCGGATCGTCCGCGTCTACCGCGAGGTCGAACCCACCGTCGTGCTCACCCACCCACTGGTCGACCCGTACAACGGCGACCACCCGGCGGCGGCCCGGATGGCCCTGCAGGCCAGGGTGCTCGCCCAGGCCATCGGCTACGACGCGCCCGGCGACCCGCTCGGGGCTCCCCCGGTGTTCTTCTTCGAACCGCACCAGCCCGAGCAGTGCGACTTCAAGCCCGACGTGCTGTTGGACATCACCTCGGTGTTCGACACCAAGCGCAAGACGATGGAGTGCCTGCCCGCCCAGCAGCACATGTGGGACTACTACACGGAGTTGGCCAAGCGCCGGGGCGTGCAGCTCAAGCGCAACGCCGGCCCGAACCTCGGTCTGGCGCACGAGACCAGGGCCGAGGCGTACATGCGGCTCTACCCGCAGGTGACGGAGGAGTTGGCGTGAGGACCGTCGTGGTGACCGACCCGCCGCGGGCCGACCTGGTCATGGTGGACGCGCTGGCCGAACACGGCGTGGCCACCGCACACGAGGCACTCGGCCGGGTCGGCTACCTCGGACCGACGCTGCGGCCGATCTACCCGGGCGCGCGGATCGGCGGCACGGCGGTGACCGTGGTCTGCTGGCCGGGGGACAACCTGATGATCCACGTCGCGGTCGAGCAGTGCCGGCCGGGCGACATCCTCGTGGTCACCACCACCTCGCCGAACACCGACGGGGCCTTCGGCGAACTGCTGGCCACCAGCGTGCGCCAGCACGGGGTGCGCGGGCTGGTCACCACCGGTGGCGTGCGGGACGTGGCCGAACTGCGCGCGATGAACTTCCCGGTGTTCTCCGCCGCGGTGTCCGCCCAGGGCACGGTCAAGGCCACCGCCGGCGCCGTCAATGTGCCGATTTTCGTTGGTGGACAACGGATCGCGCCCGGCGACGCGATCCTCGCCGACGACGACGGCGTGCTCGTGGTGCCGCGCACGGACGTGACCAGGGGCCTGACCGCCGCGCGGGCCCGGACCGAGAAGGAAGAGCTCGCCCGAGCCGCCTTCCAGACCGGCGAACTGGGCCTGGACCGGTACGGCCTGCGCGCGAAGCTGCCCGAACTCGGCATCGAGTACGTGACCTACCGGGACCATCTCGACGAGGCCGGGCAGGCATGACCGGGGCGGCTGCCGGGGTGCGCTGCCTGCTGATGCGCGGCGGCACGTCCAAGGGCGCCTATTTCCTGGCCGAGGACCTGCCGGCCGACCCGGCGGCCCGGGACGACGTACTGCTGCGGGTGATGGGCAGCGGCGACGCCCGGCAGATCGACGGCATCGGCGGCGCGCACCCGCTCACCTCCAAGGTCGCGGTGATCTCCCGCTCGACGCGGCCGGAGGCCGAGATCGACTACCTGTTCCTGCAACTCGGGGTCGACGAGGCAACCGTGTCCGACCGGCAGAACTGCGGCAACCTGCTGGCCGGCGTCGGCGCGTTCGCGGTGGAACGCGGACTGGTCGAGCCGGGCCGGCCGGAGACCTCGGTACGCATCCGGATGGTCAACACCGACAGCATCGCCACCGCGACCTTCCGCACGCCCGACGGTGTCGTGGAGTACGACGGCGACACCGCGATCTCCGGCGTGCCCGGCACCGCGGCGGTGATCGTGCTCGACTTCGCCGACACGGTCGGCGCCAACGGACTGCTGCCCACCGGCCGTGTCCACGATGTCATCAACGGCGTCGAGGTGACCTGCGTGGACAACGGGATGCCGGTGGTGGTCGCCCGCGCGGCGGACTTCGGCCTGACCGGCTACGAGCCGCACGAGCGACTCGCCGCCGACGAGTCACTGCTGGAGCGGATCGACGCACTGCGGGTGCGGGCCGGGGAACTGATGGGCCTCGGCGACGTACGGACGAGTTCGGTGCCCAAGACGACCCTGCTCGCCGCGCCCCGGGACGGTGGCACGATCAGCACCCGCAGCTTCATCCCGGTCCGCCCGCACACCGCGATCGGCGTGCTGGGCGCGGTCAGCGTGGTCACCGCGCTCGCGCTGCCCGGTGCGGTCGGCGCGGACCTGGCAGTCGCGCCGGTAGGTCCGCGCTACGACGTGGAGCACGCGACCGGCCATCTCGAAGTCGAGGTGGCCGTGGACCACACCGCCGACCCACCGAAGGTGCTGCGCTCCGGCGTGGTTCGCACGGCCCGAAAGTTGTTCGACGGCACCGTTTTCCCGCGTTAGGAGCGAGCATTGGCCCCGCTGCACGACATCGCCCACCTCGGCAGTGTTGAATTGCTGACGCCCGAGCCCGAACGCAGCCTGTCGTTCTTCACCGAGGTCCTCGGCCTGACCGAGAACGGCCGGTCCGGCGACTCGGTGTATCTGCGCACCTGGGACGACTACGAGGTCTACAGCATCAAGCTGACCGCGCACCACACCTCGGGAATTCGCCGGATGGGCCTGCGCGCGGCCAGCCAGGCCGCCCTCGACCGCCGGGTCGCGGCGGTCGAGGCGGCCGGCGCCGGCATCGGCTGGCGGGACGGCGAACCGGGCATCGGCCCGACGTACCTGTGCCACGACCCCGACGGCCACGAGGTCGCGCTCTACTGGGAAAGCGAGTGGTACCAACCGCCGGCGGAACTGCGCCCGGCGTTGAAGAACCAGGCCCAGGCCTATCCCGGTCGAGGCGTCGGCGTGCGCCGACTGGACCACGTGAACTACCTGGCCGCCGACGTACCCGCCAGCGGCGGCTTCATCCGGGACGTGCTGGGTGCCCAGGTGACCGAGCAGATCATGCTGGACACGGGGGCGATTTCCGCGCAGTGGCTGCACTTCGCGCAGAAATCCTACGACGTGGTCTACACCGGTGACTGGACCGGAACGAACGGCCGCCTGCACCACATCGCGTTCGCCACCGACACCCGCGAGGACATCCTGCGGGCCGCGGACATCTGCCTGGACAAGGGCGTCTTCATCGAGACCGGTCCGCACAAGCACGCCATCCAGCAGACGTTCTTCCTGTACGTCTACGAGCCCGGCGGCAACCGCATCGAACTCTGCAACCCGGTGTCCCGGCTGATCTTCGCGCCAGACTGGCGCACAGTCACCTGGACCGAGGCCGAACGCGCCAAAGGCCAAGCCTGGGGCCTGAAGACGATCGAGTCCTTCCACACCCACGGCACGCCGCCGGTGGAGTGATCGTCCAATCGGCGGCGGACACCGGTCACGGCACCACGACCAGCCGCCTGCCCTTGAGATCGGTGCGCTGCCAGGCGTTCTCGATGTCGCTCAACGGAACCGTCAGCAGGTCGAAGGTCAGCTCGCCGGCCTGCGCCCACCGCACGACCTGCCCGTACACCTCCCCCATCGTCTCCGGCCCGAGTCCCCTGGCCGCACCGTAGATCTCGACCCCGGAGGTGCGCAGGCTGCTCGCGGTCAGGGCGAGTTCGGCCGAGGCCGCCTCGCCGATCTGGATCAGCCGGGTCGGCTTCGGGAAGGCGAACGAGTCCGGGACCAGTGTGCCCAGCAGGATCTCGGTGGGCCGGCCCCAGAGGTAGTCCACGACCACGTCGTAGCCCTCCCCCCTGGCGTCGATGAACGCCTGCGCCAGCGCGTCGTCGGGGACGGCGGTGTTGATCACCGTGTCGGCGCCGATCGCCTGCACCGCGCGCAGTTGCTCGTCGTCGCGGCCGGTCGCCACGATCCGGCCGGCGCCCAGCAGCCGGGCCACCTGCACCGTGAGCCGCCCGGCGACGCCGGTCGCCCCCTGCACCAACACGGTCTCGCCGGGCACAAAACCCGCGGCGGTCTTGATGGACATGCCGGCGATCGCCGTGCTCAACACGGTGGCCACGGCCGGATCGATGCCGTCGGCGATCGGCGCGAAGGAGTTCTCGGCCACCACGGTCCGCTCGGCGAGCGCGCCATAGGGCGACCGGGGATTGCCGAAGCCGACGAGGGTGCCGTCCGGCAGCGTGCCGATCCCGTCGAAGGCGGGAATCGCCGGTAACCGGCCCAGGTACCGCCCGCTGGCGTAATGCGTGCCGGCCGCGATCATCCGGTCGACGTTCTCCACCGCGACCGCCCGCACGGTGATGATCACCTCACCGTCGGCGGCCACCGGCTCCGGAAAGTCCTCGTACCGAGGAATGCCGCCGACCTCGTGCAACACCGCTGCCTTCATGGGTCCTCCAGGGTCTCTCTATCACCGATAGAGAGACCCTATCAGTGATAGAGTCCAACCGGGAGGTAGGAGATTTGGCGCTGGACCGACAGCGGATCGTCGCCGAGGCCGTCGCCCTGCTGGACGCCGACGGCCTGGACGGGGTGACCCTGCGCAAACTGGCCGCGCGGCTCGGCGTGCAACAACCGACCCTTTACTGGCACCTGCCCAACAAGGCGGCCCTGGTCACCGCGATCGCCGAGCTGATCCTCGAACAGCACGTCGCCGAACTGGCCCCGCCCGAGCCGGAGCAACGCTGGCAGGACTGGCTGATCGGCGTCGCCGAGGGCCTGCGCCACGCCCTGCTCGCCCACCCGGACAGCGCCCGGATCATCTCGGCCTCCCAGCTCTCGCTCAACATGGCCGCGATCTCCGAGCTGGCGATGAGCAGCCTGGTGGCACGCGGCATCCCGTTGCACCAGGCTCGGGTGCTCGTGCTGACGGTGGAACGGTTCACCGTCGGCCACGTGCTTGAGGAGCAGGCTCCCCGCCCGGATGCCGACGGACCGGCCGACTTCGACCTGGCGGCGTTCACCGAGCGGTACCCGACCATGATCGCCGCCATCACCGAGTACTTCGAACCCGGGCGCACCGTCGACGACCTGTTCCGCGACTGCCTGACCGTGATCATCGAAGGCACCGCGGCCGGCTGAGCAGGTCCGCACCCAGAACGTCTGCGATCATGCCTCCCCATGGCGGAGGGGACGTTCTTCACGGTGCGTCGACCGGCTGGCGGCGGCCCGTAGACCTGCCCCTGCTGCGGCTACCTGACCCTCGCGGAGCGCGATGCCGTCGAACGCGTACGTCCGCCGCGCGACGAGGAACATCCGTTGCGGTAGGCCAACCGCGCAACTCAGCCGGCCAGGTCCCGGCGCAGCAGGTCGTCCTCGGTCTCCCGCCGCACCAACACCCGCGCCGCCCCGTCCGTGACCCCGACGATCGGTGGCCGCCCGACCATGTTGTAGTTCGACGCGAGCGCGTAGTGGTAAGCCCCGGTGACCGGCATGGCCAACAGGTCACCGGCGTGGATGTCGCTCGGCAGCGGAACGTCCTCGGCGAGCACGTCGCCCGCCTCGCAGTGCCGCCCGACCACCGTCACCGGACGCGGCCGCGCCGGGGTGTGCCGGCCGACCATCCGGACCGTGTACCGGGCGCCGTAGAGCGCGGGGCGTGGGTTGTCGCTCATGCCGCCGTCCACCGCGACGAAGGTGCGGTTCGTGCCACGTTTGACCGTGATCACCCGGTACAGCGTCACTCCCGCATTGGCCACAATGGACCGTCCGGGCTCGATGAGCACCTTCGGCACCGGCAGCCGGTGGGCGGCACACTCGTAGTTCAGGCTCACCCGCAGCCGATCCGCGTAGCCGGTGAGGTCGAACCCGCTCTCCCCCGCCAGGTACGGCACGGCGAAACCGCCGCCGAGGTCGAGCTGCTCGACCGTCACCCCGTGCCGTTCGCGCACGTCGGCGATCAGGCCGACCATCCGCCGGACCGCCTCCTCGTACGCGGCCACCAGCCGCACCTGCGAACCGATGTGGCAGTGCAGCCCGGCCAATCGCAGTCCACGCTGCGCCACCACCCGGCCGACCGCGTCCAGCGCCGCGCGCGACGCCAGCGAGAAGCCGAACTTCTGGTCCTCGACACCGGTGGCGATCGCCCGGTGCGTGTGCGCGTCCACCCCGGGGGTGACCCGGATCAGCACCGACTGGCCGGGGCGGGTCAGCGCGCCGAGTTGCTCGATCTCGTCCACCGAGTCCAGCACGATCCGGCCGACCCGGTAGTCCAGCGCCGACTTCAGGTCCTCGGGCGTCTTCACGTTGCCGTGCAGCATGATCCGCTCGGCCGGGAAGCCGACCGAGCGTGCCACCGCAAGCTCGCCG
The DNA here is from genome assembly GCA_036268615.1 of Pseudonocardiaceae bacterium. Taxonomy (GTDB): domain Bacteria; phylum Actinomycetota; class Actinomycetes; order Mycobacteriales; family Pseudonocardiaceae; genus DATATV01. The sequence continues at coordinate 55,343 of DATATV010000097.1, forward strand.
GCCGAGCACACGTCCAGAGAGAGACCCTCCTGCGCCATCCACCGGTACACCGACCGGCAGGGCAGCGCCTTCCCGGCGAAGGCCACCTCAGCCTCGGGCAACGCCGCGCGGAACGCCCGGGCGTTGGCGCGCACGGCGGCCTCGTCCAGCAGCTGGGCCGGGGTGCCGTAGCGGGCGGCCAGGTGGGTCATCGGTACGCCGCCGAACAGCAGGTCGCCACCCTCCGTGGGGCGGGTACCCGCCGGCCACAGACCCGCCACCAGTGACGGTTCGCCCGCTCCGGCCACGCTGGGCAGCAGTTCGGCGAGTGTCATCGTTCCTCCTCGCGCTCTTCCTCGGTCGTCGCCACGTCTCGTGGACACCTCAAGGAAAACGCGATCAGTGGGGCCGGGGACCGAAACCAACGCGGCCATGACACACGTGGGTCCGGTGTTGCCACGATCTTGACATCGTGGTGATGCGGGCCACACTCATCGAAAGATGAGCGAACCTGGGGGGTGCCGTGCTCAACCAGTACGACCGACGACAGCTGACCCGCGCCGAGCTGGACCGGGTACTGGCCGCCTCCGGAGTGGACCCGGCCGGCCTGCGGGCCTGGGTGGAGCTGACCGAGGGCACCTACAACACGGCCTACCGGATCGACCTGACCGGCGGCGACAGCCTGGTGCTCAAGGTCGCGCCCCGCCCCGACCTACCCGCGTTGTCCCACGAGCGCGACCTACTGTCCACAGAGGCGATGTTCTACCGGGCCGCCGCCGCCTGCCCGGTGCCGTTGCCCCGGGTGGTGCACGACGACAACGGCCGGACGGTGATCGACTGCGACTTCCTGCTGATGACCGCTTGCCCCGGCCGGGGCTGGTACACCCAGGAGGACCAGCTCGATCCCGCCCAGCGGACGCGGCTGCGCACCGAATTCGGCGGGCTGATCGCGGCGTTGCACCAGGTGACCGGTTCGGGCTTCGGCTATCCACGGCAGGCAACTCCGCTCGCGACGACCTGGCGGGCGGCGTTTCTCGACATGGTCGACGTCGTGCTCGCCGATGCCGTCGACTACGCGGTCCCGCTGCCGCTGCCGCCGGTTGAGATCGCCGAGCGGGTCCGGGCCGCTGGCGATGTGCTGGCGGAGGTGACCACGCCGGTTCTGGTCCACTTTGATCTGTGGGACGGCAATATCCTGCTCGACCTGAACAGTGGGACCCCCGTGATCAGCGGGATCATCGACGCCGAGCGGGCCTTCTGGGGCGACCCGGCCGCCGACTTCACCTCGTTGGACGTTTTTGGTGACGCGACGACGGATGTCGCACTGATGAGCGGCTATCAGGCTGCGGGCGGGCCGGTCGCGTTCACCGAATCGACGCGGCGGCGGATCGCGTTGTACCGATGCTATCTGTATCTGATCATGTTCGCCGAAGCCGCCCCGAGACGGTTTTCCGGGGCCGAGTACGAAGACCGAGTCACCCGACTCAGCCCGCTGCTGATTGAGAACCTGACCACAGCGGCCGGGTAGTCCGACAGAAACCCGACCCGCCCGTGCGGCAACCTCGATCGCGCGATCGTCCTACGTGCGCTCGGTATCGGGGAGAAGGGGGTAGAGCGGTCGATCCCGCCTACTTCGGCTCCGCTGGTGTCATTTCGTCCAGTAGTGCGCGCACTGTCTCGTCCACCAGTCGGTACCGCATGATCCGTCCGTCCTTCGCGGCGGTGACCAAGCCGGCGGTGCGCAACAGGCGCAGAGCCTGGGACACCGCCGTGTCGTTCATTCCGGCGGCCACCGCCAGATCGGACACACAGATGTCCGGGACCATCCTGATCGCCAGCAGCAGCGCCAGCCGACCGGGGTCGGCCAGCAGCGCGAACCGCTCGGCCCACTCACGCACCCGGTCGGGCGTGCCGATTCCCTCGATCGCATCGCAGACGCGGTGCTCATCGATGATGCGGCGATGCGCGCGTTCCGCGGGAACCAGGTGCATACGATGATTCTTCCTGTCTTTCGGCGCCGCCGCACCTGCCCCTGGTCACCCCTTTGCGGCGGCCTGGTTCTTCGGCGTTGCCGCCACCGTCGACCGGGCCGGGGTGTGCCTGCCGCGCAGCAGTGACGCGATCGCGGCGATCACGGCCATGATCATGGCCGCGGTGAACACGATGACCAGGCCGTGGTGGAACGGGCCGGACACCAGTTGCGGGAAGAACTCGTTACCGGTCAACACGGCTGCGTGACCCGGCGGCAGCGTGTTCAGGACGCCGCTGGGCGCCAGCAGGTGGCCGATCGGGTTGTCACCGAGGAACGCGGCGAACAGTGTGCTCACCGGCGGCAGCGTCGCCACCGAGTTCGCCGTGCCGGCCGGCACACCCTGTGCGGTCAGGCCGGCACTCAGTGTGCTGGGCAGCGAGGTGGCCAGGCCGGCGATCATCAGCGAGAAGAACACGCCGATGGACAGGGCGGTGCCCGAGTTCTGGAAGGTCGAGCGCATCCCGGAGGCCACTCCGCGTTGCTCCGGCGCCACGCTGCTCATGATCGCCGAGGTGTTCGGCGCGGAGAACATGCCCTGGCCGATGCCGCTGAGCAGCAACAAACCGGCGAACGCGGGATAGCTGAAGTCGACCGGCAGCAGGATCAACCCCAGGAAGGCGATCGCGACGAGCACCGTGCCGGTGGTGGCGAACAGGCGGGCGCCGAACCGGTCGGACAGGTAGCCCGACAGCGGACCCGCGATCAGGAATCCGACGGTGAGCGGCAGCATGTAGATGCCGGCCCACAGCGGTGTTCGCTCGAAGTTGTACCCGTGCAGGGGCAACCAGATGCCCTGCAACCAGATGATCAGCATGAACTGCATGCCGCCCCGGGCGATCGCGGTCAGCAGTGCGGCCAGGTTGCCGGCGGCGAACGCGCGGATCTTGAACAATCCCAGCCGGAACATCGGTTCGGCGATCCGGGTCTCCGCGATGCAGAAGACGACCAGCAACAGGATGCCCAGGCCGAGGCCACCGAGCACGAACGGGCTCGACCAGCCGGTCGGGTGGCCGCCGTAGGGCTGGATGCCGTAGGTGATCGCGGCCAGGATGATGCCGGCACCCGCCGTGAAGGTCAGGTTGCCGACCCAGTCGATCTTGGCCGGCCGCCGCTCGCCGACCTCGCGCAAGCTGCGGTAGGACCACACGCTGCCGAACAGGCTGATCGGCACGCTCACCCAGAACACCGCGTGCCAGTCGATCTCGGCGAGCAGGCCACCGGCGAGCAGGCCGAGGAACTGGCCGGCCAACGCGGTGATCTGGTTCACGCCCAGCGCCATGCCGCGCTGGCGGGCGGGGAACGCGTCGGTGAGGATGGCCGCCGAGTTCGCGGTCAGCATCGCCCCGCCGACCGCCTGCACGATCCGCCAGCCGATCAGCCACAGGGCTCCGCCCCGCCCACTCAGTGGATCGAGGGACAGGGCTATCGAGGCGACCGCGAAGATGACCAACCCGACGTTGTACATCTTGACCCGGCCGAACATGTCGCCCAGCCGCCCCAGCGCCACCACCAGCACCGCGGACACCAGCAGGTAGCCCAGGATCATCCAGAGCAGGTAGCTGATGTTGCCCGGGGCCAGTGGATCAAGGCCGATGCCACGGAAGATCGCCGGCAGCGAGATGATCACGATCGTGCCGTCCAGCGACGCGATCAGCACCCCGAGCGTCGTGTTGGACAGCGCGATCCACTTGTAGCGGTCGCTGTCGTCGGCCACCGCTGTCGGTCGGGGGCTCACAGCCGCTCCGCCAGCCGATCCAGCAGTGGCAGGGCGGCCAACAGTTTGCGCTGCTCGGCCGGGCTGAACTCGGCACCGATGGCGCGGGCCAGCCGCTGGGTGCTCTCCGACCGGCGGTCCACCAGCACCGCGCGGCCGGCGGCGGTCACCGACATGGTGACCCGCCGCCGGTCGATCTCGTCGGGGTGGCGTTGCACGAGTTCGCGCTGCTCCAGCGCGGCCAGCGTGGCACCCATCGCCTGTGGTCGGACCCGCTCCTCGTCGGCCAGCACGCCGGGCGACGTCGCGCCCTGGTGCTCCAACCGGTACAGCACGGAGACCTCGGACAGCGTCAGCTCGCCGACCGCGTGCGCCTGCCGCAACCGCCGGGCGATCCGCCCGACAGTCACCCGCAGGTCCGACGCGGCACGCACGAGTTCGGGTGCAAGCTCCCTCAACTCAGCCACAAGTAGTAACTATAGACTTATCAACCTGGGTTGAGAATGGGTCGACGATCACACCGGCTTGCCTTACGATGCACCGGGTTACACCGTCCAACTGGGACTAGGCCAAGTGGGCGACCATCTGAGACGCGACCTCCACGGCGCCGGAGCGAGCTCCGGTTGAGATCGATCCTGGCGTCCGCCAACACGAACGCGGCTGAATCGGGGCCGGAAAAACCGACCACTACCGCCGGTCCATCAGTACTATGTCACATAGTACTGAGAGGAGTCCCCATGCCCGAAGTGAGCGTGATCGACTACCACACGGCCGGCGAGCCGTTCCGGATAGTCACCGCCGGCCTGCCACCCATCCCCGGCGAGAACATCCTGGCCCGCCGGGAATTCGCCCGACAGTCGACCGAAGTGGACAGTGTCCGGCAGCTCCTGGTCAACGAGCCGAGAGGGCACGCCGACATGTACGGCGGCTTCATCGTGCCCGGCAACGACGAGGGCGCCGACCTGGGCGTGCTGTTCTGGCACAAGGACGGCTACTCCACCGCGTGCGGCCACGGAACCATCGCGCTGGGCGAGTGGGCGGTCAGCACCGGTCTGGTGGCCGCCAAGGAGAACGGCGACACCGACGTGGTGATCGACGTGCCCTCCGGCCGGGTCACCGCGCGAGTGACCTGCGTCGACGGTGTGGTGCAACGGATTTCCTTCCGTAACATCGCCTCCTACGTGGTCGCCCGGGACGTGCCGGTGCAGACCAGCCGGGGCCCGATCCGCGCCGACATCGGCTACGGCGGCGCGCTCTACGCCTTCGTTCCGGCCTCCTCGGTGGGTCTGTCCGTCACGCCCGAGAACTACGCGGCGCTGACCGCCTTCGGCCGCGAGGTCAAGTGGGCGCTCAACGACACCGAGTACGCCCGGCACCCGAGCGAGCGCCGACTCGACGGCATCTACGCCGCCATCCTGTTCGACGACCTCGGCCAACTGGAAACCGGTCCGCACCAACGCAATGTGACGATCTTCGCCGACGGCGAGGTGGACCGCTCGCCGTGCGGCTCGGGTACCTCGGCGCGGCTCGCGCTGCTCGCCGACGAGGGCAGGCTGGGGCCCGGCCAGACGCTGCGGCACGACTCGATCATCGGCAGCACCTTCCTCGGCCGGATCGTCGAACACACCACCGCCGAGGGCCGGCCGGCGGTCATCTCGGAGGTCGAGGGCACGGCGTACCGGACCGGTACGGCCACCTTCACCCTCGATCCCCGGGACGAGCTGGGCCTGGGATTCACCTTGCGGTGAAACGGAAGCCGCCCGGGTCAGGACTGTCCGAGCTCGACGGACCGATCCCGGGCGGCGGCCACCGCGGCCATCATCCCGGCCCGCAGTCCGTGTTCCTCCAGCTCACGCACGGCGGCGATGGTCATCCCGCCCGGGCTGCTGACCGCCGCCCGCAGGGCGACCGGATCGCTGCCGAGATCGCGCAGCATCAGCCCCGCGCCGGCCGCCGTCTGGGTCACCAGTTCGGTGGCCAGCTGCCGGGTCAGTCCCACCAGGACACCCGCGTCGATCATCGCCTCGGCCAGCAGGAAGAAGTACGCCGGGCCACTGCCCGACAGCGCGGTCACCGCGTCCAGCTGGGTTTCCGGCACGCGCACCACCCGGCCGACCGGACGCAACAGCTCCGTGGTCCGGTCGAGGTGGTCCTCACCGGCGTTGCTGCCCGCGCTGATCCCGATCATGCCGGCGCCCACCGCGACCGCGGTGTTGGGCATGCACCGCACCACCGCGGGTTTCGCGGCCAGCCCCGCCTCGATGTGGCCGATGGTGATGCCGCCGACCGCCGACACGATCAGCTGGTCGTCGGTCACGTGTTCGGTGAGCTGGGGCAGCAGGTCGTCGACGTGATAGGGCTTCACGAACAGGAACACCGTGGACGCACCGCGCACGGCCGAAGCCAGGTCCAGCACGGGTACGCCGTAGCGCTCCCGGAGGTAGGCGGCCCGCTCCGGGGACAACTCGACGACGGCGATCTGCTCGGGCCGCAGCAGTTGCGGCTCGGCAGCCAGCAGGCCGGACAGCAACGCCTCGCCCATGTTGCCGCCGCCGATGATGGTGAGTTCGATCGTCATGGTCAGGCCACCTTCGGGAGCACGTCGCTGAGGAACTTCTGCACGGTCGGCTGGATCAGGAAGGGCCGGTGGCCGACACCGGGCACCACGTCGAACCGCACCGGGATCTGGTGGGCGGCGAAGTTGTCGCGCAGGGTGATGAGCCGCTCGACCCGGGTGTCGCCACCGGCGTCGATGTCCGGTTCGGTGATCTCCCAGGTGTCGGTGTCCGCCTCGCCGATGACCATCTGGATCGGCAGTTCGCGCAGCGCGGCGAGGTCCAGCTCGGTGCCGAACAGCTCAGCCAGGTCCGCGGTGCCCAGCCACCACGGCACGTCCGGGTTGATCCGGGTGATCCGGCCCGGCGCGCCGATGGACAGCGCCGCCAGCCGGTGCGGGTGCAGGTAGGCGAACCGGTGCGCGAACTGGCCGCCGCCGGAGAAGCCGTGCAGGAAGAAGCGCTCGGTGTTCACCCGGTACTGCTCGCCGATCTCGGTGATGATGTCGAGAAGCACGTGGTCGAACCGGATGTCGTGGAACAGGATTCGCTTGAAGCTGTGCAGGTCGCCCGGTTCGATCACGCCGGCCGGGAACAGCGGCGCCACCACCACACAGTCGTGCGTCTCGGCGAACTCGCGGTACTCGTTGCGGTAGCGCTCGGCGGTGCGCGCGGTGCCGTGCATCAACACCACCAGCGGCAGCGGCGTCCTGGTCGTCCGGTGCGCGCTGGGCACGTACATGCAGTAGGAGAACCGCTGGTCGTGCTGCGAGGCGAAGAAGCTGGTGGGCCCGGAATGGTAGAACTCGACCGGGTCGAGAATCCGGGCCGCGGCGGCCTTGGTCTGTGCGTCGGTCATTGTGTGGTTTCTCCTGGCTGTTCACGGCGGCGGCGCGACTGGCGGCGCCGCTCCTCGTTGTCCGGGGCCAACGTGGCCCGCAGCGAGTTCAGTAGTTCCGACGTGGAGTTGGCCCGATCCCGATCGCGGGTGGCCACGCCGGCCATCAGGCAGTCGGTGACCAGCAGCGCGCTCAGTCCCTCACCGCTGATCCCGGTGCCGGACAGCACCGAGGGCAGGCTGACGGTCACCCGGTCGGCGAGCGTCGGACCGAGCGAGTCGGTGATCAGAATGACGGCGGCGCCGACCTCCCCGGCCCGCTCGACCAGGACCACCATGTCCCTGATCAGCCGTGCCGGCGCGTAGAGGACCACGACGTCCCCCTCGCGCAGCCCGATCAGGTCGTCGGCCAGCCGGAATCCGGTGTGGTAGATGGCGCGCGCCGACCGGCCCAGCCGGCACAGCCGCAGGGCCAGGTAGGTCGACGGCAGCTCGGAGCCGCCGAGGCCGAAGCTGACCACCTGCCGCGCGCCGGCGACCAGGTCGACCGCGGTCACGAAGTCCTGTTCCTGGATCAGTCTGCGGGTTTCCGCGAGTCGCTCCTCCGCCTCGCTGAACACGTAGTCCAGCAGGGCGGCTGTTTCCTGCTCGACCCGCTCGATCGCATTGATCAACCGAACCGACGGGCGGGTGCCACCGATGATCTGCTGGCCCAGCCCGCGTTTGAGCTCGGGCAGGCCGGAATAGCCCAGTGTCTTGGCGGTGCGAACCACCGTGGCGTCGCTGGTTTCCGTGGCCGCACCGATCTCCTCCGCGGTGGCGAAGATGATCTCCTGAACGTGGTCGCGAAGGTATTCCGCGACCCGACGCTCCGCCGGTGGCATCACGGCCAGCTTCTCCGCGACGCGTTCACGCAGGGAATCGCTGGCGGACTGATCCGTAGTCGTCACGACGAACCTTGACTTCCTCGTAGCGTGGTCTAACCTACCCGTAATCCGCACTACTGCGGACGGCTCTACTGTAGCGAAAACTAGGGCCATTCGGCCAGCGCATCCCCCACAGCATCCCGAACGTGAGGAGACCAACTGTCATGGCGGCACGTTCGGTACCGTTGATCGAGGTCAGCGGCGACGCTCGGCAGCGGGGGCACGCCTACGGCGAGGCCGCGCGAGCCGAGATCCGCAGCTCGATCGACTACTACCAACGCGCGTTCGCCGTCTCCGCCGGACTCGACTGGCCCGACGTGCTCGCCGCCGCCCAGCAGTGGCGCGACCTGATCGGCAGCACCGCACCGGAACTGCTGGTCGAGATGGACGCCATCGCCGAGGGCGCCGGTGTGCGGCGGGACGAGATCCTGGCGCTCAACGCCCGCGGCGAGATCGTACGCAACCGGGACAGCCAGTTCAGCAGCCACGGCGAGGGCGAACTGCCCGAGGGCTGCTCGTCGTTCGCGCTACTGCCCGAGGCGACCGGCGACGGACACGTCTACTGCGGCCAGAACTGGGACTGGCGCACCGGAACCCAGCCCAGCATGGTGGTGCTGCGGGTGGTCCAGCCACCGAAGCCGACCATCATCATGCAGGTCGAGGCCGGTCAGATCGGCCGGCAGGGCGCCAACTCGGCCGGCATCGCGCTCAACGCCAACGGTCTGGACGGCCGGTTCGGCACCGCGCTCGGCCTGCCGCAGACGGTGCTGCGCAGGCTCATCCTCGACTGCGACAACCTGAAGTACGCGCTACAGGTGCCCTTCTCGGTACACCAGCACATCGCCACCAACCTGCTGGTGACCCATCGCGGCGGGGTCGCGGTCGACCTGGAGACGACCCCGGTCATCCACCGCTCGGCCAACCCGGTCAACGGCATGATCGTGCACGGCAACCATTACCAGTACGGCATTCCCGAACCGCTGCTGAGCAGCTACCGACCGTCCTCGCCGGACTCGTTCTACCGCGTCCAGATCATCGAACGGGGTCTGGCCGCGATCCGGGACACCACCGACTCCGCGCAGATCCACAAGATCGTCGCCGAGACGATGAGCGACCACACCGGATATCCGCACGGCGTGTGCTGCCACTCCGACGAGAACGCCCCGGAGATCAGGCGCTCCAAGACAATCACGTCCAGCCTGGTCGACCTGACCACCGGTGAGTACCGGCTGGCCGCTGGCAACCCCTGTGCGAACGACTACGAGCTGCTGCCCTGGCAGCTCTACGACGGCCCTGGTGGTGACGGATGACCGGATCAGCGCTGGTACGCGTCAGGGGCGTACACAAGAACTTCGGTGCCGTGTCCGTGTTGCGCGGGATCGATCTGGACGTGCACGAGGGCGAGGTGGTGGTGCTGCTCGGGCCGTCCGGCTCGGGCAAGTCGACCCTCTGCCGGTGCATCAACCGGTTGGAGCGGATCAGTTCCGGCACGATCACCCTCGACGGCAGACAGTTGCCCGAGGAGGGCCGTGAGCTGGCCCGGCTGCGCGCCGACGTCGGCATGGTCTTCCAGTCGTTCAACCTGTTCGCGCACCGGACCGCGCTGGAGAACGTGACCATCGGCCCGATCAAGGTGCGCGGCATGGCCAAGACCGAGGCACGGGCGACGGCTCGCAAGCTGCTCGACCGGGTCGGCGTCGGCGACCAGGCCGACAAGCTGCCCGCACAGCTGTCCGGCGGCCAGCAGCAGCGGGTGGCGATCGCCAGGGCGCTGGCGATGAACCCCAAGCTGGTGCTGTTCGACGAGCCGACCAGCGCGCTGGACCCGGAGATGGTGCACGAGGTACTGGACGTGATGACCGGCCTCGCCCGGGACGGCATGACGATGGTCGTGGTCACCCACGAAATGGGCTTCGCCCGCCGGGCCGCCGACCGGGTGGTGTTCATGTGCGACGGACAGATCGCCGAACAGGGCACTCCACGGGAGTTCTTCGACAACACCCGCACCGATCGGGCCAGGGACTTTCTGGCCAAGGTCCTGCCGCACTGAAATCGCTCGCTCACCAAGCTCTCCCACCCCGTTGTTCCGCTCGAATCCTCGAGTTCCGAGGAGTGGCCATGACAGGAAAGTCCACACTGGTCACGGCGTTGGTGGGCGTGACGCTCATCGGCAGCGTGCTGGCCGGCTGCGGCAGCGCACCGACCGCGGCGACCAATGCCGGCGGCGTCGCCGGTGCCGCGGCCACCGCGCAGAAGATCGACCAGTCCGCGGCGGTGGCGGCCGGCCCGGTCGGCCAGAACCTGCCCAGCACCCCGACCCTGGACAAGATCCGGCAGCAGGGCGCACTCGTGTTCGCCGGTGCCCGCAACGGCCTCGGCTTCTCCCAGCTCGACCCGACCACCGGCAAGGTGTCCGGCTTCGACGAGGGCATCGCCGAACTGCTGGCGAAGTACCTGCTGGGCAAGCCGAACGTGAAGATGTCCCAGGGCAGCTCGGACACCCGGGAGACGTTGCTGCAGAACCACACCATCGACGCGGCCATCGAGACCTACACGATCACCCCGGCCCGCGCCCAGCTGGTCAACTTCGCCGGACCGTATTACCTGGCCGCCAGCGGGATCGTGGTGAAGTCGACGGACAGCGGCATCACGAAGGTCAGCGACCTGGCCGGCAAGAAGGTGGCCACCGAGTCGGGCGCTGCCAAGGACGCGCTGGTGGCGGCCGCGCCGACCGCGCAGCCGGTCCTGTTCGACACCACCGCCGAGTGCATCACCGCCCTGGAACAGGGCCGGGTGGACGCGGTCACGCTGAACAACGCGCTGCTGCTGGGTGCGGTGGCGACCAAGCCGGACGTGAAGATGATCAGCGCGACCTACAGCAGCAACCCGTTCGGGATCGGCCTGGCCAAGGACGACCCGCGATTCAAGACGATCGTCAACCAGTTCCTCAATACGATCTTCACCGACGGCGTATGGACGACGCTGTGGAAGGACACCGTCGGCACCCTGCTCAAGACCCCGCCGCCCGCGCCGCCCAAGCTCGGTTCAGCGGCCGGTTCCTGACCTCGCTCCAGGGGAGACCGCCGTCATGTCGATCCTGTTCGATCACCTCGGTGAGCTGGGTACGGGCCTGCTGACCACGCTCGAACTGAGCGTGCTGGCCTTCCCGCTGGCCGTGCTGCTCGGCACCGTGCTGGGCGTGTGCCGGGTCAGCCCGGTGCCGCCGTTGCGCGCGGTGGCCACAGGTTACGTGCACTGCTTCCGCAACGCGCCGTTGCTGCTGATCATGGTGATGGTGGTCTTCGCACTGCCCTACGCCGGGGTGACCGTGCCGTTGTTCGGCTCGGTCGTGCTCGGCCTTGGCCTCTACTTCGCCAGCTACGTCTGCGAGACGATCCGGTCCGGGATCGCCTCGATCCCGATCGGACAGATCGAGGCGGCCCGCGCCATCGGCCTCGGCTTCGGTGGCGTGTTGCGGGAAGTCGTGCTGCCGCAGACATTCCGCTCGATGGTGCAGCCGTTGGGCAACATCTTCATCAACACCGCCCTCGGCTCCGCACTGGCCGCCGCGGTCGGTGTCCAGGAGCTCACCGGCTCGGCCCGCCAGTTCAACCTGACCTATGCCCAGCCCGTGCCGAGCTTCGTCGCGGCCGGCATCGGCTACCTGTTGATCACCCTGACCGCCGGCCAGATCATCGGTTTCATCGAGCGCAAGGTAGGGATCGAGCGATGACCGTCAACCAGGCCGACCCGGCCACCGGAGCCCTCTTCGACGAGCTGGGTCCACGCGGCCGCAAGCGCCTCCGCTGGGCCACGGTGATCGCGTCGATCGTGGTGTTGGGCCTGGTGGTGGCCGTGATCGCTCAGCTCGCGCACGTGGGCCAACTCGCCGGGCGACTGTGGGCGCCGCTCGGCGAGTGGCCCTACCAGCGGTTCCTGCTCGGCGGCCTGGTCACCACCCTGGAGATCGGCCTGTCCGCGGCGGCGATGTCGATGGTCGTGGGCACCGCCGCCGCGATCGGCCGGCTGTCCGGCCACCGCTGGGTGTCGCTCCCGTGCACCGCGGCGATCGAGTTGTTCCGCTCGATTCCGCTGATCCTGCTGGTCTACTTCTTCCTCATCGGCGGCCCGATGGTGGGCATCTACCTCCCGCCGTACTGGGAGCTGGCCATCCCGATCGTCCTGCACGCCGGCTCGGTCTTCGCCGAGATAGTCCGGGCCGGGGTGAACTCCCTGGACCGAGGCCAGACCGACGCGGGGCTGGCACTGGGCCTGCGCCGACAACAGGTGCTGACCCTGGTGGTCCTCCCCCAGGTCTTCCGCAACCTGCGACCGGCGCTGGTCAGTCAACTGATCCGCACGCTCAAGGAGTCCAGCCTGGGTTATGTGGTCAGCTACCCGGAGCTGCTCAACCGGGGCCAGGTGCTCGGCGAGTACACCGCGAACTTCCTGCAGACGTATTTCGTCACCGCCGCGATCTACATCGTCATCAACTTCGCGCTGTCCCGAATCGCCGAGCTGCTCGATCGTCCGAAGTCATCTTGACAGCGTGACCGCGTTCACTCACGCTCTGCCGATGGTTCCCACCACAACGGACACCCTGGACGTACCGGGTGCGCACCTGCACTACGAGATCCGTGGGTCCGGCCCGGTGCTGTTGCTGATCCCGGGTGGCCCGGCGGACAGCTCCGCGTTCACCGACCTCGCCCCGCTGCTGGCGGAGAACTACACGGTCGTCACGTACGACCCACGCGGCCTGTCCAACAGCACCATCGACCACCCCGACGACGACATCCCGGTAGCCACCCAGGCCGACGACGCCCACCGCCTGCTCAAGGCCGTGACGGCGGAGCCGGCGTACGTCTTCGGCAACAGCGGCGGCGCCATCACCGGACTCGCGCTGGTCACCACCCACCCCGGCCAGGTCCGCACCCTGGTCGCCCACGAGCCGCCGGTGACGCAGTACCTTCCGGACGGCGCCGGCCAGTTGGCCGCGGTCGAGGACATCCACCAGACCTATGTCCGCGAGGGGGTAGGTCCCGCGATGGCCAAGTTCATGACCCACGCCGGCTTCGACGGCGGCCCGGCGGATGCCGGTCCGCGCAGCGAGCCCGACCCGGAAACCCTGGAAGCGATGGCCAGAATTCAGGTCAACATAGAGTTGTTCCTGGCCAAGATGATTCGCCCGACAGCCCACTACACACCGACGGTCGAGGCAATGCGCGACTCGAAAACCCGAATCGTGGTAGCCGCCGGCACGGCATCATCAGGCCAGCCGGCCCACGAAGCAGCCGTGGGCCTGGCCAAGGCACTGGGCACCACCCCGACTCCCGTCCCCGGCGCCCACGGCGGCTTCGCGGAGGAACCACAAGCATTCGCGAGCATCCTCAACGGAATTTTCACCGACTGAGCACACTTCGACGCGCACCAATCCCGATCGGCGACGTCACCCGGATACCAGCCGCAAAAGCGTCCGGACCCCAAACCCGGTAGCCCCATCCCCGGAAGTATCCCCGACCCAAGCCGGCCCAGCCATGTCACAGTGCGCCCAGGCAACATCCCGGGGCACGAACTCGCCAAGAAACAAGGCCGCGGTCAACGCCCGCCCAGACCCTTCCAACGGATGGTTCCGCACCCCAGAAGGAGTACGAACCCGCCCCGAATACCGAGGTGCCCAGGGCAACCGCCACATCGGCTCCCCCGCCGAAGCAGCAGCCGCCAGAAACGCCTCAGCAGCAGCGTCGTCCGGACTGATCAAGGCACCGATGTCCGGCCCGAGCGCAATCGTCGCCTGATAGGTCAACGTGGCCAGGTCAACCACAAGATCGGGCCGATCAAGCACGGCGAGCGCGAGCGCGTCGGCCAGGATCACCCGCCCCTCAAAATCGGTGTCCATGATCTGAATCTGCGTACCGTCATAAGCGGTGACCACATCCCCGGGTCGGGCCGCCCCGGGCCCGGGCAGGTTCTCCGCGAACGGCAACACCGCCCGAACCGTTCCGGCCACATCCAGTCGCCGCAGCACCGCCATCGCACCCAACACCGCGGCCGCGCCGGCAACGTCGAACCGCATCGCCTGCATCGCGTCCGGCGACTTGGCCGACAGCCCACCACTGTCGAAGGTGATCCCCTTACCCACCAAGGTCACCGCCGGCCCCGGCCGCGTCCCGACATACTCCAGCCGAACCAGCCGCGGACCATTGGCCGACCCGGCCCCGATCGCGGTGAGCGCACCAAAACCCTGCCTACGAAGATCATCCGGCCCGAGCACCGAACAGGCCAGACCGCCGCCGGCAGCAACCGAACGGGCGACCTCAGCCGCCTTGGCCGGCGTGAGCAGATTGGCCGGCGCGCTGGTCAACAACCGCGCCAACCGCACTGCCTGCGCCGCCACCCAGCCCTCCCGCGCGGCAGCGGGCACCGCCGTCCCGGCCACCAGTCGAGCCCCGGCACCAGCCCCACTGGCCAGCCCGTCGACCCACGCCCGCGCCCCGTCCGGACCACCCGACGAGGGCAGCTCAACCAGCACGTCCCCGCCGGACATGACCGCCCCGGCAGCCGTCCCGGCCACCCGAAACCTCTCCGGTGAGCACTCGGCAGCAGGCCCGAGCCCGACCAGCAACGTCGGCCCGTCCGCGGCCAACTCCCCCACCGCGCCCTCGAACGGGAGCCAGGGATCAGGGCGAACAGACACCTCGTCACTGAACAGCCCACGCACCCGCCGCTCGGCCGAACCGAGCCCGAACACCCCGTCCTGCTCGGCGACGGCCGCCCGGACAGCGGCGGAGATCTCGGCCTCCCGGTCGCGCGGAACGGGCCGGGAACTGGACGACAGGCGCATGACCCTCCTCAAAGCCGTACGAGCGACAGCTGCCGAAACTGCTGCCCGGAAGTCTGTCCCGTCGGCCGGATCGGCGACTCGTGCGCACCGCACGCGCCGTGCGGCCAACGCTATGCGCGGCGCACACCGGCCGAATCGGACCAACTCCTAGCTTCGCCCTTACGTCTGCTGGATTGGAGATCGTCATGGCGCGGTACCGCGTGTCGATGGACATCGGGGGCACGTTCACCGATGTGGTCACCTACGACGACGAGGCCGGGGTGTTCGCCGCGAGCAAGGCGTCGACCACGCCGGACGACCTCAGCGAGGGCGTCATCACCGGGCTCCGGTCGGTCGTCTCGTCGCCGGGTGACATCAGCTTCCTGGTGCACGGCACCACTCAGGGCCTCAACGCCTTCCTGGAGCGGCGTGGCGTGCCGGTGCTGCTGCTGGCCACCGACGGGGTCGAGGACACCTATCACATCGCCCGCGGCCCACGGACCCGGTTGTACGACCTGCACTACCGCAAGCCCGAGCCGCTGGTGCCCCGCCGCGACGTGCTCGGCATCGGCGGCCGGATCGCGGCCGACGGCAGCGAACTGGCCCCGCTGGACGAGCAGGCCGTCCGGGACGCGGCCGCCACCGCCCGCGAACGTGGCCACGGCGCGATCGCCATCGCCTTCCTGTTCAGCTACAAGAACCCGGCGCACGAGCTGCGCGCCAGGGAGATCGTGCTGGCCGAGTTGGGCCCGGAGTTCACCGTGTCGCTCTCGCACGAGGCGGCCAAGGAGTGGCGCGAGTACGAGCGCACGTCCTCGGCCGTGGTGGAGAGCTACACCGGCCCGATCGTGCGGCATTACCTGAGCAACCTGGAGACCCGGCTGCGCGGGGACGGGCTGGCCGTGCCGCTGCACGTGATGCAGTCCTCCGGCGGCATTCTCACCGCCGACTCGGCCCGTGGCCGGCCGCTGCAAACCCTGCTGTCCGGCCCGGTCGGCGGCGCCATCGCGTGCGCGGAACTGTCCACAGTGGTCAATCGGCCGAACTTGATCGGGATCGACATGGGCGGCACGTCCTTCGACGTGTCGCTGATCGTGGACGGCGAGCCGGACGTGTCGGCGGAGGCCAACCTCGAAGGGCTGCCGATGCTGATGAGCGTGGTGAACATCCACACCGTCGGCGCGGGTGGCGGCTCGGTCGCCTGGGTCGAGGCCGGCGGCCTGCGAGTCGGCCCGCGCTCGGCCGGCGCCCGCCCCGGCCCGGCGTGCTACGGCCGCGGCGGCACCGAGCCGACCGTCACCGACGCCAACCTGGTGCTCGGCCGGATCGACCCGGAGGGTTTCGCCGGCGGCCAGCTGACGCTGGACACCGCGTGCGCGGCCACCGCCGTCGCCGGCCTCGGCGAGCGGTTCGGCCTGGACCTGACGGCGATGGCCGAGGGCATCTGCGACGTGGCGAATTCCAAGATGGCCCAGGCGATCCGCACCATCACGGTGTCCCGGGGCGTCGAGCCGCGCGACTCCAGCCTGGTCGCGTTCGGCGGCGCCGGTCCGATGCACGCGGTGTTCCTGGCGGCCGAACTGGGCATCACCGAGACGATCGTGCCGCGTTTCCCGGGCGCGTTCTCGGCGTGGGGCATGTTGCAGACCCGCATCCGCAAGGACTTCACCGAGCCGTACTTCTTCCTGGACGCCGACCTGGACGGCGCCGCGATGTCCGCGGTGCTGACCGGTCTTGAGGACCACGCGCTGGGCACGCTCGGCGACGAGGGCGTCGACGAGACCAAACGCACGGTCTCCCACGCGGTCGACATCCGTTACGCCGCGCAGGAATACACCCTCACCGTGCCACTCACCCACGCCGGCGAGCCGGCCACCGAGGACTTCCTGACGGTGGTCGCACAGCGCTTCGCCGAGATGCACAAGACCCGTTACGGCCACGCCAATCTGGGCGCGCCGATCGAGTTCGTGACGCTGCGCAGCACCGCGTTCGGTGACCTCGGCCAACCCGCGCCGCAGAAGTGGCCGCACGCCGAGGTCGACACGTTCGCCCACGAGATCCGTCCGGTCGTGTTCGGCGGCGCCACCCAGGACACGATGGTGGTGCGCCGGGACGACCTGCTTGCCGGCCACCGGCTGACCGGCCCGGCGGTGATCATCGAGGACACCGCGACCACCGTTGTTCCGCCCGACCACGAGGTGACCGTCGACGAGATCGGGTCGCTGATCATTCGAGCCAAGGAGTCGCAGGCATGACGATCGCCACCGGCATCGACCCGGTCACCGTCGAGATCATCCGCAACGCGCTGAACTCGGCCGCCGACGACATGAACGCCACCCTCATCCGCTCGGCGTACACGCCGATCATCTACGAGTGCGGCGACTGCGTGGTCGCCCTGCTCGACGCCAACCACCAGGTCCTCGGCCAGTCCGCCGGCCTGCCGATCTTCCTGGGCAACCTGGAGACGTGCACCAAGGCCACCGAGGAGCAGTTCGGCCGCGAGGTGTGGCAGCCCGGGGATGTGTGGATTCTCAACGACAGCTACCTGGGCGGCACGCACCTCAACGACGTGACCATCTTCGGCCCGGTGTTCGTCGGCGAGACGCTGGTCGGCTTCACCGCCTCCCGCGCGCACTGGATCGACGTGGGTTCCAAGGACCCGGGCGGGTCGATGGACTCGGTGGTGATCTTCCAGGAGGGGCTGCGGCTGGGTCCGCAGAAGCTGGTGTCGGGTGGGGTCGACGAGTGGGCGATCATGAGCACGATCGCCACCAACGTCCGGTTCCCCTACCCGACCAGCGGCGACATGCACGCGATGATCGCCTGCATCACGATGGGTGAGAAGCGCCTGCAGGAGTTGGTCGAGCGGTTCGGCCTGGGCACGCTGGAACTGGCCCGGGACGAGATCTTCCGGCAGACCGAAGCACTCGAACGGGCCACCATCAGCACGATCGCCGATGGCGTCTACGCGGCCGAGGGCGTGCTGGACAACGACGGCATCGACCTGCACACCCCGATCCCGATCCGGCTGAAGATCACCGTCGAGGGCGACACCATCAACTTCGACGTGCGCGAGTCCGCCGACCAGACGGTCGGTCCGGTCAACTGCGGTGTCTCCCAGGCCGTGTCGGCGCTGCGGGTCGGCTACAAGCTGTTGGTCAGCCCCGACCTGCCGGGCAACGGCGGCTCGTTCCGCTCGATGACCACCCAGGTCCGGGAGGGTTCGGTGCTCGGCGCCCGCTCTCCCGCGGCCTGCCAGTGGTACTTCTCGCACCTGGGGCTGTTGATCGACATGGTGGCCAGGGCGCTGGCCCCGGCGATGCCGGACAAGGTGGCCGGCGCGAGCCACGGCGACTCGATGATCGTGCTCACCTCGGGCGTCGACCCCCGGGTCAACCGCGAGTTCGTCAGCCTGGAGGCGACCGTCGGCGGCTGGGGCGCGTGGGACGGTTCGGACGGCGAGAGCGCACTGATCAACAACGTGAACGGGTCGCTCAAGGACATCCCGATCGAGGTGCTGGAGACCCGGTATCCGTGGCGGATCACCGAGTACCGCATCCGGCCGGACTCGGGCGGCGCCGGCAAGTGGCGCGGTGGCAACGGCACGATCCGCGAGTACGAGGCGCAGTGCGACTGCTCGCTGTCACTGTGGTTCGAACGTTCCCGGCAGCCCGCGTGGGGCCTGTTCGGTGGCGAGGACGCGGTCGGCCCGGAGGTCATCATCAACCCGGGCCGGCCGGATGAGCGCCGCAAACTGAAGGTCAACGGCGAGTCCCTGAAGAAGGGCGACGTGGTCCGCTGCGCGACCGGTGGCGGCGGCGGTTACGGCGACCCGGTCGAGCGAGCGGCCACCGACGTGCGGGCCGACGTGCTGGACCGCAACGTCACCGGCTCGATGGCGCTGACCAGGTACGGTATCGGCGACGAGTCCTGATCCGCTGATCGTGAGTGGCGATGTCCAGTGACCCGGGCATCGCCACTCATGTCATCGGGCTGGCCAACTGATCCGCCCAGGCCAGCGATTCTCGCGCACGAGTGACCGCCGCCGACACATGACCGACCCGCTCGTGTGTCGGATCGACCACCGCGCGTCCTCGTAGTCCTATCGGGTGATGAAGGCCTGCCAACTGGACTGGGGGAAGGCCAGGGTGGGGCCGGTGGCGTTCTTGGAGTCGCGGACGCCGACCTCTACCGGGGAGACCGCGACCTCAACACAGTTGCCGCTGCCGCCTCCGCTGTAGCTGCTGGTCCGCCAGCCAACCTCGACGCAGTTGCCGCTGCCTTCATTGCTGTAGCTGCTCGTCCGCCAACCCGTCCAGCGCTGCTCAGCCACAGCCATCGTGCCCCCTATGTCGCGTTGCTGTACTCCCTTGACAGCCTGTCAAGGGACTCGCGGGACTCGCCCGAAGTCAGACGAACCTTAGCGAGTTCGTCGAGCACATAATCGTAGTCTTCGACGTCGTCTCACTGGTCGAGGAACAAAGTCGTGGTCCGGTCGTCGACAGAAGCCACCGCCAGATGCTTGTCATACCGCATCAGCATGAACGGGCCGCCGAAGCCGCCCCGCGGTCCGGCCGCTGCCGGGATCACGTTGATTGCGTAGTTCGGGCACGCGGTCAGTAGCAGGAGGCTGATCATCTGTTCTTACATGATCTTCTCGTTGCCCACCACAGATCGCAACGCGTTCTCGTGCACGAACAGGTTCAGCCTGGGCGGGTCGTCTCTATTCAACATCTGCTGTCGGCGCATCCGAGCATCGACGTGCGCTTCGATCACATCGGGGGTACGAAGGCGTTGCCCCAGTTGAACAGTGCACACGCGTAGTCCTCAGTCTGCGCTAGTCCAGGGATGACCAAGGGTTCGAAATCCTCAAGGGTGGTTGCGGTGGTTTCCAGGAAGATCAAGGTTCGTAGGATGTCCGGCAGCCGGCCGCTGCGACCCTGAACCCGATATCCATCCGGCTCATGCGCCAAAGCCGCCAGCGCATCCAACTCCTCGCTGGCCACATCACACATCCCCAGGAAAGTCGCCAGATCGAAGTCGTCGATTCGGCGTTCACCACTCTCCACCCGAGTGATCCGACTTCCCACTACTTTCAATCTTTTCGCCACATCCTGACTGCGCAAACCGGCCGCCAGCCGGTGTTTGCGCGGTGCGGCACCCAGTTCCCGGGTTCACGGTGTGGATTCGTCTCGATACTCCGACATTTTCTCTCCCTGATCGCAAACGAATGCCGACGTAACCCAATTGATCCGAACCGCCCCCGCAACACGTGACGGTCCACCCCAACGACGGATCAATTCGGACGAATTCCCGCCCCGGCAAACGAACCCGACGCTACAGTGATCGACATGGACAGCAACACTTCCAGCCTGGCGATGTTCCCCCAGCCGCTGCTCGACGCGCTGGCCGGCGACCCCGACGGCATCGCCTTCGAGCACGGCGCGCGCACGGTGACCCGTGGCGAAGTCCTCGACACCATCGCCCACCTGGCCGCCGGCCTCGACCGCGCCGGCGTCGGCCCCGGTCACGGCGTCGGTGTGCTGACCTCGCTGACCCCGGAGAGCTTCGCCGCCTACCTGGCCGCGCTCGCCGTCGGCGCGCGCGTGGTAGGCGTTTCGCCCGGTTACACCGACACCCAACGCGCCCACGTACTGCGCGCCGGCATCAACACCGTCATCGTCGACCCGACCGTCGACCTGAACCTCATCGACACCGGCCACCCCACCCAGGTGCTCTCGCTCGGCCCGTGCGAGGGCGCCGCCGACCTGCTCGCACCGACCGAGAACGACCCGCCACTGGTGGTGCGCGGTCGCCCGGACGACGTGGCCCGGCTGATCTACACCAGCGGCAGTACCGGCCTGCCCAAGGGCTGTATCCAGACCTATCACGCGGTCAGCTCGCGCTGGGCGTTCCAACCCAGCCGATGGACCCCGGAAGTGACCGCGCTGGCCGACGCGATCCGGCGTTACCTGCTCGCCGGCACCCTGGCGAGCGTGGTGATCATGGACCAGGTGGTGCTCTGCCTACTCGCCGGCGGCACCGTCGTCATCCCCACCGGCGACCTCAGTTCCCTGTTCCCCCATGGCATCCAGCAGTACCGGATCACCTCGCTGTTCCTGCCGGTCTCCCGGGTGAACCGGATCGTCGACATCGTGCGCCGCGAAGACGTGGACACCAGCAGTCTGCGGGCGCTGTCCGTGTCCGGCTCGCCGACCAGCGCGCACCAGTTCGTCGACGCGATCTCGGTACTCGGTCCGATCATGCACAACGTCTACGGGCAGAGCGAATCCGGCGTCATCTCGATCCTCACCCCGGCCGATGTGGCGAAGTGGGGTGCGGACGCACTGTCCTCGGTCGGCCGGGTGCACGCCGACGCCGAGGTCGAGATCCGCGATCCGGAGGGAAACTCCGTGCCGCAGGGTCAGATCGGCGAGGTCCTGGTGCGCAGCCCGTCGATGATGTCCGGCTACTGGAACGAGCCGGAGCTGACCGAGCAGGCGCTGGTGGACGGCTGGCTGCGCACTCGCGACCTCGGTTACTTCGACGAGCACGGCCTGCTCCACCTGGTCGGGCGGACCCGGGACGTGATCATCGTGAACGCGCAGATCTGTTACGCGGGCGCGATCGAGGACGTACTCAGCCGCTCCGCCGACGTGCTCGAAGCGCATGTGATCGGCACCCCGGACGACACCACCGGCGAGGCGATCCACGCGTTCGTGGTGCCCGTCGGCGACACCGACCCGGACCTGACCGCCTTGGCCGCCCGGGTGCGCACCGAACTCGGCGAGATCAATGTGCCCAGCACGCTCACAGTGGTGCGGGACGTGCCGCAGACGGTCAGCGGCAAGCCCGACAAGCCGGCCCTGCTGGCCCGTTACCAGGGAGCGATCCAGCAAACCTGACGGTGAGCATCGCCGCGCCGGAACCCAGGGCGCACCGGCACCGGGCCTGTCCACCGCCCCTCGTTCGCGACCTCGAACACTCAGGTGTCGGTGGACAAATCGATGGCGGCTGGTGCACCCCGTGTTCGCCGGCCGGCGTTGGTTGCCGAGCGCGTGAACCCTTGTGTTGTACAGTACCGCCACCGGTAAACAAGATTATTTGTCACGCGTGGAGGACATCGATGCACTTCAATGAATTCCAGGACAAGTCACGAGCCACGGTCGTTTATCCGAACGAAGGATCGAACTACGTCTATCCGGTACTCGGCCTGATGAGCGAGGCCGGCGAAGTGGCAGATCGGGTGAAGCGGATCGACCGTGATGACGCCGGAGTCGTGACCGCCGAAAAACGGCAGGAAATTGCCAGCGAACTGGGCGACGTGCTGTGGTATGTCGCCCAGGTCGCCACCGAATTCAAACTCTCCCTTGACGACGTGGCCGCCGGTAATATGGCGAAACTGTCCAGTCGGCACGAACGAGGCACACTGAACGGCTTCGGCGCGCGGTAGCCGACGGCGTCCGACCGACACCCGACGCGGAGGGCTAACCCAGAGTTGAGTGGCCCCCCGTCGAGCCGAACCCGCCGACCGCACGCTCGGAGTCGGGCAACTCCTCAACCACACTGAAGACAGGTGTCTCCACCCGCTGGATGATCAGTTGGGCGATCCGGTCGCCACTGGCGATCTTGACGGACTGCTCGGCATCATGGTTGATGAGGATGACTTTGATCTCCCCGCGATATCCCGAGTCAATGGTGCCCGGGGAGCTGACCACCGACAGTCCGTGCCAGATCGCCAGACCCCGTGCCCGAATTCCTGGCCAGCTTCACAATGGCGACCGATGATTTGAAGTACCAATACGAGTTGTCGATTCCGGAGAACTGCTGAGCGATCTGTAGATGCCCGGTCAGGGCGGCGTCATAGTCTCCTTCGAGAGCGTGCAACTCCATCTGCTTGAACACCGTGATCAACCGCCCGAGCTCCAGCGACTGGGTTTCGTAAAGCTCGAACGCCCGGTCGTACCATAGTGCGCCTCGTCGACCTTCCTGGTATCCAGACTGTCCACGAGGTCATCCGGGGCGATGGCGCATCGCCCCGCCACGTCGCCGGCGAACTGGAAAGCCTTGGCCAGCGGCGTCCGCCCGAAACTGGACAGATGATTCTGTACGATCAGTGCGAACACCTGATCGACCAGTGAGCCAAGAGCGTCGCGCCGATCCAGCAGAATCTCAATATCGCCGAGACCTTTCAGCACGTCAACGGCGAGCGACGCGGTACTGGGGTCGCGAACGGAGAACTTCTCAAGAGCTGCCTCGAAACAATGACGTGACTCGTCGAGCTCACCGGATCGGAAGAACGAGTTCCCTTTCTGATTCAGCAGGTGTGCCACGCCGACAGCGGCCACGCCGAGCTTTGCCGAGTCTCCGTCAAGATCAGCAAGGGAAAGCACGGCGTCCGCGGTCAAGCTCTGCCCGGATGTGGAGCTCCTGCCGGCCTGTACCGACAGTCGCAGCAATCCGGTCTGGGCCGCGATCGAATCCTCAGCAGTCCGCGAACGCCTCCGGGCCAACTCGAAGCTGCGCCGCGAAGCCGGGTAGTCATCCGCGAGCCGCCGGCCGTGGCCGATCACCGACATCAGCGTGCTGCTCGCATCCGCCGACAGCCAGCCCTCCACGTCGTCGATGAGGGGCATCCACGCCGCCCTACTGACCGTGGACAGGATCTCGCTGCCGACGGCGGACAGGACTTGGTCGACGTGGTGTTCGTCGCCGTAGCGATGCAATCTCAGCTCACTGAACAACACGCAGGCACGAACAACCTGGAACCGGTCGATCGCATCCAGCTGTAGCCAGGAGTCGGCGGAGAGCGTCGCTTGAACGAAGTCCAGGAAATAGTCCGCCGCACCCGCGTTACAACCGGTCGCGGTTCACATGGGGACCAGCTCGGCACTGCACCCGCCTGCCTTATCCGGCGGGCACCCACAACGACGCCAGCGAGTAACACAGGACGTGCAAAGCCAACCGCTGCGCCGGATCATCGAAAACGAGGCCCAGTTCCTTGGCGCGGGCCACCCGGGACAACACCGTGTTGCGGTGCACGCCCAACCGAGTAGATGCCTGGCTCAGCGAGCCGCCACAGTCGAGCACGGCCAACACGGTGTCCACCAGGGCGGCGCGGTCCTTGGCGGCCATCAGGTCGCCCAGGCACAGGTCGGCCACCTCGGCGATCTGACCGCGTGGCAACCAGGCCAGCGTCGCCTTGGCGCCCACCTGGTCGAACCAGCGGACGGAACCCGCTCCCCCGTCCCGGGCCACGTGCGCGGCCAGCCTCGCCTCGGTGACCGAGCGCATCAGGCCCGGCACACCGGAGTGTGCTCCGCCCACGCCCAGCACCAGAGCGTGGCTCTCGGCCGCGCCGAGCACGGCGCCTACGGCCCGGCGCATGGCGGCCACATCGTCCTCGGCACCCGAGTTCTGCCAGGAGATCCAGCCGTCCTCGTCGGCCACCAGCGGCCAGTCCGGGCGGTGGCGTTGCCAGGCCGTGCGCACCAGTTGGGTCAGCTCCTCGGCAGGTTCGCCGCCGGCGCCGCGCACCTCGGAGATCCAGACGGCTCGGTTGACACCGTCGACGCGCCAGTGCAGTTCGGCGGCCCAGGACGGCATCGGGATGTCACGATGGCCGTTGCTGCTCACGTCGGCAACCGGCTCGGTGACCATCCGGCGCAACAGTTGGAACGCGGCCTTCTCCTGCACGGCGTGGGTGGAGACGTTCATCCGGTTCTGGGCCCAGGCCGCGATCAACGGCAACCTGGCCAACCGCAGCAGCGACTCGACGTGGGCGGCGACCGTCGCCGACCGGGCCGGCACGGACGCGACCAGCTCGCCCCACGGCCGACCGCCCTGGGCGCTGATCTCCACCCGAACCTGTTCGGCGTCCGGTCGCTCGGCCGCCGCCGCGGCTCGGCCGGCGGCGACCGCACCGCCGATGGTCAGTGCGACCGGGACCGGGGCCAGCTCGGTGTTCAGCACGCCGAGCACGCCACGGATGCTCGACTGGTCGGCCAGTCGCTCCGCGCACAGCGCGGCCCGCAGCGCCCGGGCCGCCTGCGGTGCGCTGACCTGGCCGGCCAGGGTGAGTGCCAGGTCGACCGGGTCGGTGTCGGTCACCAACAGCGCGATGCTGAGCCGTTCCGCCAACACCGCGCTGGACGGGCTCATCGCCGCCCTCGGCACCACGATCGCGGTCACGTTGCGCTCCCACGCCGCGTGCAGCGCCGCGGCCAGCGACCAACCGCCGGTGGCGGCCTCGTTGTGCAGCACCACCAACGAGTGCGGGGTGGTGCGGCGCAACCGTTCGAACGTCTCCGCCAGGATCACCTGCTGCACCTGCCGGGTCGGGTCGGCCACGTGCACGGCCTCCGCCTGGGCCAACGGGTCGACCCGCATCAGTTCGGCCAGGTCGAGCGGAGCGGTGGAGGGCTGCTTGCTCATCGGCTTGCTCATCGGCGCCTCGGATGGTCCAGCGGGATGCCGTGGGTTGCCGGGCCGGCCATGCTCAGGCCCTCCGGCGAGTACCAGACCGCGTCGGCCGGCATCACCAGCACGTCGACCAGCGCGCCCGGCTCCAGTGTGTCCAATGTGCACATTTCACCGCGGAGCACGTCGACCAGGCAGATCACGTCCGGAGCCGCGGCCACCAACGCCCCGTCGGCGAACACCGCGACGATCTCGCTGCGCAGCTCCAACCGCAGCTGCCGGCCCTGCCCGTCCACCTCGTCGACCACCACGCTGGACGGGTGCGCCGGGATCGTCACGTCGCTCGGGCGGCTGAGGTGTTCCAGTTCCACGATCCGCCCGCGCCCGATCCGCCGGCAGCCGGTGACCGCGGCCAGCCGCCCCACCAGCACGTCCGGATCGCTCGTCTCCAGCAGCAGCCGTCCCACGTTGATCAGCCGGGACACGTTGCCGGTCAGCCCGGCCCGTCGCAGCTGACCGGCCGTGCTCGGATACGCGGCCAGCGCGGCCCAGCCGCCCAGAGTGTCCACATTGGAGCGAATCAGCGGGTCGGCGCGGGCCCCCGTCTGGGTGGTGACCGAAATGCTCTCGCCGGTCGCGCCGCGCAGCACCAACGGCGTCGGCGAGACTCCGCCCAGTTGCAGCGAGGTGTTGTGGATCAGGGCGAAGATGCGGCCCATGCCGTCGGCGTCCAGCAGTGGCACGTCCAGCTGGGACGCGGCGATCAGCGGCACCAGCGCGCTGACGGTCGCCGCCGCGATCGGGAAGACCGCGCCGAACCGTTGCCGGGTCAGGTGTTCCAGCTCGCGCACGGCCAGCGCGAACTCGTCGCCCGACGGCGGCAGGTCGCCCAGCGCGGTGGCCGAGCCGAGCACGCAGAGGCCGACCGACCGCGTCTGCGGCGCCATCGCGTCCGGCCGGACCAGCACGATCGGACCGTTGCGCGCCAACGTGTCCATCGTCCAGCGGACGAGCCATTCCTTGGTCGCGTCGCCCACCGCCGGGGAGTAGAACTTGGCGCCCTCGTAGAGCGCCGGCACGTCCTCGGCCGTGATCGACGTGGCCGCGCCGACGTAGCCGGTGCTCATCGGCTCTCCACCGGGACCGGCTCGTCCAGTTTGCCGGCCACCCGCACCCGGACGCGCACCGTACCCGACGGGCTGTAGGGCAGGGCCACGGTGGACACCTCGACGATGTCGGCCGAGCCGGGCGCCGCGCCGTTGGCGGTGGCGATCGCGGTGGCCCGCGCCGCCGCGTCCTGCCGGACCCGGTCCAGTTCGCTGGTCGACTCGATGAAGGCGATCTCGTCCAGCCACGCGGTCGGCCGGCTGACCGCCGCGCCCACACAGGTCAGCTCGTCGCAGGTCAGGTCGGCACGGACCAGCGCCACGTCGCTGGTCCGCCAGGCCGGGGCGGGTGCGGGCGTGGGTGACGGGGTCAGCGTGGCGGTCGGCACCACCAGCACCGTGCCAAGGCCGGTGGTCTCCTGCGGGCGGACCACGACCAGGCCGTGCCGGACGTCCCCGACCACCGGCCCGGACGGCCGGTCCAGCAGCACCCGGCAGTCGTCGGAGCCGGCCAGCCGGGCCGCGCCGAGCAGTTGCAGCGCGTCGGCCGCGCCCACCCCGATTACCGGCAGCCGACCGATCCGGGACGGGCTGGCCCAGCCGCCGTCACCGCGCCCGACGTGCCACGGCACGCCCGGCAGGGCTCGGTGCATCGCCCGCCCACAGCCGGCCAGAATCTCCTCGGTGACCGCGTACAGCGCGGCGTTGAGCACCACCGTGGCCTCCCGGGCGAGCAGGCCCTGGCTGCCGAACTCGGCCGCCAGCGAGATGTGCGCGTCGGGCAGCACGGCCTGCACCGCATCGGCCACCACGCGCTCCTGCCGGGGCTGGGCCGACGATCCCGAGGCCACAATGGACACACAGGACACCCCGTCCCGGGCGATCTCCGCGCACACCGACCGCACCGCCGCCGGGTCGATCGGCCGCAACTCCTGGCCGAACAGGTCGTGGCCGCCGGGAATGGTGTGCCGGCGGGTGATCAGCCGCTCGATCACGTCGGCCGGGTGCCGGGCCAGCGCGGGTTCCGACGCCGGCCGGGGCACGATCCGGATCATCGCCACCGGGGACAGTCCGGCGGTGCGGTGCAGGATGTGGGTCAGCAGCAGCCGGCTGACGTCGACCACCACGCTCAGTGGCCGGCCGGGGCAACTGGCCGCCGCGCGGGCCAGCAGCGCGGTCGGGTCGGGGCCGGCCACGGACAGCGAGGCGAGCACGGTCCGGTCGCCGACGACCACCGCATGTGACCGGTCGGGGCCGAGACTCACACCGATATGTGCAGGTGAATCACCCTGTACCGCCATTGACGCACATTACCTTGACCGCTTGCGCAGATACCGGTCCACAGCGACGGCGAGCAGGATCAGCACGCCCTGGACCACCTGTTGATACGTGGTGTTCCACCCCAACAGGTTGAATCCGTTGCCGATCAGGGTGAGCAGCAGCGCGCCGACCACGCCCCGCCAGACCGCGCCCTCACCGCCCAGGATGCTGGTGCCGCCGATGACCGCGGCGGCGATCGCCGTCAACTCCTCACCGGTGGCCATGCTCGACTCGGCCGACCCCGCGCGGGAGGCCAGGATCAGGCCGGCCAGTGCGGAACAGACGCCGCTCACCACGTAGGCCGAGATGTGGATCTGGCCGACCCGGATGCCGGACAGCCGGGCCGCCTCGATGTTTCCGCCGACGGCGTAGATCCGCCGGCCGAAGGTGGTGTAGGCGATCAGCACGGCGATCGCGGCGACCACCACCACGAACACTATGGTGGCCGAGGTCAGGTTGGCCACCGAGGGCCAGGTCAACATGCCGAAGTCGGTCGCGTCCCTGGTCAGCGGGTAGACGATCGCACCGGCGGTGACCACGACGGCCAACCCCCGGTAGATGATGCTGGTGGCCAGCGTGGCGATGAACGAGTTGACGCCGCTGCGCACGACGATCGAGCCGGTGACGTACCCGAGCAGGGCGCCGGCCAACACCGCGGCGGCGAAGCCGACGAACACCCCGCCGACCCGGCTGACCTGCACCCCGACGATCGCCGACAGCGCGAGGCTGGCGCTCGCGGTGAGGTCGAAGACCCCGCTGATGATGCACACGGTGGCGCCGGCGGCGAGCAGGCCGACGACCGAGCACTGGTCGAGCACGTTGACCAGGTTGGACACGCTGAGGAACGTGCTCGTGCTCAGCGACAGCGCGACGATCATGGCGACCAGCGCCACCACGATGCCGTAGTCGCGCACCCGCACCCCACGCCGGATGCGCCGCGCGCCCTCGGTCTGGCCGCTCGCGGTCTCAGTGGCGGCGTCCACGCTCATGCCGTTTCTCCTTCATGTCCGAACGCGACGGCCAGCACTGCCTCCCGTGGCGCGCCCCTGGTGAACTCGCCGGCCGGTCGCCCGTGCCGCAGCACCAACACGCGGTGGGCCAGCCCGAGCAGTTCCTCGATCTCCGAGGACACGACGACCACGGCCATGCCCTCCTTGGCCAGTTCGACGATGAGGTTGTGGATCTGGGTCTTGGCCGCCACGTCCACGCCCCGGGTCGGCTCGTCGATCAGCAGTACCCGTGGCTTGCGCAGCAACCACTTGGCGAACAACGCCTTCTGTTGGTTGCCACCGGACAACGTCTCGATCGCGGCGTCGATCTTGGCCGCCCGGATGTCGACCGAACGGGACACGTCGTCCACCGCGGACTTCTCCGGGCCGGGCCGCACGAACGGGCCGAACCGCCGCTTGCCCAGCGAGGCCAGCGCGACGTTCTCGCGCACCGACCGGGCCATCACCAAGCCCTGTTCCTTGCGCGACTCGGGCACCATCGCCACCCCGGCCCGCATCGACCGCAGCGGGCTGAGCCGGGCGTGCGCGGTGCCGTCGATCTCGACCACGCCCTCGGTGGCCTTGTCCGCGCCGAACAGCAGCCGCAGCGTCTCGGTGCGCCCGCTGCCGACCAGCCCGGCGATGCCGAGGATCTCGCCGGCCCGCACCGACAGGTCCACCCCGTCGACCAAACCCCGGCGCAGCCCACGCGCGGCCAGCCGCACCGGGGCGTCGGCCGGGACCGGGTCCGGTTCGGGGTGCAGCACGTCGACCTGACGGCCGACCATGTGCCCGACCAGCGTGTTCGGCGTCTGGTTGACGGCGTCGTCGGTGATCACCAGCTGACCGTCGCGCAGCACGGTGACCTTCTCGGCCACGCTGAGCACCTCGTCCAGGAAGTGCGACACCAGGATCACCGTCGTGCCGCGGGCGGCCAGCCTGCGGATCAGTCCGAGCAGGTTGTCCTTCTCGTGCTCGGACAGCACCGCGGTCGGCTCGTCCATCGCCAGCACCCGGGCGCCCCTGGCCAGGCAGCGCAGGATCTCCACCTGCTGCTGGGTGCCGATCGGCAACGTGTCCACTCTGACCTGCGGGTCGATCCGGAAGCCGGTGTAGTCGATCAGCTCGTCGAACTGGCGGCGGTCCTGTCCACCCTGGGTGAACCCGGCCCGGTTGGACCAGCGGGCCAGGAAGACGTTCTCCAGCACGGTCAGCGCCGGCACCAGCGCGCCCTCCTGGGAGATCAGGCTGACACCGTGCCGGATGGCATCGCGCGGGCTGTGGATCGTGGTCTGCTGCCCGTCGAAACTGACCGTGCCGTGATCTGCCCGGATCGCGCCGCCAAGGATCTTCAGCAGCGTGCTCTTACCGGCGCCGTTCTCGCCGACGAGGCTGTGCACCTCGCCGGAGGCGATGTCCAGGTCGATGTCCCGCAGGACGCTGACCCCGCTGTAGCTCTTGCCGACGCCACGGACGGAGATGGTCGGGGCTCGGGTGCTGGACGACTCCATCGATCCTCCGGAGATCTCGTGGTGTGTCGTGAAGCCTTGGCACAGAAGCGTTCTGGGCCGGGGCCGGGAGGCGGCCGCATCCGCCTCCCGGCCGCGGACTAGTCGGAGTAGTCGGCGGTGAGGCCGGTGATGGCGGTCTTCGTGCCCAGCGCCTTGAACGGGGTCAGCGTCCGGGCGTCGGTGGCCGTCGGCACGCTCTGGCCGCGTGCCTTGTCCAGGCCCAGTTCGGTGGCCCGCTCACCCTCGGTCTTCTCCGGGATGTCGTAGACGCCGTACCACTTGCCCGAGTTCACCCCGGCGAACGCCTGGGTGGACCCGCCGTTGCCGACGAACAGGATGTTCTTGCCGGCGCCCAGCGGCGCGGCGCCCTCGATCGCCTGCGAGGAACCGATCACCACGTTCACGTCCGGATGCGCCTGCAACACGTTCTGGAACGCCGTCCGGCCGGCATCGGCGGTGTAGCCGCCGACGACGTTGGCCACCACGTCGGCGCCACCGGCCTGGAGCGCGGCGACGGCCGCGTTGGTGCGCGCGGTGTCCAGCGGATAGTTCGCGAAGCCCTGCAGGTAGGCCACCTTGCACGGGGTCGTGCCCAACTGCTTGCAGGCGCCGAGGCCGAGCGTGGCCAGGCCCTGGCCGTTGTAGACCGGAGCGTCCACGATGCTGACCGTGCCGGGAACCTGCGCGGCCGTCGTGCCGTAGTTGCCGCCCACCGGGGTGAACTCGATGACCACGGTGATGCCGGCGGCGACCGCCTGCTTGACCGCGGAGACGATCGCCGTGCCGTCGTTGGCCTGGACGATGACCACGTTGTACCGCTTCGAGGTCACCGCGTCCTGCAACTGGTTGACCTGGGTGGGGCCGTCGAAGTTCGAGTCGAGGAAGGTCGCGCTCGCGTTGTGCGAGTTCGCGTACTCCTGCACCCCGGCCCAGGTCGCCTGGGCGAACGAGTTCGCCTTGGCGAAGCCGAAGAAGCCGATACTGAGGTGTTGGCTGGCGGACGCGGCCTTGGTGGTGCCGGTGTCCGCGGTGCTCGGTTTGCTGCAGGCGGCCAGCCCCAGCGTCAGGGCCATCGCGGCGCCGATGACCGCCGCGTATGTGATCGGGCGTTTCACGAGAGCTCCTCGGGGATGAGTGGGGCCGGTTGCGGTGCGGCGACGGCCTCGTAGAGCTTGCCGACGACCGGACCGCTGGCTGTGTCGAGTAGTTCCATCAGGTCGACGGTGACGGCGTCCCGCCACGGATCGGCGACCCAGCGGCCGTAGGCGTCGGCGTCGTCCCAGTCGGCGACCACCACGTGGGTCTCCGGACCGTCGTCAGTGGACCGGAGCAGCATCGTGCCCCGGCAGCCCGGGAAACCTTCCGATCGCTCGATGATTCCGCGCTCGCGGTAGAAATCCTCAACGGCCTGCGCCCTGCCAACTTTGGCACGCAGGACCAGGATGCTCCGGATCATCGGTTCCTCCTCCGCCGCTCGGCGTGGTCGGGGTGGAGGGAATGCTGACTGTGCGGCAGATCGCATCGATGTGCTACCAGCACAGGGCAGGGCGCCTGCTCTGTGCATCGTCATACGGCCGTGCTCTTCCCGAAACCAGTTATGGTCACGCATCCGTATCCGCCCCCGCCGCGATCGGGCCGGCCCGGTGCTCCCGGACGGATCAACGCCGGTCGGACATTCTGAGCGCGCCGCATCGCTGCTCATGCCGAACCGACTCGATTCAGTCCGGTGATTTCTCACTGTCCGCGCACGGTCGCGCGCCGCCGGAAGCCAACCGCACCGGCGAACGCGCCGCGAGAAAGGCACACCACATGGCCAGGACGAGCCGTCTTGCGATCGATGTCGGCGGCACCTTCACCGATGTCGTCGAACTGCGCTCGGATACCGGCGAACTTCGTTTCGACAAAGTGCCGACCACCCCGGAGGCACCCACCACCGGCGTGCTGGCCGCGTTCGGCGCGGCCACCGTCGGGCTCGACGACATCGCGATGTTCACCCACGGCACCACGCTGGGCCTCAACGCGCTGCTGACCCGGACCGGCGCCCGGACCGCGGTGATCGGCACCCGCGGCTTCCGCGACGTGTACCTGCTGGGCCGCACCGACCGGCGGACCAACTACGACATCACCTACCGGCCGCCGCCCGCGCTGCTGGACCGCTACGACACGTTCGAGGTGACCGAGCGGTCCCGGTTCGACGGCTCGGTGCACGCGCCGCTCGACCTCGCCGACGCCCGCCGGGTCGCCGAGGTCGTCGCGCACCGCGGTTACCGGTCGGTCGCGGTGGCCTTCCTGCACTCCTACGCCAATCCCGAGCACGAACTGCGGATGCGCGAGGTGCTCGCCGAGGTCGCGCCGGACGTGGCGGTGACCCTGTCGCACGAACTGTCCCGGGAGTACCGCGAGTACGAACGGACCAGCACCGCGGTGCTGGACGCCTACGTCAAGCCGATCGTCCGCCGTTACCTGGCCGACCTGGAGGGCGAACTGGCCACCGGTGGCTTCGCCGGCCGGTTCCTGATGACCCGCTCCGGCGGGGGTGCGATGACCGTGCGCACCGCCCGGGAGCAGCCGGTCAGCCTGATCCTGTCCGGTCCGGCCGGCGGGGTGATCGGCGCGGCTGCGCTGTCGGGGATCATCGGCGAGGCCAACCTGATCACCATCGACATGGGCGGCACCAGTCTGGACGCCTCCCTGGTGCTGGACGGCGAACCCGTGCTCTACCAGGGTGCGGAGTTCGAGGGCCTGCCGATCAACACGCCCTCGCTCTACATCCACACCATCGGCGCGGGCGGCGGGTCGATCGCCCGGCTGGACGAGGCCGGCGCGGTGCGGGTCGGGCCGCAGAGCGCCGGCGCCGCCCCCGGCCCGGCGGCCTACGGCAAGGGCGGCACCGAGCCGACCTTCACCGACGCCGCGCTGGCCATCGGCTACCTCGGCACGGACACCCCGTTGGGCGGCACGCTGACCCTGGACCGGTCGCTCGCCGAACAGGCGTTGGCGCCGCTCGCCGAGCGGCTCGATCTCACCGTGCCCGCGTTGGCCAGGGGTATCGTCCGGATCTCCAGTACCAAGATCATGGGCGCGGTGCGGGCGATCACCGTCGAGGTCGGCCGCGACCCGAAGGATTTCGCACTGCTGTCCTTCGGCGGTGGCGGCGGTCTGGTCGCCGTCGACGTCGCCGCCGAGTTGGGCATTCCCGGCGTGATCGTGCCGCCGGGACAGGGCGCGTTCTCCGCGTTCGGCATGTTGATGGCCGACGTGCAGCACGACTTCGCGCAGACCATCGTGGCGCCGCTGGCCGAGCTCGACCCCGAGCAGGTCGAGGCCGCCTACGCGGGGATGGCGGCCGAGGCCGGTGCGCTGCTGGCCGAGGAGGGCTTCCCGCCGGTCGACCGGCGGACGATGCGCAGCCTGGATGTCCGCTACGCCGGCCAGGAACACACGGTCACCGTGGCGTTCCCGGAACCCGGCCAGGACATCGTGTCCACCGTGCGGGACACGTTCGCCCAACTGCACGAACGGCAGTACGGGCACACGATGACCGACCCGGTCGAGGTGACCACGCTGCGGCTGCGGGCGACCGGCGCGGTGGACAAGCCGACGCTGCCGCTGCTGGCCGACCGTGAGACCGGTTCGGCGCAGCCGGCGGGCACCCGCTCGGTGTACGTCTCGGCGGACCGGCCGGACGTGCCCTATGCGCTCTACACCAGGGAGAAACTGCTGGCCGGCGACGAACTCAGCGGCCCGGCGGTCATCTCCGAACACACCGCGACCACCGTCATCCACACCGGTGACCAGCTGCGCGTCGGCGCACACGGCGAACTGCTGATCACCGTCGGACACCAGTCGGAGGGCACTCGATGAACGACTCCATCACCACCGAGATCATCCGGCACGGCCTGCTCGCCTCGGCCGAGGAGATGGCCAGGAACCTGTGCCGCACGGCCTACAACACGGTCGTCTACGAGATCCACGACTACGGCATCGGCATCC
Organism: Pseudonocardiaceae bacterium; assembly: GCA_036268615.1. Classification (GTDB taxonomy): domain Bacteria; phylum Actinomycetota; class Actinomycetes; order Mycobacteriales; family Pseudonocardiaceae; genus DATATV01. The sequence continues at coordinate 89,545 of DATATV010000097.1, forward strand.
ACGAAGCCGGCGGGGACGTGGTCGCCGACGCGCCGGGCATCGCGATCTTCACCCGTGGCAACGACCACGGCATCAAGAAGTCGATCGAGTTCATCGGCACCGACCAGATGCGGCCCGGCGACGTGTTCGTGCTCAACTACCCGTACTGGTCCAGCGCGCACACCCTGGACCCGCTGGTCTTCGCGCCGGTCCACGTGGACGATCGGCTGATCGGCTTCGCCTCCTGCCGCATCCATGTGTTGGACCTCAAGCAGAAGGACCCCGGCTACGTGCTGGACTCGACCGACATGTCCCAGGAGGGGCTGTTCTTCCCGACGGTCCGGCTGTACTCGCAGGGCGTGCAGAACGACGACGTGTTCAACATCGTCCGGTTCAACAGCAGGATGCCCGAACGGACCGTCGGCGACCTCCAGGCGCAGGTGTCCGCATGCGTGACCGGGGTGCGCCGGACCCAGGAGATCGCCGCGAAGTACGGCGTGGACACGCTGCTGGCCGCGATGGACGCGATCAACGACCACGGCGAGCGGCTGGCCCGGCTGGCCCTGGCCAAGCTACCCAAGGGCACCTGGACGGCCCACGACTTCGTCGACTCCGACGGGGTGGACACCGACCGGCTGATCCGGATGCAGGCCACGGTGACCGTCACCGACGAGGAGCTGGTGGTCGACTGGACCGGCAGCGAACGCGGTGTGCGCGGCCCCATCAACCTGCCGCTGGGTCAGACGGAAGCCTTGTGCAGCCTCATCTTCAAGGCACTGACCACACCGGACACCTCGGTGGTGGCCGGCAACTTCCGGCCACTGCGGGTGATCGCCGAGCCGGGCTCGGTGATGCACGCGGTGCCGCCGATGCCGACGTTCACCCTGTGGACCGGACTGCTGGCCGGCGAGGTGATCCTCAAGGCGCTGGCCCAGGGGATGCCCGAGGTGGTGCCGGCGTGCTCGGGCGGTGACGTCTGTTCGATGATGGGCCTTGGCGTCAACCCGCGCACGGGCAGTTCCTGGCTGGAGGCGACGAACGAGGCGGTCGGCTTCGGCGCGCACGCGGGTGGGGACGGCGCGGACGGCATCATGCACCTGTCCGAACCGGGCTGCCGCAACAATCCGGTGGAGGTGCTGGAGACCAAGTCGCCGATGTTCATCGAGTCCTACGGCTACCGGCCCGACACCGGCGGCGCGGGTCGGTTCCGGGGTGGCGTCGGGGTCAGCCGGGCCTACCGGTTCACCGCGCCCTCGACGGGGATCTGCTTGGTGTACAAGACAAAAACCAAACCATGGTCGATCAACGGCGGTGCGGTCGGGCAGCCCAACCGGATCGTGCTGAACCCGGGCACCGACCGCGAGGCCGTCCAGGGCGGCAGTTACAACCACCTGGACACCGGCGACGTGCTGGTCAACGACACCGGTGGCGGCGGTGGTTACGGCGACCCGTTCGAGCGGGTGCCGGCAAGTGTCGCCCAGGACGTGCGCAACGGCTTCGTTTCGCTCGGGTCGGCGGCCCGCGACTACGGTGTCGTCGTTGATCCGGAGACGTTCGACGTGGACCAGGCGGCCACCGCCCGGCTGCGTAACCAGGAGGTGGGTCGGTGACCGGCAGTCTGCTCATCGTGAACGGCGTGGTGTTCGACGGCGAGTCGGCCGATCTGGTCGACGGGCCGGTGCGCGTCGTCGACGGCGTGATCACCGAGATCGGCGGCAGCGCGAGCGCCCCGGCCGACCGGCTGATCGACGCGCGGGGCGGCACGGTACTGCCCGGCCTGATCGACGCGCACTGCCACGCCTACGGGATCAGCCTGGACCTGATGGGCATCGAGGGCCGCGCGCTGAGCTATGTCGCACTGTCCGGGGCACGGCGACTGGCCGGGGCGCTGAGCCGGGGCTTCACCACGATCCGCGACGTGGCCGGTGGTGATCCCGGGTTGGCCAGGGCGATCACCGAGGGCCTCATCCCGTCCCCGCGCTACCTCTACACCGGACCGGCGCTCAGCCAGACCGGCGGCCACGGCGACGCGCGCGCCGCGGACAGCGAACTGTGCGGCTGCAACGCCCACATGAACGAGGTGGTCGACGGGGTCGACCCGCTGCGCGCGGCGGTGCGCGACCGGTTCCGGCGGGGTGCGCACGCGATCAAGATCATGGCCTCCGGCGGGGTGGTCTCGCTGACCGACCCGATCCGGGTGCCGCAGTACTCCGCCGAGGAGATCACCGCGGTCACCGAGGAGGCGACCCGGCGCGGCAGTTACGTGGCCGCGCACGCGTACTCGCCGGAGGCGATCCGGCTCGCGGTGACCAACGGGGTGCGCAGCATCGAGCACGGCAACCTGCTGGACGCCGAGACGGCCGCGGTGCTGGCCGAGCACAACGCGTTCCTGGTGCCGACGCTGGCCACCTACGACGCGATGGACCGGCGCGGCGCCGAGGTCGGCATGGCGGCGGTGTCCCAGCAGAAGAACCGCGAGGTGCTCGACGCCGGCCGCGAGGCGGTCGAACTGGCCCGGGCGGCCGGGGTGCGGATCGGCTTCGGCACCGACCTGATGGGCATCCTGGAGGACGAGCAGCTCAACGGCCTGCGGTTGCAGTCCGAAGTGGAGGGCCAGCTGGCGGTGCTGCGCTCGGCGACCTCGGTCAACGCCGACCTGCTCGGCCGGCCCGACCTCGGCCGGGTCGCGGTCGGCTGTGCCGGCGACCTGCTCGTCCTGGACGGCGACCCGTTCGCCGACCCGGCCCTGTTGTGGGGCTCGGCCGAGCACCGCACGGTGATCCAGGGCGGAATCGTCCGGTAGATGTAGTCGGCGACAACATCGGTGCTAGGGTCACGGACATGCCCGAGGCCCGCACCGCCTACCACCACGGCAACCTGCGGCTCGCGCTGCTGGAGAGCGCGGAACGGATGTTGGCCGAGACCGGTGCCGCCGAGTTGTCGCTGCGTGAGCTGGCCCGGCAGGCCGGGGTGAGCCACGGCGCACCCCGGCAGCACTTCGCCGACAAGCAGGCACTGCTCGACGCGCTCGCCGAACGCGGCTTCGACCAGCTCGGCGCCGCCCTGGACGCGGCGCTGGCGACCGCCGACGGGCCGTTCCCGGCCCAGCTGCTGGTGTTCGCCCGGACCTGGGTCGACTTCGCCGTGCGCCACCCGGCGCTGCTCGACCTGATGTTCGCGAGCAAGAACCGGCCGGCCGCGCACGCCCTGCGTGGCGTCGCCGACCGCGCCTTCGCCCGGCCGAGCGCGCTGATCGCCGAGGCGCAGGCGCGCGGCGACATCGCCGACACCGACCCTGATCGCGTCCCGATGGCGATCTTCGCGACGTTGCAGGGCCTGGCCGCGCTGATCACCAGCGGGATGAGCGGCGACCGCCCGACCGAGGAGCTGATCACCGGCACCATCAACACCCTGCTCAACGGCCTGGTGCGACCGGACCAGGAGCGAGGCGACCTCTCCTGACCACCCGGTCGGTCGGCTGGGCTCAGGGTGAGGGTCAGCGGTCAGCCGGTGGCCGAGCCGGACGGCACCGGCGGGTCGAACCGGCCGAACACCCACGCGCCGGGTGAGTTCGGGTCGTCGGCGACCCAGAAGTCGAACCAGAGTTCGGCGAACTCGTCCTTGGAGATATGACCGTCGCCGTTGAGGTCGAGCAGCGGAAAGATCTCGTCCGTGTCGGTCTCGCAGCCGTTCCACGCCTCGATCAGCTGACGGTACTCGGCGGCCGAGATCTCCCCGTCGGCGTTCTCGTCGATGGCCTCGAACATCGCGCTCGCGGTGCCGGTGACCGCCTCGGGCAGCTCCCCCAACTGGTCGACGACGGCGAGCACCTCGTCCAGCGTGACCTGGTTGTCCCGGTCGGCGTCACTCGCCGCGACCAGGGTCTCCCACCAGCCCATCATGATCGCGCCGAGCTGCGCGTGATCGGGTGAATCCGTTGCCAGGCCACGCATTCCGGTCCACCGCTCGGTCAACGCGCGGAAGTCCGACTCGTCGAGGAACCCGTCCTGGTTCACGTCCATCGCCCGGAACACGCCACCGATCTTGCGTCTCTGAAAGTCACTCGCCACCGGACTTCATCCCTTCGATCGACCCACTGTGGACAACCTCGGAGACTCAGCGTGACCGACGCACCCCGCACCGACAATTGGCCACTCGGGTCGATCAACCGCACGATCAGGTGAGGCCGGATCACGATCAGTAGCACGAATGATTGACGGCTCAACTGGTCGACGACGGACAGCCGACCCGGGATCGACGCGACGATGTTCGAAGCACTCGCGCGGGTCGAACTCCACGGACAGCGACACCGCGGGCGGCCTCGGACCGGGAGACAACGGCCGATCGACCCGCCACGACCAGGGCCGGACAGCGCGCTGGCCGCCCGAACGGCGCCTGGAGGAACGCCTCGAACGGCCAGCGACCCGGCTACAACCGGCAGCCATATGGTTCGAACATGCGTTCGAGCCATACAACAATAAAACCTCACTCGGCGACCCGATGTCAACCGGAAGACCAGGGGATATGCGCCACATACCCAATTGAGTGATCATGTGCCTCACCTCAGCGACCGAGGTCGGAGCACTTGGCCACGGCAACGGCCGGGCCCGGATTTCCCGGCCGAACCGCGCGGGCGTCCCCGGACCGGGATCACCCTGACCAGGGCCTCGGTCGGCTGGCAGACTGCCGTCCGTGGGCCTGCGACGACTCCTCGGGAAACGAGCCATGCGCGACCCGATGGCGGGCCAGGAACTGGAGCACCGACTGGCCCGCGACCCGCTGCCGGACGGCAACACGCAGGTCACCGCCGACGAGGCCGACCGGTTCGCCGTCACCGGAGTGGCCGCCACGGCCGTCATCACCGGCATCGACTACCTCACCGTGCCGGCGAAGGCGCTGCCGAACCCGGAAGCCACCCTGGCCAACGTCGCTGTGCGGGTCCGCCGCCCGGACGGCACCGAGTACCGCACCACCGCCCGCCTCGGCTTCCGCAACGCCCGCCGCCGCGCCCAGTTCGGCCACGTCGGCGCCGAGGTCCCGATCCGCATCGACCCGGCCGATCCCCGCCGGGTCTGCCTGGACCACAACGCGCTGCCGCCGGCTAACCGACGAGCTCCCGTTCCCCGCGGGTCGCGCGCAGGCTGGTGACCGTGGTGATCAGGATGGTGGTCAGGATCAGGGTGAGGGACAGCCAGGTCGGGATCTCCGGAATCGAGTGCCACCGGCTGTGCAGGTAGTGCAGCACGAGCTTGACGCCGATCAGCCCGAGGATCGCCGACAGGCCGTGGTGCAGGTGCACCAGTCGGTTGAGCAGGCCGGCCAGCACGAAGTACAGCGCGCGCAGGCCGAGCAGGGCAAACGCGTTGGTGCACAACACCAAATAGACGTTCTGGGTGATGCCGAAGATCGCCGGGACGGAGTCCAGGGCGAACAGCACGTCGACGGAGAGAATCGCCAGGACCGCCAGGCCGAGCCAGGTGACTGCGCGTCGCCCGCGCTGCCGGGTGATCAGCGCACCGGCGGTGGCCGACTCGTCGTCGGCGAGCGGCAGCCTGCGCCGCGCCCAGCGGACCAGCCGGCCGGCGCGCACGTTGGGCGGGACGCCGGGCGAGCGCAGCAGGCGGACCGCCAGGAACACCAGCAGGGCGCCGAAAACCAGGAACAGCAAGGAAAAGCGCTGGAGGGCGGCCGCGCCGACGACGATGAGGACCACCCGTAGCGCGAGCGCGCCGAGGACGCCGATCAGCAGCACCCTGGACTGGTGCCGGGCCGGCACGGCGAACGCGCCGAGGATCAGGGCGAAGACGAACAGGTTGTCGATCGACAGGGTCTTCTCCACCACGAAACCGGTGAAGAACTCCATCGCCGGCGCGGAACCGCCGAACACCAGCACGCCGAGGCCGAACAGCGCCGCCGCACCCAGGTAGACCGCCGACCACACCACCGCCTCGCGGAAGCCGACCGGGTGCGCCCGCCGAGCCAGCCACACGTCCACGCCGACCGGCATGGCCAGTCCGGCCACGGTCGCGCACCACACCCACAGCGGCACGATCATGGTGACGACCTCCTCGTGTCTTCCGCGGCGCCGGTAGGACTCCCGCTCATCTGCCAGAGTGATGGAATGAGCGCGCAACGGGGAGGGCGAAATCGCCCAAAATCAGCCCAGTTCGTTGCCGAGAGTCGGCAGGATGACGACTGGCGGGCCGAGGTGGCGAACGCGGCCGCCACGGACGCCGGCGGGCTGGACCCGGGGCTGCTCGGCGACTTCCTCGACCGGCTGGCCGAACCCGGCCCCGGACCCGACTGGGACCGCCACCAGCACGCCACCTTCGCCGCGCTCGGCGCCCGCGCCGCCGAACAGGGAGTCGCCCTGCGCGCGCTGGTCGACCTCTACCTGTCCGCGGCCTGGCGGGCGTGGCCGCTGCTGCCGGCGGTGGCCGGCGACGACGCGGCCGCGGTGCGGGCGGCCGGGCGGGCCGTGCTGCGGGCATCCGACGACGCGGTCGCCGCGGTCGCCGAGGGTTACACCGCGGCCCGCCGGGCGGTCGTGCGCAGCGAGGCGTCGGCGCACCGGGAGTTCGTCGACGATCTGCTGTCCGGCACCGCCGATCCGGCCGGCCTGCTCGCCCGCGCCGAGTCCTACGGGCTGCAACTGGCCGGTGCGCACGCCGTGCTGCT
>DATATV010000098.1:0-70135 GCA_036268615.1 Pseudonocardiaceae bacterium
CGTCACAGACAGGTGAAGTGTCCGGTAGTCTCGCCGAGCATCTACAGCGGAGCGCCCAGCCCGGTCCGCCACGAACTGGAGAAAGTGATCGTCTTCCTGCTGCTCGTTCTCGGCACCAGCGTCGCCGGGATCGCGATCGAACGCCTGATCACCCGGTTCTCCGAGTCGGGCGACCAGCGCGACGCCGTCCGCCCGGTCGTGCCGCGGCGGTCCGGCGATCACCCGCGATCCGGCCGGCACCGGCACGAGCCCGAGGTCGAGCGGCCGGTCGCGTCCGCCGCCCCGACCGGCAACCGGATGAGCCGGATGGACACCGGGCGACAGGAATGGCTGGAGCGGGGCCGTCGCGACCCCCGGGACCGGATCTGGGAGACGACCGGCGGGCTGCCCCGGATCACCGAGCGCCCGCAGCCGACCCGCCGGGAACAGGCACCCCGCCAGCCCAAAGTCCACCAGCCCGTGTCCCACCAGCCCGTCCAGCGCCAGCCCGTCGCCCGCCAGCCCGTCCCCCGCTATCCGGACCAGGCCGGCCGCGACCCGGCCGGTCCCACGGTGCCCACTCCCCGGACCGCGCTGCCCCGCTTCGACCAGGCTGGACGGCCGGCGCGGAGTCAGTACGACCAGTGGCACCGCCGGCGCTGACCACCACCGGGTGGCGAAGTGGAGATTTATCCGCTTACCCCGGAGTCAAGAGGCCGGACCGCTCGAACCCGGCGGCCTGTCCGGGGTCGCCGCACACGCACTGGACCCCGACGCCGCACGGCGTCTCTGGGACGTCTCGCGCGCCCTGCTCGGGCTCGAAGACAACGATCACGGTCGGTAGTTCCGCCGTATGCTGGCGGTCCGCGTCCCGGACGCGGGCCGCGCCGGACCGGAGGAAGGCTGGGCCGATGACGAGTGCGAGCGTCGCCGGCGGTCGCCCGCGAGACCCCGAGGTCGACCGGCGGATCACCCGAGCCGCGGTTGAACTGTTCGGTGAGGCGGGCTGGTCGGGCTTCAACGTCGAGGCGGTCGCACGGCTCGCCGGGGTCGGCAAGGCGTCGGTCTACCTGCGCTGGACGACCAAGGTCGAACTGCTCACCGACGCGCTGACCGAGCGGCTGGCGCCGATCGCCGACGTGGACACCGGCACGCTGCGCGGCGACCTGATCGAACTGGCCAAGCAGGTGATCAACCTCTACGTCGGCGACGGCGGTCGGGCGGCGCAGCGCATCGGCCTTGAGGCAGCGGCCATTCCCGGCGTCGCCGAGCACTACGAGGCGCTCCACCAGTCCCAGATCCGGGCGGCGCGGACCATCGTGCGGCGCGGCATCAGTCGCGGCGAGATCAGTCCGACCGCGTCGGTCACGCTGCTGCTGGACACGCTCTGCGGTGGCGCGATGATGCACGCGATGTCCACTCCCCCGCAGCTGCGCGCGCAGCTCGCCGAGGACGTCGACCGCTACGCCCGCCAGCTCGTCGACTTCCTGCTCATCTCGATCGCGAGCAGCACCGAGTAGGTCCGCCGGGCCCGGCTGTCATCAGCCGATCGGTTGGTTTCCCCCACCGCCCGGCGGGTCCGGCGGGTCAGCCCGCGCGCACCCGATGCTGGCTGGTCGGTCGATGCCGGCAACGGCCTCCGATTGCGACGCTGGTCAGCAGCCAGCCACGACCGGTTGGTGAATGAACGGCAAGTCGTGAGGGGATCACCGTGAACGCCCTTGGCCTGACCGAAGGAAGCCTGAACAGCCAGCGGCTGCGCACCGCGATGGCTGGTGTGCGACTGCTCGTCGGCGGTTACGTCGTCCTCAGCGTGCTCACCCTGGTGGCCATCATTCTGTTGCGCGACAACACTTCGGCAGTCAACGCCGCGGTGTGGACGCGCGGCACCATCGTGGTGGCCAGCGCACTGTTGACCGCCGCCTTCACCGCCCGCGCGGCCCGCGGTTCGCGTCGGGGTTTCCTGCGGCTGCGGATCGCCTCGGCGATCATGGTGGTGGCGATCGCGGCGATCATCTCGGTCCCCGGCACGTTCCCGGTATGGATGAAAATCGAACAGGGCGTCTGCGGGCTCGCGCTGGTCGGGGTCGTGCTGCTGGTCAACGGCAAGCGTCTGCGCTCGCTGTTCGCCACAAGGTAATCTCGGTCGGGAACGGCCGGGCGACAGTGTTTTTGCTGGTGGAAGCCGGAACTCGGCTGTCAGCGGGGAGAGTTCGATGAGCGGTCCGGAGGCGCACGGCTGGTTGGACGGGCAGCGATGGTCGCCACTGGTCACCGTCGTGCCCTACGCCCTGCTCGGTGCGCTGACCGTCGTCACCGTCGTCCTGGAGCACTCGGCGGGGTACCCGCTGCTCGTCGACCTGATCCTGTGCGGACTGGCGGCGGGATGGATGCTCGTGCTGTTCACCCTGAACCCGGCGTGGCGGGACCGGCCCGCGGTGATGGGGGTTTTCCTCGCCGGCCTGCTCGTCGTCATGTTCTTCCTGGTGACCCGCGATCCGTGGTTCGGTTTCTTCGCACCGGCCGGCTACTTCTACGCGTTCCGGCTGCTGCCCTGGCCGTTGGTGCTGCCGGGAGTCGCCGCGGTGGCGGTGGTCGCGGGCACCGCACAGGCCTACGGCGTGCCCAAGGCGGACGTGGCCGGGGTGCTGGCGTATCTGGCGGTGCTGGCGGTGAACGTGCTGCCGATGTGCCTGTTCGCCTGGCTGTCCTGGCGCAACGAGACCCACAACAAGCAGCGCGATCAGGCGCTGGCCGAGGCGCGGGAGGCCAACCGCAGGCTGGCGGCGACGCTCGCCGAGAACGCCGGCCTGCACGAACAACTGCTCACCCAGGCACGCGAGGCCGGGGTGTTCGACGAGCGGCAGCGGATGGCCCGGGAGATCCACGACACGCTCGCCCAGGGACTCACCGGAATCATCACCCAGTTGCAGGCGACCGAGGAGGTCGGCGCCGACCCGGAGGGCTGGCGCCAGCGGGTGGACCTGGCGACCCGGCTGGCCCGGGAGAGCCTGACCGAGGCCCGCCGGTCGGTCGACGCGCTGCGACCCGAGCCACTGGACACCGGTCGGCTGGGCGAAGCGCTGGCCGGGGTGGCCGAGCGGTGGTCGGCGCTGTACGGGGTGCCGGTCCAGGTGACCACGACCGGCACGACCCGACCGATGCCGCCGGAGGCCGAGGTCGCGCTGCTGCGCGCGGCCCAGGAGGCCCTGGCCAACGTCGCCAAGCACGCACACGCCAGCCGGGTCGGCGTCACACTGTCCTATTTGGAGCATGAGATCGCGTTGGACGTGCGCGACGACGGCCAGGGCTTCGAGTCGGTGCAACTCGCCGACGGCCCGGAACCCGCGTTCGCCGGACCGAATGGCAGCAATGAGATGGCGGACAACGGATTCTCCGGTGGTGCGGACGCCGGACGGCGGCAGTCGCGAGCCGGTGGCCCACCCACCGACGGCGGCTTCGGACTGATCGCGATGCGCCAGCGGATCGAGGGCCTGTCGGGCACACTGTCGGTCGAATCGGAACCAGGGGTCGGCACGGCCGTCTCGGCCCGTGTCCCGGGTGGACCGGAGGCCGACGCATGAGCGGGACCGAACCGGACAAGGTGATCACCCTGCTGATCGCGGACGACCATCCGGTGGTGCGCAACGGGTTGAGCAGCATGTTCGAGCCCGACCCCGGCTTCGAGGTGATCGGCGAGGCGGCCGACGGCGCCGAGGCGGTGCGGATGGCCGAAACACTGCGGCCGGACGTGATCCTGATGGACCTGCGGATGCCCGGCATGGACGGCGTGGCCGCGATCGCCGAGTTGGCCAAGCGGAATCTGCCGGCCCGGGTGCTCGTGCTGACCACCTACGACACCGACACCTACGTGCTGCCGGCGATCGAGGCCGGTGCCACCGGCTACCTGCTCAAGGACGCGCCGCGCGCCGAACTGCTACGGGCGGTCCGCACCGCCGCGCTGGGCCAGGCCGTGCTGTCGCCGTCGGTGGCGACCCGGCTGATCAGCCGGGTTCGCCCGCGCAGCACGGACCTGCTCAGCCAGCGGGAAGTCGAGGTCGTCGAACTGGTCGCCGCCGGCAGCACCAACCGCGAGGCCGCCGCCAAGCTGTTCATCAGCGAGGCCACGGTCAAGTCCCATCTGCTCAACATCTACGCCAAGCTCGGCGTCAGCGACCGCGCGGCCGCCGTCGCCGAGGCGTTCAACCGAGGTCTGCTCACTCCCGGGGGAGCCGAGGAGCGGTAGCCGCCTGCTACCGGGGGAACTGGATGCTGGCCAGGATCGCGCTCATGCTCGGCAGCCAGCGGTGCCGGGGATCGGGAGCCCGCAGCCATTCCACCGGAGGATTCGCCGGGCGCGGGTTCATCGGCAGCGGCAGCAGCACGCCCGAGTCGAGTCGTTCGACACCGCGCGGCAGCGAGTCCGGGGGCGGAACGAGGCCATCGGTCTCGGCGAGAATGGCGAGCCGGCCGCCCTGCGGGGTACGGAGGTCGAGGATCGGGCCCGCGCAGCCGGTGGCCAGCAGTGAGTCGAGGATGCGCCCGGAGGTCAGTTTGGGCACCGTCACCGCACACAAGCTGTTCTCCAGCACCAGGAACAGCCGCCGGTCCTGCCAGCGCACCGACCAGCCGAACAGCTTGCGGTAGTAGGTGTCCAGCCGATCCCCGACCACCAGTTGGCTCGGATCGCTCGGGAAGACCGGAATGTCGCGCCGCGGGGCGCGGACCTGCTGTTCGACGGTCATCGTTGACGCCTTCCGCTCGGTGTCGAGAGTCCGACGAGCTGGCCGGCCACAGCCGGCACCAGTTGAGCCTAACGGCACTACGTGCCATTAGCAAGTGAGCCTGTTACGTTCTCGGCATGACGGACTTGCCGCGCCGCGCCCCGGCCACCCGGGTCGGCACCACCCCCGCCGGGCGCCGTCAACTCCGGCGCACGCTGACCACCGCGGCCATCGACCTGTTCCTGGCCAACGGTTACGAGGCCACGACGGTCGACGAGATCGCCGCGGCCGCCGGGGTCGGCCGGCGCACGTTCTTCCGGTACTTCGGTGCCAAGGAGGACGTGATCTTCGCCAACCACGACGAGATCGTGGCCGAGATGGAACTGGTGTTCGACGCCGCCGATCCGGCCCGGGAACCGGTCGAGGTGGCCTGTGCCGCGGTGGGCCTCGTGCTCGACTACTACGTCGCCGACCTGGAGATCTCGGTCAAACGGTTCGCGCTGACCCGGACCGTGCCGACCTTGCGGGACAAAGAGGTCGCCACCGTCGATCGGTACCAGCGGGTGCTCGCCCGCTACCTCCAGCGGCGGTTCGCCGAGCAGGACGACGAGCTCGCCGGCACCCGGGCCGCGATCGCCGCGGCGGCGATCGCGGCCGCCAACAACCACGTGCTGCGGCGGTGGCTGCGCAGCGGCGGCAAGGACGAGATCGCCGGCAGCGCGGAACAGGCATTCGCACTGGTCATCGACGCTTTTCGCGGTCGGGACAGCAGCCGTCCGGCTGCGGCTGCCACCGGCAGCGGGGACGGGGCGGCCGATACCGTGGTCGCGGTGATGACCACGGCGACGCCGCTGCATGAGGTGGTGCGGCAGGTCAGCGCGGCGCTTCGGGGGGCGGATCGGTAGTTCGGCCCGCGGGGCTGGTGGCACTAAGTGTCACTGGCCGTCGGTGGTGGCCGTCTGCGCGACGGTCGGTGGCCGTCTGGGCGGACGCCGACCCAGCCGCGATTGATCTGTTTGCGTCCGCACTCGCCACACTATGGAGCGAGATCGGCCGAGGCCAGCCAGACGAACCGTGGAAGCAGGCGCTCGCGGCATCAGCCCGGCAGTGGCACGAACACCGATCGATGGCGCGCCCTCAGCCGGCGACAGCGGGGTCGCTTCGCTGCTGACCCTCCCGCCTCGCTGACGCGCCGGGACCGCCGAGCTGTTCGCTCATCGCTGTGGAGTCCAGCAGGGCCCAGTGTTCGACAATTCGTCCGTCAACGACACGGACCATGTCGATACCCAGCACCGCGTAGTGCCGACCGGACGCCGCGTGGGTGCCCCGCAGGGTGTATCGGTTCACGGAGGTGTCGCCGGCGACGACGTTCTGTTCGATCGTCATCGAGACGTCGCGGAATGTCTTGTCCGCAACCATTTGCTCCCATTTCTGGCGCCATGCGACGCGTCCGGGTCGGTCACCCCGAGCGCCTCCACGATGGTCGACGACGTCGGGATCGATCAGCATCAGGGCGTCGTCAAGCCTGCCGTGCAGGATCTGCGGGTAGCTCTCGACGATGCGCCGATGGATCTCGCCAGGCCCTTGGTGGTCTGTTCCCTGCGGCATCCGGTGTCTCCTCTACTGGACATAAGTGGGGATATCCCCGGTTACTGGATGAGCTACCGTAACCGGGGACATCCCCGATTAGCAAGGAGGGCCATGCCATCGCCTGGCGCCAGCCGTGCACCGCGTTCGGCACCCCGCCGTCGCGCGGACGCTCAGCGCAACTACGACCTGCTGGTGGCCGCGGCCAGGGAGATCTTCCACGACCACGGCGTGGACGCTCCACTTGACGACATCGCCCGCCGGGCCGGTGTCGGCAACGCCACGATGTACCGGCACTTTCCGACCCGGCGCGAGCTGATCATCGCCGTCTACGCCGAGGAAGTCGCCGAACTCTGCGCCCGAAGCGAGTCCCTGCTTGCCGAAGATCCCCCCGGCGAGGCGCTTTTCGGCTGGCTTCAGGACTTCATCGCGCACGTGGCGACCAAACGGGAACTGGCGCTGTCGATCACCGATGACCACCCAGGTCAGCGCTCGGTGCTGTTCGACGGTTGGCACCATTCGATGCACGCAGCCGCGTCCGCCCTGCTGACCCGGGCGCAAACCGCCGGCGCCGTCCGCCCTGACCTCACCACGGCGGAACTACTCGCGCTGGCCAACGGGATCGCGCTGACCACCACCGACGCCACCCGAGCCGCCCGACTCGTCCTGCTCATCAGACAAGGCACGGACACCGCCGGTCACATTTCCTCCGCGTCGGCTGTCATCCAGTAGACCCGCCAGCCCGGCGGAGGTGACCGTGGAGGACCGAACCATGACCGCACCGATTCTGCTCACCGGCGGCACCGGCACCCTCGGCCGCCGCGTGCTGCCCTGCCTGCGCGCGGCCGGGGCGACGGTCCGGGTGCTCAGCCGACACGAACACGAGCCCACCGACGGAGTGGAGTACGTACTCGGCGACCTGGCCACCGGCCGGGGCGTCGCCGCCGCGGCGGCCGGCGTGCGGACGATCCTGCACTGCGCCGGCACCGCCAAGGGCGACGACCACAAGGCCCGCGCGCTGGTCGAGGCGGCCACCGACGCCGAGCACGTCGTGTTCATCTCGGTTGTCGGCGCGGACCAGGACTCGTTCGGCTATTTCGCGGCCAAGTCGGCCGCCGAGCGGATCATCGCGGAGTCCGGCACGCCGTGGAGCACCCTGCGCGCCACCCAGTTCTACGACTCGATCCTGGCGGTGGTCCGGCAACTGGCGAAACTCCCGGTGATCCCGGTCCCGGCCGGCTTCCGCTTCCAGCCGGTCGACACCGACGAGGTGGCCGCCCGGCTGGCGGGACTCGCCCTGGGTGCGCCCGCCGGGCTCGTCCCCGACCTGGCCGGCCCGACCGTGCACGAGCTGGCCGACCTGGTCCGCGACTACCTCGCGGTCACCCACCGCCGCCGCCCGATCCTGCCGGTCCGGCTGCCCGGCAAGGCGGCCCGCGCCTTTCGGGCCGGCGTCAACCTCGCGCCCGACCAGCCGTTGGGCCGACGAAGCTGGGCGATGTTTCTGGCCGACCGGTCATCGCGCTGCTGACCCGCACGGCGGTGGTGACGCGCTCTCGACGGGTGTCATCGGCACCGCGGTGTCGGGGCCCGTCTCGAACGCCGGCGACCTGTCGCGCGATCAGCTCAGCGAGTCGATCCACCGTTCCAGCCGCCTGCCTTCGGGCACTATCAGGTTCGGCTCGCGCAACGTGTTGGCCAGCACGGCGATGCCCTCGTACGCGGCGAGCAGCGCGACCGCAAGTTCGCGGGCGTCCCGGCGGCCCAGTTCGCGGAACTGGAGCTCGATCCAGTCCAACAGCTGGGTGAAGATGGCGGCCGCGTCCAGGCCGAGTTGGTCGGGGCGCTTGTCGAGTTCGGTGCACAGCGAGCCGATCGGGCAGCCGTGTGCGGCGATGGATTCCCGCCGGTCGACCCAGGTGCCGATCAGTCCGCGCAGTCGCGCCTTGGGCGTCCGGCGCTGGTCGAGCCCGGCAACCATCGTCCGGTAGGTCTGCTGATAGTGGCCGACCACCGCGGCGACGAGTTCGTCCTTGGTCTTGAAGTAGTAGTACACGTTGCCGACCGGCACGTCGGCGGCGTGCGCGATGTCGGCGATCGTCGTCCGTTCGACGCCCTGTTCGTGCAGCATGGTCCGCGCCGCCGCGACGAGCCGCTCCCGTTTGCCCGGCCGAGTGCCGACTTCCGAGTTAGTCACCTCACTAAGTCTAGCGACTTTCGCCGGTGTGTGCCGTACTGTGAATTAGTCAGACGACTAACTCACAGTACGGGAGACGTGATGACCGTCCAGCTCACCGAGGCAGCCGATGCCGCAACGACCGCCCCACCACCCCGTCGCTGGCTGATCCTCACCGTGATCGGCCTGGCCCAACTGATGGTCGTGCTGGACATCACCGTCGTGAACATCGCGCTCCCCTCGGCCCAGCACGATCTCGGCTTCTCCGTGCCGGACCGGCAATGGGTCGTCACCGCGTACGCGCTCGCCTTCGGCGGCCTGCTGCTGGTCGGCGGGCGGCTGTCCGACCTGCTCGGCCGCCGGACCACCTTCATCGTCGGCCTCATCGGTTTCGCCGTGGTGTCCGCCGTCGGCGGTGCCGCCCCGGGGTTCGGCACGCTGGTCGCGGCGCGCGCCGTGCAGGGCGCGTTCGGCGCGTTGCTCGCTCCCTCGGCCCTGGCGCTACTCGGCACGACGTTCACCGACCCGCGCGAGCGGCGCACGGCGCTGGGCGTCTACACCGCGCTCGCCGGCGCCGGCGGTGCGGTCGGGCTGCTGCTCGGCGGGGTGCTGACCGAGTACGTGTCCTGGCGCTGGTCGCTCTACGTCAACGTCGTGTTCGCCGTGGTCGCGCTGATCGGCGCGCTGATCCTGCTCCCCCGTCAGCGGCGCGACCCCGCCGCCCGGCTGGACGTGCCCGGCAGCCTGCTCGCGGTCGCCGGGCTGGCCGGGATCGTCTACGGCTTCAGCGAAGCGTCCACCGACGGCTGGGGCGCCGCCCGCACTCTGGGCCCGATCGTCGCGGGTGTGCTGCTGCTGACCGGCTTCGTGTTCGTCGAGCGGCGCGTCGCCCACCCGTTGGTGCCGATCAGCATCCTGGCCGACCGCACCCGGGGTGGCGCGTATCTGGGCACCCTGCTCGGCGGTGTCGCCGCGATCGGGATGTTTCTGCTGGTCACGTACTATCTGCAAGGCGTGCTCGGCTACTCGCCGCTGATCACCGGCGTCGCGTTCCTGCCGTTCGTCGGGGGTGCGATCGTCGGCGCCAACGTGGTCAGCAACATCGCCCTGAGCCGGTTCGGTCCTCGGCTCGTCGCGCCGGTCGGCATGGTGGCGGCCGCAGTCGGCGTCGAATGGCTGGCCCGCCTCGGCGTGCACACCGGTTACGGCCTCGGTGTGGCTCCCGGGCTCGCGCTGATCGGCCTCGGTGTCAGCAGTGTGCTGACCACCGCGTTCAGCCTCGGCCCGGCCGGCACCGCACCCGCCGACACGGGCGTGGCCTCGGCGCTGGTCAACAGCGGCAACCAGATCGGCGGTTCGCTCGGCGCCGCGCTGCTCAACACCATCGCCGCCAATGCCACCGTCAGCTACCTCAGCATGCACCCGACCACGCCAGCCGCCGCGAGCGTGCACGGCGACGGCGTGGCCTTCACGGTGCTGGCGGGCATCCTGGTCGTCGGCGCGATGCTGACCGGCGCGGTGCATCGACCCCGCCAGGGTCAATCGGCGAGCGTGAGACAGGCCGCGTAGCCGTGGCGGCCCTCTCGCGACGAATCCGTTGCGAGAGCTGATCAACTCAGCCCAGTTGCTTGTCCAGGAAGCACCAGCGCCACGTCTCGCCGGGCTCGAAGCTGCGCATCACCGGGTGGCGGCTGTCGTGGAAGTGCTGGGACGCGTGCTTGCGCGGCGAGGAGTCACAGCACGCGACATTGCCGCACTGGAGACACATCCGCAGGTGCACCCAGGTCGTGCCCGCCGCGATGCACTCCGCGCAGCTGTCCGCGGAACTCGGTTCGAGCACGGCCCATTCGTGGGCGAGATGCTTGCACGAGCCGACCGTCGCCGCCGGGGTGCTCAGCTCGCGCTCGACCGGGGCCTCCTCGTCCTCGTTCGGGTCGAGCATCGACTCCTCGATGTCGAGCTGCTGGAGCACCCGCCGCAGCACCACGTCGTCGACGGTGCCGCCGTCCCGGGCCTTGAGGCACCGGTCGCGCTCGACTTCGAGCAGTTGCAGGCGAAGCCGCCGGTAGGCGTCGCTCGGCGTCTCCTCCAGGGTGCTCTGCCGGCCGAGCTGCTCCCACGCCGAGTACGACCGGTCCTGCAACCGGTCGCGCAGCCGCTGGATGACCTCGTCCGCGTCCCCTGGCCCGCGGATCTCCTCCAGTTTGGCCAGAGCCACGTGGGTCATCTCGTTGACCACGGCGGCTTCCTGCAACGAGTCCTCGGCCGGGTCCGGTCGCGGCAGGCGGAGTCGGCGCAACAGCGACGGCAACGTCATGCCCTGCACGACAAGCGTGCCGGCCACGACGACGAACGCGGCGAGCACGAGCACCGCCCGCTGCGGGGTGTCGGCCGGCAGGACGAACGCCGCCGCGAGCGTGACGACGCCGCGCATGCCCGCCCAGGCGACCACCGCGGAGTAGCGCCACGGCCAGATGTGCATCCGCACGATGTTCAGCCGGGCGATCGCGCGGCCCAGGATGCCGATGCCGACCAACCAGAGAATGCGGGTGCCGATCGTCGCGCCGAGCACGGCCGCGCAGATGCCGGCGAGCAGCTGCCAGGACAGGCCGCTGGCCGCGACCTCGGTGAGAATTCGCCGCAGTTGCAGGCCGATCAGCAGGAAGACGACGTTCTCCAGCAGGAACTGCACGGTCTGCCAGTTGTGCCGGCTGGCGAGCCGGGCCGAGCCGGACAGGATCGTCGGCGACTTGTGGCCGAGGATGATGCCGGCAACGACCACCGCGAGCACACCGGAACCGTGCAGTTCCTCGGCGCACAGGTAGGCGATGAACGGCACGGCGAACGAGAGCGCCGTATCGGTGACGTGGTCGGTGATCTTCGCCCGCGCGACGGAAGCCAGCAGGCCGACCACCCCACCCACGGCGACCCCGCCGACCGCGGCGACAACGAAGTCGAGCCCGACCTGCCAGACCGAGATCGATCCGGCGATGGCGGCGATCGCGGTCCGCAACGCGACCAGCGCGGCCGCGTCGTTGAACAGGCTCTCCCCTTCCAGCAGTCGAACCAGCTTGCGCGGCATACCGACCCGGCGCGCGACCACACTCGCCGCGACCGCGTCGGGCGGCGCGACCACCGCACCGATCGCGATGCCGGCGGCCAGTGGCAGCCCTGGGACCACTGCCCAGGCGACCAGGCCGACGCCGAAGGTGGTGAAGACCACCAGGCCCACGGAGAGCAGTGCGATGGAACCGCGGTGTTTGCGGAAATCGAAGAGTGAGGTCTGGATCGCGGCCGAGTAGAGCAGGGGTGGCAGCAGGCCGATCAGAACCACCTCGGGGTCCAGGCGGTAGCTGGGGACGCCTGGGATGTAGGAAGCTGCTACGCCTACGGCGATCAGGCAGAGGGGTGCTGGCCAGTCCAGCCGCCGGGCTGCGGCTGTGACGACAAGAACCGTCACGACCAGGGCGACTATCTCTGCGGCGATCTGCATCGGGTCATCATCACGTGGGCGGCCCTGTCGCGCCAGGCCCTGGCGCGCCAGCGGCGAGGGAGGGCCAGGAGCGAAGTGACCCCAGTCCTGCTGGATGAGGATTTTCGCCACCAAGGACTTCGCCGCCGGAGATTTCGCCGCCAGGACAGCACACGGGCCAACCGGGTCCTGTTAGGTGGGTGGTCCTTCTTCCCGATGCGCGATTGTCTTACGTTTTTGGTGCTGCATCACGGGCGCCTGGTATCGGGATGAAGGGGTAGTGCGGTCTTCGTCTCGTCGTGGTGTGGCGGTTGCGGTTTGGTGATTTCGATCTTGTCAAATGTCCAGGATCAGGTCCGTTTTTGGTTGGGAGCAACAGATCAGGGCAGTTCCTTGGGCCGGTGGTTCCAGTGGGTCGGGCTGGTAGTCGACTGTGCCGGCCAGGACCGGGGTTTGGCACAGGTGACAGACGCCGGAGCGGCAGGACCACTGGGTCGGCACGTCGCAGGCTTCGGCGAACTCCAGCAGGGTGCGGTGTTCGTCGCTCCACGGCACGGTGAGGCCACTCCTGGTGAACGTGACGGCCCGGCCGGTGCCTACCGGGCCGGGCGGGGGATGTGGGGCCGGATGCTCGGTCTCCGTGACGCCGGGGTTGATCGCCGGGCGGGCGCCGAACAACTCGCTGTGGATGTGGTCCGCGCTCAGGCCGATCCGCACGAGCGCCGTGCGCATGGCGGCCATGAACTCGTCCGGGCCGCACACGTACGCGCTCGCCGTGACCGGCAGGTTCAACTCGGCCAGGATCTCGGCGGACAACCGGCCGTCCACGCCGGGATTTGTGTAGTGCGAGTGGACTCGGTCGAGGCCGGTCAGTAGCTGACCGACCTCCGCCAGGAACGCTGGCGACCTGGAGGTGTGCACCCACCAGATCTCCCGCAGGCTCCCGGCCGCCGCGAGTGCGTGCAGCATCGCGAGTACCGGAGTGACGCCGATGCCGGCGGAGAGCAGGACAACCGGTTCCTCGCCGGCCGTCAGCACGAAGTCACCCCGGGGTGCGGCCACCTCCAGCACGTTCCCGGTCGTCAACGCATGCATGACGGGGCTGACGGCTCCGCTCAGCTCGCGTTTGACGCTGATCCGCCATTCCCGTTCCGACGGCGGGCCGGACAGTGAGTAGCTGCGCACGCCTGCGCCCGACGGCCGCACGGTCAGGTACTGGCCGGGCTCGGGGCTGGGCAGCGGCGAGTCGTCGGGGGTGGTGAGGTAGATGGACAGCACCGCCGGGCTCTCCGGGACGACCCGGGAGACCCGGAGCGGGCGGAAACCGGGCCAACCGGATGACACCTCCGGAACAGCGGGCGCGGGGTCGAGCAGGTCGCGGAAGGAGTCCCGCCAGCCGGGGCTGAGTGCGGGAATGTCCGCTGCCGCGCGGAGTTGGTCCGTGTCCCGGTCGGGTAGGTAGAGCAGGGCGCCGATCGCGGCGACGGTCATCCGGTGTCGGCCGAGGCCGGTGCGGACGATCTCGTCGCCGGCCTGGACCGAGCCCTCGGTGAGCACCCGCAGGTAGAAGCCAGGACGGTGGCGGGCGACCAGCAGCGCCGGCATGTCCGGCACGCCCAGGCGCATGCCGACCCGGAAGCACGTCACGCGCGGTTGGGTCACCTCGAACTCGGCCGCGCCGATCCGGAAGCGGTCGCCGATGTGCACCTCGTCGTCGGCCAGGCCGTCGACAGTGAAGTTCTCGCCGAACTGGCCGTACTCAAGGTCGTCCCGGCTCAGCGTGCGCCGCCAGAAGTCGTAGGACTCGCGTTGGTACACCAGCACGGCACGGATCTCGCCGCCGTGGCCGTTGCGGTCGCCCTGCCCGTCTCCTTCGAGGTTGAGCCGGCGGGCCTTGACCGGGCCGTCGACGGGGTACTTGAAGATCCCGGTGTGGACGGTCCGGCCCTGCCACGCCACGTCGGCGGGCATTCCGACGTTGACCGACAGCAGGTGCGGCAGCGTGCTCATCTCCTTCCGTGACAACGATTCTCGGGTCAGGTCAGCGGCTCGCCGCCGTCGACCTTCAGCGTCATGCCGGTGACGAACGTGTTGGTCATGGCGAAGAGCGCGGCGGCGGCGATGTCGTCGACGGTGCCGATCCGGCGGGCCGGGTTGTGGGTGCTCAGGTGCTCGAAGTACTCCTGCTTGCCCTGCTCGCCCAACGAGTCCCAGATACCGGTGTCGATCACACCCGGCGAGATCGCGTTGACCCGGATCGGGCCCAGTTCCAACGCCAGCGAGCGGGTGAGGAAGTCCACGGCACCGTTGGTGATGGCGACCCCGAGGTAGCCGACGTTCACCTTGAACGCGTTGACGCCGGAGAACAGCACGATCGACCCGCCCGGCGCGATCCGCGGGGCGAAGTGCTTGGCCAGCATGGTCGGGCCGATCACCTTGGTGTCGAAGGACTTCCGCAGATCTTCGCGGTCGAGTTCGGCGAGTTTGCCACGGGCCCGGGCGGACACGGTGGACACGATGTGGTCGATGGTGCCGAGGCGCTCCGCCAGCGCGGCGATCGACGCGTCGTCGGTCACGTCGACGGTCTCGGGCACGATGCCGGGGTCGTCGTAGGCCGCAGCCAGCGCCTCCTTGTTCCGGCCGGCGACCACGACCCGGGCGCCCTCCGCGCGGGCGAGTTCGGCGATGGCCCGGGCTATGCCACTCCCCCGACCGACCACGAGCACGGTGCGGTTCTGCAGTGACGTTCCCATGTGGATCGACTCCTGTGCGATGGACTTGGCATCACGCTAACCATCCCGCGGTCCGCCCGTGTGCTCAGCCGGATGAATGTTTTCGAGTCTCGACGAAGGTTTCCCGAATGACTCACCGGACATGTTCGCCATTCCCGTGAGGGGAGGCGATGATGCAGGACCACTGGTGCCGCCGCACCGGTCGCGGTCGGCCAGAAGGAGATGGGCGTGATCGCTTCCACCCGCCACCGGTTCACCGCCCACCCGACGGTGTGCACGCCGTCAGTCCCCCGTCCGGGTGCGCTGGTAGTGCCGGCGCGCCTTCATCCGGTTGCCGCAGACCGCCATCGAGCACCAGCGGGCACTGTTGGGCTTGCTGTGGTCGATCAGGAACCGCCGGCACTCCTCGTTGGCACACGGGCGCAGCCGCCCGGGGCCGGACACCCGCAGCGCGTCCCAGGCGAGCACCGCCCGCGCCGCCGCGCCGCGTCCCTCGGGCACGTCGAGCGTCCAGCCGACGCCCTCGCCGATGAACGACGCCCGGTAGCTCACGCCCTCGACGAACCGACCGACCGCGCTCGCCGGCCGGTCACCACGCACCACGTCCTGCAGAACCGAGCGCGCGTCGAGCAGGCTCTGCCACTCCTCGGCGGAGGCCGGCTGGCCGTGCCCGGCGAGCCAGCTCAGGCCGGCGTCGGCGTCGGCGAGCTCGTCCTGGAGCGACCCGTCCACCACCGGGGTGGTGTTCAGCAGGTCCAACAGCAACGTCTCGTCGGTCTTCACCATCGTCATCGATCTAACCTCCAAATCATCACTTGACAGGTTACACGAAGGAGTGCTTGAGTTCTAACCATCAAAGTAAATCAAAGGAGTTAGAGATGGTCGCCGTTCATCACCGCTACGCCACCGTGCAGGGTCAGCAGCTGTTCTACCGGGAGGCCGGACCCGCCGACGCCCCGGTGATCGCGCTGCTGCACGGCTTCCCGACCAGCTCGTTCATGTTCCGCCAGCTGATCCCCGCGCTGGCCGACCGCTACCACGTGATCGCTCCCGACCACCTTGGCTTCGGCCTGTCCGACGCCCCCTCCGCCGGCGAGTTCACCTACACCTTCGACGCGCTGACCGAACTGACCAGCGGCCTGCTCGACCTGCTTGGCGTCACCCGCTACGCGATGTACGTGCAGGACTACGGCGCCCCGATCGGCTGGCGGCTGGCGCTGGCCAACCCGCGGGCGATCACCGCGATCGTCACGCAGAACGGCAACGGCTACGACACCGGCTTCATGCCGGGCTTCTGGAAGGTCGTCTGGGACTACCAGCAGGAGCAGACACCGGAGACCGAGGCCAACATCCGCGCCGCGCTGACGCTGGAGCTGACCAAGTGGCAGTACCTCACCGGTGTCCCGGACGAGACCCTGGTCAGCCCGGACGCCTGGGAGCACGACTTCGCGCTGCTCTCCCGGCCGGGCAACGACGAGATCCAGCTCGCACTGTTCCGCGACTACTCGACCAACCCGCCGATGTACCCGGCACTGCACGAGTTCCTGCGCGACAACCAGCCGCCGGTGCTCGCGGTGTGGGGCAAGGGCGACGAGATCTTCGGACCCGACGGTGCCCGCGCCTTCGCCGAGGACGTGCCGGACGCGGAGATCCACCTGCTCGACGGTGGGCACTTCCTGCTGGAGAGCGCCGGTGACGAGGCCGCCGCGCTGATCCACGACTTCCTCGACCGCAAGACGGCCGCGAAGTAACCCAGAACGATCCACTGCAGACACATCGGGAGAACGCAGATGCAGCCCGCGACCGAGCCGGACCTGACGGCAACACCCGTTACGGCGCAACCGATGCCGGAGATGATGGCCGGCATGGGCATGAGCCGCATGTCGGCCGGCGCGGCCAGCCCGGTGCGCACCTTCCTGCGCACCGAGTCGGGCAGCGCGGGCGTGCTGGTCGCCGCGGTCGTGGTCGCGCTGGTGTGGGCGAACCTCGCACCCGGCGCCTACGACGCGGTCTGGAGCTGGGTGTTCCCGGTTCGGTTCGGGCCGCTGTCGGCCACCCTGGACCTGCGCGACTGGGTCAACAGCGGCCTGATGACGCTGTTCTTCCTGGTCGTCGGGCTGGAGGCGCGGCGCGAGTTCGACCTCGGTGACCTGCGCGAACACCGGCGGCTGATCCTGCCCGCGGCCGCCGGTCTGGCCGGCATGGCCGTCCCGGTGCTGATCTACCTCGCCATCAACGGAACCGGGTCGGACGCGCACGGCTGGGGCGCGGCGATGTCCACCGACACCGCGCTGGCCCTGGGCATCTTCGCCGTGATCGACCGCGGCGCACCCGCCCGCATCCGCACCTTCGTGCTCACCCTCTTCGTCGTCGACGACCTGGTCGCGCTGATCGTCATCGCGGTGGCCTACAGCAGCCACGTCAACCTGGTCGCGCTCGGCGTGGCCGTGCTTGCCTATCTCGGCGTGCTGGCCGGCCGCCGGTTGGACTACCGCTGGCGCAAGCCGGTGTTCATCGTGCTCGCGGTGACGGTCTGGGGCGCGCTGCTGGCCAGCGGCATCGACCCGGTCGTGGCCGGGCTCGCCGTCGGCCTGGCGACCTCGGCATACCTGCCCCGGCGGGATTCGCTGGAGCAGGCGACCACGTTGGTCCGGCTCTTCCGCGAGCAGCCGAGCCCGGAGCTGGCGATCTCGGCGACCAAGGGGCTCAGCGCCGCGCTCTCGGTCAACGCGCGCCTGCAACACGCCTTCCACCGGACCACCAGTTACCTGGTCGTACCGCTGTTCGCGCTGGCCAACGCGGGCATCGTGATCAACCCGCACCTGCTCGCCAAAGCAGTCACCGCGCCGATCACCATCGGCATCTTCTGCGCCTACGTCCTGGGCAAGCCCGCGGCGGTGTTCGGCACGTCCTGGCTGGTCAGCCGGTTCAGCCGGGGCACGATCCGGCCCCCGGTCGGCTGGGCGGCGGTACTCGGCAGCGGCACGATCGCCGGGGTCGGCTTCACCGTCTCACTGCTGATCGCGAGCCTCGCCTTCACCGGCCAGGAGCTCGACGAGGCGAAACTCGGCGTGCTGGCGGCGGCGATCGGCGCGTCCGTGCTGAGCCTGCTGGTCTACCGGATCACCGCGGCGCTGCCGGAGGCCGCGCGCACCCGGGCCCTGCTGGGCAACGCCCGGCAGCTCACCGACCTGGTCGCGCCGGTGGACCCGGGCCGGGACCACGTGCGCGGGCCGGTGGACGCGGTGGTGACGGTGGTCGAATACGGCGACTTCGAGTGCCCGTGGACGGGCATGATCGCGCCGACGGCGCGCGAACTGCTCGCCGACAACGCCGACATCCGGTACGTGTGGCGGCATCTGCCCCTGCCCGACGTGCACCCGTACGCGCAGCTCGCGGCCGAGGCGGCCGAGGCGGCGGACGCGCAGGGCGCGTTCTGGCCGATGCACGACCTGCTGCTGACCAACCAGACCGAGCTGCGACTCGACGACCTGGTCGACTACGCGGGCCGGCTCGGCCTGGACACCCGGCGGTTCCGGGAAGACCTGCTGCGGCGCCGGTTCAGTACGCACGTCGCCCGGGACATCGAGTCGGCCGACCTCAGTGGAGTCGCCGGAACGCCGACCTTCTTCGTGAACGACCAGCGGCACGACGGACCGCAGGACCTGAGCACCCTCAACGAGGTCATCAAGGGCGCCCGAGCCCACGCGGCGGCCTTCGCGGCGCCGGCCAGCCGGAACCAGGCCGCCGCCGGGTGAACGTCGAGCCGATTTACGGGCTCCGCACGCGGTCGCGTGCGGAGCCATCAGGCCGTGGTGCTGTGGGTGCGTTCGTAGTGCCGGGCCACCCGGGCGCGATTGCCGCACAGGTTCGCCGTGCACCACTGGCGGCGCTTGTTCTCGGCCAGGAACAGCATCGAACACGTCGGGTTGGCGCACCGGCGCAGACGGGCCAGCCGCTCGGGACTGGTCAGCAGGTCGATCGCCTCCCGGGCGATCTCGGCGAGGGCGGCGTGACCACCGTGTTCGGTGTGCCAGCGCGTCTCGAACCGCGCCGGTCCGGCCGCGCCCTCGATCAGCCGCACGCTGGTCGGCGCGGCTGCGACCGCCGCGTTGACGTCGCCGATCGAGGTCGCCGCGGGCTCGCGGTGTTCGAGGTGCGCGTCGAAGAGGTCGCGGATGGCGGCCCGCAGCCTGCGGGTCGCGACCAGGTCCGGAGTCGGGCCGGCCGGCAGCCGGGTCGCCTCCAGCGCCCACCACACGTCGGCCCGCTCGGCCGAGCTGAACAGGTCGACCGGCGGGTCCTCGGCGAGCATCACGGTGTCCACCAGGTCGAGCGCGACGAGCGGCTCGGCGCCCATCGAGAAGCCCGCCAGCTGCATGTTCTCCAACGACGGCTGAATGTCCATAGCACCATCTTACCCATTAGGCGATGGTGCAACACGCAGCTCCGCACGATGCGGTAGCTCACAGGTTGATGCTTCAGATCTCCTCTTGCCGTTAACGACTAATGGATATAGTGTCTCCATAGGCATTAGCCAGGGAGTGGACAGAAGGAGCGGACGATGGGTTTGGCATGGCAACAAGGACCGCTGTCGACCAGGTCGGTGGGGCAGTTCCTGGCGGCGCAGCCGCTGCCCGAGCGGCTGCTGTTCGCCGAACCGCTGCGTCGGCGGATGCGGGTGCGGCTGGGTGGCCAGTGGCTGTTGGACAGCGAGGACGTGATCCTGCTGCACGAGCCCGACCACTACCCGGTCGCGTTCTTCCCGGTGCGTGATGTCCAGGACGGCGTGCTCGTGCCGGAGAACCGGACGACGACACACCGCGAGCTCGGACCGACCGCGTGGTTCACCGTGCACGGCGGCGACGAGCAGGCGCAGCGTGCCGCGTGGCAGTACACCGACCTGCCGGAGCACGCGGCCGTCCTGCGCGACCGGGTCGCGTTCGCCTGGCGGGCGATGGAGGGCTTCTACGAGGAGGACGAGCGCATCGTCGGGCACGCGGCCGATCTGTACCACCGCAGCGACATCCGGCAGACCTCCCGGCACCTCCTGGTGCGGGACGGCGACCGGGTCGTCGCTGACACCCACCGGCCGCTCGCGCTCTACGAGTCGGGCTTCGCGCCCCGCTGGTACGTGCCCCGGGAGGACATCGACGAGTCCGCGCTGACCGCGGTCGAGGGCCAGACGTTCTGCCCCTACAAGGGTTTGGCCAACTACTACAACATCGGCGAGCGCAAGCACGCGGCGTGGACCTACCTGGCGGCGTGGCCCGAGGTGGCCCGGGTGTCGGGCTTCGTGTCGTTCGAACCGGACATCGTCGACGTGTACCTCGACGACCGGAAGCTGGCCCTGGAGCCCGGTCAGACGGTCATCGCGCACGGCGTCGACCGCGACCTCGACCCGGAGGAGATCCGACAGCACGCCGCCACGGCCGACCACTGACATTCGCAGAATCTCAGCTCTACCTCTGAAATTTTCATAACCCGAAAGTCCGGAATCGCCCGGATCAGCCCTTATCTCGGGGCCTGCCACCGAACGGAGTGACTGATAATGAAGACCTCCCTCACCGATCGCACCGTGCTCGTCATCGGCCGCGGCAGCGGCATCGCCCGCGCGATCACCCTCGCCGCCCAGGAAGCCGGTGCGAACGTCGTGGTGGCCGGCCGGGACAAGGCGACCCTCGCCGTGGCCTACGACGACGCCGGCGTCACCGCTGAGGAGGTCGACGTCACCGACGAGGCGAGCATCGCCGCGCTGGCCGAGCGACTCGGCCAGGTCGACCACGTCGTGTCCACGGCATCGGCCCGCGCCCGCGGCGCCGTCGGCGATCTCACCCACGACACGGTGCTGGCGTCCTTCAACGTCAAGGTGGTCGGCGCGATCCTGCTGGCCAAGTACTTCGGGCCCCGGATGCCCGAGGACGGCTCCTTCGTGTTCCTGTCCGGCGCGTCGGCCCGCAAGCCGATGGCCGGCATGCTCGCCGTCGGCGCGACCAACGGCGCCCTCGACGTGGTCGCCCGCACCCTCGCAGTGGAACTGGCGCCGATCCGGGTCAACACCGTCTCCCCCGGCACCATCGACACCGGCGCCTACGACGGTCTCGGCGAGCAGAAGAAGGCGGCCCTGTTCGCCGCCCGCGAGGCCAACAGCCCGGCCCGCCGCGTCGGCCGGTCCGACGACATCGCCGAGGCGGTCGTCTTCGCGCTGACCACCACGTTCCTCACCGGCAACTCGCTGGGCATCGACGGCGGCGAACCGCTGGTCTGACCGACGAAGAGCAGATCGACGAGCAGATCGGAGACAGTCATGGCCACCCGAATCCCAGCACCCGACCGCACGACGGCCGTCGCGATCACCCCCGCGCTCGGCCCCATCCCCGCCGTCTACCTGCCGCCGAACACCGTCCGGTCCGGCTGGCACCCGCTGGCCGCAGCGGTGCGCAGGCTTTCCCGGCACGCCAAGGTCGGTGCGTGATGGACTACCGCATCGAGGTGATCACCCTGCCGGTCAGCGACGTCGACCGGGCGCTGCGGTTCTACACCGAGCAGGTCGGCTTCGGGCTGGATGTCGACTACCAGCCCAACAGCGAGTTCCGGGTCGTCCAGCTGACCCCGCCGGGGTCGTCGTGTTCGGTGCAGTTCGGTCGCGGACTCACCGACGCGGCGCCCGGCTCGGCGCGCACGACGTATCTCGTCGTCGCCGACATCGAGGCGGCGCAGCGGGAACTGAGCGAACGGGGTGTCGCGGTCGGTCCGATCCGGCACAAGACGTCGGTCGCTGACTGGCAGGGGGACTATTCGGCCGGGGTTGACCCGGAACGGCGGAGGTACGCCAGTTTTGTCGATTTCGCCGATCCTGACGGGAACACCTGGACTGTGCAGGAGGCCCTGTCGCGCCAGCGACAGGGGAGGGCCAGGAGCGAAGCGACCCTGAGCTAGATGGTTCCTGACCTCGCCCTCGGAAGGCCGGAAGGGCGAAGCGTGCGTGGCACTACGCGAGGCTGCGATCGGTTTCCGTCGGCCCTTCGTTCACGGCGTCGCTTCGCTCCTGGCCCTAGGCCGTGTCCTCAAAGCCAGAGCATCACCGTGGCCAGATCCACCATGCCCCGGAAGGACAACGCGGTCTTGTCATAACGGGTCGCGATCGCCCGATACTGCTTGAGCCGGTTGAAACACCGCTCCACCACATTCCGCCGCCGGTAGACCACTGGATCAAACGCCGGCGGCCGTCCACCCCTACGGCCCCGCCGGCGCCGATTGGCCTGCTGATCAGCCCGTTCCGGGATCGTGGCAACAATCCCCCGCGCCCGGAGGTAGGCGCGGATCGCACGAGTGCTGTAGCCCTTGTCGGCCAACACCCGCACGGGTCGCACCCACGGCCGACCCCGACCCGGTCGTGGCATCCGGATACCAGCCATGACCTGCTCGAACTGGGTACAGTCATTGATGTTCCCGCCGGTCAACACCACCGACAACGGCCGCCCCAGACCATCACAGGCCAGATGAATCTTCGTGGAAAGCCCACCCCGGGACCGACCCATGGCATGATCATCTGGCTCGGTCTGCCCGTCATCCGACTCGCCGGCCCCCCGTGTGGGGCGGATGCGCCCGACGGGCACCCGCGGCGTGCTGGTGCGCCCGCACGATCGAGGAATCCACCGACACCTCCCGGTCCAACTCCTCCACCGCTACGGCCAACACCCGCACCCGCCCCACCAACACCGACAGCAGACCCGACCGAGACCAGCGCCAAAACCGGTTGTAGACGGTCTTCCACGGCCCGTATCGTTCCGGTAGGTCCCGCCACGCCACACCGGTCTTGGCCTTGAACAACATCCCGTTGATCACCCGACGGTCATCCACCCGCGGCCGCCCCTTGGCCCCCGAGGCCGGTAACAACGGCTGGATGACCTGCCACTGCTCATCGGTCAGCTCATGCCTACGCACCACGACCGAAGATCAAACCAGACCCGTCACAACCGCGCAGATCAGCCACACCCACTTTGAGGACACGGCCTAGAGCGTCGCTGCCGCGACAGGGCTTGACTCACTAATTAAAAAGTATTTCAATTAGTGAAATGGGTCGCACATCGGGAGCCACGGCAGCAGGCACGAAAGCCCGCCTGCTGCGCGCGGCTGCCGACGTTTTCGCACGTCGAGGCTACGACGGCACCCGGGTCGCGCAGATCGCGCAGATCGCCGGGCTGAGCAACGGCGCGATGTACGCGTACTTCGGCTCCAAGGCCGAACTGCTGATGGGCGCGCTGCGCACGCACGGCCAGCGGCTGCTCGCCGACCTGATCTCGGCCGATCCGTCCCGGTCGATCACCGAGTTGCTGCTGGTGACCGGCCGGTCGCTGCGCCGGCGTCGGGACAACGACGGCAACCTGGTGATCGAGGCGCTCGTCGCCGCCCGGCGCGACCAGGACGTGGCCGAGTTGATGCGCGACTACATCCACGATCGGATCGACTGGCTCGCCGACCTGGTCCGCGAGGGCCAGGCCCGCGGTGAACTCGATCCCGCCCTGCCACCGAGGGCCGTGGCGCACTTCTGTCTCTCGTTGGCCACCGGAACCGCCTTGCTGACGCCGGAACTCAACGACGTGGACGACCAGCAGTGGGCGTCGTTGCTCGCCCGCGTCGTCTCGGGTCTCGCCCCCACCCACCCCACACAGACGGGAACATCGTCATGAGAGTGCGGATCGACCATGAGCGTTGCCAGGGCCACGGCCGTTGTTACGACCTCGCTCCCGACCTGTTCGGTGAGGACGAGGACGGCTACGCGACGCTGATCGGCGAGGGCCAGGTGCCCGAGGACCGCGCGGACGACGCGCGTCTCGCGGCGGCCAACTGTCCGGAACGCGCCATCGATGTCCTGGTGGAGGCATGACATGAGCAGCGACGAGCGATTCGTCAAGGACTTCGACGACATCCGGACCAACGCGGAACTGGGCAGCCGCAGCGAAGTGGTCACCGGCCCGGTGTCGGACTGGGCGACCGACTTCTCGCACCTGGAACCGGACTGGGTAGCCGATCCCTACCCCATCCAGGACGAGCTGCGGCAGCGCTGCCCGGTCGCGCACACCGACCGGTTCGGCGGCGGCTGGCTGCCGACCCGGTTCGAGGACGTGGCCGCGGTCGCCTACGACACCGACCATTTCAGCTCGAGGTCCATCATCATGTCCAACTTCCGGCCGTCGCCGGACATGGCTCCGGTAGGTGGCACGCCGCCGATCTCCTCCGACCCGCCGTTCCACCACGACGCGCGCAAGATTCTGGTGCCCGCGTTCACCAAGACGGCAGTGTCCAAACAGGAGGCGAGCACGCGGGCGTTCTGCGAGGAGCTGATCGACGGGTTCGCCGGCCGGGATGTTGTCGACGCGGCGCAGGAGTACGCGCAGCACATCCCGATGCGGGTCATGGCGGACATGCTCGGCTTCCCGCTGGCGGACGAAGCCAGGTTCCGTACTTTCGTGGAGAACGCGCTGGAGGGCGTCAACCTGCCGCCCGAGGAGCGGATCGAGCACAGCGCCCAACTGTTCGCCTATCTGCTCGTCCAGATCCGCGACCACGTCGAGAACCCGCGTGAGGACCTGACCAGCTACCTGATCGACGCCGAACTGCACGGCGCCAAACTCGAAAGCAAGCACGTCGCCGGCACGATGGCGCTGCTGCTCATCGCCGGCATCGACACGTCCTGGAGCGCCATCGGCGCCTCCCTGTGGCACCTGGCCAGGACGCCGGACGACCGCCGCGCGCTGGCAGGCGATCCGGCGCTGCTGCCGACCGCGATGGAGGAGTTCCTGCGGGCGTTCGCACCGGTCACGATGGCCCGGCTGGTCAAGAACGACGTGGTGTGCAACGGCGCCGAGATGAAGGTAGACGACTGGGTGCTGCTGTCCTTCCCGGCCGCCAACCGTGATCCGGCGCAGTTCGAGCGGGCCGACGAGGTGGTCATCGACCGCCAGGTCAACCGGCACGCCGCATTCGGCCTCGGCATCCACCGCTGTCTCGGCTCGCACCTGGCGCGGATGGAACTGCGGGTCGCGTTGGACGTGTGGCTGCGGCGCCTCCCGGAGTTCACCCTCGCCGACCCGGCCGCGGTGAGCTGGTCGGCCGGCCAGATCCGCGGGCCACGCACGCTGCCGCTGCGCATCGGCTGACCGCGCTCCTGGCGCTCGCTCGACGAGCGGGCGCCAGGACGCGGGTCAGCGGGGCGTAGTCGACGAGGCGTAGTCGACGAGGCGGCCCTGTAGGTCGGGATAGGCCACCGCGGCCGGCAGGGCCTCGTTGTCCCGGACCGCCTCGGCCACCGCGACCGCCGCCCGGACGGCGGCCCGGTAGGGCAGCGAGCCCGTGCTGACCCGCCGGACGCCGAGTTCGGCCAGTTCGGCCAGCGACTTTCCCGGAATGACCAGCGTGTTCACCGGCACGGGCAGCGCCGTGGTGATGTCGCGCAGCACGGCCGGTTCGCTCGCGCCGGGCACGAACACCCCGTCGGCACCGGCCCGCACGTACGCCTCGGCGCGGGTCAGCGTGGCCCCGGGCGTGGCGTCCTGGCCGAGCCAGTAGGTGTCCACCCGGGCGTTGACGAACAGCTCCGGCGAGCGCCGCTTGATCGCGGACACCTTCGCCGCGTGCGCGTCCGGGCTGATCAACGCCTCGGCGGAGCTGTCCTCGATGTTGATTCCGGCCACGCCCACGGCGGCGAGTTCGGCGACGTACTCGGCGACCTGCTCGGGGTCGTCGCCGTAACCGTCCTCGATGTCCACGCTCAGGTAGCCGGGCAGCGGGCGCAGCGCGGCAGCGAGCGCGAGGTTGGCCTCCCGGCTCGCGCGCTCCCCGTCGGGACGGCCCGCGCTGGCGGCGACGCCGAAACTGGTGGTGCCGATCGCGGTGAAACCGGCGTCCAGGAAGGCCAACGCGGACGGCACGTCCCAGGCGTTGGGCAGCAGCAGCGGTGCGGTCCCCTGGTGGAGTTCGTGGAAAGTCATGACTTGCGGCCTCGGTTCGGCTGGGTGCTCATTCGGTGACGTCGAACAGTTCGATCACCCGGTTCTCCAGCCGCGGCACGAGCTGGCCCAGCACGATGTCCTTGAAGTGGACGGTTTCGCGGTGCGCGGCGAACGCCTCCCGGGACGCGTACCGTTCCAGCAGGACATAGGTGCGCGGGTCGTCGAGCTGCCGGTAGGCGGTGAACTCGATGTTGCCGGGTTCGGTGTGGACGGCCTCGATCAGCTTGGGCAGCAGCGCGAGGACCTCCTCCTCCGCGCCGGCCTTCATCGTGTGACGGGCGATGACCTGAAGCTCGGGCATGACGCACCTTCTTCTCGGCGGGACGGACTGTGGATCTCGGTTCCCGACGATAGGTCACCAATATTGGGCTGTCAAGCCCATTACTGGTGTACAGTAGGTGCATGGCAGTGACCGAGGAGCACAAGTTGACTCCCAAGGGCCTGGCGACCCGGGAGCGGATCGTCGAGGCAGCCGCCGAGCTGATCTACCTGCACGGCGTGCACGCCACGAACAACGACCTGGTCCGGAAGGCGGCGCGGGTCAGCGGTTCACAGCTCAGCCACTACTTCCCGGACAAGGAAAGCCTGATCCGGGCGGTCCTCGCCTGGCGGGCGGACTCGATGATGGGCCTGCGGGAAACCCCGCCCCGCGGCGACCTGGACAGCATCGCCGCACTGCACACGTGGGCGGACTCGTTTCTCAACCAGGAAACCGTGCTCGCCGGCGGTTGCAGCTTCGGCTCGTTGGCCAGCGAAGTGATGAAGACCGACCTGGACGTGCACGACGAGATCGCCATCGGATTCGGCCGCTGGCAGCAGCAGTTCCGCGCCGGCCTGGCGGCGATGCGCGACCGCGGCGACCTCCGGCGCGACGCCGACATCGAATACCTGGCGCACGCCCTGATGGCCGCCTTCCAGGGCGGCACGCTGCTCGCCCAGGCCGCCCAGGACACCGCCCCGCTACGGGATGCGCTCTACGCGGCCATCGCCCACGTGGAGTCCTTCGCCCCGCCCCGCTGACGGTTCATCGCCCGCACCCGGCCGAACCGGATGCGGGCGATGAGTCCGTATGTCTGCTTAGGACACTCGATCAGTTTGTCTTCGTCGCGTAGACGATGACGTTGTCCAGGTAGTGCCCGGTGGTGGCGTCGAACGCGCCGCTACAGGTGATCAGCCGCAACTCCGGGTCGGTGGTGTTGCCGTAGACCGCGCTGGTGGGGAACGTGTCCTTCGGCACCTGGTCGACCTTGCTGACGGTGAAGGTGACCGTGCTGCCGTCCTGCCGGCCGACCGTCACCGCGTCGCCCGGCTTGACCTCGTGCAACCGCCAGAAGATGCCCTCCTGGTGGTCGCCGTCGATGTGGCCGAGGATGACGGCCGGCCCGACCTGACCGGGCGTCGGACCGTACTCGTACCAACCGGCCTGTTGCGGCTTGTCGACCGGCGGCACCTGCACCGACTTGTCCGGATTGAGGCCCAGCCCGATCAGGCTCGACCGGGCGTCGATGCTGGGAATGTCGATCCAGGTCGGGACCGACCGGGCCGCTCCCGCGCTCTGCTGGGTGCTGGTCGCGGCCGAGGTCGACGCGGCCGGCGCCGGCGCCGACGCCGAGGTGCCGCCACCGCAGCCGGCCAGACACACGCCGGCCAGCAGGACACCCACGACCCATCGGATCGACCGGCCGGGCCGGTCGCGCGCTGTGCCGGTGCTCAGCATCAGCCGGCTCAGTGCACGATCACAGTGGCCAGGCTGCCGTCACCGGTCTCCGGTGCGCCGGCGGGAACGACGCTGACCTCGGGCGCGCCGGGCGCGGGCGGCGTGGTGGCCACGGCCGTGGCCGGGCCGCAGGTGGACGAGGCCAGCACGATGTCACCGGTGCCGAGGGCACCGGTCAACTGGCCGCCGAGCAGCTTGATGTCCAGCGCGTTCACCGTGAGGCTGCCGTCGGCGTTGTGGATCTGCTCGTCGGCGGTCACCTGGAGCACACCGGGGATGCCGACCGTCAAGTTCGGCGTGGCCGCGGCGACGTCACCGATCCTGCCGAGATCGAGGTCGGCCAGGTCCGAGCTGCCGGTGATGCCGGCAGCGGTGGCGTGGCACTGCGAGCTGATCACCGACGCGGTCGGCGTGCGACCGGCGAGCGCCGCCAGCACCGGCAGCGCGACCTGGACCAACTCGGCCTTGGCCGTCACGTCCCCTGACGCCGTGTCGTGGTTGGCCGAGCTGGTGATCGCCTTCGCCGACACCAGCCCCTTGAGCGTGGCATCCACCGCCGAGGCGGAGTTCGGGCCTGCCGTGTTCGAAGCGCCGAGTTCGCCGGTGCGCACCGAGAGCGCATCCTGACCGAGCACACCGGACAGCAGCGACACGCTGGCGTCCGCGCCATAGGCCGAGCCCTCGCCGGGACCGGCCGTGGTGGCCGCGGCCGGGGTTACCGAGGCGAGCAGCACGGCTGCCGCCGCCACCCCGATCACGCCGCCGGTACGCAGCACAGTATTCCGCATCAAAAAATCCCTTCGACTGTCAGAAAAAGGCCACTGGCGCACGCCGTTTCTTCACGGCGTTGGCCAGTGGACGCGACAGGAACCCCAGGAAGCTATCAACCGCGTCCGGGCGCACAAAGCACCGGAGGGGCGCGATTGACCGACGCGAAATGCGTCTTAGTAACAGTTCCATCTTCAGTGCGCCACTAACAGGTGGCGAAAGTCAGGCGTGTCACCCAAGGTGATCACAGACTGCGACACCGATCTGGATGAACCGGACTTACTTCACTATCGATCACTCGACCAGGTAGTAATCACGCCGGTGCGGTTTCGCGACTGTCCGCAACATGGGGTTGTCGGACAGTCGCCGGCACCGCCCTGGACGCCCGGCGAGCCGCGCACACTCCGAGTCGAGCAACCTCGACGTCACTCTCCGTACCTGGCAAGAAGATCTCCAGCCGACCCCGCGCCACCGCCGAACCCGCTACCACCGGTCAATCGAGCGCCTTTTCCCCACCCCGGAATCCCCCATTCCACCATGCGTCCCGTTTTGGTAAATTCACCGAATCGGCTCGTTAAAATCCGCCTCACCAGCACCGGATGAATTCAGTGGAGCGCGGCGAGAGCGGTTTTTGTGGCGTCGGCGATCAGGGCGTCGTCGGAGGCCGCATTCGCGGAGTCGCGTTCGGACAGTACGGCGACGATGATCGGCGCGCCGCCGGTCGGCCAGACGACGGCGATGTCGTTGCGGGTGCCGTGTCCGCCGTTGCCGGTCTTGTCGCCGACCGTCCAGCCGACCGGCACCCCCGCACGAATGTAGGGACCACCGGTGGTGTTGCCCTGCAACCAGTTCGTCAACAGCTGCCGTCCACCGGCGGGCAGCACGTCGCCCAGTACGAACGAGCGCAGATCGGTGCCGAGCGCGGCCGCCGAACTGGTGTCCCGGACATCCCCGGGCGCCACGTCGTTCACCGTCGGTTCGGTCCGGTCGACATTCGTGGTCCGGTCGCCCAGCGCGCGCAACGCCCTCTGAAGTCCGCCGGGCCCGCCGAGTTGGGCCAGCAGCAGATTCGCGGCGGTGTTGTCGCTCTGCTGGATCGCAGCCGCCAGGAGATCACGCAACGACATTCCGGTGCCGACGTGCTGTCCGGTGACCGGCGAGTAGTCGACAAGATCGGCTGCCTGGTACGTGATGATCTTGTCGAGTTGGGCGTCCGTGTCGTGTTCGAGCAGCACGCCGGCGGCCAGCGCCTTGTAGGTCGAGCAGAAGGCGAACCGCTGGTCGGCCTGATACGTCACCGTGCGGCCCGTCCCGGTGTCCAGCACGTACACCCCGAGCCGCGCGTGGAACCGACCTTCCAACTGGGCGAAGGCCGCTGCGGTGGCCGCGGTGGCCGCCGGCGTCGTGGTGGGCGCGGGAGTCGTCGGGACCGCCGTCGACGGCGCCGAACCGGCACTCGCGCCGCCACAGCCGGCAAGCAACACCGACGTGAGCACGACCACGACGGCGGAACCGACCGTCCGGTACTTCGAATTGACCATGCTCGCAGTGTTCCGACCGGGCATCATGCCGTCAAAGACACAAATGCCCAGTTTCATGCCGTTTCGGCATAGGATCGTCGGGTGGACCTGGTCGGGGCGTGTCGGGTGTTCGTGCAGGTGGCCACCCCTGCGGCGAGAGCTACGCGACCGGGCCCCGCGCTGCAACACGGCGCCGGACACGACCAACACGTCCGGCCCGCCGTGCCGTTCAAGGGCGCTGGCGACCAGGCCGTCGCACGCGTCCGGGTCGGTCACGTCGGCGGTGATCCCGATGGCGCCCGACCCGCGATGGTCCGCCGCGATGTCCGCGGCCGCCTCGACCACGACGGCGGTGAGGTCGGTGAGCAGCAGCCGGGCGCCCTCCTCGGCGAACCGGCGCGCGGTCGCCGCGCCGATCCCCTGCGCCGCCCCGGTCACCAGTACGGTGTGCTCCCGCAACACTCCGGCGCTCATCCTGATCTCCTCCCGAACCTGGCTCCACCAGCACGCTGACCCACTTACAACCCCAACGTTGCCGTTGGATTCGGCAGCCATGAGTAGCCGTGCCGATCACCAGCCGGTACGGTTCAGGAGGCGTGACGTCATCCTCCGGGAGGACATCTTGGGCGTTCGGCAGTGGATCGAGGACTGGCCGGTCTATCGGCAGGTCAGCGGCACCGACCCGGTGGGTAAGGCAGCCGCGGCCCAGTCGTCCCGGTCCGCGGGTCTGACCGCCCGCACCGAACAGGCCGATCGTGTCGTCCGCTCGATCTGCCCCTACTGCGCGGTCGGCTGCGGCCAGCGGGTGTTCGTCAAGGACGAGCAGGTCATCCAGATCGAGGGCGATCCCGACTCGCCGATCTCCCGGGGTCGGTTGTGCCCCAAGGGATCGGCCAGCAAGCAGCTGGTGACCAGCCCCACCCGGGTGGACAAGGTGCTCTACCGGCGACCCAACGGCACCGAGTGGGAGACCCTGTCGCTGGACCGCGCGATGGAGATGATCGCCGACCGGGTGCTCGCCACCCGCGAGCAGACCTGGCAGCAGAACTTCGACGGCGTGCCGGTCCGGCGCAGCATGGGCATCGCGAGTCTGGGCGGTGCCACGCTGGACAACGAAGAGAACGACCTGATGAAGAAGCTGTACACCGCGCGGGGCGCGATCCAGATCGAGAACCAGGCGCGTATTTGACACAGCGCAACGGTGCCCGGTCTGGGTACCTCATTCGGTCGCGGCGGCGCCACGACGTTCCAGCAGGACCTGCAGAACTCCGACTGCATCGTCATTGAGGGCTCGAACATGGCCGAGTGCCATCCGGTCGGGTTCCAGTGGGTGATGGAGGCGAAGGCGCGCGGCGCCCGGATCATTCACATCGATCCCCGGTTCACCCGGACCAGCGCGGTCGCCGACCAGCACGTCCCGCTGCGCGCCGGCTCGGACATCGCCTTCCTCGGTGGCCTGGTCAACTACGTGCTCTCCCGCGACCTGTACTTCCGCGAGTACGTCGTGGCATACACCAACGCGGGTGCGATCCTGCGGGAGGACTTCGCCGACACCGAGGAGTTGGACGGCCTGTTCTCCGGGTTCGATCCGGAGAAGCGGCAGTACGACGCGTCCTCCTGGATGTACGAGGGTTCCGAGGCCGCCCCGGCGTCGGGCACCAACGACACCTGGGACGCCCACGCCGCCCAGGAGCACTCGGCGGAACAGCACGCCAGCAGCGAGCACCAGGACACCTCGCGCGCGGAGAGCTACGGCAGTGGCGGCGCGAGCACCGACACCAAGCCGGTCATCGACGAGACGCTGACCCACCCGCGCTGTGTCTTCCAGGTGCTCAAGCGGCACTTCGCCCGCTACACGCCGGAAATGGTCGCCGACGTGTGCGGAGTGTCCGAATCGGACTTCCTCGAAGTGGCCGAGGCGATCACCGCGAACTCCGGTCGCGAGCGGACCACCGCGTTCGTCTACTCGGTCGGCTGGACCCAGCACACCGTTGGCGCGCAGTACATCCGCACCGCCTCGATCCTGCAGACCCTGCTGGGCAACATGGGCCGACCCGGTGGCGGCATCCTGGCGTTGCGCGGCCACGCCTCCATCCAGGGCTCGACCGACATCCCGACCCTGTTCAACCTGCTGCCCGGCTACATCCCGATGCCGCACGCCCACCAGCACCAGACGCTGGACGACTTCGTCGCCGCCGACGCGGGCAAGACCGGGTTCTGGGGCAACATGCGGTCCTATCTGGTCAGCCTGCTCAAGGCCTGGTGGGGCGACGCGGCCACCGAGGACAACGACTTCTGCTTCGACTACCTGCCCCGGTTGACCGGCGACCACGGCACCTACCGGACGGTG
This sequence comes from Pseudonocardiaceae bacterium, assembly GCA_036268615.1. Lineage (GTDB taxonomy): Bacteria > Actinomycetota > Actinomycetes > Mycobacteriales > Pseudonocardiaceae > DATATV01. The sequence goes on from DATATV010000098.1 coordinate 32,041, forward strand.
CTCAACCAGATCGCCGGCGAGTGCAAGGGCTACTTCCTGGTCGGCGAGAACCCGGCCGTCGGCTCGGCCAACGCGAAGCTGCAACGGCTGGGCATGGCCAACCTGGACTGGTTGGTGGTGCGCGACTTCCAGCTGATCGAGAGTGCGACCTTCTGGAAGGACGGCCCGGAGATCGAGACCGGCGAGTTGGCCACCGAGGAGATCCCGACCGAGGTGTTCTTCCTGCCGGCGGCTGCGCACACCGAGAAGGCCGGCAGCTTCACCAACACCCAGCGGTTGGTGCAGTGGCACCACAAGGCGATCGAGCCGCCCGGCGACGCGCGCAGCGACCTGTGGTTCTACTTCCACCTCGGCCGGATCATCCGGGAGAGACTGGCCGGTTCGACCGACCGGCGGGACCGGCCGATCCTCGACCTCACCTGGGACTACCCCACCGAGGGCCCGACCGCCGACCCGAGCGCGGACGCCGTGCTGCGTGAGATCAACGGGTTCGGCCCGGACGGCCCGCTGTCCACCTTCACCGCCCTGAAGGACGACGGCTCGACCACCAGCGGCTGCTGGATCTACTGCGGTGTCTACGCCGAGGGCCACAACCGTGCGGCGGACCGGAAACCGGCCAGCGAACAGAGCTGGGTCGCGCCGGAGTGGGCCTGGGCATGGCCGGCGAACCGCCGCATCCTCTACAACCGGGCGTCCGCCGACCCGGAGGGGCGGCCGTGGAGCGAGCGCAAACGTTACGTCTGGTGGGACGCCGAAGCCGGTCGGTGGACCGGGGCTGACGTACCGGACTTCGAGGTGACCAAACCACCGGACTATCGGCCGCCCGAAGGTGCCACCGCGCAGGCCGCGCTGGCCGGCGTCGACCCGTTCATCATGCAGACCGACGGCAAGGCGTGGCTCTACGTACCGGCCGGCCTGGCCGACGGGCCGCTGCCCACGCACTACGAGCCGTACGAGTCGCCGGTGGACAACGCGTTCTACAAACAGCAGTCCAACCCGACGACGGAAATCATGGGCCGGCGCGGAAACCGTTATCACGGCGCGGAGAACGACGTGTTCCCGTACGTGTTCACCACCTACCGGCTCACCGAGCACCACACCGCGGGCGGGATGAGTCGCACGCTGCCCTATCTGGCCGAGCTCCAGCCGGAGTTCTTCTGCGAGGTCTCCCCCGAGTTGGCCCGCGAACGCGGTCTGGAACACCACGGCTGGGCCACGATCGTGTCGGCGCGGGCCGCGATCGAGGCGCGCGTGCTGGTCACCGAGCGGGTCCGGCCGCTGAAGGTGCGCGGCCGGACGATCCACCAGGTCGGGCTGCCCTATCACTGGGGCCCCAACGGACTGAGCACCGGCGACGCGGCCAACGAGCTGCTGTCGCTGGCGCTCGACCCGAACGTGCACATCCAGGAGGCCAAGGCGGCGACCTGCGACATCCGGCCCGGCCGCCGGCCACGCGGCCCGGAGCTGCCGCGGTTCCTGGCCGACTACCGGCGCCGGGCGGGCCTGCCGGCGGACGAGCCCTAGGCGTCTTCCAAGGGCCATCTCCGCGCAGCCGGAAAGAGGCCCTTGAAAGACGCCCTACGACTTGGTGCGGTCGAGCCGTTCCCGCTGTGGCTGCACGGTGTAGCGCGGGTCCTTGGCCGAGGCGACCCCGGACTGGAAGATGGCGAACCGGGTGCACGCCGACCCGGCCAGCGCGGCCGCGCCGCCGATCACGGCGGCCACCCGGGAACGACCGCCCAGCAGCCCGCCGACCACCGCGCCGGTCACCGTGAGGGCCTCGGCCGCGCGCATCAGCTTGCCGGCGGTGCCGGTGTGCAGGGCTTCGCTCACCATGCCCATCCGTCGTTCCCGCAGCCGCCCGGCGGCCAACTCCAGCGCGCCACCCAGAACTGCCGCCCGTCGGGCCGGCCCGGCCTGGTCGCGGGGCGTGGCCAGCATCCCGAGGCCACCCGCGGCACTCGCCGCCGACCCGACGAAGACGAACGGCAGTTCGCGGTAGCCCTCGTGCCACGCGGGGACAGCGGTGTCCGCGACGAGCACGCCGGTGTACGCGGCGACCGCCGGCCCGACCAGCCCCGCGCCGATCGTGGCGACCCGACCCAGCCGGGTGAACCGGCCGGTCACGTCGGTCAGCGCGGCGAGCCCCACCTGCGGACCGTAGGCGCTCAGAATCCAGGTGCCGATGCTCATCGGCGAACTCGGCTTGACCACCCGCAACATGTTCACGAACCGGGCCGGCCGGCCGAGATCGTGCACCAGCGCGTACATCGACGCGGAGATGGCGACGAGCGCGCCGACCTTGCCCGTCCTGGCCAGTGCGGGCCGGCCGGTCAGCTCGGCGCCGGCGGCGAGGACCGAGGACGCACCGGCGAGGCCGCCGAGAAACAGGTAGCCGGCGATGTCGGTGGCCGCCCAGGTCGGCGGCCGCAGGATGGGCCTGCCGTAGTACGAACTGAACTCCGCGTCCGGGACCATCGCCTGCTCGCCGCGGCGACGACGCCGGCCGGTCGGTGCCTGGCTCATGAACGCCGCCCGCCCAGGAAGCTGATCGCGATGCCGGCCAACAGGGTGGCGGCGGCCACGCCCGCGTGCTTCCACATCGCGGGCAGGTCCCGGGTGGTCACCACCGGGTCCGGGGGCAGGCCGTAGACCTCGGGTTCGTCCAGCAGCAGGAAGAACGCGCCGTCACCGCCGACCCCGTCGTTCTCGTCGCGGCCGTAGAGTCGTGCGTCGGTGACCCCGCGCTCCTGCAGGGCGGCCAGCCGCGCGTCGGCCCGCTCCCGCAGTTCGTCCAGTTCGCCGTACTGGATGGAGTCGGTGGGGCAGGCCTGCGCGCAGGCGGGCTGCATCCCGGCGCCGAGCCGGTCGTAACACATCGTGCACTTCCACGCCCGCCCGTCGTCCTCGCGCTGGTCGATCACGCCGTACGGACACGCGGGAATGCAGTAGCCGCAACCGTTGCAGATGTCGGGCTGGACCACGACGGTGCCGAACTCGGTACGGAACAGTGCCCCGGTCGGGCACACGTCCAGGCAGGCGGCGTGGGTGCAGTGCTTGCACACGTCGCTGGACATCAGCCAGCGGAACTCGGTGCGCTCGCCCTCACCCTGCTCCCCCGGCTTGGTGAACGTGGGCAGGCCGAGATCGACGGCCGGCTTGCGCTGCTCGATGAACGCCACGTGCCGCCAGGTGTTCGCGCTGAGGCCACCGGTGTTGTCGTAGGACATTCCGGTGAAGTCCAGCCCGTCCTCGGGCACGTCGTTCCATTCCTTGCAGGCCACTTCGCACGCCTTGCAGCCGATGCACACGCTGGTGTCGGTGAAGAAGCCGTGCCGGGGCTGGGGATCGGCATAACCGGACCTGCCCGGCGGGTCATCGGCGGTCAGCAGGTCACGCAGGTTGAACGACATGATTTCGCGTCCTCCTCGGCGGCAGTGTCTAGCGGACGATGATCGGATGGTCGCCGGCCGGGACCAGCTCACCCACCACGGTGGCACCGGGAATCTCGCCGGCCAGCAGCAGGCCGCCGGAGGTCTGGGCGTCGGCGAGCAGCAACGCCTCGTCCTCGTCGACCGCGGTCAGGTCGGCGTGCGGACGCACCCAGTCGAGGTTGCGCCGGGTGCCACCGCTGACGTAGCCGTCCCGCAGGGCCTGCCGGGCGCCGTCCAGGTAGGGCACGGCGGCCGCGTCGATCACCGCGGTCACCCCGCTCGCCCGGGCCAGCTTGTAGGCGTGCCCGAGCAGACCGAAGCCGGTCACGTCGGTGGCGCACCGGATGCCCGCGGCCAGCGCGGCCTCGGCCGCGTCCCGGTTGAGCGCCACCATCGTGGCCACCGCGTTGGCGAAGACCTCGCCGGTCGCCTTGTGTCGGCTGTTCAGCACCCCGATGCCCAGCGGCTTGGTCAGCGACAAGGGGATGCCGGCTCGACCAGAATCGTTGCGCAGCAACCGATCCGGATTCGCGATGCCGGTCACCGCCAGGCCGTACTTGGGTTCCGGGTCGTCCACGCTGTGCCCACCGGCGACGTGGCAACCGGCGGCCGACGCGACCTCCAGCCCACCCCGCAGTGTCTCGGCGGCCAGTTCGAACGGCAGCGTCTCGCGCGGCCAGGCGAGCAGGTTGACCGCCACCACCGGTCGGCCGCCCATCGCGTACACGTCCGACAGCGCGTTCGCGGCGGCGATCCGGCCCCAGTCGTACGGGTCGTCCACGACGGGCGTGAAGAAGTCGGTGGTGAGGACCAACGCCGACCCGCCTGCCATCCGGACCACGGCCGCGTCGTCGCCGTGGTCGAGACCGACGATCAGCTCCCCCACCGGATCGGCCACCGGCGCCGCGCCGACCAGCCCGGACACGATCTGCTCCAGCTCGCCGGGCGGGATCTTGCAGGCGCAGCCACCGCCGTGCGCGTACTGGGTGAGCCGGATCGTCGGAGTCGTCACCGTCGAGGTCATGGGGTCATCGTCGTCTTTACCGGCCCCGTTCGCACCTCTCCCCGAGGATTGCCATGATGACCACATGGCGCAGGGAGGCGTATTCGACCTGGTGGTCGGCCCGGTCTTCAAAACCGTGGAACGGCAGGAGCTGTCGTTGGCGGGTTCGATTCCCGTCCGCCTCCGCCACGAACGGCGGCCAGAGCATGGCTGAACCGGCGGCCGACCCCCGGCGGCGGATCGCCGGCACCGACACCCTGCTGGCCGATCCGCGCTGCGCGGACCTGGTCACGGTGCTGGGCCGGCCCGCGGTCAAGGCGGCCATTGTGGCCGCCCAGGACCGGGCCCGAGCGGGCGACCTCAACCCGGAGGACGTGCTGGACACGGCGTTGGCCGCGCTGTCGGCCGCCCCGGCCGGCCCACGTCCGGTGATCAACGCGACCGGCGTGCTCGTGCACACCAACCTCGGCCGCGCTCCGCTGTCGGCCACAGCGCGCGCGGCGCTGGTGGCCGCGGCCGGCTGCACCGACGTCGAGTTCGACCTGGCCACCGGGCGGCGAGCGCCCCGGGGCACCGACACGCTGGCCGCGCTGGCCGCCGCGGCGCCCGACGCCGAGGCCGTGCACGTGGTCAACAACAACGCCGCCGCGCTGCTGCTGTGCGCGCTGGTGCTCGCCGCCGGCCGGGAGATCGTGGTCAGCCGCGGCGAACTCGTGGAGATCGGCGACGGCTTCCGCATCCCCGACCTGCTGGCCAGCACCGGCGCCCGGCTGCGCGAGGTCGGCACGACCAACCGGACCCACGTCCGCGACTACGCCGACGCGATCGGACCGGACACGGCGTTCCTGCTCAAGGTGCACCCGTCGAACTTCCAGGTCAGCGGCTTCACCACCGAGGTCGGCACGAGCCGGCTGGCCGAGTTGGGACCGCCGGTCGTGGTCGACATCGGCTCCGGCCTGCTGACACCGCACCCGCTGCTGCCGGACGAACCGGACGCGGCCACCGCACTGCGGGCCGGGGCCGCGCTGGTCACCGCGAGCGGCGACAAGCTGCTCGGCGGACCGCAGGCCGGCCTGCTGCTGGGCCGGCTGGACCTGGTCACCCGACTGCGCCGGCATCCGGCCGCGCGGGCGCTGCGAGTGGACAAGCTGACCCTGGCCGCGCTGGCGGCGACCCTGCGCGGCCCGGCCGAGCCCCCGGTGCGCGCGGCGCTGGAACTGCCGGCGGCCGAGGTACGGGCTCGCGCGGCGGCGATGGCGGCGCGACTGGCGGGGCAGGGAGTGGACGCCGTCGCGGTCGACTCGGTCTCGGTGGTCGGCGGTGGCGGCGCCCCCGGAGTCCGGTTGCCCAGTGCGGCGGTCAGCCTGCCGGCGGAGTTCGGGCCCGGGTTGCGGACGGCGGCGACCGCGGTGGTCGGCCGGGTCGAGGGTGGCCGCTGCCTGCTCGACCTGCGCACGGTCGCTGCAGCCGAGGAACCTTCGGTCGAGACGGCCGCGCTCGCCGTGCACCGGGCCCGGCAATGCGGGTGATCGCCACCGCCGGGCACGTCGACCACGGCAAGTCCACTGTGATCAGAGCGCTGACCGGGATGGAACCCGACCGCTGGGCCGAGGAACAGCGGCGCGGCCTGACCATCGGGCTGGGCTTCGTGTGGACCACGCTGCCCGGCGTCGGCGAGGTCGCGTTCGTCGACGTGCCCGGCCACGAGAAGTTCGTGCCCACCATGCTCGCCGGGGTCGGCCCGGTGCCCGCGGTGCTGTTCGTGGTGGCCGCGGACGGCGGTTGGATGCCCCAGTCCGACGAACACCTGGCCGCGCTGGACGCGTTCGGCGTGCGCCACGGCATGCTCGCGGTGACCAGGGCCGATCTGGCCGACCCGGCACCGGCGATGGCCGACGCGCTGACCCGGATCGGCCGCACCAGCCTCGGCGAGTTGCCCGCGGTGGCGGTCAGCGCGCGCACCGGGCGGGGCCTCGACAAGCTGCGGGCCGCACTGGTCACGCTCGCCACCCAGGTCGGTCCCGGCGATCCGGCCGCGGACGTCCGGCTGTGGATCGACCGCACGTTCACCATCGACGGCGCCGGCACCGTGGTCACCGGCACCCTGGCCGCCGGCACGCTCCGAGTCGAGGACCAGCTGGTCCTCGCCGGCAGCGGCGAACGGGTACGCGTGCGTGCCTTGCAATCCCTGGGCAAGGACCTCGACGTGGTCGTGCCGGCGGCGCGGGTCGCGGTGAACCTGCGCGGGACGGCCCGCCCGTCCGTCGGGCCCGGCGACGCGCTGCTCACTCGGGACGTGTGGCGGCGCACGGACGTACTGGACGCCGTGCTGACCGGTGACGACGCCCGGCAGCTGCCCCGAGAACTGGTGTTGCACATCGGATCGGCGGCCGTCCGGGTGCGGCCGCGCGCCCTCGGACCGACCACGACGCGACTGCGCCTGGCCCGGCCACTGCCGCTGCGGGTCGGCGACCGCGTGCTGCTGCGCGACCCCGGCCGCCACCGGGTCGCCGCCCGCGCGGACGTGCTGGACATCGACCCGCCCGACCTGCACCGCCGGGGCGCCGCCGCCGCCCGGGCCGCGGAACTCACCGCGCTGGCCGGCGCGCCCGCGGTCGAACAGGCCGAGGCATTGCTGCGCCGGCAACGATTCCTGGCCCCGGCCGGCTTCCGGATCGCCGGCCTGCCGGTCGTCGGCCAGCCGGTGAGCGTGCTGCGGGCCGACCCGACCGCATTGGCGGCTGCGCTGGCCCAGCTGCCCGGCACGGTCCGCACGTGGTCGGCCGACAACCCGCTCGCCGCCGGGATGCCCCTGGACGTGCTGCGACAGGCCCTCGACCTGCCCGACCTGGCCACGACCGAACACCTCGTGCGCGACGCCGACCTGTCGCTCGCCGACGGTCGCGTCCGGCCGGCCGCCGACCCGGCCGCCCTGCCGCCCACCTTGCAGGCCGCGGTGGACACCGTGCGTGCCGACCTGTCTTCGGCGCCGTTCGTCGCGCCGGACACGAATCGGCTGGCCGAGCTGGGTTTGGGTTACCAGGAGCTGGCCGCGGCCGCCCGCGCGGGGCAGCTGCTGCGGGTGGGTAACGGCATCGTGCTGCTCCCCGACGCCGAACAGCGCGCCGCCGAGATCCTGGCCACGCTGCCCGCTCCGTTCACGGTCGCGCAGGCCCGGCAAGCGCTGGACACCACCCGCCGGGTCGCCGTGCCGCTGCTGGAACTGTTGGACCGCAACGGAATCACCCGCCGGCTGACCGACGGCACCCGCCACCTCCGCTGAGCACGATCGCTCAGACGTGCACCGGCGCACTGATCAACCCGACCACCGCGTCGACGAGCGCGTCCCCGGTCTGCGCCCAACTCGCCGCGGTGTCGACGTCCTCATGTCGGGACAGCGCGAGTTCCCGCTCCGCACAGGTGTGCACGAGCGCGCTGCGGACCATCTGATCCCGCACCAGCGCGACCGACAGCGGCACCTGCGGGGTCAGCGCCCGGATCGCGGTGATCGTGGCCCGCATCGCCGGTGACCCGGTGTTCTCCCACACCACCACGTCCCGCAGGCCGGGCTCGGCGGTGACCAGCGCCGCGAACCGCGCGCACCAACTCGGATTTCCCAGCTCCGCAAGGTGTTCGGTGAACGGCCGCACGAGGCAGCCGACGTGGTCACGCAGTCGGGCCGAACCCTCCGCGTCCCGGAGGAGTTGCTGGCGCCGCCGTTCCATCGGCTCGGCGTGCGCCCGGCTGATCGCCAGAATCAGGTCGGTCTTGGTGCCGAAGTGATAGGCGACCGCCGACTTGTTCGCCTGCCGCGCGGCATCGAGCACCTGCCGGACGGAGACCGCGGCAAAACCGTGCTCGGCGAACAGCCGCTCCGCGGTGTCCAGCAGCAGGGCGCGAGTGGTCTCGGTGCGGACCCGGTGCAGTCCACGACCGGCGACGCGGCGGTTCACCATCGCACCGGCACCTGCTCGATGCCGCCGACGATCAGCCCCTCCCGACGGCGCAACTCGTCGGGCTCGACGGCCAGTTCGAGCGTCGGCAACCGGGTCAGCAGCGTACTGAGCACCGTGGTCAACTCGGTCCGCGCCAACGCCTGCCCGACGCAGGAGTGCGGGCCCGCGCCGAAGGCGACGTGCGGGTTGGGCGTGCGCGCCAGATCCATGTCGTCGGCACCGGTGAACGCGTGCTCGTCCCGGTTGGCCGCGGCCATGCTGCACACCACGGTCGTGCCGGCCGGCAGCGTGGTCCCGGCGATCTCCACCGGCTCGGAGATGAACCGCGGCATGCCGAAACCGGGATTCGCGTCGAAGCGCAGCACTTCCTCCACCGCACTACGCACCAGCGACGGATCGGCCAGCAGCCGCTCCCAGCGCTCCCGGCGGGACAGCAGCATGGCGACCATCTTGCCGATCATGTTCGCCGTCGTCTCGTGCCCGGCGATCAACAAGCCCTGCCCGGTGACGATCAGTTCCTGCTCGGTCATGCCGGCCTCGTCGCCGACGGTCAGGCCGAGGGCGCTGAGCAGATCGTCGCCGGGATCGGTCAGCTTGCCGCGGACCAGCTTGGCCATGTAGGCGTAGAACTCCTGGCCGGACGCGGCGATCTCCGGCTGCGAATAGCGGGTCAGGTTGAGCATCGTGTCCGACCAGTGCGCGAACCGGTGCCGATCCTCGGCGGGCACGCCCAGCAGCTCGCAGATCACGAACACCGGCAGCGGAAACCCCAGCGCCGCACCAAGATCAGCCGGTGCGCCGGACGCGACCAGCTCGTCGATCAGCGACTCGGCGATCTCCTGGATGCGGGGTTGCAGGGCGGTCACCCGCTTGATGGTGAACGAGCGCCCGACCAGCCGGCGCCAGCGCTGATGCCCGGGCCCGATCATCGAGGCCGACGTCCCCTCCGGCTCATCGTCTGCTCGCCGGCGCGCACTGAACGCCGAGGCGTCCCCGTTGCTGGACACCGAGGCAGCGCCCGGCGCGTCCAGTTGCCGGGTGAACCGAGGATCCATCAACAACGTACGCACGTCGTCGTAGCGGGTGAGCAGCAACGTCTCGTCCCCGCTGGCCATCCGCACCCGCGCCACCGGACACCCGTCGCGCAGCTGCGCCCACTCCGCCGGCGGTTCCAGCGCCGTGGGATTGGCGAAGGGATACAGCGGCGGTCGGACATCCTCGACGGCGGCCATGACGGGCTCCTCTCAGCGGACGTGCCCGAGGTTAAGGCACTCGTCTGCCAAGTATCAAGACAGCCTTGACGATATTCATTCAACTGTCTTAGTCCGCCCGCTGTCGATCCGCCGGGTCGCCGTTCGTGTAGGTGGTGCACGCAAACCTGACCAGCCGAGGAGACACCATGACCGAGCCGACAGTCCTGCTCAGCGGACTGGGAATTCCCGAATCACCGCGCTGGCACGAGGGGCGCCTGTGGTTCTGCAACTGGATCGACAGCCAGATCGTCGCGGTCGACCTCGACGGCCACCACGAGATCACCGCCGCACCGGTCCAGCGGTCGATGGGCTACTCCATCGACTGGCTGCCCGACGGCACCCTGCTGATGACCGGAGACGCCCTGCGGCGCCGGGAACCCGACGGGAGGTGGGTGACCCAGGCCGACCAGGCCGCCAACGAGATCGTGGTGGACGCCAGCGGCCACACGTACATCAACGGCGCCGACTTCGACTTCGCCGGCGGCGAGGCCCCCAAACCCGGCTACATCATCCTGGTCACGCCCGACGGCGAACTCCGCCACGTCGCCGAGGACATCCAGTTCCCCAACGGCATGGTCGTCACCCCGGACAACCGCACGCTGATCATCGCCGAGTCCTTCGCCGGCTGCCTCACCGCGTTCGACATCGAGCCGGACGGCGGCCTGTCGGGTCGGCGCGTGTTCGCCGACGGCCTCGGCGCCGACGGCATCTGCCTCGACGCGGAGGGCGCCGTCTGGGTGTCGACCGGCCAGAACTCCGTCGTCCGGGTCGCCGAGGGCGGCAAGATCCTGGACCGCGTCGAACTGGACCCGGACCGCGCGCCGTTCGCCCTGATGCTCGGCGGCCCGGACCGGCGAACCCTGTTCATCCTGACCGCCGAATGGCGCCCGGCCGAGGGCATCACCGGCAACATCAGCCGGCTGAGCACCGGCCCGCGCACCGGCCAGGTCCTGACCATCCGGGTGCCGGTCCCGGGAACCGGGCGTCCCTGACCACCGGTCAGGGGTTCTTCTTGATCTTGTCGATGACGGTGTTGGGGTCGTTGTTGTTGTACATCTCGTAGTGCTCGCCGTCGGCGGACAACCGGGTGCTGGTCTGGAAGTCCGGGTCGCTGGGCGAGTACGGCGAGGCCGGCGCACCGGTGGAACAGCCGTACTGCTGCTCGTTGTAGAAGCGGTTGGCCACCGCCTGCTGGAGCTCGGCACGTTGGTTGTCGTCGATCCGGCCCAGCGCGTGGTGCTGGTCGATCACCGAGTGCACACCCGACGCCGACCACGATCGGCCAGTTTCGGCCCGCTTCCCTGCCGACAGCCGGCAACGCACGGCTGTCAGGCCGGACCGGGCGGCTCAGCCTTCGCCGCCCCCACCGTCGGCGCCGCCCTCGTCTCCGCCACCACTGTCACCGCTGTTGCCACTGCCACCGTCCACGCCACCCTCGTCCGACGGTGAACCGAACGAGCCACCGCCGATGGTGCCGCCGGTCTGCGTGCCGCCGTAGTACCAGGCGTACGAGCCGAGATCGCCGTTGCTGCCCTGGTTCGACGCGTTCTGGCAGTTCGACGAGTCAGCCACCGCCATGGTGTCAACGTCGACACAGCGCTGATCGGGACCGACCCGGATCAACCCCAGCAGCACGGCGACCGCGGCATAGGCCCCCAGCACCAGCAGCACGCCGAGTTTCTTCGACAACCGCGCCCCGCGGCGATCCTCCACCAGGTGCACGATCTTCGCGGCGGCCGCCGGCGTCCCGGTCAGCAGTACCGCCCCGGCCACGAACCCGAGTCCGGACCAGGCGCCGAGTCCCGCGACGACACCCGCCACCACGACCGAGGGCACAATTCCGATGACCAATACCGTCCCGGGGCCGACCCGCAGTCGGCGGTAACGTTCCCATTCTTCGGCCGGCGCGCGAGTCGGCAGCTGGCCCTCGACGGCACGGGATGAGCCCATCGGCTCCTCCTACTCATGCGCTGAACGCGAGTAGATCCACCAGCACATCACAACGACCGAACGGCCGCAACGCATTCATCGAGTTCCGCGCCCTGGTCTACGGGCGGATGTTCGCCGAACCAGCCGGGCTTCGTGGTCAGCCGCGGCCGCGCTTCGTGGATTGCTTCGTCGTGCCGGTCCAGCCGGTGTCGAGGAGAGCGAAGATCCGGTCGAGGGCGGACTCGGCGTCGGCTCGCCCGTGGACCAAGGGGACGGCTTCGAGGGCGAAATGGGCCAGCGCGTGGCAGCCGGGATCGTCCTCGGGCAGCCCGGTCTCGGCGGCGATCGCCACGGCCAGGGCGTTCTCGTGGCGCAGCCACATCCGGCGAAAGTGCTCGCGCAGTGCTGCGGTGGTGTCGATCAGGCGGACGAAGTCGGCGAAGCGCGGGTCGGTGCGGACCTGTCGGGAGCGCTCGTCGCGCAGCAGTTGGCGCAGCGCCTGGGGGATGGACTGACCGGTGGGGCGTTCACGGACAGCGGTGACGAGTGCGGCCTCGCGGTCGGCGTCCTGGTCGAAGACCAGTGCTTCCTTGCCGTCGGGGAAGTGTTTGAACAGGGTGGCCACCGAGACGTCGGCGGTGTCGGCGATCTCCCGCACGCCGACCGCGTCGTAGCCGCGCTCCAGGAACAGCTCCAGCGCGGCGTCCGCCAGGGATTGGCGGGTGGCGGCCTTCTTGCGCTCGCGGCGCCCTGTCTCGGTCACATCCCCCATCTTAGCGCTCATGTTGAACGGATCAAAAAACAGAACGGTTAGACTTTTCGAACAGTTTCACCTACCGTGGTGGAGCGGCCGGCACCCATCGGTGACGAACCCACCGCAACACCACGCGTGGAGAGGATTCACCCTCATGACGACCACATCTCGCATCGCCATCATCGGCGGCGGCCCCGCCGGCCTGATGTGCGCCCGTGTCCTGCAAGGGCACGGCATACAGCCGGTGGTGTACGACGCGGACGCCGCCGTGGACTCCCGTGACCCGGGAGGAACGCTCGACCTGCACGCCGACGCCGGCCAGATCGCGCTGGAGGACGCCGGACTGATGGACGCCTTCCGGGCATTGGCCCGGGTCGAGGGCCAGGCCAAGAGCCGCCGGGACCACCGCGGCACCGTCCTGGCCGAATTCACTCCGGCCGAGGGCGACCAGGCGGCTCCCGAGATCGACCGCGGCCAGCTGCGGACCATGCTCCACCAGCATCTGAAGCCCGACACTGTCCACTGGGGACACAAACTCCGCAACGTGACGCCAGTGGACGGTGGGACGCACCGACTGGAGTTCGCCAACGGCGGCAGCGCGGAAGCCGACCTCGTCATCGGCGCCGACGGCGCCTGGTCGCCGGTTCGCCGGCTGCTCACCGACGCGGTGCCGCACTACCTCGGCGTCCACTTCCTCGACGCCCGATTCGACGACGTGGACACCAGGCACCCCGAGGTCGCCGCGATCGTGGGGGACGGCCACATGTTCTCCACCGACGGCGACGGCCGGGCGGTGATCGTCCAGCGCAACAGCAACGGCGTGGTCCGCGGTTACGTGGCCTTCCGCGCCGAACTCGACTGGCAGGTCACGGCCGGCGTGGACGTCACCGACCGCGAGGCCGTCCGGTCCTACCTGGTCCGGGAGTTCAGCGGATGGTCCGCGGTCATGCGCCCGCTGATCACCGACAACGACGGCGACTACGCGCAGCGCAGCTTCTGGGCGCTGCCCGCCCCGCTGACCTGGGATCACGTCCCCGGCGTCACCCTGATCGGCGACGCGGCCCACCTGATGGCACCCTTCGGCGGCCACGGCACGAATCTCGCGCTGCTCGACGGCGCGGAACTCGCGCACGCCATCAAGAAGGAGAGCAGTCTCGACGACGCGGTCGCCCACTACGAGGCAGCGATGTTCCCGCGCTCCGGGGAACTCGCCGCGAGCTCGAACACCGCGCTCACCCGGTTTTTCGCCACAACGTCCCCGGACACGCCGCACCTGCCTCCTGACCACGCGCGGGAACACGAGAACTATCAGGCCAGGGCTGTGGAATACCGACGCCGGCGAGCCGAGGACGGCCAATAAAGACATATCCCACAAGCTCTTGATTGCTGATGACTTGAGCGCGCCGCTGAGGGAGATGAGCCGGCCCCGTGGCTACGCCACGGGGCCGGGCGAGCAGGAAAGCGTCAACAGGTGAGGTTGTTGCCGGCAGACACGCCGAGGATTCCGGTGAACTGCTCGTAGAGGTTGACCCGGTCCTGCATCTCGGCAGTGTTGCCACCGTTGCACTCGATGCTGCCGTTGATGGACCAGATGGTCTGGCCGAAGCCGGCCCCGTTGACCATGGCGTTGTGCCCGGTCATGGTGCCCGGGCCGGTCTGGGTGTCCCAGTACCAGAGCGCGGTCTTCCATGAGGTCGCCGAATCGGTCGCAACGAGGTTCGGGTTGTCCAGCAGGTCGATACCCAGCGCGTTGCCGGCCGCGTAGTAGTTGAAGTTCCAGCTGATCTGGAGCGGGCCGCGGCCGTAGTACGCGGATGTGCCGGCCGGACAGCCGTAGGACTGACTGGTATCGCAGTAGTCGCCCGACTGGTCGATCTCACTGATGTAGACCAGTCCACCGGTCTCGTGCGAGACGTTGGCCAGGAACGCGGCGGCCTCCTGCTTCTGCACGGTGTCGCTGCCGGTGGTGGCGAAGCCGGGGTAGGCGCTCATCGCCGAGATCAGCCCGTCGTAGGTGTAGAAGGAGTTCCGGCTGGGGAACATCTGGTCGAACTGGGCCTCACTGACCACGAATCCACCGGCCGGCGTTGAGCCGCCTCCGCCTCCGCCGCAGGTGCCGTCGTCGGTCCACACGCCGCTGGTGCCGGGCGGCTGCTCGTTCTGGGTCCACCATTTGGCGGTGTAGTTGTGGCCGTTGAGGGAGGCCTCCATGCCGCCGGTGTAGACCGAGCTCGCGTTCCAGGTGGCGGCGCAGGCCGGGTCGGCGGAAGCGGATACGGCGGGCATCACCATGGTGATCGTGGCTGCGAGGGCGGCCGAGGCGAGGCCGGCCAGAAGTATGCGGATGGACATTTGCACTCCTTTCTGCTGGAAAGAGGGTCCGTCTGCTCTTTCAACACTGAACCGCAGTGGTCTAAACCAGTCAAGGTCAACAGATAACTGTGAAAAGCCCGCAGCCACCCACTGCGCCCGATGGGCCGGCCAGTACTTGACATCGGCTGTCAAGTACTTGACACTTCACGTCAAGGAGGCGGTCCGATGTCGGTGTCGCGCGACGCACTGGTCGAGCAACTGGTCGCCGTGGTGCGACAGCGACTGCTCGATCCGTTGGAGATCCTGCTGGGCATCGACCAGCCGGCCGACCGGGTCCGGACGGCGGCCGAGGACTGGGCGACCCAGTTGCTCGGCGAGGACCAGACCGCGGCGGTGATGTGCATCGCCCGACTGATCGCCGCGCTCTACCCAGGTGACCACTTCGCGCCGCCGGCCGACTGGTGGGGCACACCGTTCGGGCAGGTCGTCGCGCGCCGCGCCGGCTACCCGGGCACGGACCACGTCTCCTACAGCGTCGCCGGCGCCATGCTCGGCGTCACCCGGCAGGGCGTACACGACCTCGTCACCAGGGGAAAACTCGCCCGCCACGCCGAGGGCGGCGTCACGACGGAATCCGTCAGCATTCGAATGAGGAGCCTGACATGATCGACTTCGGCGGGTCGGGACCGCACCTGCTTCTGCTGCACGGTCTGGGCGGCAGCGCACAGGACTGGCGCGAGTTCGCCGGCCCGCTCACCGACACCCACCACGTGCTCGCCGTCGACCTGCGCACGGAACTGCCCTGGTCATGGGACCTCGCCCTGGCCGACATCGAGGCGCTCGGCCTGGACAACCCGGCCGTGGTCGGCATGTCCTTCGGCGGCATGATCGCCGGCCGGTGGGCGACGCGACACCCGCAGTGCCCCGCCGCGGTCAGCATCGACGGCCATCGCGGCGCCCTCACCGCACCGGCGAACTACCCGGGCATGTCACCCGCCCGCATCGATGCGGACCTGGCCACGCTGCGGGTCGTGTTCGAGGCGCAAGCACAGACACCGTTCCTGCGCACCGTGTTCGACGCCTTCCTCGCCGACGACACCATCGACGCGTTCGCCATGGCGTCATGCCCAACCCTGGTGCTGTTGGCGACACAGAACATCCAGCAGGCACAGGACTTCGACGAGCTGATGGCCGCCGGTCGGCGCGGCGTCAAACGCGACCTGACAGCCGCGGCCGCGGCGAATCCGAACCTCACCGTCACCGAGTTCGACGGCACCCACGGCATGGTCGCGGAGCAGCCCGCCGCCATCGCCGAGATCGTCCACCAGTTCCTGCCGCCGCCCCGGGCTGCGACATACCGGCAAAAACCGCCTTATACCGCCGATATCCGCTCAGCGGAAGATGTCTGACCGCCGGTCGTCGGGGCGGCGAGCGCGGCCAGGTGGTGCAGCGAGTTGATGAGATGCTCAGGACCGAACGGCGGGAACTGAATACCCCGCTCCCGGATGAAGCGCGGCACGGCCGACCAGTCGTAGGTCAGCGTCACCTCGGTCTCGGACGACGCGAGCGGAACCAGGTCGTAACGCCAGATCCAGCCGCCGAACTCCAGGCTGCCATCGCCCTTGTCCTGCCCGGTCAACCAGCCAATGGCGCGCGGCGCGTCGAGCACCTCGACCTTGTTGACCACCTGGTAAACACCGTCCGGATGATTGGCGTGGTACATGTCCATCCGGAAAATCTGTCCTACCTTGGTCAGCGGTGCCCGTTCGACAGCTTCCTGAACCCAGCCGGTGCCATCGATCGCGGCATGGGTCCTCGGGTCCGCCAACACCGCGAACACCCTCTCGGCAGGCACGGCGACAGTCAGCGTGGCGCTCACGCTCTCCCGCGTGGGTTGGCAAGTCATGGGCGTCACGGGAACCGTGGTGGCGCTGGACATCGTGGGCCTCCGGTGGGTGACGACCGGCACCTCGCCGGCCTCTCACCCTGACTACGAACGGGCTCGATGCCATCCGACACCACCACGCAAAAATCTGGAGGACGTTGTGCGAGTGCGTGCCGGGGGACGCCCACCGGCGCCACGACTCGCGTCGGACGGAGCCACCTGACACAGTGAACCGATGCTGAATCAGGTGGCCGACGGTGTGTGGGTCCGGCAGAGCGAGTGGGTCCGGAGCAATGCCACCGTGGTGCGCGCGGAGGACGGGTTGATCCTGGTCGATCCCGGCATCGACGGTTCCGATCTGAACCAGCTCGCCGATGACGTGGACCGGCTCGGCATTCCGGTGGTCGCCGGGTTCTCCACCCATCCCCACTGGGACCACCTGCTCTGGCATTCCCGGTTCGGCGACGTGCCGCGCTACGCCACCCCCGCCGGCGCCCAGGCTGCCAGCGAAGCCCGAGAACGGGCGCAGCAGATGGCCGCGGACAGCGCGTCCGGCATTCCTACCGAGCTGATCGGGCTCCTCACCCCACTGCCCGCGGACGGCGGACCGGTGCCGGGCGAGATCATCGAGCACCAGGCGCACACCATCGGCCACGCCGCGGTCCTCCTCGCCGATCGTGGCGTCCTGCTCGCCGGCGACATGCTCTCCGATGTCCTGATCCCGCTGCT
The DNA here is from genome assembly GCA_036268615.1 of Pseudonocardiaceae bacterium. Lineage (GTDB taxonomy): Bacteria > Actinomycetota > Actinomycetes > Mycobacteriales > Pseudonocardiaceae > DATATV01. The sequence goes on from DATATV010000098.1 coordinate 49,297, forward strand.
CGACGCTCGCCGCCCTGATCAGGTGGGCACCTACGCGGCGGCACTCGACCGGCTGGGTGAGGCCGCCCAGCACGTGGATGTCCTGGTCCCCGGCCACGGCGCCGTCGCCGAGGGCCCCGAGGTGGCGGCCCGTCTCGCCGCCGATCATGCCTACATCGACGCGTTGCGGCGCGGAGCGGACCCGGTCGACGTGCGTCTCGACCAGGACTGGCTCGCCGGCCCCCACCAGTCGAACCTGGAGCAGGCCCGCCACTCCTCCGGATGAACTCCGGCCGGCTCGGCGCAGAAGCGGGTCAACCCGGCGGTCTGAGGAATCCGTCAATGACACGACGGGCCATGTCCACCGCACTGTCGTCACCGAGCCGCAGTGCGGTGTTCGTACTGGTGAGTACCGCGTCAATCTGGAAAGCGACGAGGTCGGCGTCGAGGGCGGCGACCTCTCCCCCGTCGGCCGCGTGACGCAACTCGTCGGCGATCAGGCTGCGCCAGGCCCGCTGCTGACGGGCCAGGGTATCGCGCACCTGGCCTGGTCGACTGTCGAAGACAGGCAGGTTCGCCGCCCAGAAGCAGCCACCGGGGAACAGCGGCGCCGTGGCGTAGTCGAGCCACCGGTCGACCAGGGCGCTGAGCCGCGCGGCACCGTGCGGCCGTGTCAAGGCGGGGCGAACCACCGCCTCCTCGAACGCTTCGCGGGCGGCTTCGACCACCGCGACCTGCAGGTTCTCCTTGGTGCTGAACAAGGTCTGGATGCCACCCTTGCTGACCCCGAGGTCGGTGGCGAGTCGACCGAAGCTGAGACCGTCGAGCCCTTCCAGTGACGCCACATCGGCGGCGTGGCGGACGACCGTACGCCGGGATCGTGCACCGCGCAGCAGCCGCCGGTCAGGTGCGAGCTCGCTCATCGGCTCCATCCTGCCACACATCCTTGCCAAATAAGTACGGTCGACCGTATGTTTAGTTCGTGGATGACCATCGGATGTTCGAACTGGCACAGAAGTTGGCCGTGGCGAAGAGCCGCCACGACGTGTCGGCAGCCCTGCGACTGCTGCACCCCGAGATGCTGTTGGAGTCACCCGCGTTCGGGACACGGGCGTGTGGTCCAGTCGAGAACGAGCGGGCGTTGACCCGATTCTTCGCGTCCTTCCCGGACTATGACGTCGCCCTGCACGGCCATGCCAGCAACGATGACACCCTGGTCTGCTGGGGCACCGCGCGGATGACGATGACCGGCAACCGGTTCGGCGTCACACCCAACGGCAAATCGGCCGAACTGCCGGTGTTCATCCAGTTCACCTTCACCGACGAGCTGATCGCCAGCGAGCGGTTCTTCTTCGACCTGTCGGAACTGTGCGCGCAATCGGGCGTCTGCGCCGACACCGTCCGGCGGACCCTGTTCGGAGCCAACACATGACCGCCGACCCCCGTGTGAAAGCCGTCGGCGAGATCGTCACCCGGCACCTGTTCGACATGATCGTCGAGCTCAACCCTCGACTGGAGATCGGCGCGGGCCCACTGGGCCGGCGGACTCTCTTCGGCTCCGCGGGTGGCGTCTTCCACGGGCCACAGCTGCGCGGCGAGGTGCTGGCGGGCGGCGGCGACTGGGCCCTGTACCGCCCCGACGGGGCGATGACGCTGGACGTCAGGCTGACCCTACGCACCCACGACAACGCCTTGGTGCAGATGACCTACAGCGGCCGTTGGATCACACCCCCCGAACTCCGGGCCGACCTGGCCGACCCGGCCAAGCGCGGCCACATCGACCCGGCCCGCTACTACTTCCGGACAAACCCTCTCTTCGAGACCGGCGCGGAGCAATACCGTTGGCTCAACGACATCGTCTGCGTGGGATCGGGATATCTGGTTGATGGCGGGGTCGCCTACAAGATCGCCCAGGTGGTGTGAGAAACGGTCCGCCACACCCGAACCCGGTCCGGTCAACTCCGCGGACCGGAGCCCTGGGAGACGGCGCCCGTCGCCCAGGCCCAGGCGGCGATCTCCACCCGGTTGCGTACGCCCAGCCTGGACTGGATCTTCGTCAGATGCGTCTTGACGGTCCCGAGCGACACGAACAGCTCGGCGCAGATCTCCTGGTTGGTGCGACCGACGGCCACCAGCCGCGCCACCGCCAACTCACGGTCCGTCAGCGCCGTCCATGGCGGTTGCCCACCGGCGGATGACGGCCCGCGTCCGTCCTCCAGTTGACGCAGCAGCCGCACGGTCACCTCCGGCGAGAGCAGCGCGTCGCCGCGGTGCGCGGCCCGCACCGCCTCGACGAGCAGGGCCGGGCTGGCGTCCTTGAGCAGGAATCCACAGGCGCCCTCACGCAGCGCCCGGCTGACATAGTCGTCCTGATCGAAGGTGGTCACCACGACGACGCGCAGCGGTTCGGTCAACTCGGGCCGGGCCAGGATGCGGGTGACCTCCAGGCCGTCGAGTTCGGGCATCCTGATGTCGACGAGGCACACGTCGGGACGTAGCCGCCTGGCCATCTCCACGCACTCGGCGCCGTCGGCGGCCTCGCCCACCACCTGGATGTCGGGCTGGGCATCCAGGATCAGCCGGAATCCGGTGCGCACCAACTGCTGGTCGTCGGCGACCAGCACCCTCGTCGAGGGAGCGGAACCCGCGGTCGGCGCACTGCTCACCCGGCCGATCCTGCCACGGCCAGTACCGGGAAGGTGGCGGCCACCAGCCAGCCGCCGTCCGGGGTCCCGCCCGCCTGTAGCGTCCCGTCCACCGCCGTCAGGCGTTCTCGAAGTCCCACCATCCCGAAGCCCCCGCGGCCGCCGACCGGAGCGGCGGACCGCGCGACGGGCGGCGTGTTGCGCACCTCGACCCGCAGCCGTCCGTCCGTCAGACACACCCGCACCGCCACCAGCGCATCGGCGGCGTGCCGCCGCACGTTGGTCAGCGACTCCTGCACCAGGCGGTGCACAGAGGTCTCCACCTCGGGTGCCAGCAGGGCGGAGCGGGCCGGGTCCGCAACCGAGAGGGTGGCCCGCTGGGCCTCGCCCGTGCGGAAGTCGGAGACCAGCGCGGCCAGTTCGGTGAACAACTCCCCGGATCGCCGGGGCCTGCCATCCACCTCCCGCAGTACCCGCACCAGACGACGCATGGAGTCCAGGGTCTCCGCGCCCGCCTGCTGGATGTTCTCCAGGATCAGGTCGATCTGTTCTGGTTCCGTCTCACGGATCGTCCGGGCGGCGTTCGCCTGCCAGATAATGCCGGTGACGTGGTTGGCAACGAAGTCGTGCAGGTCCCGGGCCAGCTCCAGCCGCTCGCCCTGCCGGACGGCCGCCACCGCGCGGGCATTGCGCCCGTCCAGTGCCCGCTGGTAGCAGCCGATCCCGATCGCCCCGCCGACCGCGAAGGTGAGGGTGAAGGCGGTCGCCAGCGAATCCGGGTTGCCCAGCCGAACCGGTGCCGCGATCACCGCGGCCGCGAGTGCCACCGCGGCGAGTGGCCGCCGCGACCGCCGGCAGGTTCGTGCCAGCATGATCAACAGGCACACCGACTCCAGCACGCCCCAGCTGCCGCCGCTCGGCCGGTGAGCGAGCAGCATCCCGCCGGTCAGGGCCAGTGAACCGCACGCCGCTGCCCAGGCGCGTCGGTCAACCGACAGCCACCGGTCGGGCAGAAACAGCAACCCGGCGGCTGCGGGGCCGGCCACCAGGGCAGGCAGCCAGTCGTAGTGCGCGGTGCGCAACCCCTTGCTGGATTGCAGGTCGAGCAGCCACACCAGGGCGAACGCCAAGCACAGCGCGGCGGCGAGGAGCCGTTGTGCCGGCCGCGGGAGCGGATTGGTCTCCGCGGCGTCCGTGACCCACGAGTCGTGCGGGTTCTCCACGCGGCAAGGCTATGCGAGGCGGGCATGCCCACACCTCGCGGCCGCCCTCCTGGACGAACACCGCGAATCGGCGGCTGGCTGCCGCTCGGCGGCTGGCTGCCGCGAGGTGCGATCAGGGCTGCGGGAGGGTTTCGGGACGATAGGCGTAGACAGCGGTCGCTTGGACGAGGACGTACCAGTCGGTGCCGCAGAGCTGGTCGGTCCTGGATTCCTGACCGCTGGGCCACCACGAGGCGGTCAGCGTCGCCGTCGTGCGGGAAGCACCGGCCGGATGGCAGCCGGTAAGCGTCTTCGGATCGCTGAGGGTGAAGCGGAGGATGCGCTCGGAGCCGGTGGTGCGGATGGCCTCGGAGACCGAGCTCGCCTGGTCCGGTACCCAGCTGGGCAGCCGAGCCCGCTGATCGCTCTTGCCGATCGCACCCGTCGCATAGTCGACGGTTTCGGCGTGTCCGTTGAGCTTCTGCTGAATGCTTTGGCTGGGGCTTGCGGTGGAACCGCAGCCGGTGAGCGCGACTGCGACAACCCCGATGACTAGTGCGGCCGCACAGCGTGCCGTCCTGCTGTTAATCATGTTTTCAGTCAACCGGCCCGGGCGTCCGCGAACATCGGTCCTTCGGCCACAGGGCCAGCCGAATGGCCGATGGGCGACTACGCAACCGGTGGCGAGGTCGAACCCTGGCTTGATGCCCTGGACGAATACATGGGAGACCGCGACAAGAACCCCATCGTGGGCTGGCACCGTCGGTGGCCAACTCCACCAGCACCCGCTGAGTCAGTCGAAGCTGACATCGCTGCACCGGCAGGCGACGAAGCAGGAGCCCGTCAAGCCCTCATGAAGCGCATCACCGCGGCCGGGGTAACCACCCTCGGCGAACTGTCCACCATCGGCCGGGGCCACCGATCAGCGCCTCGTCCGGGCGCGCGCGGTTCCGGTATGGGGTTCCGGGGTGTGGTGCATTGCCTCGGCGAGCTGGTCGGAGTCCAGCGGGCCGACGGGCAGGGGGTGGGCGGCGGACGCGCGCAGTCCGTCGAGGATGAAGGCCAGGCCGCGCCGCCATACATCCGGGGCGAGGCGGGCATGCGCGGCGTTGGCTGTGAACAGCAGGATGAAGTCTCCGGTGACGAAGTCGGCGCGGAGTTGGCCCGCCTCCTGTGCTTGTTCGGCGTAGGTCCAGGCGCGGTCGAACGCCTCGGTGCAGACCGCGCTCAGCCGCGGGGTGTCGTCATACCGGCGGGTGACGGCGTCGCTGAGCGCGGAGTCCGAGGCCATCATGGTGCTGATCTTCTCGACGTAGCGAGCGAAGCGCTCCCACGGGTCGGAGTTGGCTTCGGCGTACTGGACAGCCGTGTCGAGTTGCTCGGCGGCCAGTTCCGGGACCACGGCGTCGATGAGGGCCTCACGGGTGCCGAAGCGGTGGTAGAGGGTGCCCGGACTGACGCCGGCGCGGCGAGCTATCTCGTCCAGGGGGCAGTCCAGGCCGCGCTCGGTGAACAGTTCGATCGCTGCGGCGGTCAACTTCTCGATGCTGCGTTGCGCATCCCGCCGCAGCACGGGCCGCGTGCTTCCGTCCGTGGGCAACCTGACCTCCGAGTAATTTGACGGATGCATCAAGTTCGGTGCTACGGTGGACGTAGAACTTGATGGTCCTGTCAAGTTTATCATCGGGCAGGGAGAGTACATGTCCAAGACCATCGTTGTGTTCGGCGCCGGCTCGGGCCTCGGTTCGGCTACCGCCCGTCGCTTCGGTCGCGAGGGATACGCCGTAGCGCTCGTCGCCCGTCGGCGCGAACCACTGGAGGCGCTCGCCGTGTCACTGGGAGAGCAGGGCATCGAGGCGGCCACGTTTCCCGCGAACCTGACCGACTCGACCGGAGTGCCGAAGCTGATCGACGCCATTACCGAGCGGTTCGGTGGCATCGACGTGGTCGAGTACGCCCCGATCGCGACGGTCGCCCCGTTCGCCGCGGCCACCGAGCTGACCGCGGACACGCTGCGCGATATCGTCGACCTCTACCTCTACACGCCGGTGGAGATCGCGCACGCCGTGCTGCCCGGCATGATCGAGCGTGGTGCGGGCGCTTTCCTGCTGGGCCAAGGGCTTTCCGCTGCCATGGCCGCTCCGGGAATGAGCGGGGTGGGGCCGATCATGGCCGCCGCTCGGCACTGGATACATTCCCTCAACGGCGAACTCACCGGCACGGGCGTCTACGCGGGCACACTCACCGTGTCCGCGTGGATCGATGGCAGCGCCGGGCATCAAGCCGCATCGGCCGCCGACCCGGAGTTGAGCGGCAACCCGGTGGTCGACCCGGCCGACCTCGCCGATCAGTACTGGGATCTGTTCACCAAGCGCGACCGCATCGAACAGATCCACCCGCCGGTTGCGCAGCGTTGACACGGATCCGTTGCGCAGCGACCCCAACGGGCGGGCTGAAGCAGTCGAGTTCGACAAGGCCATCCGCGACGGCTACTGCTGTGTCCATGAATGTTGGCCGGGTCGGCGACACACCGGCCGACATCCACACAGACAGATCACCGGGGATCAGGCTTGGCGGATGGCAGAACCAGTCCGAGCACGCCGGCTGACCGACCAGGAAGGTCAACGCCTGCAGAAAATCGTCAGACGCGGCACCGGGTCCTCGATCCGGCTCCGCCGCGCGATGGTGATCATGGCCTCGGCCAGTGGGAACACCGTGCCGGCCATCGCCCGCGTGCGCAGCGAACGTCACCACCAGTGGGGCCAGCGCACCGCTCATGCTGCCTGAACAACCCGGCCAACCTACGTGGTCACAGCACTAGTCGTCGGCGCTGACCAGTCCCGTGCGGTAGGCGAACACGACGGCCTGTACGCGGTCGCGTAGGTCCAGTTTGGACAGAATGCGGGACACGTAGGTCTTCACGGTCTCGAAGCTGATCACCATTTCCTCGGCGATGTCGGCGTTGGACATGCCACGCGCGATCAGCCCGAGCACCTCGCGTTCCCGAGGGGCCAGCACGTCGAGCGGATCGGCGCCAGGCTGGGCCGCGGCCGGGCGGACGCGGTCGGCGAACCGGCCGATGAGCGTGCGCGTCACGGCGGGCGACAGCAGCGACTCGCCGCGCGCCACGGTGCGCACGCCGTTCACGAGTTCGACCAGTGGGGCGTCCTTGAGCAGGAAGCCGCTGGCGCCGGCGCGCAACGCTTCGTAGACGTACTTGTCGACGTTGAACGTGGTCACGACGAGCACTTTCGGCGGCTCGGCGACGTGAGGTCCGGCAATGCGCCGGGTGGCCTCGATGCCGTCCAGCAGCGGCATGTGGATGTCCATGACGACGACGTCCGGCGTCAGACGGGTGGCGGCGTCGACGGCGGCCGGGCCGTCGGCGGCCTCCCCGACGACCTCCATGTCCGGCTGCGCATCAAAGACCGTGACGTAGCCGGTGCGGACGAGTTCCTGGTCGTCGCAGATCAACACCCGGATGGTCATGCGTCCCCCGCGATCGGAATCACCGCGCGCAGCCGGAACCGGCCGTCCGGCTGCTCCCCCGCCGTCAACTCGCCGCCGAGCATTACGACCCGTTCCCGCAGCCCGATCAGGCCGCGTCCGGAGGACAGGGCACGCTTGGCGCCCACGGACAGCGGTACGGGAGCACCGGCGCTGGTCACCTCGGCCTCGACACGACCGTCCCGGTAGTGGACCCGAACCACGGTTGGCTGCCCGGCCGCGTACTTCACGGCGTTGGTCAGTCCCTCCTGCGCCACCCGGTACACGGCCAAACCCACGCCGACCGGCAGTTCAGGCTGATCACCGCACTCGACCAACTCGACCGGCTGTCCGCTTGTTCTGGTCTGTGCCACCAGATCCCGCACGGTCCCATCGACCGGTGTTCGCGGCACGGCCGATTCGCCGGTCGCCTCCAGCACGTCGAGCAGCGCACGCAACTCGGATAGGGCCCGCCTGCCGGTGCCGCCGATCGCGGTGAGCGCGGTGCCGACGCGATCCGGTGACTCGACGGCGAACTGTGTGGCGTCGGCCTGCACGACCATGGCGGTGACGTGATGGGTCACGACGTCGTGCAGTTCCCGCGCGATGCGGGCCCGTTCCGCGGTGGTCGCGGCGGCAGCGGCCAACTCCCGCCGTTCCGCCTCGTCGGCCCGCCGTTGGCGCACGAAGGCACCGAGCACCCAACACGCGACGAAGATCAGGTAGAAGAGCACGAAGTCGATCAGCCGGTCGGGTGACCCGAGCACGTGCACGACGATCGAGAGAACGACGTACGCGACCGATGCCACGACGGCGATGCCGCGCCGGAACCGCTCCTGGTGCGCGCCGACGGAGTACAGCGCGAAATACACCGTGACAGTGGCGAACTGTGGCGGATAGGCGATCGACTCGTGGATCGCGAACGAAACGCCGACCACCGCGAGGCACGCGGCGGGCCAACGGCTGCGCACCGCGAGTGGCACGGTCTGCGCCAGCACGAGGACGAGCGTGAATGCGTCGGCGGGCCGTCGTGGCAGGTCACCGAACTCCGCGCTCAGGTTCACCAGCGGGGGCACGAACGCCAGCCCGGTGAACACGACGGCGAACCAACGGTCCCACACCACGGCGTCGTAGGCACGCCATCTGTCCCGCAACACATATAAGCGCCCAGTGCCCCAGGTCGTCGGCATGACGGAGAGCCTAGTTGTCCCCCGCGAGAGCTACTCGCGAATGTCCGCGAAAAGGTGAATCGCGACATGGCCCCCGGCTCGTATTTTTCTCGTCATCGGCAGACACCACCAGAAATCGGAGGGCAGCACCATGACAAGGTCCCGTAACGTATTGTCCCGTCGACGCCTCACCGTGGGAGCGGGTGTACTGGCTGCGGCAATGGCCGTGACCGCGGCGCTCGTCGTCAACCCCGCCGCCCAGGCCACCGGGACCGCGCCCGACCCGGTCCAGACCTCGATCGCGTGGGGTTCCTGTCCGGCACTCGCCCCCGGCGCGACGCGCGACCCTCGGGAGACCTGCGGCACGGTGACCGTGCCCCTTGACTACCGGCGACCACAGGGCAAAACCATCACCATCGAGGTCTCCCGGATCGCCACCGCGAAGCCCGGCAGGAAGCGCGGCGATCTGCTGCTCAACCCGGGCGGTCCGGCGCTGGAGGGGCTGGAGATGCCAAGCACGATGGCATCCACGCTGCCCGCGTCGGTCCTCGACGAGTACGACCTGATCGGGTTCGACCCACGCGGTGTCGGCCACAGCACCCCGATGAGCTGCGGACTGACCGGTGCCAGTGCGGCCAGCGTGTTTCCCTATCCAGCCGCCGACGGCTCGATCCAGCCCAACATCGACGCGGCTCGCGCCACCGCAAAGCAGTGCGCCACGATCGGTGCCGAACTCCAGTTCTTCACCACCGCCAACACCGCCCGCGACCTCGACCGCATCCGCCAGGCGCTGGACGTGCCGAAAATCTCGTACTGGGGCCAGTCCTACGGCACCTATCTCGGCGCGGTCTACACCTCGCTGTTCCCGCAGCACACCGACCGGATGGTGTTGGAAGGCAATGTCGACCCCACCAAGGTGTGGGCACAGCAGATGCAGTTGTGGAACCAGGGCATGAACGACCGGTTCCCTGACGCCGCGAGGGTCGCCGCTGCGGACAACGCCGACCTCGGGCTGGGCAGCACCGTCGCGCAGGTCACGACGACCTACCTCACCCTGGCAGACCACCTCGACAGGACGCCGGTCACGGTGCCGGGCACGTCGGCGTCCATCAGCGGGCCGGTGCTCCGCGAGGTCACCTACCAACTGCTGCTGCACAACGGCACCCTCCCCCCGCTCACCCAGTTCTGGAAGGCGGCCGCCGACCTCGCTGCGGGCCGGTCACTGTCCACTACGGACACCACTGTGCTGCAACAGGTGTTCGCCGACACTCCCGCCGAACCCGGCGTGCCGGCGGACAACCAGATCAGCATGACCATGGCGCTGATCTGCGGTGACGTCACGTGGTCCCGCGATGTGGCCTCGTACGCGGCTGCCACCACGGCCGCCCGAGCCGAGTTTCCGTTGAGCGACGGCATGCCAGCCAACATCTGGCCGTGCGCGTTCTGGTCGCACGCACCGATCGAGTCGTCGGTCCAGATCACCTCGCACGGCCCGCGCGACATCCTGATCCTGCAGAACCGTCGCGACAACGCCACCCCGTGGGCGTCCGGCCTTGGCATGCGCAGGGCGCTCAGTTCCCGCGCCGGTTTCGTGGGCGTCGACAACGGCGGCCACTACGTCTACGGCACCGGCTCGACCTGCGCCGACCAGGCCACCGTCGCGTTCCTCACGCACGGCACCCTCCCTGCCAAGGACGTGTACTGCGCGGGTCCTCAGTCCTGACGTTCGCGGTCAGCGGCGGTCGCCCCGGTGGGGGCGAGCGCCGCTGACCTACTCATCGGCCGGCTTCTGGTCCGGTTCGGCCATTGTCAGGATGGCGACGATCCTGTTCACCCGTTCCCGCAGTTGGGCCGGCTCGTGCTGCATTCACACCGGATTCGGGTTTCGCTCAGGCCTCAGGTGACCTGGTCTTTCGTGTTCGCCTGCCGCTCGACCTGGAGGGTCGGACGCAGGCGAGCGGACGGTGAGCTATGTGCGCAGGTTCAAATCCTCGGCAGGAGAGGACTCTGCACCAGCGGAACCCCTTACGTGTGCCCTGAGCTGCGGTTTCTTGGTATCGCGGGGGTTCATGTAGAACTTCATGTGGGCAGGTACCTGGACTCGAACCTGCGCGCTCGTACGGCGCCGAACTAAATCCGGTCATGCCGACGACAGGACGGTGTCTTGCCGATCCGGCTACGTCAGGTTCCCTCTCGGACGGAGGGTGCCTGCGCTGCCGATCTGGAAGGCTGATACTCGTGGAGCTTGACGATCTGCTGAACACCATGGATCGGACTGCGGCGAACCTCGCCAAGCTGCTGCGTGCCACTGCGCTGGATGTGCTGGTGGGAGCAAGCGAACACCCAACTCGACAGCGCCCGACACGCACCCGCACCTCGGCCGACAAGTCCCACGCCTAGCGCCCCTTGCGCAGGATATCGTTGATCAACTCGCCCTCTTCTTCTTCGAGTACCCCGCTCGCGGCGGGATCTCCGATGCCCAGAGCGTGTGCGAGCGTGCGGCTATGCAAGTCGATCGCCGCCTCGGCCAGCGTGCTGAGCCCGTCAATGGCCAGCCGGGCTCTTGCCCAGCCGGTGCCCAGAACGACGAGTCCGAGGATGACGGACGGCCACCACAGGATGCCCACGACCACGGTCGCGATTCCCCAGGCGCCCGTGATGGTCGCCGCGGTGTAGGCGGAGGTCGCGGCATCCAGTTCGCCGCGCACGGACTCGGGCAGCACGAGCCACAGCCGAGGCCAGGCGAACGGTACGTCCAGGCCGTACCGATCGCGGGCCGCCCGCTCCACGGCGTGCATCCGATCACCCATCCAGGTCGGCCGGGCCGGTGTCGAGGCCATTACCGCCCGGTTGCGCGCTGCGGCGGCCTCGTCGATGACCTGCTGCTGCTCAGGCGTTCTGCCCACGCGGGGATGGTCCCGCTGGAGCTGATCGACGTTTTTGTCCAGCGACACCGCAGTCTTGGTCCGATATCGGACGAGTGCAGCGCTCAGCCGATTGAATGCACGCGGCCACTGCCCCAGCCATAGTCGACTGACCAGGCCGGAGCCGCCTCGCACGACCAGCGCCACGGCGCTGGACATCAACAACAACAGGGCAGCGAGCAGGGCCTGGGTGGTGCCGGGCAGATGTGCCATCGCGCTGGTCAGTCGGGTGCCGTGCTGCGCCGCGACTGCGTGGGACAATGCATTTCCCTGTCGGAGGCTTGCGGCCAGCCAGAGCAGGCCGGTGAACAGTACGCCGGGCAGGGCCAGCAGGTTCACCCACTTGGCAGCGAGTTGTTTGCTCAGCTCCTGGAAGAAAGTTCCCATCGGATCGGGCCCGTCACCGTCGCCGCAGGCGTACACCGGTCAGGTTGCACCGCGGCACGGGGCCAGCGGGCACCGGTCGCACGCTCCGGCTGCACGCTCCGTCCGGGCAGCCGAACCGTTCTTCGCCCGCTGTACCGCCCGATGCGCCCACCAACCCGGTGGTCAGGCGGGAGGAGCGGTCCGTCTCGGTGAGCGGATCCCCACCGAGCAACCTGCTGAGCAGGTCGTAGATCGGTCGACGCGCCGTAGCCTCGTTCTCGATCATGCGCAACAGCGCGGCCTTTTCCTCGGGCCAGTGGGCGCACTCGGTACGCAGGTTCACTAGCTCCTCGCACAGCGCCGCCAGCGCCTGCTGCTCGGCCTCGTCCATGTCCCCTCCTCCGGTCCGACCAATACCAAGGGGGACATCGCCGAGATCGGCGCTGGTGTAACGGGCCCGGATCACGTGCCGATGACTCACACGTGCCCGAGGACAGCCCTATCGCGCGGTTGACCGACCACCTGGCCCGGTACCGGGCCAGCGGAGACGCCGTGATGTTGCTGGATGAAGGGGCGGTGCAGGTCGCGGACGAACTGCTCGACGGTGGCGTCATCGAACTCACGGCCGAGGTTCGACAGCTCCTAGGGTCATTCTACGGCCTGCGATTGCAGGTGGTTTCTGATGCCGATTGGTATGCCGATCTGGCCCGGGCTCTGGTTGTGTTGCGTCCGTTGGCATCCGACGTTAACGCGGTTCCGGCAGGGTTGCGCCGAGTGCTGGGTCCGCGGGCCTGGTCTCTGGTGCAGCGAGAAACCGGGCGGAAACTGCTGGGTCTGGCCCACGTACGGACGGATGAGTTCCTGTTGCGCGCGGCGATCGAATTGTTCGAGGCCCTGCGCGCGGTGTATCGCCGCAAACGGTCCCGGGCGATTGTCCTGGGCTGTCTGTGCGCTGCGTACCGGCTGCGTTTCGAGCGCACCGGCGGCTCAGCCGATTTGGACCTGGCGATGGCGGTGGGCGTAGAAGCCCTGCGGCTGTTACCGGCACGTGATGGCGAACAAGCAGGTTACCTCGCGAACCTGGCGATGGTGTGCTTGGCGCGACATCAGCGGGACCGACAGCTCGTGGACCTGGATCACGCGGTGGAACTGGCCGACCGGGCAGTCCAGGTGCCTGGCCAGAAGCCATCGGCACTGCTGTCGAGTCAAGGGGTGCTCGCTATGTCGCTGCTGCGGCGCTTCTCGGCAACCGCCGAGCCAGTCGATCTCGCGCGGGCGATCGAAATCAACGAAGCTCTCGCCGAAATGCCGTCCCTCGCCGGCAGTGCACGAGCAGAGGTGCTGAACAACCTCGGGGCGAGCTATCGCTACCTGTACCAGTTCGCCGGTGATATGGAGGCCCTCAACCGGTCGGTCGCCCTCGTCACCGAAGCGTTGGAACTCCTCCCGGCTGGGCACCCCGTCGTCCTGGTCGGGCGTCAGAACCTGGTCGGCAGCCGAAGACTGCTGTTCGAACTCACCGGCGATCCCCAGCACCGCGACGAGGCGCTCAGTCAGGCCCGGCAGGCACTGGCAGCACAGTCGAACGGTCCTCAGCAGGGAATACTCCTTGGCGAACTGAGCATGATCCACAAAGGCGACTACGAGCTGACCGGGCACGTCCAGGATCTCGAGGAGGCGATTACCAGCGGAGTCGCGGCCGTCGATCAGATTCCGGAGGGACACACCGAGCGGTCTGCCGCGCTGGCTTGTCTCGGTAACGCCTACTGGCGGCGCTACGACCGCGAGCATGTATCCGATGATCTAGAGCGGGCAATTAGCCTGATCACCACGGCACTGTCCGACACGCCGGAGCGGCATCCGGGTCGCGCCGCGTTGTGGTCGAACCTTAGTGCCGTCCATCTGACCCGCTTCGAGCGCTTCCATCGAGCTGACGACCTCGATCAGGCGATTCACTGTGCGGACCAAGCCGTAGCCATCACGACGGAGCAGCCGACCCGCGCTAACTATCTGTCAAACCGCGGGCTGGCCTACTTCGCACGGTTCGGCGTGAGCGGCCGGCAGGAGGATCTGGACGAAGCCATCGGCGCGGCGGACGCCGCTCTGGAGGCGGTCCCACGCAATGATCGGGACCACAGGCCGCAGATGTTGACCAACCTCACCCTGATGTTGCGGACCCGGTTCGAGGGCGACCCGGGATCTGGTGCCGGGTCACGCGCACTCACCCTGGCCAGCGAAGCGCTCGCCGCGGCACCGAGCGGGCACACCATGCGAGCTCGCATGATCACCAGTCTGGCCGGGGTACACCTAGCGCACGCTCAGGTGGGCGCCTCGGTGGTGACGGGCGAGATCATGGACATGCTAGTGACCGAGGCTGGCGCGACCGGGGCGTGCCCACCCTCGGACGTTGTGAATGCCCAGTTCGAGGTGGGCCGGCTCGCGCAAGCGCTGGATATGCACGAGACCGCAGTGTCATTGCTTGATTCCGCGGTCTCCCTGCTGCCATCGCTGCCGCCCCGACAGACTGCACTAACTGACCAGGCGTACACCCTGGGCAACCACGCCGGGCTGGTGGGCTCTGCGGTTGCCGCGCATCTAGATCTCGACGATACGGCCGGCGGCCTGCGGGTGGCCGAACTCGGCCGTGGGGTCATTCTAGCCGCGCAGCTGAACCTCGACGTGGAGGTCAGCAATCTTGAGCGCGAGCACTCCGAGCTGGCCCAGCGCTACAGGGCAATCCGCGACCAGCTCAACAAGCCGGTGCCAGCCGCACACTCGGCCGACGCCCGGGCCCAGCAGTGGCGGGAGCACGACATCGTCCTGGCCGACATCCGCCGCACCACACCCCTCCGGCACTTCCCGATGCCGACCGAGTTACCCGCTCCGGTCGGCGGAATTGCGGTCCTCGTCAACGTCAGCGCGCGACGCGGCGATGCCATCCTGATCGACCCGACGGGCACACCGCGGCACATCCCGCTGCCCGGCCTGACCGCGGATGCTGTCCAGCACCACCTGATCCAGCTGATCACCGCCACGAATGAGCCCTCGTCGTCCGGCCACTCGCTGACCAATGTGCTGCGCAAACAGCGGTTGCTGCCGCCGGTACTCGAATGGTTGTGGACTGCCGTCGTCGAGCCGATCCTCGACGAGCTGCCACCAGGACCCGAGGGGCGCCGGGTGTGGTGGCTACCCACCGGTCTGCTCGGGCTGTTCCCGCTGCACGCGGCCACGCCGCCCAACGCCCCGGGTGCGCTGGAGGCGGTCGTGTCCTCCTATGCCACCGGTCTTCGGGCGCTGGCCCAACTGCGGACCCGGCCAGCCCCCATGGCGCGGCGGCAGCTGATTGTCGCCATGCCCATCACTCCCGGGGAGGCGGATCTGACCGCAACTCTCGCTGAGGTGGAGCAATTGCACGCACAGCATCCCGGCCTACCTCCGCTCATTGGCGTGAAAGCGACTGCGGACTCGGTCTTGGCAGCGCTTCCCCGCGCTAACTGGACCCACTTCGCCTGCCATGCGCACACCGACCTGGCCGCCTGCGTACAAGGCGCACTGCTCCTACAAGATGGCCCACTACCCATCCCCACGATCAGCGCGCTACGTCTCGACACAGCGGAGCTGGCTTACCTGTCCGCCTGCGCGACCGCAGCCCTGAGCGTGGAACACGGTGACGAACCGCTCCACCTTGCCGCGGCGTTCCAACTGGCCGGGTATCGGCACGTTGTCGCCAGCTTCTGGCCATTGCCGGATCGCATCGCCGCCACCGCAGCCCACGACTTCTACACCGCGCAGTCGGACAGCCCGAGTGCGAGCCACGCTGCAGCGGCGATCAACGCCGTCGCCCGGAAATTGCGCGAGACCGAGCCTCTCCGGCCAGACATCTGGGCGAACATGGTGCACCACGGCCCATGAGTGCCCCATTGCAGTGGGTCAGATGGTCTGCCTAGTAACCACCTCGCGTCCGCTCATCTCGCCCGCTACCTACTCGCCGACTACTGATCGCGACATCTGGGGTCTGAAGCCTGCCCGGGAGGGCTCTCGCCGTTAACAGGCCGGGTGACAGGGCGCTCAGGCGGCAGGGAGATCCGCTTGCATGTGTCGATATAAAACTGACGGAGATGCTTGACACCGGGGCTTCTTGATCATAAGGAGTTACTGGTGAGTGAGCCACAGTTGGACCGCCAGGTGCGTCGCCGCCTGGCGGTCCTGCGCCACGTCGAGGAAGTCTCCGGGAACGTGGCCATGACCTGCCGATACTTCGGCATCAGCCGCCCGACCTACTACACCTGGCTCCGCCGCTACGAGGCCGACGGCGTCGACGGCCTGCGCGACCAGTCAAAGCGTCCCCGGACCAGCCCGAACGCCACCCGTGTCGAAGTCGTCGAGAAGATCATTCATCTGCGGCAGCACTATCACTTCGGGCCGGGCAAGATCCAGATGTATCTCAAGCGCTACCACGACGTCGAGATCAGCCAGTCCGGCGTGTGGCGCATCCTCCACCGCCTGGACATGGGCCGACTGCCCGCCTCGCAGCGGTACAAGCGGCGCGACCTGCGCTGGAAACGCTACGAGAAACAGCGCCCCGGCCATCACGTCCAGGTCGACGTCAAGTTCGTCGAACCGCTCCCGAAAGCTGCCACCACCGGCGTCCCGATCAAACCCGTCGGCCGGCGCGGGAAGTTCTACCAGTACACCGCGATCGACGACTGCACCCGGCTGCGCGTGCTCAAGATCTACCAGCGCAACAACCAGAAGACCGCGATCGAGTTCATCGACTACGTGCTCTCCCAGCTGCCCTTCGCGGTCGAGACCATCCAGACCGACAACGGGGCTGAGTTCCAGTCAGCGTTTCACTGGCACGTGCTCGACAAGGGCATCCAGCACCGCTACATCAAGCCCCGCACGCCCCGGCTGAACGGCAAAGTCGAGCGGTCCCACCGGATTGACGCCGAGGAGTTCTACCGGCTGCTCGACGGCACCGTCATCGACGACACCAACGTCTTCAACGCCAAGCTCAAAGAGTGGCAGGACTACTACAACTACCACCGACCTCACGGCGGACTCAACGGACAAACCCCTTATGAGAGACTGCGCCAGAAGACCCAAGCCGAAGCCCCGGCCATGTAGTCGATCTCCATCAGCGGCACAGGGCCCAGTCCGCGGCGGTAGAGACGATGCCGCCGGCGGTCCATTCGGTGCTGTTGTTGATCTTGGTGGTGTTGACCCACGTGCCGCGGGCGGGCCCGGTGAACGAGGTGCCGGGCGGCGCGTACGGCGGCAGCAGCGGGGCCAGCCGGGCGGCATCGGGCTCATAGCCGTTCGCCACCCTGGCGTCGCCCGGCGCGGGGAAGCCGGTGACCAGGTAGGTGTCCTTCAGGCCGAGCGACCGGTCGATCCGCTGCTCGATCAGCTCGCTCATGCTCTTGCCGGTGACCTGCTGGGCGACGAGGCCGAGTGCGACGTAGTTGGTGTTGCTGTAGGAGTACTCCTTGCCCGGGGCGAACAGCGGCTTGTGCCTGACGGCCGCGGCGATCAGCTGGAGCGGCGTCCACGACCTGGTGTCCCGGCCGGTGAAAGCCTTGAGCACGGCGGGATCTTCGAGGTAGTCGAACAGGCCGCTTGTGTGGTTGAGCAGCATCCGGATGGTGATCGCGTGGCCGTCGGGTATGAGGCCTGGCAGCCATTTCGCGACCGGGTCGGTCAGCGCGAGACGGCGCTCGGCGACCAGCTGCAAGATCACGGTGGCGACCATCGTCTTGGTGTTGGAGCCCATCCGGAACCGGCTGCCCACGGTGAGGGTGCCGTCGGCCTTCGTCCATGCCGCCTGGCGGGCGATCTCGATGGCCGGCCCGTAGCCGTCACTGACCCGGACGGTGACGCCGGGCGCGCCGGCCGCCACCTCCTGCCCGGCAAGCGCGGCGAGCCGGGCCGCCTGGGGGGAACGGGCCTGCTCGGACGTGGCGGCCGCGGCACCGGGCAGCGCCGCCAGTCCCGCGGCGCCGACGCCGAAGGCCATGGCCGCGCCCAGGAGCAGGGCCGCCCGGCGGCGGCGCGGGGCCCGGGGCCGGCGCCGTGAAGACCCGAAGTACCGCAGAGGCTGTGCACTGTTATCTGTCATGTCTCAAGCGTGCCGGCCACGAGATCGCGGCACACGGGTGGCCAGCCCCCGGTCCTGGTAGGGGAAACTCCCCTGCGCGATCCCGGTCCGGTCGGCCATGCTCGGGACAGGACCCATGACCGCCGCCCGCCCGCGCCGGTACGGTAGCCACCCAGGAGGACCTGAACGCAGTGACCGGATCCGGACAGCCGTCGTGGCCCGCTCCGCCGGCGCTCGCGCGGCCCAGGCACGGCCTGCCGCCGCGCAGGTCCGCCGTCGCCCTGCGGCTGGGACTGCTGGGCCAGTCGCTGCTGCTGGCGGTGGCCAGCACGGCGGGCGCCTGCCTGGCGGCGGCCTGGATCTGCGCGCTGTCCGTGATCGGGCTAGGCGCGGGTATCCCGCTGACCCTGGTCGCGACGGTCCTTGTGCGGTGGTTCGCCGGCCTGCACCGGCGCTGGGCGGCGGCCCGACTCGGCGTCCCGGTGGCGGTGCCGTACCGGTCGGCGCCGGCCGCCGGATGGCTGCCGCGGACATGGCTGGCGCGGACGGGGACGATCCTGCGTGACCCGGCGACCTGGCGCGACGGCGCCTGGCTGCTGCTGAACTCGGTGACGGGCCTGCTCACCTGCGGGCTGTCGGCCGTGTTCTTCCTGTTCGGCGTGTTCTACCTCAGCTACCCGCTGCTTGTCAGGGTGACCCCGCCGGACCTGTTCCGCGAGCCGCTTGGCTTCTTCCAGCTCAACGGCACGGCGGAATCGTTCACCATGCTGCCGCTCGGCCTGGCGTTCTGGGTGATCTGGTACGTCACCGCGGTCCCGCTGGTGACCCTGAACGCCCGGGTGATCAACGCGCTGCTGGCGCCGGCCAGGCATGCCGAGTTGCAAGCCCGGGTCAGGCAGCTGGCGTCCTCCCGGGCCGAGACCATCGACTCCCAGGCCCGCGAACTGCGCCGGATCGAGCGCGACCTGCACGACGGCGCGCAGGCCACGCTGGTCTCGCTGGGCATGAGCCTGGGCCTGGCCCAGCGGCTGATGGCGCAGGACCCCCAGGCAGCGCAGGGCCTGCTGGCCGAGGCCCGCGAATCGACCTCGGGCGTGCTGGCCGACCTGCGCGACCTGGTGCACGGCATCCACCCGCCGGTGCTGGCCGACCGCGGACTCGAAGGCGCCGTCGAGGCGCTGGCCATGGTCAACCCGGTGCCCACCACGGTGGACTTCCGGCTGCCCGGCCGGCTGCCGCCGCCGGTCGAGTCCGCGGCCTACTTCGCCATCGCCGAGGCACTGTCCAACGCGATCAAGCACGCCGGCCCCCGGCGGATACTGATCACCGCCGACTACGCGCCCGGCACGGGCAACGCGGCCGGTCTGGTGTCGATACGTGTGTCCGACGACGGCCACGGCGGCGCCAGCATCGGCGGCGGTACCGGCCTCCTCGGCATCGAGCGGCGGCTGTCCGCCTTCGACGGCACGCTGGCCGTGGACAGCCCGCCCGGCGGACCCACCACCGTGAGGATACGGGTGCCGTGCGAATTGTCCTAGCCGAGGACCTCGCCCTGCTCAGGGAGGGCGAGGTCCGGATCTTCGAGACCTACGGCTTCGAGGTCGCCGACGCCGTCGCCAACGGCCCGTCGCTGATCAAGGCGCTGACCACCCACCGTCCCGATATCGCGGTGGTCGACGTGCGACTGCCGCCGACATTTACCGATGAGGGCCTGCGGGCCGCGATCGACGCCCGCCAGCGCTTCCCCGGCCTGCCGGTGCTCGTGCTGTCGCAGTACGTCGAGCCCATCTACGCCAGGGAACTGCTGTCCGACGGCACCGGGGCGGCCGGCTACCTCCTGAAAGACCGGGTCATGGACATCGACCAGTTCATCGCCGCCGTCCGCCAGGTCGCCGCAGGCGGAACCGTGATGGACCCTGACGTCATCGCCGCCCTCCTCACCCGCCACGCCGCCGACATCCCGCTGCAGACCCTGACCCCGCGCGAACACGAAGTCCTCGCCCTGATGGCCGAAGGCCGATCCAACGCCGCCATCGCCAGCCGCATGTTCGTCACCGAGAAGGCCGTCAGCAAGCACAGCAACAACATCTTCACCAAGCTCGGACTCGAGCAATCCGGCGAGGACAACCGCCGCGTGCTCGCCGTCCTCGCCTACCTCAAGAGCTAAGCGGCGGACCTGCTACCTCCAGCAAGGTACGCGAAAGGTACCCCAGGACCGCAGCAGGACCACGCCCGGGCACGGGCATCTCGAGCGCGCGAGTCAGATCACACGGCTGACGGCGTCGACGGCGTGGCAGAGGCAGGCGGCGATAACTTCCGTTCGGCCCGGGCCGGCGGCCGCGCGGCCGCGGCAGGCGAACTCGACAGACCCGTGCCCGGGCCGCTGCCCGCACTCCGGTCCACCTGCTGACCGCAAAGCCGGCGAGCACGACGGCGCGCCAGGCACCGACCACGCCGCCTCGTCACACCAGGCGCGCTCGGCCCGCCACCAGGCCTGGACACACCCAAGCCACTTTCCGGTGTCCTAGAGATGACCGGGCCGGCCGCGGACGACGGAACCGCAGCACGAGCCGAAAACCGGCCGCCGCCTTCGTCGGCACTGCCGTGAACGCGCCGCCAGCGCGGCCCGTCCGTGGCCGTCCGTGAAACAGCCGACGGTGCGCACCGACCGTCCCAGGGCACAGATCCCGTCCGCCATGCGTCCGTGGACACCGCGACATCACGGTCTACAGCGACCCAAGGTGACACACCACGGGACAGAGAAAAACGGCCCGCCAGCCACGAGAATCCGCAGCTACAGATCATGAATGGCCAGCGTTGATCTTGTGTTCGCTCGGCGTGTCCTCCCCGATCATGATCGATTCATGATCTACGCAGGGATGGATGAGGTACCCCGATAGCGGTGGCCTGTCCGAGCAGGGCAGAGCCCAACGAGAGACGGTGCGGTTACAAGCCGCGGAGTGATTCGCGC